>NZ_FLSP01000001.1 GCF_900091315.1 Streptomyces sp. DI166
TGCGCCTCGGCCGCGTACAGCAGCAGCCCGCGTTCGCGCAGCGCCTCGGCGGCGCGGTCGAGCGCGGGCCCGTCGCCGCGGGCGAGGGCGTCGGCGTGCTGGGCGAAGACCCCGTGGAGCCGTCCCAGGGCACGCTCCGGCACGCCGAGGCGTACCGCGTCGTACGGCTCCACCTCGTCCGGCGCCGCGTCCAGGTCGCCGCGTGTCACGGCCGGCCAGTCGCCGTCGCCCGCGTCCGCCACCGCCAGGGCCAGTTCACGACGGCAGTCCTCGTCCCGGGGCGCGTCGCGCAGCCCTTCCCTGGCCCAGGCCTCGGCCTCCCGCAGCCGTCCCCCGAAACGGGCGAACCTCGCGCGTACGGCCGCGTACTCGGCCGGTACCGGCGCGCCCTCGTCCACCAGCCACTCCCCCACGGGCGCCGACACGGCCCGTACGTCGGCCAGTTGGACGCTGCGGCGCAGGACGGCCGTCTCGGCGGCGAGGGCCCGCCCGCACTCCTCGGGCGTACGGGCCAGGCGGCGGGCCCGCAGGCGTCCCGCCGCCGCCCGCAGTGCCGGGCCGTGCAGCGGGTGGACGAGGCGTACGGCGCCCGCGTCGTCGATGCGGATGAGTCCGTCGGCCTCCAGGCGTTCCAGGGCCCACAGGTCGAACTCGTCCATGTGCGGGGCCAGGGGTTCGCAGAAGGCGAGGCGTTCGAGGGTCTCGCGCTCCTCCGGGTGGACCCGGTCCAGTACGTGTGCGGTGCGCTCACGCACGGTCGGCGTCAGCGGCAGCGGTCCCCGCCAGGCCCAGGTGTCCGAGTCCGGCACCCGGGTGAGCAGTCCGCGCTTGCGCACCGCGCCCACCAGGTCGCGCAGCAGCCGCAGGTCGCCCCGGCACAGGCGGTGCAGCCGGTTCACGGTGAGCGGCTCCAGGCCACCGTCCACGATCAGGTGCTCCGTCTCCTCCGGCGGCAGCGGGTCCAGGGCGAGGCGGGGCAGCAGTTCCCCCGTCCACAGCCGGGAGATCGCGCCGGGCGCGGGCGCGCCGTCGGTCGCCACGACCAGCAGCCGGGTGCGTCCCTGCACGGCGAGCTGGTGGACCAGGGCGGCGGAGGCGTCGTCCAGGAGGTGGGCGTCGTCGACGATCAGTTGCCGTACCGACGACAGCAGTTGGACCGCGCGGTGCAGGGTGACGTCCTCGGGCAGCAGGTGCGCGAAGGCGGCGAAGGGGAGGGCGCGGGCCTCGGGTGTCCCGGCCACCAGCGCGCGGTCGCTGCCGCGGGTGGCCTCGGCGGCGAGCCGGGTCTTGCCGCTGCCCGCGGCTCCGGTCACCACGATGCCGTGCCTGCCGGCGGCCAGCGACCGGCGGATCAGCTCGACTTCGCTGTCCCGTCCGGTGAACGGCCAGGGCAGCTCCAGGGTCTTCGCATCCCGTTCGAATGTCGTCACACCCCATAGAGCCGGGTTACTCAGTTCTGATACAGGGTGACTTGAGTAGCCCTCGACTCAGGCGGACGGCGGCCCGCGGCGGCAACCTTGCCGCATGACCGCTCGCTACTGCTCCCTCGCGCAGCAGTCGGCCCCGCCTCTGGCACCGGGGCTGACCGCCGAGCGGCAGCGCGCGCTCATCGGCGGACGCCGTATGTGGGTCAACAACACGGTCCTGCACTACTACTTCTTCGACGGCGACAACGACGCGTCCGTGATTCCCGTACCGGGAACCGGGGGGTCCCGACGGGTGTCGTGGGTCGGCTCGAAGGAGCAGCGGGACGTGGTGCGCGAGTGCTTCCAGGAGTGGCGGGACCTGGGTATCGGGGTGTCGTTCACGGAGGTCTCCGACCGCTCGGAAGCCGAGTTGCGGATCGGGTTCCAGCTGGGTGATGGTTCGTGGTCGACCGTGGGCAAGGACGCGCTCCAGGTCGGTCTGAACGAACGCACCATGAACTTCGGCTGGGACCTGACCGTGCCCGGGGAGCGGGCCACCGCCCTGCACGAGATCGGGCACGCGCTCGGCATGCTGCACGAACACCAGAGCCCGTTCGCCGGCATCCACTGGGACGACGAGGCGGTCCTCGCGGACCTCGCCGGGCCGCCGAACTTCTGGAGCCGGGAGACGACGCACTTCAACATCCTGCGCAAGCTGGACCCGGACGAGGTCAACGGCTCCGTGTGGGATCCGCAGTCGATCATGGAGTACCCGTTCGCGGCGGGGCTGATCCTGGAGCCGGAGCAGTACCGGGCGGGCCTGAACCCGCCGGGCACGCTGTCCGCCGCGGACAAGGAGTTCGTCCTGCGCTGGTACCCGCCGACCGGCCCCGAGCGGCCGCCCGCACTGGTGCCGTTCCGTTCGGTGCCGATCGCGCTCGGCCCGGGCGAGCAGGCCGACTTCACCGTCGAGCCGCCGGAGACCCGCGAGTACACGCTGGGCACCTTCGGTGACTGCGACACGGTCGTGGTGGTCTTCGAGGAGCGGGACGGCGAACCCCGCTTCCTCACCGGCCGGGACGACGGGGGCACGTCCGGCAATGCCACGATCAGGGCCCGGCTCGTCAGGGGCCGCCGCTACTTCGTCCGTGTGCGGTTGTACTCCGCCTGGGGGTCGGGGGAAACCGCAGTGATGTGCTGGTAACGGCACGGGGACAGCCGTACACGGACGGACGGACCACCACAGTCCGGCGCCGGGGGAGCTGCCGAACTCGCCGCCTTCGGGGGAGGGCGACGAGTTCGGCAGCGTCGTTTTTTGTTGCCGCCGTTACCGTCAACGCCCTTAATTCAACACTTACTTCATCTCTTGACGTAAGTGGTCCGTACCTTTATGTTTCGCGAGCATGACAAGAACCCACCCCCCAGCCGCCGCTTCCCTGGCGGTACTCTCCCTGGCTGCCGGCCTGCTGGCGGCCGTGCCCACGACGGCTAACGCCGCACCCGAGGCACTGCCCACCGGCTTCGCCACCGTCATGAACGCCGCCAGCGGACGCTGCCTGGACGCCCGCGCGGCCGCCACCGCGAACGGCACCGTCGTGCAGCAGTACTCCTGCAACGGGACCACCGCCCAGCGCTGGAGCTTCACCGCCACCGGCGACGGCTACGTCCGGATCAACAACGCCAACAACACCGGCCAGGTCGTCGACGTCGCCGAGGTCTCCACCGCCGACAACGCCCCGGTCCACCTGTGGGCCTACGGCGGCGGCGCCAACCAGCAGTGGCGGGCGGAGGAATTGGGCGGCGGCGCGTACCGCTTCGTCAACCGGCACAGCGGCAAGTGCCTGGACGACCCGGGCGCCTCGACCGCCGACAGCGTGCAGTTCGTGCAGTACACCTGCAACGGCAGCGCCGCCCAGCGCTTCCAGGTGGTGCCGGTGTCCCCTTCGACGGCCAACCCCGATCTCGGCCCGAACGTCGTGGTGTTCGACCCCTCGACGCCGACCTCGACGGTCCAGTCACGACTGAACACGATCTTCCAGCAGCAGGAGGAGAACCAGTTCGGCTCCCAGCGATACGCCGTGCTGTTCAAGCCGGGCTCCTACAACGCGGACGTCAACGTCGGCTTCTACACCCAGGTCGCCGGGCTCGGTCTCACCCCGGACGCGGTCACCGTCAACGGCGCGGTGCACGCCGAGGCCGACTGGTTCCCGCCGCAGAACGCCACCCAGAACTTCTGGCGCGGCGCCGAGAACCTGTCGGTCAACCCGTCCGGCGGCAACGACCGCTGGGCGGTGTCGCAGGCCGCGCCGTACCGCCGGATGCATCTGCGCGGCAACCTCGCCCTGGACGACGGCGGCTGGGCCAGCGGCGGTCTGTTCGCCGACACCAAGGTCGACGGCCAGGTCAACTCCGGCACCCAGCAGCAGTGGCTGACCCGCAACTCCCAGCTCGGCAGCTGGACCGGCTCGAACTGGAACATGGTCTTCGTCGGCAGCCAGGGCGTCCCGGGCACGAGCTTCCCCAACCCGCCGTACACGACGGTCGGTCAGGCCCCGGTCACCCGCGAGAAGCCTTTCCTCTACGTCGACGGCGACGGCGCCTACAAGGTGTTCGTGCCGTCGGTGCGCACCAACTCCACGGGTACGAGCTGGGCGGGCGGCACCCCCGCCGGCAGCTCGCTCTCCCTGGACAGCTTCCACATCGTGAAGCCCGGCGCGACCGCGGCGGACATCAACGCGGCCCTGGCAGCGGGCAGGAACCTCCTGGTCACCCCCGGCGTGTACCACCTCGACCGCACACTCCAGGTGAACCGCGCGAACACCGTGATCCTCGGCCTGGGCCTCGCCACGTTCGTCCCCGACAACGGCGTGACCGCCATGAAGGTGGCCGACGTCGACGGTGTGAAGGTCGCGGGCGTCCTCTTCGACGCGGGGACCACCAACTCCCCCACCCTGATGGAGGTCGGCCCGCCCGGCGCATCCGCCTCCCACGCCGCCAACCCGACATCCCTGCACGACGTGTACTTCCGCGTCGGCGGCGCCCACGTCGGCAGGGCGACCACCAGCCTGGTCGTCAACAGCGACCACGTCATCGGCGACCACACCTGGATCTGGCGCGGCGACCACGGCAACGGCATCGGCTGGAACTCCAACACCGGCGACACCGGACTGATCGTCAACGGTGACAACGTCACCATGTACGGCCTGTTCGTCGAGCACTACCAGAAGTACCAGACGATCTGGAACGGCAACGGCGGCCGCACGTACTTCTACCAGAACGAGATGCCCTACGACCCGCCCAACCAGGCCGCCTGGATGAACGGCTCCACCCAGGGCTACGCCGCCTACAAGGTCGCCGACGGGGTCACCAGCCACCAGGCGTACGGCCTCGGCAGCTACTGCTACTTCAACGTCAACCCGAGCGTCACCGCCGAACGCGCCATCGAGGCCCCCAACCGCCCCGGCGTCACCTTCACCAGCATGGTGACCGTCTCCCTGGGCGGCACCGGCACCATCCGCCACGTCATCAACGACCGCGGCGGCCCGTCCAACTCCACGACCAACGTGGCCAACCTGCGCAGCTACCCGTAAACCGGACACGCGAAAGGTCCCCGCGGGCTGCTGCCCGCGGGGACCTCGTCGCACCGTCGGGACGACAGGATTTGAACCTGCGACCCCTTGACCCCCAGTCAAGTGCGCTACCAAGCTGCGCCACGTCCCGGTGCCTGCGCTCGCGGTAATCCGCGACAACGCGCAGGTAAACCTTACCGTATGCGACCGGATGCTCAGGTCTGCGCGACTCTGACGGCGGACGCCGGCCGGTGGGGCCGGCGTCCGGGGCGCGGTCAGTGCGCGGTGGCCAGTTCCTGGGTGGGGGTGTCGGCCGGGGTCCGGCGGGCGCCGCGCAGGGCGGCGGCGCCGATGAGGACCGTGGAGGAGAGTCCCGCCAGGGCGAAGGCGGTGAAGCCCCAGTCGCCGTGGTCCGCGGCGAGCAGCTGGCCGCCGAGCCAGGGGCCGAAGACGGCGCCGAAGCGGCCCATGCCGGAGGTCCAGCCGACGGCGGTGGCGCGGTTGTCGGGGCGGGAGCGGATCGAGACGGTGGCGTAGATCATCGTCTGGGCGCTGTTGAGGAACACGCCGGTGAGGAAGACGACCGTCATGGTGACGGCGAGCGGCATGTGGACGCTGAGCAGGAACACCCCGGCCGCGGTGAGCGCGAACCAGATCGCCGAGATGCGCGGGGCGCCGAAGCGGTCGGCGGCGCGTCCGGCCAGCAGCATGCCCGTGATGCCGCCGAGGTTGAAGACGACCACGAAGGTGAGAGCGGAGCCCAGTTCGTACCCCTCGGCACGCATCAGGGTGGGCAGCCAGGTGGCGACGCCGTAGACCAGGAGGAGTCCGCCGAAGGAGGCGAGCCAGTACAGCAGGGTCTGGATCCACTCGCCGCCGCGGAAGAGCGAGACCAGGTTCGCCCAGCGGTCGGCGGCGGTCGCCTTCTCGGGCTTGGCGGCGGGGAGTTCCACGTCGTAGCGGGTGGCCAGGGCGCGGGCCTCCTCGGCGCGGCCCTTGGCGAGGAGGAAGCTCAGGGACTCGGGGAGGAACTTCGCGAGCACCGGGGCGAAGAGCAGGGGGGCGACGCAGACCCAGAAGGCGGCGCGCCAGCCGGCCGGTTCGATCAGCCACTTGGCGACGTAGGCGGAGAGTATGCCGCCCGCGTGGTGGGCGGTCATCAGCATGCCGATGACGAGGGCGGCCCGGCCGCGCGGGGCGTAGTCGGAGACCATGCTGATCGCGGTGGGGAGCAGGCCGCCGAGCCCGATGCCGGCGAGGGTGCGGCCGAGGCCGAAGACGGCGACGGAGTCGGCGATCGCGCAGAGGCCGGAGGCCAGCGAGAACAGGGTCACGCAGGCCACCATCAGCTTCTTGCGGCCGATCCGGTCCGCCACGGTGCCCGCGGTGAGCGCGCCGACGAGCATGCCGAAGGTGGCGTAGGAGCCGAGGTCGCCGGCCTGGTCGGGGGTCAGGCCGAAGGTGCCGGTCTCCAGCAGGTGCGGCAGGACCGAGCCGTAGATGAACATGTCGAGCCCGTCGAAGAGCACGGCGAGCCAGCACAGTCCGATGACCAGGACGGCGAGTCTGCCGCCGCGGGCGGTGGGAGCGAGGGGGGACATCGTTGTTCTTCCTCTCGTGCGGGGTGCGCACCAGACGCTAAGGAGCCGTACGGAAAGAGTCAACGTTTTTGTCAACAATCTCATCGACAATCCTCCGCACAGCTCCTCGCGCGCTTCGGCCAGGTCGCCTACGCCACGGGCGGGGTGCCGTGGGTGTGGAACGACTCGATGGTCTTCAGACCCCAGGCCTGCCCCTTCTTGCGCTCCTCCTCGGTCCAGGTGATCAGCGGCCAGTCCGGCGCCAGGACGAGCCGGGTGAGCGGATTGCACAGCTCGATCCGGTTGCCGCCCGGCTCGTAGACGTAGAGGAAGAACGTCTGCTGGATGGCGTGCTTGTGCGGCCCTGTCTCGATGAACACGCCGGTGTCGATGGCGAGATCGGCGGCGCGCAGGATCTCCTCGCGGGTGTCGGTGGCGAAGGCGAGGTGGTGCAGCCGCCCGCTGGAGCCGGTCCAGTCCGAGGTGTAGACCACGTCGTAGGACTTGTTCGTGTACGTCAGCCAGCGGGCGGCGATCCGCCCGCTGTCCAGTCGGATCTGTTCCGTCGGCCGGGCGCCGAGCACGTGCTGCTGGAACTCGGCGTTGGCGAGCACATCGGCGGCGAGGAAGTTGACGTGGTCGAGGCGGCGGACGCCGACGCCCCGGTTGGGTTTGGCCTGCGGCTGGTTCTTCAGCGCGGGGCGCAACTCCTCGGGCGCGTCGTAGTGTTCGCTCTCCCAGTACAGGGCGTGCTCGTGGCCGTCCGGGTCGGTGGTGACGTAGAGCCTGCCGAGACCCGGTTCGTCCTCGACCCACTCTCCGGTGCCGCCCGCCTCCTCGACCGCCTTCACCCGCCGCAGCAGGGCCTCCTCACTGGAGGTGCGCAGGGCAAGGCGGCCGAGGCCGGGCTGGGCGCGGGCGGTGAGGACCAGGCTGTGGTGCTCGTAGTCGTCGTAGGTGCGCAAGTAGACGGAGTCGCCCTGCTGGTGATGGACCGTCAGGCCCAGGTATTCGGTGAAGAAGGCGACGCTGGCGTCCAGGTCGGGGGTGAACAACTGGGCGTGACCGATGTGGGCGATGTCGCCGAGCGGCGGAGTCATCATTGACCTCCTTGAGGGTGTGCGGCGGCCCGGGGAAAGACGGTGCCGTCGAAGAGCTTGCGGGCGGTGCGGACCACGGCGGTGCGGCGCGCCGCGGGGAGACCGTCGGCACCGGTGCCGAGACTGCTCTCGATGTCCAGGAAGCCCGTGGGGTGTTCGATTCGGATCCGGTCGTCGGCGGGGTCGAGCCGGGCCAGGTCCGTGCCGACTCCGGCGTCGAGGCGCAGGCCCGCGGCCACGCTCGCCGCGCCCAGCACCCCGATCGAGGTGTGGCAGCGCTCGGGGATGAAGGTGCGGGTGGTGATCGCGCCACCGTACCGGGGTGGGGCGAGGAGGGTCAGTTTCGGCACGGTCGTCGCGGAGACGTCGCCCAGGCCCATCAGCCGGCCCACGCCCAGCCTGATCCGGCGCAGCCGGTCCGTGAGTGCGGAGTTCGCCTCCAGTTCCGCGGGCGACTCGTACCCGGTGACCTTCAGCGCCTCCGCCTCCATCAGCACCGTCGGCATGCCGTTGTCCACGCAGGTGACCGGTATGCCGTCGATCTCGTCCCGGACGCGTCCGGTGGGCAGCAGGGGCGAGGAGCCCGGCGGGAACTCGATCAGCACGGGCGCGGCCGTGCCGGGCACTCCGGAGATCTCGGTGTCCCCGGTGTACTGGACCCGCCCGCCCGGGGTCGGGAAGGTCGCCGTCGCCAGGTCGCCGCTGTTGAGCATGCGGATGCGTACGGCGGTCCGCTCCTCCCCCGCCTGGACCAGCCCGCGCTCGACGGCGAACGGGCCGATCCCGGCGAGGACGTTCCCGCAGTTCTGACGGTCGCTCACCTCGGGTCGGTCGACGACGACTTGGAGGAAGAGGTAGTCGACGTCGGCATGCGGGTCGGCCGACGGCGCCACCACGGCCACCTTGCTGGTGAGCGGGTGGGCACCGCCGAGGCCGTCGATCTGGCGCTCGTCCGGGCTGCCCATGATCCGCAGCAACAGCTCGTCGCGGGCCGCCGGTTCGGCGGGCAGGTCGGAGGCGAGGAAGTAGGCGCCCTTGGAAGTGCCGCCGCGCATCAGCAGACAGGGCACCGCCTCGGTCACGACCGCTCCCCCTCGTACTCCTCGTACGTCCGGTACTCGACGCCGAGCCGCTTGAGGGTGTCGCGCAACCCGTAGCGGTCCAGGCCGAGTTCGCCGTCGAGGAAGGCGGCGCGGGTGGCGGCCTCCTTGGCCTCGCGGGCCTCGGCCTTCGTCACCGTCTCGCGGGCGCGCTCGCGGGGGACGACCACCACGCCGTCGTCGTCGGCGAGGATCACATCACCGGGGTGGATCACCTGGCCGTCGATGGCGATCGGCACATTGACCGAGCCGCCGGTCGCCTTGACCGTGCCCTGCGCGGACACCGCCCGGGACCAGGCGGGGAAGCCCATCCCCCGCAGTTCCTGGGTGTCCCGGACGCCGGTGTTCAGGACGACGCCGCGGACGCCCCGTCGCTGCAGCGCAGTCGCGAACAGTTCGCCGAACAGGCCGTCCGTGCACGGGGAGGTGGTGGTGACGACCAGGATGTCGCCCGCGCCGCACTGCTCCACGGCGGCGTGGATCATGAGGTTGTCGCCGGGCCAGCTCAGCACGGTGACGGCGGTCCCGGCGACCCGCACGCCCTGCTGGACGGGGCGGATGTCCGGGCCCAGCAGGCCCGTTCGCCCCATCGCCTCGCTGACGGTGGCCACGCCGAAGCGGGCCAGCGCGTCGACGTCGGCGAGGTCCGCCTTCGGGGGGCCGGTGACGATCACGCCGCTCATGCCAGCTCCTTCGCGATCTGCGGGAAGGGCCGCATGAACGCCTCGGCCATCGTCCTGTGCGGAAGCCCCAGGTTGGGTCCGGCGTTGCGCTTGAGCTGGACGCCCCGGCGGACGGCCAGGTCGGTGTAGTAGTCCCACAGGTGCTGCTGGGCGGCGAGGCACTCCATCGCCTTGCGCTTGGTCTCCCACACCTCGGTGATGTCGAGCAGCACCTCCGGGCGGAAGCCGCTCATCTCGGGCTGGTGGGGCTCGAAGTAGAAGACGGGCGGGGCGCCGATGATGTCGCCCTCGCCCGGGTAGCCGATGGCCTGGGCGAGGATGCGGGCCTGAAGAGCCATCCGGTTGGCGGCCGGGTGGTCGCCGTTGTAGGGGTCCTCGACGGGGTGGGTGAGCACCACGTCCGGCTGGGTCTCGCGGTAGACGTGGACGAGCCGGTCGGTCAGTTCGGCGGTGGGCACGAGCGGGTAGTCACCGGCGTCGAAGAAGCGGACCTCGGCGCCGAGGGTGGCGGCGGCGCGCTCGGCCTCGTCGCGCCGTATGGCCTTGATCTCCGCCAGCCGCTTCCCCTCGCGCCACGCCTTGGCGGACTCGCCGCGCTCACCGAAGGTCAGACAGGCGATGGTGACCCGCTCGCCCCGGGACGCGGCCAGGGCGATGGCACCACCGGCCCGCCACACGAAGTCCCCGGCGTGCGCGGTGACGACGAGCGTCGAACGTGGTCGGGTGGCGGGCGCGTTGGCCTGAGTCATGTCTGCGAACTCCTTGATGACAGGTGGACGCCCGCCTCGCACGAGTTCAGTCGCGCAACGCCTCGATGACGCTGCTGAGGTGGGCGCGGACGGCCTTCTCGGCCGCCTCGGGGTCCCTGGCCCTGATCGCCTCGATCATCGCCAGATGCTCTTTCAGGGACTGCTGCGGACGCCCCGGCCTGAGCGCCAACTGGAAACGGTGGCGCACCAGTTGGGCGTTGAGCCGTTCCAGCAGCTCCAGTGCGGTGCGCTGGCCGGAGAACTCCCGGATCCGGGCGTGCAGTTCATGGTTGAGGTCGGAGTAGGTGACCGGCTCGCCGTCGGCCACGGCCTTGGTCATCGCCGTGCCCAGCTCGGTGAGTTCGGCCAGTTGCGCGTCGCTGGCGGCGACGGCTGCCTTCGCCGCGCACAGTCCTTCCAGGACCATGCGGCACTCGGTGATGGCGACCGCCTCCTCGACCGTGACCACCCGCACCCGCGAGCCGCGGTTGCGGATCCGCTCGACGAGGCCCTGGGCCTCCAGATCGATGAGCGCCCCTCGGATGCTCGCCCGGGTCACACCGAACTGCTCGGCGAGTTCGTTCTCCACCAGCCGCTGCGCCGGTGCCATCTCGCCGTGCAGGATCGCCTGCCGCAACTGCGCGAGCGCGTGCTGCTTGGCCTGCTCCCCGGTGCTCGGACGGGCTTTGTTCGGCATCGCTGCCCTCCCTGAGTGAGTGCCTGTCGAACCTAAATCTAGCCCGACAGAATTGTCAACAATTTTGTCGGGCGTGCGGGTGTGTGCGGATTCGGATGCGGTTGCGGATGCGGATGCGCACAGGCTCGGCAGCGACGACTCCCCCGTCGGGCGCGTGGGCTACGCCGTCGGCGCGACGCCCTCGTACGCCGCGCGCAGGATGCCGAGCACCCCGTCCACCGTCACGGTGCGCGGATTCTCGAACGCCTCACCAGTGACCTGGGCCGCCGCCCACGCCAAGTCCGTTTCCTTCAGCCCGAGTTCGGCCAGCGAGTGCGGGGCGCCGAGTCCCCGGGGCAGCTCCCACAGGGCGCGCGGGGCGTCGTCGGTGCGCAGGGCGCGGGCGACGGCGGCGGCGGCCTCGGGGGCGGCCGGTGCGTTGTGGGCGAGGACGTGGGGCAGTACCAGCGTGTGCGTCTCGGCGTGCGGCAGGCCGAAGGAGCCGCCGAGGACATGGCAGAGCTTGTGGTGCAGGCCCATCGTGGCGGCGCCCAGAGCGGTCCCGCACAGCCAGGCCCCGTACAGCGCGCGGCTCCTGGCCGCCAGTGACTCGGGGTCGGCGGCCACCGCGGGCAGCGCCTCGGCCATCACCCGGAGGCCTTCCTCGGCGGTCAGCCCGGTCAGCGGCGAGGCGTCCCGGGCGTACAGGGCCTCGACCGCGTGCGCGAGGGCGTTGACGCCGCTGGTCACGGAGAGCGGCACGGGCAGCGAGAGGGTCAACCGGGGGTCGTAGACGACGCTCCTCGGCCGGACGGACGGGTCGCGGCCGGTGCGCTTCACGCCGTGTTCCGTCAGCCCCCAGATCGGGGTCATCTCGGAGCCGGAGTAGGTGGTCGGCACGGCGATCAGAGGCAGGCCGGTGCGGAGCGCGACAGCCTTGCCGAGTCCGATCGAGGAGCCGCCGCCGACCGCGAGGCACGCGTCCGCGCCGGCCGCGCGCGCCGCCTCCACGGCCCGGTCGGCCACCTCCGTCGGCACATGCATCCGGGCCTCGGCGTGCACCCCGGCGCAGAGCGGCCCGAGCGCCTCCGCGACGGGCCGTACGGCCTCGGCGCCGCGCGCCCCGCACAGCACCAGCAGCCGCCGCAGCCCCAGCCGCCCGGCCTCCTCCGCGGGCGCCGTCAGGGCGGCGCCGGGGCGCAGCACGGTCCGCACGGGCGGGGAGTCGTGGGTGAAGGAGAGGGTGTCGTCGTCCGTCATGGCCACTCCTCCAACTGGTCGCGTCCACCCGCCCCGAACGGCGGGTCCCCGACGAAGTGTCCCCCCACCTGGTCCGATCCCGCACACTCTGTCGACGCCCGGGACCGGCCCACGCTGGTTAGGGTCACGTCATGAGCGATGCCCTGCCTCCCAGTTTCGCGGTCCACGTCCCCGACGCCGAACTCGAACCCGATCCGCTCGACCCGGCCCAGATCGTCTCCGGCACCCCCGAGGTGACCGGCAAGGTGATCTGGGAGTCTCCCGACGGGCGGCAGATCCGGGGCATCTGGCAGATCACGCCGGGCGTGGTCACCGACACGGAGGCGGACGAACTGTTCGTGGTGCTGAGCGGTTCGGCCACGATCGAGGTCGAGGGCGGCGACACGCTGAAGGTGGGTCCCGGCGACATGGCGGTACTGCGCGCCGGTGACCGCACGACGTGGACGGTGCACGAGACGCTGCGCAAGGTGTACGCGATCAACCTGTGACGGGCGGTCCCGTACTGCCCCGTACCTCCAGTACCGGCGCCGCCAGGTGCACGCGCCCCGGCGCCTCCCGGTGCTCGAAGCGGTCCAGCAGACACCGTGCCGCCCGCCGCCCCACGTCGTGCCCGCTGCCGTCCACCGTGGTCAGCCACACGTGCCGGAGCCGGGAGATGCTCGTGTTGTCGTAGCCGACGACGGACAGGTCGCGAGGTGCCGCCAGCCCGAGTTCCTCGGCCGCCGACAGCGCGCCGACCCCGGTGATGTCGTTGACGGCGAAGACGGCCGTCGGCCGGGAGGGGCCGGCGAGCAGCCGGACCATCGTGCGGTAGCCGCCCTCCTCGGTCATGTCGCTGGGTTCCACCCGGGCGGAGTCGGCGAGCCCGTGTGCCCGCATGGTCTCCTCGAAGCTGCGGCGGCGCAGTTCGCCGACCGCGCCGTAGCCCGCGATGTGCGCGATGCGTCGGTGGCCGAGGCCGATCAGGTGCTCGGTGGCCAGCCGCGCGCCCTGTTCGTCGTCGCCCGCCACGACGTCGACGTGCGGCGGCACCGCCTCGCGGGCGCCCGCGACCACGACCGGCATCCGGGCGGCGACCGGGCCGAGGGCGGCCGGGTCGGGCAGGGTGCCGACCACGACCAGGCCGTCGACGCGCAGGTCGAGGAAGGGGTCGGCCGGGTCCTGGCCGGTGCGGCGGTTCAGGCGGGCGTCGGCGAGCAGCATGTGCAGGCCGTTGTCGTGGAGCAGGGAGTTCAGTCCGTCGAGCAGGTCCACGAACCACGGGTTGCGCAGGTCGTTCAGGAGGACGCCGACGGTGCGGGTGCGGCGTTCGCTGAGGCTGCGGGCGGCGGTGTTGGGGCGGTAGCCGAGTTCGCGTACGGCGCGCAGCACGGCCTCACGCTTCTCCGGCCGTACCTGGTCGGAGCCGCGCAGCACCAGGGAGACCAGGGACTTGGAGACACCGGCCCGTTCGGCCACGTCGCGGATGGTCGGCGCTCTCATGACATGGACCGTTCCATGGACGCGCCACGCTTGTCAAAGGGTTGACACCAGGACGTAGAGGCACTCAGGGTGGTTCCGCAAGTTCTGGACCGGTCCAAAGAGGGGCTGTCATGGTGGATGCGCTCGGAGTCGCCGTCGTCGGGTTCGGCTGGATGGGGCGGGTGCACACCCAGGCGTACGCCCGTGTCCGCCACCACTATCCGCGGCTCGCGGTGCGCCCGGAGCTGGTGACCGTCGCCGAGGAGGTGCCGGGCCGGGCCGAGGAGGCCGCCCGGCAGTTCGGGTTCGCCTCGGCCACCCGCGACTGGCGCGAGGTGGCCGCCGACCCGCGGGTGAAGGCGGTCAGCATCACCGCGCCGAACTTCCTGCACCGGGAGATCGGCGTCGCCATGGCTCAGGCCGGCAAGCACATCTGGATCGAGAAGCCGGTGGGCCTGACCGCCGAGGACGCCCGCGCGGTCGCCGACGCGGTGGCCGAGGCGGGCGTGCAGGGCGCCGTCGGCTTCAACTACCGCAACGCGCCCGCCGTGGAGGCGGCCCGCGAGCTGATCGCCTCGGGTGACATCGGCACCGTCACCCACGTCCGCTTCCGGCTGTTCAGCGACTACGCCGCCCACCCCGAGGGTGCGCTGACCTGGCGGTACGAGCGGGAGCGCGGCGGCAGCGGGGTGCTCGGCGACCTGGCCTCGCACGGCGCGGACCTGGCCCGGTTCCTGCTCGGCGACATCACCTCCGTGGCCGCCGACACGGCCGTCTTCGTGCCCGAACGGGCCCGGCCCGCGGGCGCCACGGCCGGTCACACCCGCGCCGCCGGCGGTGAACTCGGGCCGGTGGAGAACGAGGACTACGTCAACTGCCTGCTCCGCTTCGCCTCGGGCGCGCGCGGTGTGCTGGAGGCGTGCCGGGTCTCGGTGGGCGAGCAGAACAACTACGGCTTCGAGGTGCACGGCACCAAGGGAGCGGTGTTCTGGGACTTCCGCCGGATGAACGAGCTCGGGGTGAGCCGCGGGACGTCGTACCAGGACCAGCCGGTGAGCACGGTGTACGTCGGTCCGGGCGACGGTGAGTTCGGCGCGTTCCAGCCGGGCGCGGCCAACGCCATGGGTTACGACGACCTGAAGGTCGTCGAGGCCTACCGTTTCCTGCGCTCCGTCGCCGAGGGCGTCCCGTACGGTGCCACGCTCGCGGACGCGGTGCACAGCGCGGCGGTGCTGGACGCGATGACCCGCTCGGCGGCGGAGGGCGGCTGGGCCGAGGTGACCGGCGCGTGAGGTCAGGCGGCCCGCCCCGGCCGCTCGTCCGCGCCGCACCCTGCACGCCGTCAGGCCGCCGTCGACCGCCGCCCAAGCCACACCTTGACCGGGATCAGCACCAGCCACCACCACATGGCCGCGGGCCCGACGGCCAGGGCCAGCGGAATCGTCACGACGAACACCGCCACCGTGCTGCCCATCTCCAGCGCGGAGACCGTGACATCGCGCAGCGGCTTCTCGTCCCCGCTCAGCCAGGGGCGCCGGGCGATCACGAGCAGCAGGGCGAGGTGGACGGCGCCCAGCGCGGCGACCACCGCCGAGTAGATGACGACGGAGATGCTCTCGTGGCCGTACTCCGCGACGAGGACGGTCGGGAAGGGGACGAGCGCCGCGAGGCCGAGCCCGAGCAGGGTCAGGGTGATCACCTGGGCGTCGACCTGCCGGACGCCGTGGAAGAGCATGCGGTTCTCGCGCCAGAACCCGGCCAGCACGATCAGGCTGATCGCGTAGGCGCCCAGGTTCGGCAGGACTTCGCGCAGGGCGTCGTGGTACTCCTCGTCGTTCAGCCCCGGTCCGATGGACAGGTCCAGGACGAGCAGGGTGAGGGCGATGGCGAAGACGCCGTCGGCCAGCGCCACCAGCCGCTCCGGCCCGCCCTCCGTGGCGTGTTCGGTCGTGGGTGTGACGCCGCGTTTGCTCATGCGGACGACGTTAGGCAGCGATCCCCCGTCACCGCGGTCGTGACACGGCGTCACACGGGCGGCGTCCGGGGCGGCGGGGTGTGCGGCATGTTGTACGGCGTCACCACCTGGATCGCGGACGGCAGCGTGGGCCCCGCGGGCGGCAGGGCGTCATGGTGCCGCATCACGATGCGGCAGGCCTCGCGCAGGTCCTGGCGCAGGTCGTGGTGGAGCACCGCGGACAGCCGGTGGTCGTGCAGCAGGCGGGTGTTGTCGTGGTCGAGGTCGTGGGCGATGTACACGGCGCAGTCCCGGCCGGCGTCCTCGAAGGCGCGCAGGGTGGCGATGTTGCCGCCGCCGATGGAGTAGACGGCGCGGATCTCCGGGTCCCGGTCGAGCGCGGCGCGGACCAGGTCGTACTGGGTGGCGTCCAGGCCCTGTCCCTCGGCGATCTCAACCAGCGCGCGATGCGGGTGGCGGGCGCGCATGGCGCTGCGGAAGCCCATCTCGCGCTCCTCCTCGTTGCGGAAGAACCCGCTGGACAGGCTGGTGAGCACATTGCCGGGCCGGTCGCCGAGCCACTGCCCCATGAGGTACGCGGCGGTCGCCCCGGCGGCCCGGTTGTCGATGCCGACGTAGGCCAGGCGCGGGGTGGCGGGCAGGTCGGTCACCAGGGTGACCACCGGGATCCCGGCCGCCGTGAGCCTGCCGACGGCGGCCGTGATCCCGGGAACGTCCGGGGCCTTGAGGATCACGCCCTGGGTGCCGCGCCGGGCGATCCGGTCCAGGGTGCGGGTCAGTTCCTCGACCGGCCCGGTCTCCCGGAAGTGGAAGCGGGAACGCACCACCGCCGGGTGCAGGGAGGGCAGTTCGGCCTCCAGTGCGGAGCGTACGGCGGTGGAGAACCGTTCGGGGGCCTGCATCACTATGTCGATCATGAAGGTGCGGCCCACCAGACGGACCTGGGTGCGCTGCCGGTCCAGGTCGGCGATGGCCTGTCTGACCTCCCGCGCGGTGCTCTCCCGCACCCCTCCCCTGCCGTTGAGCACGCGGTCCACGGTGGCCTCGCTCAGGCCCGCCTGACGTGCAATCTCGCGGATGGGGAACGGGTGGCCCACAGCGGCACTCCTTGAGGGGTTTTTGATGGCTGCCTGCTGGTTGTTCGACGTCTTTGTCCTGACAAGAATGACAGCACTGCCTTGTCCCTGTCACCGAGAGGACGACGATGTCCTTCACTCCCTGGCTGTCCGCCGACGACTGCGACCTGGACGACTTCCGCCGGCTCGTGGAGCGGACCTGCGACCCGGCCGACTTCCCGCATGCCGCCTCCGTCGAGCAGGGCGTACCGGTCTACGAGGGAACCGCGGGCGGCGAGAAGCTGCGGGACGAGCTGGTGCGGGTGCTCACCGACGGACCCGGCGTCGTGGTGTTCCGGGGCGCCTTCCCGGAGGCCGCCGTGGACCGGCTCACCGGGGTGTTCGAGGCGCTGATCGCCGAGCAGCGCGCCTCCGGTGCGACGGCCGGCGACCACTTCGCGCGGCCCGGCGCCAACGACCGGATCTGGAACGCCCTGGAGAAGGCGGCCCTGCACGACCCGGAGGCCTTCGCCGACTACTACGCCAACGACGTCCTCGCGCTCGTCTCGCACGCCTGGCTCGGCCCCGGCTACCAGGTCACCTCGCAGGTCAACGTGGTCAACCCGGGTGGCGCCGCGCAGACCGCGCACCGCGACTACCACCTCGGCTTCCTCTCCGACGAGGCCGCTGCCGCCTACCCCGCGCATGTGCACCGCCTCTCCCCCGTGCTCACCCTCCAGGGCGCCGTCGCCCACGGCGACATGCCGGTGGAGTCCGGGCCGACGATGTACCTGCCGTACTCGCAGACGTACGAGCCGGGGTATCTGGCCTGGCGGCGCCCCGACTTCCAGGAGTACTTCGCCGCGCACCACATCCAGCTGCCGCTGGCCAAGGGCGACGCCGTCTTCTTCAACCCGGCGCTGTTCCACGCCGCGGGCACCAACCGCTCCACCGGCATCCGGCGTATGGCCAACCTGCTCCAGGTGTCCTCCGCGTTCGGGCGGGCCATGGAGACCGTGGACCGGGAGGCGGTCGTGAACGCCGTCTACCCCGTGCTGCTGGAACGCGGGGACGCGCCCGGCGTCGGCCATGTGATCGCCGCGAGCGCCGAGGGCTATCCCTTCCCCACCAACCTCGACAGCGACCCGCCCGTCGACGGACTCGCCCCGCCCTCCCAGGCGGACCTCGTACGCCGCGCCCTGCGCGAGTCATGGACCCCCGAGGCCCTCCGCGCGGAGCTGAGGGCCCACGCCGCGCGCCGCGCGAGCTGAAAGGAACCGCAGATCATGGGACTTCTCGACGACAAGGTCGTCCTCGTCAACGGCGGCACCCAGGGTGTCGGTGCCGCCGTCGCACGCGCCGCCGTGCGCGAGGGGGCGACCGTGGCCGTCACCGGACGGCGTACCGGGCCCGGCGAGACGCTGGTCGCGGAGCTGACCTCGGCCGGGGGCAAGGCCCTGTTCGTCCGCGCCGACCTCGCCGACGCCGAGCAGGCCAAGGACTCCGTACGGCAGGTCGTGGCGGCGTACGGGCGTATCGACTGCCTGGTGAACGCGGCGGGGCTGACCAGCCGCGGCACCCTGCTGGACACCACGCCCGAGCTGTTCGACCAGCACATCGCGATCAACCTCAAGGCGCCCTTCTTCGCCATGCAGGCCGCGGTCGCGGACATGGTGGCCCGTGAGGCGCCCGGCACGATCGTCAACGTCATCACCTCGTCGGCGCACGGCGGGCAGCCCTTCCTGGCCCCGTACGTGGCCGCGAAGGCGGGGCTCGCCGGGCTCACCCGCAACGCCGCCCACGCCCACCGCTACGACCGGATCCGGATCAACGGCCTGAACATCGGCTGGACCGAGACCGAGGGCGAGGACGCCACCCAGCGCGCCTTCCACGGCGCCGGGGACGACTGGCGCGAGCGCGCCGCCGCCCGGCTGCCGATGGGCAAGCTCGGCCAGCCGGACGAGATCGCCGACTTCGTCGTCCTCCTGCTGTCCGACCGGTCCGGCGTGGTCACCGGTTCGGTGATCGACTGGGACCAGAACGTCCTCGGTGCCCTCGACTGACCCTCACCGCAATAGGAGCTGCACCCTCATGCGTATCGGAATCCTCGGCCTCGGCCGCATCGGCGCCTTCCACGCCGAGACCCTCTCCGGACTCGACGCCGTCGACTCCCTCGTGCTCACCGACCCGTTCGCGGACGCGGCGAAGTCCGCCGCCGAGCGGTTCGGCGGCGAGGTCGTCGACTCGCCCGAGGCCCTGCTGGCCGCCGGGGTGGACGGCATCGTCGTCGCCGCGGCGACCGACGCCCACCCCGCGCTGATCCTCGCCGGGGTCGAGGCCGGCATCCCCGTCTTCTGCGAGAAGCCCGTCGCCCGGACCATGTCCGAGGGCGTCCAGGTCCTCAAGGCCGTCCAGGACAAGGACGTGCCGATCCAGATCGGCTACAACCGCCGCTTCGACGCCGGGTTCGTCGCCGCCCGTGCGGCCGTGCGGGCGGGTGAGCTGGGCAAGCTGCACACCGTCCGCTCGACCACCCTGGACCCGGCGCCGCCGCCCGCCGGGTACATCGCCTCCTCGGGCGGCATCTTCCGGGACTGCTCGGTGCACGACTTCGACATCATCCGCTGGGTGACCGGCCGCGAGGTGACCGAGGTGTACGCCGTCGGCGGCAACCGGGGCGCGGAGTACATCAAGGACGCGGGCGACGCCGACACCACCGGCGCGATCCTCACCCTCGACGACGGCACCCTCGCGGTGGTCTCCAACTCCCGCCACAACGCCCGGGGCTACGACGTGCGGATGGAGCTGCACGGCTTCACCGACTCCGTCGCCGTGGGCCTGGAGGACAAGCTGCCGCTGCGCTCGGTGGAGCCCGGGGTGACCTTCCCGGCGGGCACCCCGCACGACTTCTTCATGGACCGCTTCACCGCCGCCTACCGCGCCGAACTGACCGCGTTCACCGAGGTCGTGGCGGGCACCCGGCCCTCGCCCTGCACGGTCGAGGACGCCCTGGAGGCGGGCTGGATCGCGGAGGCGTGCACCCTGTCGATGCACGAGCACCGTCCGGTGCGCATCGAGGAGGTCCGGCAGGCGTGAACGTGCAGGCGCGCGGCCGGGGTCAGGTCCCGGCCGCGCGCCGCCGTCAGCCCGAGCGTTCACTGATGTTGACCATCCAGGGAACGCCGAACCGGTCCGTGCACATGCCGAAGACATCGCCCCACATCTGCTTCTCCAGCGGCACCGACACCTGGCCGCCCTCGGAGAGCTTCTCCCAGTAGCCGCGCAGTTCGGACTCGTCGTCGCCGCTGAGGCTGACGGAGTACCGGTGCTCGCCGGGCTGTTCGCCCTCCGGGTTGTCGGCGCCCATCAGGGTGAAGCCGCTGGGGGTCTCCAGCATGCCGTGCATGATCTTGTCGGCCATGGGGCTGTCCTGCTGGCCGAAGTCGCCGTAGGAGTTCAGGTTCAGCTCGCCGCCGAAGACCTGCTGGTAGAACTCCATGGCCTGGCGGGCCTCGCCGGTGAAGGTGAGGTAGGGGTTGAGTCGCGAAGCCATCAAAGCCTCCCGAGTGGGGGAACGGTCATTGCTGTGCACGCTAACGCGGGGCACTGACAACGGCCTGTCGAGTGCCCCGCGCACGGCTCAGCGGTAGAAGTCCGGCCGCTCGGCGAGTTCCACCTCCACCCGCCCGCCCTCGTGCAGCGACCGCACCCCGGCGTCGCAGACCGCGGCGGCCGCGTATCCGTCCCACATGCTCGGCCCGGTCACCTCGCCGCGCCGGGTGGCGTCGACCCAGGCCTGGACCTCCCGGTCGTAGGCGGTGGCGAAGCGCTCCGTCCAGTCCTGGGCGATGCTGCCGCCCCAGCGTCCGGCCATGGCGGTGACCAGGGCGTGGCCGTCGCCGATGCGGGCGGTGCCGCGTTCGCAGACCGTCTCGGCCTGTACCTGGTAGCCGAAGCCGCAGTTGACGAAGATCTCCACGTCCGCGAGGGCTCCCGAGGCGGTCTCCATGACCACGAACTGCGGGTCCGCGAGGCCCTCGGGGGCGTTCGCGGACGGGGTGGGCCGCAGCACGGTGACGGCGGTGATCTCGTCGCCGGTGAGCCAGCGGGTGGCGTCGACCTCGTGGGCGACGGAGTCGCTGATCAGCATCTCGGAGGTGAAGAAGGAGGCGCTCGCGACATTGCGGTGCCGCTGGTGCAGCATCAGCGGCCGGCCCAGCTGCCCGGTCTCCAGCAGCGCCTTCAGACTCGTGTACTCGGGGTCGTAGCGGCGCATGAAGCCGACCTGGACGCGGCGCCTGCCGTGGGCCTGTTCGGCCTCGACAAGGCGCAGCGCGGAGGCGGCGTCGGGGGTGAGGGGCTTCTCGCACAGCACCGGCAGGTCGCGGGCGAGGGCGGCGGTGATCGCCTCCTCGTGGGCGGGGCCCGGGGAGGCGACGAGGACGGCGTCGACCCCGGCCGACGCCATCGCCGCGACGGGGTCGGTGTGCGCGGCGCAGCCGTCGACGCGGGCGGCCACGGCCTTGGCCCGCGCCTCGTCGACGTCGGCCACGGCCGTGACCCGTGCCCCGCTGATCACCTCCTGGATCCGGCGCACGTGGTCAGTGCCCATGCGTCCGGTGCCGATGACGGCGATGCCCAGGGGTGTGGTCATGATGTCCTCTCAGGCGCCGCAGGACCTCAGGAACTTACGGGTGCGCACCGCGATCGGCAGCGGCTTGTCCGGTTCGCAGGGGTACATGTCCTGCTCGACGATGGCGAACAGCTCCACCCCGAGTCCCTGGGCGGCGGCCAGCACCGGCTCCAGTTCCGGTACTCCGGCGGGCGGTTCGCACATCACGCCGCGCTGGACGGCCGGTCCGAAGGGGATCTCGTTCTTCACGACGTCCGCGAGGATCTCCGGGTCGACCTGCTTGAGGTGCAGGTAGCCGATGCGCTCGCCGTAGGTCTCGATCAGCTTGACGCTGTCGCCGCCGCAGTAGGCGTAGTGCCCGGTGTCCAGGCACAGGTTGACCAGGTCGGAGTCGGTGGAGTCGAGGAAGCGCTCGACGTGGGCCTCGGTGTCGATGTGGGTGTCGGCGTGCGGGTGGACCACGATGTCGAGGCCGTAGGTCTCCTTGACCTCGTGGCCGAGGCGTTCCATGCCCTTGGTGAGGTGGGCCCACTGCTCGGCGGTCAGCTCCGGGGGCTCCAGGATCTCGGCGGTCTTGTCGTCGCGCCAGAAGGAGGGGATGACCACCAGGTGCCGGGCGCCCATGGCCTGGGTGAGCGAGGCGACCTGGCTGACGTGCTCCCAGGTGGATTCCCACACGGAGGGTCCGCGGTGCAGTCCGGTGAAGACGGTTCCGGCGGACACCTTCAGGTTCCGGCGGCCGATCTCGTCGGTGAGCCGGGCGGGGTCGGTGGGGAGGTAGCCGTACGGGCCGAGTTCGATCCACTCGTATCCGGCCTCGGAGACCTCGTCCAGGAAGCGTTCCCAGGGCACCTGCTGGGGGTCGTCGGGGAACCACACGCCCCAGGAGTCCGGGGCGGAGCCGACCCGGATGCGGTCCAGTGCCGCCATGTTCACGCCTTCCCTTCGGTGCCGGCCACGGGTGCGGTGAGGTCGTCCTCCTCGGGGAGTTCGTCGACGTCGACGCCCCGGACCTGTGACAGCTCGTGCTTGAGTGCGGCAAGTTCGGCGCCGCCGGCCATGTGGTTGGTGAGTTCTTCCAGGCTGACCTGGTCGCGCGAGGCGGACAGTTCCAGGGTGCCCAGGCGCAGCACGCTGAAGTGGTCGCCGACCATGTAGGCGTGGTGCGGGTTGTGGGTGATGAAGATGACGCCGAGGCCGCGGTCGCGGGCGGCGGCGATGTACTTCAGGACCACTCCGGACTGCTTGACGCCGAGGGCGGCGGTGGGCTCGTCCAGGATGAGGACGCGGGCGCCGAAGTAGACGGCGCGGGCGATGGCCACGCACTGGCGCTGGCCGCCGGAGAGGGTGCCGATGGGCTGTTCCAGGTCGTCCAGGACGATGCCCATCTCCCGCAGTTCGTGGTCCGCGGTCTTCTTCATGGCGGCGATGTCGAGGCGCCGGATCGGCCAGGGGCCCTTGGTCATCTCGGAGCCGAGGAAGAAGTTGCGCCACACCGGCATCAGCGGGACAGTCGCCAGGTCCTGGTAGACGGTGGCGATGCCGCGGTCCAGGGCCTCGCGCGGGGTGGTGAAGCGCACCGGTTCGCCGTCGACGAGGAACTCGCCCTCGGTGTGCTGGTGCAGCCCCGAGACGATCTTGATGAGGGTGGACTTGCCGGCGCCGTTGTCGCCGAGGACGCAGGTCACCTTGCCGGGGTGGACGGCGAGGCTGACGCCGTGCAGGGCGCGGATGTTGCCGTAGGACTTGCCCGCGCCGCGCAGTTCGACGATCGGCCGGTCCTGGGCGGGCTCCGTGTCCTTCAGGACAGCTCCGTGAGGGGTGGTCATTGCGGTCACCTCCGGGTCGCCGTCTGGCGGACCCACAGATTGATGAGCGTGGCGCCGAGGAGCATCACGCCGAGGAAGGCCTTGAACCAGTCGGGGTTCCAGCCGGCGTAGACGATGCCCTGCTGGACCATGCCGAACATGAACGCGCCGAAGACGGGGCCGATCGCGGAGCCGTAGCCGCCGGTCAGCAGACAGCCGCCGATGACGGCCGCGGCGATGTAGATCAGCTCCTGGCCGACGCCCTCGCCGGACTGCACGGTGTTGAAGGAGAACAGGTTGTGCATGCCGACGAACCAGGCGCCGAAGCCGACCAGCATGAACAGCGAGATCTTGGTGAAGGTCACCGGCACACCGACGGCGCGGGCGGACTCCTTGTTGCCGCCCACGGCGAAGATCCAGTTGCCGTACTTGGTGCGCAGCAGCACCCAGGTGGCCAGGGCCGCGAAGACCAGCCACCACACGATGGTGATCTTCACCTGGACGCCGCCGACCTCGAAGGAGGAGGCGAAGAGGGCCTTGGCCTGCGAGAAGCCGTCCATGTTGCTGATGTCGTCGGTGGCGACGTTGCCGGTCACCCACTTGGTGATCGCCAGGTTGGCGCCCTGGAGGATCAGGAAGGTGCCGAGGGTGACCAGGAAGCTGGGCAGGCCGGTCTTGACCAGCATCCAGCCGTTGAAGAAGCCGATACCGAGGGAGACGGCGAGGGCCACGATCACGCCGACCCACACGTTCATGGTCAGCTGGTAGCTGATCATGCTGGCGGTGAGCGCCGAGGTGATCACGGCAACACCGGCGGACAGGTCGAACTCCCCGCCGATCATCAGCAGGGCCACGGGCAGCGCCATGATCCCGATGGTGGACGACTGGTAGAGGATGTTGGCCATCGCTCCGCCGTCGCGCACCGGCGGTGCGGTGATCAGGAAGAAGACCAGCACCGCGACCGCGCCCAGGAAGACGCCGACCTCGGGGCGGGCGAGCAGCCGGAGCGCGAGGGAGCGCTGGGCCGTCCGCCCGTCGGTCTCCTTGGAGCCGGGGGCCGGCGGTGTGGTCACCGCCGGATCGGCATGCTGGGTCATGCTCATCACCGAGTGCCCTTCGAGGCGAACCCGGCGACGGCGTCGACGTTGGACTTGTCGACGAAGGCCGGGCCGGTCAGCACCGGCTGCTCACCGCCGCCCATGTAGTTGCCGTTGTTCTTGTAGAGCCACAGCGAGTCGATGGCCAGGTAGCCCTGGAGGTAGGGCTGCTGGTCGACGGCGAACTCGATGGTGCCCTTGCTGATGGCGCCGGTCAGGTCCTTGTTGAGGTCGAAGGTGGCGACCTTGGCCTTGCTGCCGGACTCCGACACCGACTGCGTCGCGGTCAGCGCGAACGGGGCGCCGAGCGTGACGATGTAGTCGATGGCCTTGTCCTCGGCCAGCTTGGCGGTGATCGTCGACTTCACCGAGGGCATGTCGGTGCCGTTGACGTTGAGCGTCTCGACGGTTCCGGAGAAGGTCTTGGCCACACCGTCGCAGCGCTGGGTGAGGCCGATGTTGCCCTGCTCCTGGATGACACAGACGGCCTTCTTGGCGCCTTCCTCGTTCAGGCGCTTGCCGAGCGCCTCACCGGCGACGGTCTCGTCCTGGCCGAAGAACTCCATCAGGCCGAGCTTCTGCCACTCGCTGACGCCGGAGTTGAGGCCGACGACGGGGATGCCCGCCTTGTTGGCCTTGGCGATGACGTCCTTGAGGGCGTCGGGCTTGGCGAGCGTGACGGCGATGCCGTCGACCTTCTGGTCGATGGCGTTCTGCACGAGGTTGGCCTGGGTGCCCGCGCTGGGGTCGGCCGTGTAGATGAGCTTGACGTTGTCCTTGGCGGCGGCGGCCTCGGCTCCCTTGCGGACGATGTCCCAGAAGGTGTCGCCCGGCGACTGGTGGGTGACGAGGGCGACCGTCATCCGCGGGGTGTCCGCCTTGCCCGCGGCGGCCCCTTCAGCGCTTTCCTCGGCCTTCTTGCCGCCGGAGTCACTGGAGCAGCCGGCAAGGGCTAGAGCGGCCGCGGTGGCCAGGGCCACGAAGGGCGCGATTCTGCGGGAGCGGGAGTGCGAAGAGCGGTCCATCTTTCCTGCACCTCACTGTGCGACGGGGGAACGACGGGAAAGAAACGCCTGGTGCGTTGGTCCCGGATCCAATCCCTTGCGGAGCCCGCTGTCAATACTTTGTTAAGACATCATTTCACAAGCAGGTCCGAATGTAAGTACAAACTATTGACAGGGCTGAGGCAAGGGGCCTACACCTGGGAGACGGCGGAATCGATCTACCCGCTGCCGTTCGGCGTATCCCTGCCGGGCGCGGACCTTGAACGGAGCTTGAGTTGAGCCGTACGACCGTCCGTCTCACCGTGGCACAGGCCCTGGTGCGGTTCCTTTCCGCCCAGTACTCCGAGCGCGACGGTGTCCGGCACCGGCTGATCGCCGGTACCTGGGGCATCTTCGGCCACGGCAACGTCGCCGGAGTCGGGCAGGCGCTGCTGGAGGCCGGTGAGTCGGCGATGCCCTTCCACCAGGGTCGCAACGAGCAGGCGATGGTGCACGCCGCGGTCGCCCACGCGCGCCACCTGAACCGGCTGTCCGCGCAGGCCGTGACCACCTCCATCGGCCCCGGCGCCACCAACCTGGTCACCGGCGCGGCCCTGGCCACCATCAACCGCCTCCCCGTCCTGCTGCTACCCGGCGACACCTTCGCCACCCGCCCCGCGGACCCCCTCCTGCAGCAGCTGGAGCACCCCGCCGAGGCCGACGTCTCGGTGAACGACACCCTGCGCCCGGTGTCGAGGTACTTCGACCGGATCACCCGCCCGGAGGCGCTGATCCCCTCCGCCCTGGCCGCGATGCGCGTGCTCACCGACCCCGCCGAGACCGGCGCCGTCACCCTCGCCCTCCCCCAGGACGTGCAGGCGGAGGCCTTCGACTGGCCCGAGGAGTTCCTCGCCGACCGCGTCTGGCACGTACGACGGCCCGCGCCCGACCCCGTCGAGCTCGCCGATGCCGTCCGCGCGATCCGCTCCGCCGCCCGCCCGCTGATCGTGGCGGGCGGCGGAGTGCACCACAGCGAGGCCGAGGAGGCGCTGCGCGCCCTGGTGGACGCCACCGGCATCCCGGTCGCCGCCACCCAGGCCGGGAAGGGCTCGCTGCGCCACGACCACCCCGCCGACCTGGGCGGCATCGGTCACACCGGTACCGCGGTCGCCGACGACCTCGCGCGCACCGCCGACCTGGTGATCGGCGTAGGCACCCGTTACACCGACTTCACCACCGCCTCGAACACCCTCTTCCAGCACCCCGGGGTCCGCTTCCTCAACCTCAACATCACCGCCTTCGACGCCCACAAGCTGGCCGCCCGGCCCCTGGTCTGCGACGCGCGCACCGGCCTGGAACGGCTGACCGCCGAACTGGCCGGGCACCGGGTGGCGCGGGCGTACGAGGAGGAGTACCGCGCGGGCAAGGAGCGCTGGGAGCGGGCGGTCGACGAGGCCTACCGCGCCGACGACCCGACCGCCGTACCGACCCAGACCCAGGTGCTCGGGGCGCTGGACGTGGTCGTCGGGGACGAGGACGTGGTGATCAACGCGGCCGGTTCGCTCCCCGGTGACCTGCACAAACTGTGGCGGGCGCGCAGTCCCCGCCAGTACCACCTGGAGTACGGCTACTCGTGCATGGGCTACGAGATCCCCGCCACGATCGGCGTCCAGCAGGCCGCCCCGGGCACCCCGGTGTGGGCGCTGGTCGGGGACGGCACCTACCTGATGATGCCGACCGAGATCGTCACCGCGGTCCAGGAGGGCCTGCCGGTCAACCTGGTCCTGGTGCAGAACCACGGCTACGCCTCCATCGGCGGCCTGTCCGAGTCCGTGGGCGCAGAACGGTTCGGCACCGCCTACCGCCACCGGGCCGCCGACGGTACCTTCAGCGGCACCCCTCTCCCGGTCGACCTGGCCGCCAACGCGGGCAGCCTCGGCATGGAGGTGCTGCGCGCCAAGACCGTGGGCGAACTGCGCGAGGCCCTCGCGACCGCCCGCGCCTCGGACCGCCCCACCTGTGTGTACGTCGAGACCGACCCCGCGCCCACCGCTCCCCCGGCCGAGGCCTGGTGGGACGTGCCGGTCGCCGAGACCGCGTCCCGCCCGGCCGCGGTCGAGGCCCGCCGGGAGTACGACCGGCAGGCAGCCGCCCGCCGCCGCCACCTCTGACCGCAGCCCGAAAGGCAGGTACGTCCCATGGCGAAAACCCGAGACCGCGCCCGGGAACGGGTCGGCTCCCCGCTCGACACCCTGCACTTCGCACTCGACCGGAGCAGTCCGGTACCGCTCTACTACCAGCTCGCCCAGCAGCTGGAGGCGGCGATCGAGCACGGCGCGCTGGCCCCCGGCAACCTGCTCGGCAACGAGATAGACCTGTCCACCCGGCTCGGCCTGTCCCGGCCCACCGTCCGCCAGGCCATCCAGTCCCTGGTCGACAAGGGGCTGCTGGTGCGCCGCCGAGGGGTGGGCACCCAGGTGGTACACAGCCAGGTCAAGCGCTCACTGGAGCTGAGCAGCCTCTACGACGACCTGGAGGCGGCCGGACAGGGCCCCACCACCAGGGTCGTACGCAATGAGACCGTCCCGGCGTCGGCGGACGTCGCCGCCGCCCTGGGCCTGGCGGAGGGCGCCGACGTGATCGTCCTGGAGCGGCTGCGCGCCACCCACGGCCAGCCGGTGGCGCTGCTGTGCAACTACCTGCCCGCCGGCCTGCTGGACCTCGACACCGCCCGGCTGGAGACGACCGGCCTGTACCGGATGATGCGCGCGGCCGGGGTCACCCTGCACAGCGCCCGGCAGACCGTCGGCGCCCGCAGCGCGACCGCGGAGGAGGCGGCCCGGCTGGACGAGAAGGAGGGCGCCGCCGTGCTCACCATGCAGCGCACGGCGTACGACGACACGGGCCGGGCGGTGGAGTACGGCAGCCACATCTACCGGGCCTCGCGGTACGCGTTCGACTTCCAGTTGCTGGTGCGGACCTGAGGCATGGGTTGACCGCGCGGACAATGTGGGGCAAACATGTACATATACGTCGTAAACATATGGCGTTGACACTGCCGGAGCCGGCGACCTCCCGGTGGGCGGCGACGGCAGGTGTCCGGGCACTCACCGCTCATGGGGATACCCGACGGATCGATTCCCGGAGACTCCAGCACCATGAACGCTTCGCATCTCACCGACCCCAGCCCCTTCCCCCCGCCCTCCCGCAACGGCGCCGCCCCGCCACCCGCCGCCCGCAGATGGACGGACCGGCCCGCCCACCCCCTGCGCCGCGCGGAGGACCGGCCCCCGCCCCGGGCCACCGTCAGCCTGGTCGTGCCCGCCCGCAACGAGGCACGCAACATCCCCTGGGTCTTCGAACAGATCCCGGACTGCGTCGACGAGGTCCTCCTGGTCGACGGCGACTCCAGCGACGCCACGGTCCACATGGCCAGGCAGTGCCTGCCGACCGTCCGCCACGTCCGCCAGAAGGGCCCGGGCAAGGGCAACGCCCTGCGGACCGGGTTCCTCGCCGCGGACGGCGACTACATCGTGATGATCGACGCGGACGGCAGCATGCTGCCCGAGGAGATCCCGCACTTCCTGCACTTCCTGGACAACGGCTACGACTTCGTCAAGGGCTCGCGGTTCATCGCGGGCGGCGGATCGCTCGACATCACCCGGATCCGGCGCTGGGGCAACCACGCGCTGCTGGCGATGGTGAACCGCCTCTACGACGCCAGGCTCACCGATCTCTGCTACGGGTACTGCGCCTTCCGCCGCAGCTTCCTGGACGACCTCGACCTGCACTCCACCGGGTTCGAGATCGAGACGGAGATGATCGCGCACGCCCTGCGCTCCGGCCTGCGGATCGCCGAGGTCCCGAGCCTGGAACTGCCCCGCCGCAGCGGCCACTCCAACCTGCACGCGGTGTCCGACGGCCGCCGGGTGCTGCGCACGCTGCTCGCCGAGCGACCGGGGGCACAGTCAGCGGCCGCGCGGAGCGACTGATGAGTGCCACCGACCATCGCCTGCACGTTCCGACCGTCACCCCCGTCCAGGTGGTGGACATGGATCTGGCCGAACCGGGCCGGTTCAGCCCACCCGGCAGCCGCGAACGGATCCGGCCGCAGGGCCGAGTCCTCGCCCTGGTGCGACTGCGGGGCCATCCGCTCGGGATGGTCGGCGCCACCGGCACCGACCCCGCGCGGCTGTGGCAGAGCCTCGCCGACACGGCCCGGCGCGAACTCGAAGTCCCGGCCGCCGACTCCGCCCGGAAGCCCTCCCCGCCCGGCAAAGGGGCCGTCGGCACTCCCGGCATCAGCGTGGTCGTCGCCACCCACAACCGGTGCGAACTGCTGCGCCGAGGCCTGGAGTCGCTGCTCCACCTGGACTACCCGAAGGAGCGGTACGAGATCGTCGTGGTGGACAACGCTCCGGCGGACGACGCGACCGAGCGGCTGATCCGCGAGGAGTACCGCACGCGGGTCCGCTATGTACGGGAGCCCGTCGCAGGCCTAGCCCGGGCCCGCAACCGGGGACTGGCCGCCGCCCGGAACGGCATCGTCGCCTTCACCGACGACGACACCCTGGTCGACCCCGGCTGGCTGTCCGCGCTGGCCGAGAGCTTCACCGCGAACCAGGCGGTCAGCTGTGTGACGGGGCTGATCGCCCCCGCCGAACTCCAGACCGAGGCCCAGGCCGTGCTGGAACGGCACAACGGTTTCGGCAAGGGGTACGACACCCGCACCTGGTCGCTGCACGACCCACCCGAGGATCCGCTCTTCCCGTTCACCACGGGGCAGTTCGGGGGCGGCGCCAACATGGCCTTCCGCACCGAGGTTCTCCGGGCCCTCGGCGGCTTCGACACGGCCACCAGCGCCGGAACGCCCGCGTACGGCGGAGAAGATCTGCTGGTCTTCTTCCAGGTGCTCGTCAACGGCGGCACGCTCGCCTACCAGCCCGACGCGATCATCTGGCACAGTCAGCGGCGTTCCCTGGAAGCCCTGTCGACGCAGATCTTCTCCTACGGCGCCGGATTCACCGCCTACCTGACCGCCGCGCTCGTCCACGAGCCCCGCATGCTGCCCGTGCTGCTGCGCAAGCTGCCCGGCGGCCTCCGCTACATGGCGGCCAGGGCGGACCGCCTCACCAACGACGACGGCGCGGGCTGGTCCCGCCGACTCACTCTCCTGGAAGTGCAGGGGATGCTGTACGGCCCGCTGGGCTATCTGCGCAGCCGCCTTTCCGACCGCCATCACGAGCGTGACGGTCACCCCCGGGACACACGTCGAGTGGCTGCGGCACAACGTCTGTGATCCACTGGGTTGACCTTGCAGCCGGTGTCCGCCGAGCCTCGGGACGTTGAGCAACTACCTGTGCGGACCACGGCTGCTGCCGCCGTCTGACCAATTCCGCCGTTCCGTCACCCGGAAGCCTGGCCATGATTGACGTGCAGAAACCCACCGCCGCCGACCAGACCTCGCCGTGCGCGGCGAGCGTTCTTCCCCGGAGCCGTCGGTGAGCGGAACGCTGCCGAGGGCCGCGACGCTCCGGCCCGGCTGGCAGCGGCTCAGGCGGGCGGGCGCCGGTACCTGGACGGCGGTCGGCGCGCTGCCCGTCGCGGTCGCGCTCTGGCTGTTCTCGCTGCGGGACGTGCACCTCGAAGCCATGGGGGATCTCGGACTGCTGCAGGTCCTGCCGGTGACGTTCTGGGTCGCGCTCGCGCTCCTGACCGTCGGCTTCTGCGCGGCGGCGAGCGACCGGCGGACCCCCAACGGCCTGTACGCGGGTTATGTGGTCGCGCTGATCGCGATCATCCACGCCACACCGTCGCTGCTCTACCCGGAACTGCGGTACGCCTGGGCGTGGAAGCACGTGGCCGTCATCGACGCCATGGTCCGGCACAACGGCCAGGTGCCCGACGCGGGCGGCTTCGACATCTACAACCAGTGGCCGGGCTTCTTCCAGTTCAACGCCCTGCTGCTGAAGGCCACCGGGCTGGAGTCGCCGCTGGGGTACGCCCTGTGGGCCCAGCCGCTGGTGAACCTCCTGCTGATCGGCCCGCTCCTGCTGGTCTTCCGGTCGGTCACCGACAACCGGAGGCTCATCTGGTCGGCCACCTGGATCTACTACGCCTGTTCCTGGGTGGCACAGGACTACTTCGCACCGCAGGCCTTCGCCTTCCTGCTCTTCATGTGCGTGATGGCCCTCGTACTGCGCCAGTTGCAGTCCTCGCGGCGGCCGGGGCAGGAGGAGGCTCGGCGCGGCTGGCCACTGCCCCGCCTGGTCATGGTGCTGGTCATCGAGGCCGCGATCGTCTCCTCCCACCAGCTCACCCCGATGATGCTGATCAGCGCGCTGCTGCTGCTCTCCTTCCCCCGGCGCAACCGACGGGTGACGCTGCCGCCCCTGGCAGGTGCGCTCGCCCTGACCCTGCTCTGGGACCTGACCGTGGCGCGGCGGTATGTGTCGGACAACCTGGGCGACTTCATCAGCTCGCTGGCACGGCCCGACGCCAACCTCTGGTCCGGCGTGAGCAGGCTGGCCGACGCCGCCCCGAGCCAGGTCATGGTGGCCTGGATCGAGCGCGGTCTGACCGGGGCCGTGTTCCTGCTGGCCGCCCTGGCCTTCGTGGTGCGGCCCTGGACCCGTCGCACACCGCTGCCGTTGCTCGTACTCGCTCCCTTTCTGCCCGGGCTGGCCAACGCCTACGGCGGGGAGATGGTCTTCCGGGCCTATCTGTTCGCGCTGCCGGCCGCCGCGTTCCTGATCGCGGCCCTGCTGTTCCCGCCCGGCGCACGCCTGCCGGTGGCGATGCCCGTGATCTGCGTCCTGCTGCTGGCCATGCTCGGCGGCCTGGTGTTCGGCTACTACGCCAAGGAGGACGAGAACCAGTTCACCGCCGAGGAGGCGGCAGCCATGCGATTCGTCACGACCAGGACCCCGCCCGACTCACTGATCATTTCCGTGACCGCTTCCGCGCCCGGCCTGGAAATGCGCTACGACCGGCACGAGAACCTGCAAATGATCGATCGGGACGTGGAAACCAGACGTGCCCTGGTGAAGGATCCGCTGACCGGCCTGGAACCGCTCCTGGCGAGGGCACACGGCAGACCGACGTACATCGTGCTCAACGACGCGCAGCAGTCGGCGGTGTACCTGAACGGCGACATGCCCGCCGATTTCATCGGGCGACTGAACTCGGCGCTGGCCGAGGCGCCGAATTTCACCCCGGTCTACCGGAACAAGGACGCGGTGGTCTACCGGTACGACCGCACGGCGGCGGGTGAGGGCGCGTGAACGGGCTGCGCTGGACCGTCGCCGCCTCGGGGTGGGTGGCTCTTGCCGCCACGGCTCTTCCGGCGGAATTCCCGCTGCGGGTGCTGGTGACGGTCGTCTTTCTGCTCACGTGTCCCGGTCTCGCGGTCACTCTGGCGTTCGCGAGGAAATCCTTCGCTTCCGGCGCCGGCCGCGCGGCCGTACTGGAAGTCACCGTTCTCGCCGGGGCCCTCAGTCTTTCGATTTCGGCCCTGGTCGCGGAGGCGCTGTTCCTCACCGAGGTATTCACCCCCACTCGGGCTCTGATCACCCTGGCGGTCATCACATCGGCCGCGGCTCTGGCGCCTTCCACTGTGATCAATTCTTGACTAATCCAACCCAGCGCTTAAGATGTATGTATACGCCGTAAACGCACAGGTCTCCTAGCGCGCACGCGGGGATCGAGGGAAAGCCGTGCCATCTGGCCGAACTCTTCCGCCCGACGCCACAGCGATACCTGCGGCCATACGGGCGAGGCTGGCCGCGGCACTGCCGCGTGAGCCCCTGCTGCGCAACGGACATCTCCTGGCCGTCAGCTCCCTCGTCAGCACCGTTCTGGGAGCCGTCTTCTGGGTGTTCGCCACCCACTGGTACGACGCCAGGACCGTGGGCCTGAACTACGCCACCGTGTCCGCCGCCACGCTGCTGTCCACGATCGGGCAGCTCAACCTCTCCGACTTCCTGGTGCGCTTCCTGCCCGCCGCCGGACGTCACACCCGCAGGCTCGTACTCGCCTGCTACGCGGCCGGGATCGGGTTCAGCGTGCTGGCCGCCGTCGCCTTCCTCGCGCTCGTGCCCGTCGTCGCCCCCCGCCTCGACTTCCTCCTCGACCCGGTGACAGCCGTCTTCTTCGTGACGTACACCGCCGGTTACGCCGTCTTCGTCCTCCAGGACGGCGCGCTGACCGGGGTGCGGAGTCCGGGCTGGGTGGTGAACGAGAACCTGATCTTCGCCGTGGTGAAGATCGTCCTCCTGGCGGCGGGGGCCGCGCTGGCGCTGTTCGCCGGAATCCTGATCTCCTGGGCCGGCGCACTGGTGGTGGCGCTCCTGGTCGCCAACTGGTTCCTGCTGCGTCGCGCGGTGCCCCGGCACGAGAAGGAGGCCCCGGACGCGGAACGCCCGCCCCGCCTGGTCGGATACGCGGTCGCGGACTACGCCGGCTCACTGTTCCGTATGGCCGCCTACAGCCTGATGCCCCTTCTGGTGCTGAACGCCATGGGCGCCGAGTACAGCGCCTACTTCCTGATCGCCTGGGCCGTCGGCTGCATCCCCTACATGCTGGTCGCGAACATGGGCAGCTCCCTGATCGTGGAGTCGGCGCGCGATCCCCGGCAGCTGAACCCGCACACGGTCCGGGTGCTGCGCCACTCGGCACTGGCGATGGCCGCCGCGGCCGCGCTGATCATCGTCGTCGCGCCCACCCTGCTGTCGTTCTTCGGCCCGGAGTACGAGAGGCACGGCACCACTCTGTTGCGGCTGCTGGCCCTCTCGGCGCTCCCGAACACGCTGGTGAGCCTGGCCGTCGACGTGGCCCGTGTGCGTCGCCGACTGCGCCTGATCGTCGGGATCCAGCTGACCCTGTGCGCTCTGGTGCTGGGCCTGTCCCAGGTGCTGCTGCCGCGGCTCGGACTCGCCGGAGCCGGTGTCGCCTGGCTGACGGCCGAGTGTCTGCTCGCCCTCTACCTCGTCGTCCGGCGCTCGCAGTGGCTGCCCCCTCGGCCCGCGGACTCGTTCGCGCCGCCCCCGGACAAGGAGAAGTAACGTGCCCAGGACAGATGTCTCCGTAGTGATCTGCGCGTACACCGAGGACCGGTGGGAGGACACCCTCGCCGCGGTCCGATCGGTACGGGAACAGTCCCTGCCGGCACTGGAGACGCTGCTGGTCGTCGACCACAACCCCGCGCTGCTGGCCCGGCTGCGCCGCGAGTACGACGAGGACCCGGGGCCCGGATTCCGCGTACCCGCGGTCCGCGTGGTCCCCAACGCGGGTCCGCAGGGCCTGTCCGCGGGACGCAACACGGGCATCGCCCTGGCTTTGGGCTCGGTGATCGCCTTCCTCGACGACGACGCGGTGGCGGACCGGGACTGGCTGCGGCACATGGTGGCCGCGTACAGCGATCCTCGGGTGATGGCCGTGGGCGGCCGTACGCTCCCGGCGTGGGCGTCGGGCCGCCGTCCGGACTGGTTCCCCACGGAGTTCGACTGGGTCGTCGGCTGCACCTACACAGGACACCCGCGAGGACGGATACGGGTCCGCAATGTGCTGGGCGGCAACGCCTCCTTCCGCCGTACCGCCTTCGACGCGGCGGGCGGCTTCGCCATCGGCATCGGCCGCGACGGGGACAAGCGCCCGCTGGGCTGCGAGGAGACCGAGCTGTGCATCCGGCTGACGCAGGCCGTGCCCGAGGCGGTCCTCCTCGTCGACGACCGCGCGATCATCCACCACAAGGTCCCCGAGGCCCGCAAACGGTTCGGCTACTTCTGCCGCCGCGCCTACGCCGAGGGGATCTCCAAGGCCCGCGTCACCCATCACGTGGGCTCGCGCGAGGGCCTGGAGTCCGAGCGCCGCTACACCACCCGGGTGCTGCCCGCCGGAGTGGCCCGCGGCTTGCGTGACGCCCTGCTGGGGCGCCGCGGCGGGGCCGGCCGCGCGGGAGCCATCGTGGCCGGGGTGACGGCCGCCGCGGCGGGCTACGCGGTCGGCACCTTCCGTACCCGCACCGGCGGTTCCCCGTCGTGGGTGGTGCAGGCACCGCCCACGGCCGTGACGGACCTCGTGGCACCCCGGCGGATCGCCACGGAGGTCCGGGACCTGCCCGACCTCGGTGTGCTCGACCGACCGCCGCGAAGGAGCCTGCGGTGACCAGCCCCGTCCCCATCCTGATGTACCACGCCGTCGGGCACGCACCCGCGGCGGCGATCCGCGCCCTCTCCGTCTCGCCGGAGGCGTTCGCCGACCAGATGTCGCTGCTCGCCGAACGCGGGTTCACACCCGTGTCCACGGCCCACCTCGCGCAGGCCTGGCGGGACGGGGCACCGCTGCCCCTGCGCCCGGTGCTGATCACCTTCGACGACGGCTACCGGGGCGTGCGCGAGCACGCGCTGCCCGTGCTGCACCGCCACGGATTCCCCAGCACGCTCTTCGTCACCACGGGCTGGCTGCGCGGCGCGTACGAGATCGACGGTGCCGCTCTGGACACCATGCTGGACTGGGACGAGGTGCGCGAACTCGCCGCCGAGGGTGCCGAGATCGGCGGGCACAGCCACACCCACCCGCAGCTCGACCAGCTCCCCGACGACCGGCTGCGGTACGAACTGGAGCACTGCCGGGAGCTGGTCGCCGAGCAGCTCGGCATCCGGCCGGTCTCCTTCGCCTACCCCTACGGCTACTCCGACCGCCGGGTGCGGCGGGCGGTACGCTCGGCCGGCTTCGCCCAGGCCCTGGCCGTGGGCAACGCCTCGGCCGACCCGCGCCAGGGCCCCTTCGCACTGCGGCGGATGACGGTACGGCGCGGCACCGGGATCGAGGAGTTCGCGCGGCTGGTGGAGGGCAGGGCCATCGCCCGCGCCTTCGCCCGGGACCGCGCCCTGACGAAGGCCTACGCGCTGGTCCGCGGATCCCGCCGGCTCGCGCGGAAGGCGTCCCGGGCACATGTCTGAGCCCGGCCGGAGGACAGCGGGCCCGGCTCCGGTGACGGGCCGTCGCCGGGCCCGGCAGGCTGCCCTCTGCGCCGTCGCCCTGGTGCTCGGCACCGTCCTGTCCTGCACGCCCGATCCGGGACCGCCGAAGCCGTCGCTCGGCTGGGGGCTCACGCACACCCAGTACAGCGCGGACGTGGGAGATGCCGCCGCCCTCAAGGCCGCGCGGGAGTCGCTGTCCGCGCAGTCGCTCCCGCAGAACCAGCACCTCATGGGCTGGGGCGCCACCAATCCCGAGCCCGCGCCGGGCCGCTACGACTTCGCGTCCCTGGACCGCCGCATCGACGTCATCAGGAAGACGTCCGGCACCCCGGTCATCACGCTGTGCTGTGCCCCGGACTGGATGAAGGGCGGCAGGCCGGGCGACACGGACTGGTCGCGCCTGGAGACGGCGCCGAGCCCCGACCACTACGACGACTTCGCCGCTCTGGCCGCGAAGGTCGCCGAGCGCTACCCGGACGTACGGCACTTCATCGTCTGGAACGAGTTCAAGGGCTTCTTCGACGAGCGCCAGAACCGCTGGAACTACGAGGGATACACCGAGCTGTACAACCGGGTCTACCGCGCCCTGAAGAAGGTGGACAAGGACAACCTCGTGGGCGGGCCGTACCTGACCATGGACAGCCACCCGCCGCGGACCACGACCTACGCCTCCCCCGTCAAGGGGCCGTGGGGCAGCATCGACCGACGGGTTCTCGATGCCTTCCAGTACTGGAACCGGCACAAGGCCGGGGCCGACTTCGTCGTCGTCGACGGTGCCAGCCACGCCCGCAACGGCGAGACACTGCCCGACGAGTTCACGGCCGCCGACAAGTTCACCGCCGTCGGCCGGTGGGTGCGGCAACAGACCTCCGCGCCCCTGTGGTGGGCCGAGTACTACATCGAGCCGGAAGGCGGCGACCGCCGGGGAGGGCAGGCACTCGACCACGCCCTGCAGGCGACCGGAATGATCGCCATGGTCAAGGGCGGGGCCACCACGGGCTTCTACTGGAACCCGCAGGACCGTGACGGCCGGTGCACCCGCTGCCTGTGGCGCAGCACCGAACTCACCGACGGCAGCGGCGGCCGGGCACTGCCCGCGCTGGACCTCATCCGCCGCTTCGACCAGGAGTTCCCGCCCGGCACCACGTTCCGCCCGGTCACCACCACGGGCGACGACGCCGGGAGCGTACGCGTGCTCGCCGACGACCAGGCGGTCCTCGTGGTCAACACCCTGGACCGGCCCGTTCAGGTGCGCATCGACGGCCGGCCGGCCGGGCTCGACGCCTATCAGGTGCGCTGGCTCAGCGGGAGTTAGGAATGCCATGTCCGGACACACTGCCGACACACCGTTCGAGGCCGACCGCGAAGTGCCGGGTCTGGTCGTGAAGTTCGGCGACTACCCCCTCCATCACGGCGGTGTGGGCGCGATCCGCACCCTGGGGCGGCTGGGTGTGCCGATGTACGCGATCACCGAGGACCGCCGCACCCCCGCGGCCGCCTCCCGGTACCTGCGCCGTGCCTTCGTCTGGCCGACCACCGGTGCGGAAAACCATGCCCGGCTCGTCGAAGGGCTGGTGCGCATCGGGAGGCACATCGGCCGCCCGACGGTCCTCGTCCCCACCGACGAGGAGGCCGCGGTGCTCATCGCCGAGCACCAGGACGCGCTGCGGGACCATTTCCTCTTCCCGCCCGTCGATCCGGACCTGCCGGGCCGCCTCGCCAGCAAGCAGGGACTGCACGAACTGTGCCTGGAGCACGGCATCCCCAGCCCGGCGACGGTCTCCCCCCGGTCGTACGAGGAGATCGAGGAGTTCGCCGAGAAGGCGTCCTTCCCGGTGGTGGCCAAGAACCGCGAGGCGTTCGTCCGGCGCAGGCGGCCGGCGGTGAACGGGACGACGCGGATCGCCAGCCGGGAGGGGCTGCTCGGCCTCGCCCGTGACTGGGGCGCGCGGCCCGGGGTGGTCCTCCAGGAGTACCTGCCGAGGGAGGAGGCCGAGGACTGGATCGTGCACGCCTACTTCGACGCGCACGCCACCCCGCTCGCCCTGTTCACCGGTGTGAAGGTCCGCTCCTGGCCGCCGCACGCGGGGATGACGGCCTGCGCGTACATCGTCGACAACCCCGAACTCGCCGATCTCGTCACCCGCTTCGTCAAGCAGATCGGCTTCAGCGGCATCGTCGACCTGGACCTGCGCTTCGACCGGCGCGACAGCCGCTACAAGCTGCTCGACTTCAACCCGCGCATGGGCGCCCAGTTCCGCCTGTTCGAGAACGACCGCGCCGTGGACGTCGTACGAGCCATGCACCTGGACCTGACCGGCCGCGCGGTGCCGAAGGGCGACCAGCTGACCGGCCGCCGCTACGTCGTGGAGAACATCGACCTGCCGGCCCTGCTCGCCTACCGGCGCAGCCGCTACACCACCCCGCACGCGCCGAGACGCGCGAGCGGAACGGAGCTGGCCTGGCTCGCCGGTGACGACCCGCTGCCGTTCCTCACGATGACGGCGCGTCTGGTGGGGCCGGGTGTGAAGCACCTGTACCGGCTGTGGCGCACCAGCCGTCGCGCGGCCCATTGACGATCCCCCAACCCTCGGGAGGCACACCATGCTTCGACCAGTGGCAGTCATAGGCGCAGGGCCCTTCGGCCTGTCCAGCGCCGCCCATCTGCGGGCCCGCGGCATTCCGGTCCGGGTGTTCGGCGAACCGATGGTGAGCTGGCGCGCGCACATGCCCGCCGGGATGCTCCTCAAGTCGACGCCCGCCGCCACCAGCATCGACGCACCTCAGCCGGGACACACCCTGGCCGACTACTGCGACGCGGCCGGGACGCCCCGGCTGGTGGAGGACGACGACATCATCCCGATCGAGACGTTCATCGCCTACGGGCAGTGGTTCCAGCAGCAGCTCGTCCCGGACCTGGAGCGGGTGCGGGTGGTCTCCGTGGACCGGCGCGGCGGCGCCGGGTCCGCCTCCGGGTCCGCTTCCGGGGGCTTCGAACTGAAGCTGTCCTCCGGCGAGCTGTTCACCGCTCGGGCGGTCGTCGTGGCGACCGGCCTGTCGGGCCTGGCCCATCTGCCGCCGGAACTCGCCGGTGCCGCCCGGGACGGCCCGTCCCCGGCGGGCCCCGTCTCGCACACCTCCCAGCATTCCGACCTCGGCCGGTTCTCCGGCAAGGACCTCATGGTCGTCGGAGCCGGACAGTCCGCCCTGGAGACGGCGGTGCTGGCGGCGGAGGCGGGAGCGCGGGTGCGGGTGATCACCCGCGGGCACGGCAGCGTCGGCTTCGGCGCGCCTCCGTGGGAGCAGCCGAGGTTCCGCCCCGGGTCGCCCTTCGGCCGGGCGTGGTCCCTGTGGGCGCTCTCCTACCACCCGCACGCCTACCGCTATCTCCCCGCCCAGCTCCGTCACTACCTCGTCCGCCATGTGCTCGGCCCCCTCGGGGCGTGGTGGCTGCGCGACCGCTTCGAGGGCCGGGCCGAGGTGGTCGAGGTGGAGCGGATCGTCCGCGCGGAGGCGCCCGACCGGCGTCCGGTCCTGACCGTGCGGACCGCTGACGGCGCTACCCGCCGACTGGACGCCGACCATGTGATCGCGGGCACGGGGTACCGGGTCGATGTCGCGGCGATGGACTTCCTCAGCCCGGAGCTGCGCACGGAACTCGCGGTCAGCAGGGGGACGCCGAGGCTGGGCGCCGGATTCCGCTCGTCGGTGCCGGGGCTGTACTTCACCGGGCTGCCCGCCGCGGCCTCGTACGGCCCGGTCATGCGCTTCGTGTGCGGCACGGAGTTCGCCTCCCCGCGGCTGGCCCGGCACCTGGCGGCGTCGGGCCGGTAACGGGGCCTGTCCTTGACTCCGGCGGCAAGCTGCCGCAGAGTTGTACATATACACCGTAAACATACGGTTCTCAGGAGCGAAGGTGTCCTGCCATGGCAGGCAGACGAGCCGAAGGAAGTGAAGCTCCGTGGACGCCGTCGACCGTCCTGGTCACGGGCGGGGCCGGCTTCATCGGCAGTCACGCCTGCGTGGATCTCCTCGACCACGGCTACGAGGTGATCGTGGTCGACAACTACTCCAACAGCGCTCAGCAGGTCTTCGCCCGTATCGAACGGATCGCCGGCCGCTTCGTCGGCGCCGTCTACGAGCTGGACATCCGTGATCGGCGTGCCCTGTCGGCCGTCTTCGACCGCCACTCCGTGGACGCCGTTGTGCACTTCGCCGCGCACAAGGCCGGGGGCAGATCGACACGGATGCCCATCGAGTACTACGACGCCAACGTCGGCGGCACGACCGCCCTGCTGGGTGCCATGCACGACCACGGGGTGCACCGGCTCGTGTACCCGTCGTCCTGTGCGGTCTACGGCGACGCCGGGCACGGCCCGCTGGACGAGACCACGCCGCCCCGGCCCACCACCCCCTACGCGGCCTCGAAGTGGATCTGCGAACAGATCCTTGCCGACGTCTGCCACCGCCATCCCGAGTACAGCGTGCTGTGCCTGCGCTACTCCACCCCGGCCGGCGCCCACCCGAGCGGACAGCTGGGCCAGGACCCCCACGCCATGCCGGGCTTTCTGATGCCCTACCTCGCCCAGGTGGCCGACGGCCGGCGTGAGCGGTTGGAGGTGTTCGGCGCCGACTACCCGACCCACGACGGCACCGCGATCCGCGACTACCTCCATGTCATGGACGTCGTCGAGGCGCACCGCCTCGCGCTCGACCGCCTCGGCGACGAGCCGGGCATGCGGGTGTTCAACCTCGGCACCGGTGAGGGCAGGTCCGTCCTCGACCTCGTCGCCGCGTTCTCCAGCGCGTGCGGCAGGTCCATCCCGTACGAGATCGGGCCCCGCCGCCAGGGGGACGTCACGGAACTCGTCCTCGACTCCACCGCGGTACGGCGGGCCTGGGGCTGGCGGCCCACCAGGACGCTCGCGGATCTGTGCCGGGACGCCTGGCGCTTCCAGCGACTGAGCCCGAACGGCTACGCCGACGCCCTGTGACGCCGGGGAACGCGGTGCGCCGAGGGATCACGGCGCCCCGCGGAAGGGTCCGGCGACAGGGCGAACGCCGTCTCCACCAGGGCGACATGGCTGAACGCCTGCGGCGCGTTGCCCAGTTGACGGCCGGTGTCCGGGTCCCACTGCTCGGCCAGCAGACCGACGTCGTTGCGGATGGCGAGGGCCCGTTCGAAGACCTCCCGGGCCTGAGCGCGGTGTCCCGTGGCGGCCAGGGCGTCGGCGTACCAGAGGGTGCAGGCCACGAACGTGCCCTCGGAGCCCGGTATGCCGTCCACCTCGCGCACGCCGTGCTCCCTTGGGCCGTACCGGTGGACGAACCCCCCGTGGTCGAGCCGCCGCAGGGCCCGGACGGTGCCCTGCACCCGCCTGTCCCGGGGCGGCAGGAAGCCGAGCCTCGGGATCTGCAGCGCCGCGGCGTCCAGCACCGAGGAGCCGTAGGACTGCACGAACGACTCCTGCCGCGGGTCCCAGCCCTCCCGGCACACCTCCCGGTGCACCTCGTCCCGCAGCTCCCGCCAGCGGTCCGAGGAGCCGTTGCGGCCCAGCAGCTCCCCCATGCGCAACGCCCGGTCGGCGGCCACCCAGGCCATCACCTTGGAGTGCACGAACTGCCGTCGCGGACCGCGCACCTGCCACAGGCCCTGGTCGGGCTCGCGCCAGTGCAGGAGCAGATGGCCCATCAGCGCCTCCACCAGGCTCCACACCCGGGCGGGCATGGGTATCCCGGCCCGCAGCGAGAGACAGAGGGTGTCCAGGACCTCGCCGTACACGTCCAGCTGGAACTGGTGCTCCGCCGAGTTCCCGAACCGCACCGGCTGCGATCCCTCGTAGCCGTCGAGCCAGGGCGCCTCGGTCTCGTGCAGCAGCCGCTGTCCCCCGACGCCGTACACGGTCTGCAGGTGGGCGGGGTCGCCCGCGATGGCCCGCATCAGCCAGTTCAGCCACGCCGTGGCCTCGTCCCGGTAGCCGCTGCGCAGCAGGCAGGACAGGGTGAGCGTGGAGTCGCGCAGCCAGCAGTACCGGTGGTCCCAGTTCCGCTCGCCCCCGATGCATCCGGGCAGCGAGGTGGTCGGCGCCGCGACGATGCCGCCGGTCGGGGCGTAGGTGAGTGCCTTGAGGGTGATGAGGGACCGCACCACCGCGTCCCGCCAGGGCCCCTCGTAACGGCACTGGGCGGCCCAGCGCCGCCAGTAGCCGGTGGTCTCCTTCAGCGCCGTCTCCGCGGGGACGGACAGCGGCGGGGGCGCCCCGGACAGGTGGGACGGCGACCACACGAGGGTCAGCGCCACCCGCTGGCCGGCCGGGACGGTGAAGTCGAGCACGGTGGGATCCTGCCGGTCCGGCGCGTGCACGGGCCCGTCCGCGTGCAGCCATACGGCGTCGGGCCCGGCGACCGCCACCGTGCCGACCCCGGTCTCCCGCACCCACGGCACGACACGGCCCTGGTGGAACCGCAGCCGCAGCTCACTGCGCATCCGGACGGTGCCCGAGACCCCCTCGACGACCCGGACCACGCAGGGCGACTGGGTACGCGGCGGCATGAAGTCCGTGACCCGCGCGATGTCGTGTCCGCTGCGCCACTCGGTCTCCAGCGCCAGCGTGTCGCGCCGGTAGGCCCTGCGGGTGCAGCGTCCGCCCGTGCGCGGGGCCACCCGCCAGAAACCGTTGGCCGGTGTGCCCAGCAGGGCGGCCATGCAGGCCGGAGAGTCGAACCGAGGCAGACACAACCAGTCGATGGACCCGTCCCTGCCGACCATTGCGGCGGTTTCCAGGTCACTGATGAGAGCGTAATCCTCGATGGGTGAACTCATGATCGGCGTACGCCGATATGCACTTGGCCGCAGTTCAAGGATATAGCATGTACGTTTACAACGTAAGCGCGAACGTGAGCGCCGATTTCACCCAGCCGTGCGGCAGAGCCGAGTAGGGAGAGGGCGAATGAAGAAGGACCCGGTACCGGGCCCGGCGCGACGCGCGAGCGACCGGGGGCGGCACGGCAGGCTCAGCAGGGAGCGGGTGCTGGCCGCCGCACTGGAACTGGTCGACCGCGACGGCCTCTCCGCTCTCAGCATGCGCCGCCTGGGCGCCGAACTCGGCGTCGAGGCCATGGCCCTCTACCGCTACGCGGCCGGAAAGGACGCGCTGCTCGACGGACTGGTCGAGGCCCTGTACCTGGAACTGGAGGACCGGCTCGCGGACACGGCGGCGCCTGCGCCGAGCCCCGGCTCCGGGAAACCCGAATGGCGGGCCGACCTCCAGCGCATCGCCCTGATGACCTACGAGGTCTGCCTCGCCCACCCCGAGGTGGTGCCGCTCATCGCCACGCGCATGATGGCGGTTCCGCTGGCCCGCAGGCCGCTGGCCGTCCTCAGGAACCATGAGCGGGTGCTGGCCCTTCTCAAGGGCGCCGGCTTCGACGAGGAGCGGACCGCCGCCGTCTTCCACGCCTTCACCGCATGGGTCCTCGGCTATGTGTCCGTGGAACTGCGGGCCATGGTCGACAACCCCGACGAGCCGGACCCCGCCTTCCGGCTCGGCCTGCACCGCATGCCGTCCAACGAGGTCCCCACCCTTCGCGCGATCACCCCGGTCCTCGCCGAGCGGGGCGGACCCGACGCCCTGGCGGCCGGGGTGGACGCGGTGGTCGACCGCTTCGTCGACGGGAACTGACCGGCGCTCGGAGACGGTCAGCGCGCGAACGGCCCCTCCAGCGCCGCCCATTGCAGCAGCATGATCGTCTTGGCGTCGGCGATCTCCCCGGTCCGGATCATCTCCAGGGCCCGGGTGAAGGGCAGTTCGAGGATCTCGATGTCCTCGCCCTCCTCGTCCAGGCCACCGCCCTCATGGGTACGGGTGGACGGCCCGTACTCGGCGGCGTAGAAACTGACCCGCTCGGTGACCGAACCGGGGCTCATGTAGACGTCGAAGACGTGCCGCACCGCGCCGATGGTGTGGCCGGTCTCCTCCACCACCTCGCGCCGCACGGCGATCTCGGGGTGCTCGTCCTCGTCGTCGAGCAGTCCGCCCGGGGTCTCGATCAGCATCCCGTCGGGGTGGCCGTTGACATAGACGGGGAACCGGAACTGCCGGGTGAGCAGCACGGTTTCGCGCCGCGGGTCGTACAGCAGCATCGTGGCGCCGTTGCCGCGGTCGTGGGTCTCGCGCTCCTGGGTGGACCAGGTGCCGTCGGCGTGCCGGAAGTCGAAGGTGGTGGTGCGCTCGACGTACCAGTGGCTGGAGAGCAGCTTCACGTCCCGCACCTTCACGCGCGGGTTGCCGGTGAGATCGAGGCCGGTCCGGTCGAGTCCGGTGCGGCCGCGGCGGTCGGGGGTGTCGATTCCGGGCACGGGAGAAGTGGTCATGCCCCGCTTCTACCATCCCCGCCCGCTCGGCCCGCGGCGTCCGCGTGCAGCGCGGCCAGCACATCGGCATCGGTGAGCTGCGCGAAGTCGTCGTACCAGAGCCCCACGGCGATGAAGTCGACCGGCTGGTGCGGGCAGATCACCTCGTCGGCCTCCCGGCTCATCAGCGCCACGCCCTCCGGGGAGCCGACCGGCACCGCGAGCAGTGTCCGCGCGGGCGACCGGCGCCGGATCCAGCGCAGCGCGGCCCGCGCCGTCGCTCCGGTGGCGAGCCCGTCGTCGACCACGACGACGGTACGTCCGCGCAGGTCGAGGGCGGGACGGCCGTGCCGGTACCGCTCCTCCCGGCGCCGCAGCTCGGCCCGTTCACGGGCCACCACGGGGGCCAGCTCGTCCTCGGTGAGCCCGAGGTGCGCGAGCGTCCCCGCGTCGAACACCGGAGGATCGTCCCCGCAGATCGCGCCGACCCCCAGCTCCTCCTGGAAGGGCGCCCCGATCTTGCGGGCGACCAGCACATCGAGCGGCGCGCCGAGCGCGCGGGCGACCTCCTCGGCCACCGTCACCCCGCCCCGGGGCAGCGCGAGCACCAGGGGATCCCCCAGATCGCCCCGTTCCCGCAGCTCGCGGGCGAGTTCCCGCCCCGCGTGCCGCCGGTCCCGGTACAGAGCCATGGTGGTCACCCCGCAGAAGTGCCTCACTCACAGCATACGAAAAGGGCCCTCACGGACTCCCGTCCGCGAAGACCCTTCGCACCGTCGGGACGACAGGATTTGAACCTGCGACCCCTTGACCCCCAGTCAAGTGCGCTACCAAGCTGCGCCACGTCCCGGTGCGATCGCACCGTGCGGTGCGTGATCGCGCGAACAGCACTTTACCCCACACCGGGGCCCAGCCCGAAGCGGGCACCGGGGCGAGGCAGAATCGGGCGTATGGGCAGCGCATCGTCGAACGCACGGGACCGGGACGCCGAGGGGCGGGCGCGCAACGCGCGGCCCCGGGACGGACTCGGTCGGCCCCTGCCGTACGGCGCCGAGGGCGTGCCCCGGCAGCCCGAGGGGATCGTACGGGCGCCGGAGGAGTCGGTCGCCGAGGCGCAGGAGCTGCTGGACGCCGGCAGGCCGTTCCACGCCCACGAGGTCTTCGAGGACGCCTGGAAGTCGGGGCCCGAGGAGGAGCGTGAGCTGTGGCGGGGGCTCGCCCAGCTCGCCGTGGGGCTCACCCATGCCGCCCGCGGCAATGTCACCGGCGGGGCCCGGCTGCTGCGGCGCGGCGCGGGCGCCGTCGAGGAGTGGGCGGCGGGCTCGGGACGGGAGCGGCCGTACGGGATGGATCTGGCCGGGGTGACGGACTGGGCGCGGCGGCTGGCCTCGGAGGTGGAGGGCGGTACCGCGGTGATCGACGCCGTGGAGCGCGCGCCCCGGCTGCGTTAGCGCGGGCGGTGTCGGGGCCGTCGCGGGGGTGCGGCAGACTCGGGGCGTGCGAACCATTCATGTGATCGGCATCGGCGCGGGCGACCCCGACCAGCTCACCCTCCAGGCGGTCCGGGCGCTGCGGGACACGGACGTCTTCTTCGTCCTGGACAAGGGCGAGGTGAAATCGGACCTCACGCAGTTGCGCCGGGACCTGCTGGACGCACATGTGCCCGAGGGCACGTACCGCGTGGTCGAGGCGCGCGACCCGGAACGGGACCGCAAGGCCGGGGGTTCCGCCTACTCCCCCGCGGTCGGCGACTGGCGCTCCGCCCGCGCCGGGATCTACGAGCGGATGATCACCGAGGAGCTGGGCGAGGAGCAGACCGGGGCCTTCCTGGTGTGGGGCGATCCGGCGCTGTACGACAGCACGCTCGGCATTCTGGAGGAAGTGCTGGGGCGGGGGCGGGTGACCTTCGCGTACGACGTGATTCCCGGGATCAGCAGTGTCTCCGCGCTCGTCGCCCGGCACCGGACGGGGCTGAATCGGGTCGCCCGGCCCGTGCAGATCACCACCGGGCGGCGGCTCGCCGAGGGGTTCCCGGAGGGCGTGGACGACGTGGTGGTGATGCTGGACGCCCACCAGACCTTCCGGCAGTACGCCGACCAGGACATCGATATCTACTGGGGCGCGTACATCGGCACCCCGGACGAGATCCTCGACTCCGGTCCGATCGCGGAGGCGGCGCCCCGGATCGAGCGGCTGCGGGCCGAGGCCCGGGAGCGCAAGGGCTGGATCATGGACACCTACCTGCTCCGCCGGAACCCCCGCGAGGTCTGAGCCACCCGCGCGGTCCGCCCGGCATGCGGGGCACGGCCGCCGGTGTGATCGTTTCCTCGTGACAGTCGCCGAGGACACCGCACGGCCGCCTGCCGCCGAGCAGCCCCCCGTGCTGGACGCGCGCCGCCGCAACATCGTCTTCGGGACGATCGTGCTCGGCATGCTGCTGGCCGCCCTGGACCAGACGATCGTCGGCACCGCGCTGCCGACGATCGTGTCGGACCTGGGCGGGGCGGAGCACATGTCGTGGGTGGTGACGTCCTATCTGCTCGCCGAGACGGTCTCGACGGTCCTGGTCGGCAAGTTCGGTGACATGTTCGGCCGCAAGGTCGTCTTCCAGGTCTCGGCGATCGTGTTCATCACGGGCTCGTTCCTGTGCGGCCTGGCGGGCAACATGACGCTGCTGATCGTGTGGCGGGCGATGCAGGGCGTCGGCGCGGGCGGGCTCATGGTCACGTCGATGGCGCTGATCGCCGATGTGATCCCGCTGCGCGAGCGCGGCAAGTACCAGGGCGCGATCGGCGCGGTGTTCGGGGTGGCGACGGTCATCGGGCCGCTGCTGGGCGGCCTGTTCACGGACCATCTGTCCTGGCGCTGGGCGTTCTACGTCAACGTCCCCATCGCCGTCCTCGTCGTGTTCGCCGCGGCCCGCACGATCCCGGTCGTGAAGGCCGCCGCCCGCCCCCTCATCGACTACCTGGGCATCGCCTTCGTCTCGGTCGGTGCCAGCGCGCTGATCCTGGCGACGAGTTGGGGCGGCAACGAGTACGCGTGGGGCTCGGGCGTCATCATCGGTCTGTTCGTGGGCGGGGTGATCGCCCTCGGCCTGTTCTGCTGGGTGGAGACGCGGGCGGCCGAACCCATGCTGCCCATGCGGCTGTTCGGCAACCCGGTCTTCACCGTGTGCTCGGTGCTGAGCTTCATCGTCGGCTTCGCCATGCTCGGCGCGATGACGTTCCTGCCGAGCTACCTCCAGTACGTCGACGGCGACTCCGCCACGATCTCCGGCGTACGGACGCTGCCGATGGTGATCGGCCTGCTGATCGCGTCGGTGTTCAGCGGCAACGTGGTCAGCAAGACCGGCAAGTACCGGCTGTTCCCGGTCGTCGGCTCGCTGGTGATGGCGGTCGGCCTGTACCTGATGTCCCTGATGGGGCCGTCGACCGGGGCGTGGCGGGAGTCGCTGTACATGTTCGTGCTCGGCACCGGCATCGGCCTGTGCATGCAGGTGCTGACGATCGCCGTGCAGAACACCGTCGACTACGCCGACCTCGGCACCGCGACCTCCGGGGTCACCTTCTTCCGTACGCTCGGCAGTTCCTTCGGTACGGCCGTCTTCGGCACGATCTACACCAACAGCCTCGCCCCGAACCTGCGCCAAGGCATCGCCGAGGCGTCCCAGGTGCCCGGTGCGGACCCGGCGGTCGTGGCCCGGGCGGCGACGAGCCCGGAGGGCCTGCACGAGCTGCCCCCCGACGTCGCCGCGCCGATCGTCGACGCCTACGCGGACACCCTCCAGACGGTGTTCCTGTGGACGGTGCCGGTGGCGGCGCTGGGCTTCGTCGTCTCGCTCTTCCTCAAGCAGGTGCAGCTTCGCGACAGCGCCCGCATGGGCTCGACCGACATGGGCGAGGGCTTCGCCCAGCCGCGCGGCGCCGACTCGCAGGCGGTGCTGGAGGCGTCGGTCGCGAAGATCATCGGCAGTACGGACCTGGACACCGCGCGTCGGCTGGTGCTGAACTCCGACACCCGGCTCGACGTGGCCGGAGCCTGGGCGGTGATGCAGGTGGAGCTGCTGCACCGGGTGGTCGGGCACGCCAGTCTCGGCCTGATCGCGGCCCGCCGCCGTGTGCCTCCGGAGGTGCTGCTCCCGGTGTTCGACCGCATGGTGGACGAGGGGTATCTGACCCGCGACGGCTCCCTGCTCTCCCACACCCCGGCGGGCGCCCGCGAGGCCGAGGTCATCTCCCGCGCGTGGGGCGCCTGGCTGGCCCAGCAGGTCGAACAGGACATCGGCCGCCCCTCCAACGAGGCCCTGCGCGCCGCCGTCGACTCCATCGCCAAACGCCTGCTGATCGAGGACCTCAGCAGCGGCCTGCCGAGCAGCCTCGGGGAGCGTGCGGCGGTCGGCGCCCGCTGAAAGTCGGTTGCCACCGGACGGCCGCCCCGCCCATGATCGCCCCATGTCCCCGGCCCCCGCCCGCTTCCACGACCCCGGCGCCACGCGGTACGACTTCCGCGACTCGATCCTGGTCCGCTGCCCGCGCTGCGCCCGGCTCGCCCGTTTCGAGCACGCCCGGGTGATCTGCCGTTCCTGCGGCCGGTGCGGGCCCGCCGCCAACGGCACCTGGCCCGCGCTGTGGCTGCGGACCGGGACCCGGCACGGTGAGCTCTGGGCGTACAACCTGGAACACCTCGATCTGATCCGCCGCTTCGTCGCGGCGGACCTGCGCGAACGCGACCCCTGGTACGAGCACGGCCGCAAGATGACCGTGGTGGCCAGGCTGCCGGCCTGGGTCAAGCTCGCGAAGAACCGCACGGAGGTACTGCGCGTGATCGACCGGATGCGGGCGTCGGTCGTGGCGGACTGAGCCCGGCCCGCGGCGTCACCCCACCCCCAGCCGCGCCAGCACCCCCGCCACATCCGGTACCGCCTCCACGCCCTCCGGCAGTGCGGGGCGCTGGACGACGACCACCGGCAGCGCCAGCCGTCGTGCCGCTGTCAGCTTCGCCGAGGTGGCCGTTCCGCCGCTGTCCTTGGTCACCAGCACGTCGATGCAGTGGGCCGAGAGCAGGGCCGTCTCCTCGTCCGCGGTGAACGGGCCCCGGGCCAGGAGGACTTCGGTGCGGGGTGGGAGCGGGGGGTCCGGGGGTTCCACGGAGCGTACGACGAAGTGCAGGTCGGTCAGGTGGGCGAAGGCGGGCAGGCCCAGACGGCCGGTGGTGAGGAAGATCCGGCGGCCCAGGGCCGGGAGCAGGTCGGCCGCCGCCGACAGGGACGGCACCGGGCTCCAGCGGTCCTCCGGGCCCGGCTGCCAGCCCGGGCGGCGCAGGACGACCGACGGGACGCCGGTCGCCGCCGCGGCGCGGGCCGCGTTCGACGTGATCTCCTCGGCGAACGGGTGTGTGGCGTCGACCAGGGCGTCCACCCGCTCCTCGCGCAGCCACCGCGCCAGTCCCTCCGCGCCACCGAAGCCCCCGATGCGCACCTCGCCGGTGACGGTCCCCGGGCGGGACACACGGCCCGCGAGCGAGGTGGTGACCCGGAGGCCCGGCAGGGCGGTGAGCGCGGCGGCGAGTTCTCGGGCCTCGGTGGTGCCGCCGAGGATCAGGACGTGCGGGGACATGGGGTGAGCCTACGGTCACCCGGCGCCGACGGCACTCCCCGTCGGCGAACTCTATGAACACAAACGATCAGACGGTGTTCCCCGCCCTCCGACGCTGCCTAGCATCGCGCCCCGACGTCGAGGAAGACGAGGAGAAGCGCCTTGAACGGGACGACAACACGCGCACTGAGACAGGGACTTGCCGCCTGCCTGGCCGCCCTGGCCATCGGCGCCCTCACCGGGGCCGCACCGGCGGGCGCGGCCACGAGCGGCCCCACCCCCACCCCCTGCCCGGCACCGCTCGAAGCCGAGGCCACCTGCTACACCGGGCAGGACGCCAACGGCGCCCACTACGCCATCGCCGTCCCCCGCGACTGGAACGGCTCCCTCGTCGTCCACGCCCACGGCGGCCCCGACCTGGGCGCGGCGTCCGACCCCAAGCGCAGCGTCGACGACCTGGGCCGCTGGTCGGTGATGGTGGACCAGGGGTACGCGTGGGCCGGTTCGTCGTACCGGCGCGGCGGTTACGGCACGCGGATGGCCGCGGCGGACACCGAGAGCGTACGGCGGCTGTTCGTCGAGGAGTTCGGCGAGCCGGAGCGGACGTATGTGCACGGGCAGTCGTGGGGCGGGAACGTCGCCGCGAAGGTCGCCGAGACCTACCGCGGCCACTACGACGGCGCCCTGCTCACCAACGGTGTGCTGGGCGGCGGCTCGCGCGGCTACGACTACCGGGTCGACCTGCGCGTGGTCTACCAGTACTACTGCAGGAACCATCCGCGGCCGAGCGAACGCCAGTACCCGCTGTGGCAGGGCCTGCGCGCCGGTTCCACGATGACCTCGGCGGGTCTGCGCGCCCGGCTCCAGGAGTGCACGGGCTACGCCTCGGCCCCGGAGGACCGTACGGCCGAGCAGCAGCGGAACCTCGACGACATCCTCGGGGTCACCGGCATCCCGGAGCGCACCCTGGAGTCGCATCTGCGGTTCGCGACCTTCACCTTCCGCGACATCGTGCACGAGCGGCTCGGCGGCCGGAACCCGTTCTCCAACCGGGGCGTGCGCTACTCCGGTTCGCACGACGACGCCGCTCTGAACGCCGGGGTGGAGCGCTTCTCCGCCGATCCCACAGCGGTGCGGGACCTGTCCTACGACAGCGACCTGACCGGCGACGTCCGTGTCCCCGTCCTCACCCTGCACGCCATCGACGATCCGACGGCCTTCGTGGAGCACGAGTCGGCGTACCGGGAGACGCTCCGGGGCGCGGGCAGGGAGCGGCACCTGGTGCAGACGTTCACCCGGGAGTCCGAGCACAGCGAGCTGAGCGGCGCGGAGTACGCGGCCTCGATCGCGGCGCTGGACCGCTGGGTGCGGACCGGGATACGGCCGACGCCGAGGTCGGTCGCGGCCTCGTGCTCGGGCGCCTGCTTCTACGACACCGGCTTCCGGCCCGGCTCCTACGCCTCGCGGGTCGAGCCCCGGCCGGGCGGGCTGCGGTGGCCGGCCATGTCGGCGGCGCGGGAGCGGGCGTGGAGTCACGTCCCCGGGATCGGTATCGCTCCCTGAGTGCCGGCCAGGGGCATCACGGCAGCAGGAGCTGCACCCCGCCCACCACGGTCGCCGCGATGACGAGCTGCTCGAACAGCCGCTGGTTGATCCGGTTCACAGCCCACTTGCCGATCAACGCGCCGGGCACCACGAACGCCACGAGCGCGGCGTCAAGGAGCAGCGAGTTCCCGTCGATCAGGCCGAGCCCCGCGCTGAAGGGCACCTTGGACACGTTGACGATCAGGAAGAAGAAGGCTGAGGTGCCCAGGAAGCCCAGCTTCCGGAAGCCCGCCGAGAGGAGGTACAGCGACATCACCGGGCCGCCCGCGTTGGCGACCATGGTGGTGAATCCGCCGAGCACTCCGTAGGAACGGGCCTTGATCCGGCCGCCGCGGGTGACCACGGCGTCCGGGTCCGGCTCGGTCTCGGCGGCCCGGCGCCGCCACACCGTCACCGCCGCCATCATCAGCAGGATCGCCCCGATCGAGGTCCGGACGGCGCCGTCGTCGGCCCACATCAGGAACACCGTGCCGACGACGACTCCGGCCGCGACCGCCGGGAACAGCCGCCACAGCGTGGGCCAGTGGGCGTGCCGGCGGTAGGTGAGGACGGCGAGCACGTCACCGGCGATCAGCAGCGGGAGCAGTACGCCCGTGGAGGCGCGGGCGGGCAGCACCGCGGCGAAGATCGCCAGGCTGACCGTGTTGGCCCCGCTCACGGCGGTCTTCGAGAAGCCGACCAGCAGCGCCGCGAAGGCGAGCGCGGCGAACTGCCAGCCGGTGATGTGCCACAGCGTCATCGTGTCCATGCGGGGACCGATGCTATGCACATTCAATCAACGCCGTCAGAGCCGTCTCATCAGGTGACAGGCCGGGAACCGGGGCCGGGTGTTCAGTGGCGCTCCACCAGCACCGCGCTGCCCTGGCCGACCCCGACGCACATGGTGGCGAGCCCGCGCTCGGCGCCGGTGCGCCGCATACGGTGCAGCAGGGTGGTCAGGATCCGCGCGCCCGAGCAGCCCAGCGGGTGGCCCAGCGCGATCGCCCCGCCGCTGGGGTTGACCAGCTCCGGGTCGACGCCGAGCTGGTCCACGCAGGCCAGCGCCTGGGCGGCGAACGCCTCGTTGAACTCGGCCTCCTGGAGGTCCGCCACGCTCCACCCGGCCCGCGCGAGGACCTTCCGGGTGGCCGGCACCGGCCCGATGCCCATGACGTCCGGGTGCACACCCGCGGAGGCCCCGGCGACGTAACGGCCGAGCGATTCGAGCCCGAGTTCGTTCAGCGCCTCCTCGCTGACGAGGAGGAGTCCGGCCGCGCCGTCGTTCATCGGCGAGGCGTTGCCCGCGGTGACCGTGCCGCCCTGGCGGAAGACGGGCTTGAGCCGGGCGAGCTTCTCGATCGAGGTGTCCTCGCGGACGCATTCGTCACGGTCGACGACGACCCCGTCGGGGCGCTCCACCGGAAGCAGTTCGTGGTCGAAGTGGCCGTTCTTGCGCGCCTCGGCGGCCAGCCGGTGGCTGCGCAGCGCGAACTCGTCCTGCCGTTCGCGCGAGACGCCGTACCGGGCAGCGACCTCCTCCGCGGTCTCCCCCATGGACAGCAGCCCGTGCAGGTCCTTCATCGCCGGGTTGACCAGCCGCCAGCCGAGCCGGGTGTCGGCGGTTTCGATGCGGTGCGGCAGGGCCTCGTCGGGGCGGGGCAGTACGAAGGGCGCGCGGCTCATCGACTCGGAGCCGCCCGCGATCACGATGTCGGCCTCGCCGGCGGCGATGGTGCGGGCGGCGGTGGTGACGGCTTCGAGGCCGGAGGCGCAGAGCCGGTTCACGGTGGCGCCGGGCACCGACTCGGGCAGTCCGGCCAGCAGCGCGGCCATGCGGGCGACGTTGCGGTTGTCCTCGCCCGCCTGGTTGGCGGCGCCCCAGTACACGTCGTCGACGCGCGCCGGATCGAGGGCGGGCACCTCGGCGACGAGACCGCGGATCACGGCGGCGGCGAGGTCGTCGGGGCGTACGGAGGACAGTGCTCCGCGCAGCTTGCCGATGGGCGTGCGGCGGGCGGCCGCGAAGTGGACGGGACGCACGAGAAGAACTCCTGACCGAGAGTGCGGGCGGCTCCTTGACCTGCCGCGACCTGCGACCCTCTTAATTAGCACCGCTAGTTTAGGACTATAGACCGCCGACCCCGGCCCTGGGAAGATCCTCCAGGACCCGCACCGACACCGCCGGAGGCGACATGGCCGACACCCGCGCACACAGCCTCGCCGGAACCCGCGGCCCCGTCGCCGTCCGGGAGTGGCAGCGGCACGCCCCGCGCTACTGCGCGCTGCTGGTGCACGGCTACGGGGAGCACTCCGGCCGGTACGAGGGGGTGGCCGCGGTGCTGACGGGGCACGGCGCGGCCGTGTTCGCGCCCGATCACGCGGGGCACGGGAAGTCGGCGGGCGAGCGAGTGCTGATCGAGGACTTCGAGGACGTCGTCACCGATGTGCACACGGTCGCCGAGCTGGCCCGGTCCGTCCACCCGGGTGTCCCGCTGGTCATGGTCGGGCATTCCATGGGCGGTCTGGTCGCGGCCCGCTTCGCCCAGCGGTACGGCGCCGAACTGGCCGCGCTGGTGCTGTCCGGGCCGGTCATCGGGGACTGGCCGCTGCCGCGCCGGCTGCTCGCCCTGGACGAGATCCCCGACACCCCGATCAGTCCGGGCGCGCTCTCCCGCGACCCGGCGGTGGGTGCCGCGTACGCCGCCGATCCGCTGGTCTGGCACGGGCCGATGAAACGGCCGACGGTGGAGGCGTTCGCGGCGACCCTGGAGACCGTGTCCCAGGGCGGGGACATCGGCGGACTGCCCCTGCTGTGGCTGCACGGCGACGACGACCGGCTGGTTCCGCTCGCCGGAAGCCGGTCCGGCGTGGCCGGGCTGCGGGGCGAGCGGCTGACCGAGCACATCTACCCCGGCGCCCGGCACGAGGTGTTCCACGAGACCAACAAGGCCCAGGTCCTCGCCGACCTCGTCCGGTTCCTGGACGGCGTGTTCGAGGAGTGAGACGCCCGGCTGCCGCGTTTGTCCCGGAGTGACCTGGGCACCCGCCGCCGCATGGAGTGGTTGCGACGCGCGGCCTGCGTGGACGAGGACCCCGAGCTGTTCTTTCCCGTGGGCCGCAGAGGCCCCGCGCTGCGCGAGGCCGCCGACGCGAAACGGGTGTGCGCGGGCTGCCCGGTGAGCACGCAGTGCCTGGACTTCGCGCTGCACACCGGCGAGGTCGCGGGCATCTGGGGCGGCACCTGCGAGGAGGAACGCGCCGTACTGCTCCGTAGGCAGCACACGACGAACAAGAGGAGCGCCTCATGACCGAGACAGTGAAGAGCACCCTGCCCGACAAGGAGCGCCGGATCGCCGGCGAGGCCCTCCAGGACACCCTGGTCGACCTGCTCGGCCTGTCCCTCATCGGGAAGCAGGCGCACTGGACGGTCGTCGGACCGAGGTTCCGCTCCATCCACCTCCAGCTGGACGAGATCGTCTCCTCCGCGCGCGCCTTCTCCGACACGGTCGCCGAACGCGCCGCCGCCCTGGGCGTCCCGCCGGACGGCCGCCCGGCGACCGTCGCGGCGTCCTTCTCCCTGCCCGGCCCCGAGGACGGCTGGCTGCGCGACACCGAGGCGATCGAGCTGATGGCGACCTCCCTGGAGCAGAGCATCGGCCGCCTGCGCCACCGCATCGAGGCCACGGAAGAGGCCGACCCCGTCACCCAGGACCTCCTGATCACCATCACCGCCGAACTGGAGAAGCAGCGCTGGATGTTCGACGCGGAGAACTGGCCGCGGAGCCAGTAAAGGGCGGTCACGAGGTGGCCGAACTCCGTTGGTGAGGTGGCCGAACACAGTCTCCGTCCCGGTCACATGATCGTGAAACACTGCCCGCGACGCCCCGTCGAGCGAGCAGAGGAGCGGCGTGTGACCGGGACCGAGCCGGCTGTCCACATCGACACGACCCGGCCCCATCCGGCCCGGGTGTACGACTGGTACCTCGGCGGCAAGGACAACTACCCGGTCGACGAGGCGCTCGGCCGGCAGATCATGGCGATCGACTCGGGCGCGCCGCGGGCCGCGCGCAGCAACCGCTGGTTCATGCAGCGCGCCACCCGCCATCTCGCCGGAGCGGCCGGAATCCGCCAGTTCCTGGACATAGGCACGGGCATCCCGACCGAGCCCAACCTGCACCAGATCGCCCAGTCGTACGCGCCGGACACGCGCGTGGTCTACGTCGACAACGACCCGATCGTCCTGAGGCACGCCGAGGCGCTGCTGCGCGGCACACCGGAGGGCGTCACGGAGTACGCGCAGGCGGACGCCCGTGAGCCGGGCGTGATCCTCGAACAGGCGGCCCGCGTCCTGGACTTCGACCGCCCGATCGCCCTGTCGCTGATCGCGCTGCTGCACTTCGTCGCCGACGCGGACGGCGCGTACGACCTGGTCGACACCCTCGTCGGGGCGCTGGCGCCGGGCAGTTGCCTGGTCCTGTCCTGCATGACGGCCGACTTCGAGCCGGAGAACGTCCGCGAGGGCATCGAGCGGTACGCGGCGGGCGGCGTGACCCTCGTGGCCCGCAGCCACGCCGAAGTGAGCCGCTTCTTCAAGGGACTCGACCTGGTGGACCCGGGCATCGTGTCCGTACGGGACTGGCGCCCCGACCTCGCCCGCGACGAGGAGCCCCTCGGCGACGGCCCCGTCTCGCTGTACGGCGGGGTCGCGTTCAAGCCCTGACGCCCGCCGGGGCCGGGCATGCCGGGCGGCGCGTTCGAGCTGCCCGGCCGCCCCCCGTGTCCGCGCCGTCGCCCGAGCCCCCGCCGCTCACCCGTTCGGGCCGGTGCGGGTGGTGGGCGGCGTGGGCCGGTGATGCGCTGGGGGAACGCGTCACGTTCTCAGGAGGCCCCCGCGATGACCCGCTCCCGTACCGTCCACGCCCTCGCCTCGGCCCTGTCCGCAGCCGCCCTGCTGACCTGCGCCGCCTGCTCGGACGGCGACGACAGCAGCGGAACCGGCGCCCGGGACGTCGCCTCCGCCTCCCCGCTCGCGGCGCAGACCACGGCACCCGCGACCCTCACCCAGGAGGGGGCGAGGTCCGCGCTGATCACCGAGAAGGACATCGAGGACGACTGGACCCAGGTCGACGACGCCGCGAGCTGGCGCGACTCCCTGCTCATCGGCACCGTCGACGTGAACGACTTCATCACCGGCAAGTCCGACGCCGCCGACTGCCAGCAGCTGATGGACCGCCTCTACAGCGAGGACCTGCTCGGCAAGCCGTCCGGCGCGTCGGCGCTGCGCGGCTTCGAGGAGGGCGACTCCCGGCTGCTGTACCAGGTCGCCTCCTACGACGCGGACGCGCTGTCCGACTCGATGGACTGGCTGAAGTCGCTGCCCGAGAAGTGCGACCAGTTCGAGATGACCGGCGGCGACAGCGGGAAGCGGACCGTGCAGGTGATCGAGATCTCCGTGCCGGACGAGGGCGACGCCCGCCAGGGTCTGCGGGTCACGGTCAAGGGCACGGCCGACGGCTCGGCGGCCACCCTCACCCAGGAGATCGCGGCCGTCCGCGTGGACGACAACGCCATCACGGTCACCGCGGGCGGACTGGACGGCGTCGAGGACGACTCCATCGAGGAGGCCGTCGAGAACGGCACCCCGCGCCTGGAGGACGTGCTGGCCGGAAAGACTCCGCAGAGCTGACCCGAACCCGGGCGTTCTCCCGTGAGGTTCACCCTCTCGCAGGCCAACCGCCGTTGATCCTGTACCGATTCCGCAGACAAGTGGATCAAGGGACGGCACAATGGCCCCACGCGGCCGGATGCGGCCGTGCGCCCGAGGAGAGGACGAGCCGTGACCGAAGGCCGCACCCCGGCGGACGGGTCCGCACAGCTGAACACCGGTGTGGCCCACAACGCGCGCGTCTGGAACTACTGGATCGGCGGCAAGGACAACTACGCCGTGGACCAGCAGGTCGGCGAGCAGGTCGCCGGGATGTTCCCGGTCATCCGGGACATCGCCCGCGCGGACCGCGAGTTCCTCGGCCGGGCCGTACGGTTCCTCGCCGAGGAGCACGGCGTACGGCAGTTCCTGGACATCGGCACCGGGCTGCCGACCGGAGACAACACCCACGAGATCGCCCAGCGGGTCGCCCCGGACGCGCGGATCGTCTACGTCGACAACGACCCGATCGTGCTGGCGCACGCCCGCGCCCTGCTCACCGGCACGCCGCACGGCCGTACCGACTACATCGACGCCGATGTGCACGACCCGCAGGCGATCCTCGAACGCGCCTCCGGCACCCTGGACTTCACCCAGCCGGTCGCGGTGATGATGCTCGGCATCCTCAACTTCGTCCTCGACGACGACAAGGCGCGGGACATCGCGACCCGTGTCATGGCCGCCGTCCCGTCCGGCAGCTTCCTGGTGCTGACCCACCCCACCACCGACGACGAGGTGGGCGGCGCGGGCCAGGTCCCGGCGATGGAGTTCTGGAACAAGAACGCCACTCCCCCGATCACCGCCCGCACCGGCGCGGAGATCATGACCTTCTTCGAGGGCCTGGAGCTGCTCGAACCGGGCCTGGTGTCCTGCTCGGTGTGGCGGGCCGGCTCCGACTCTCCCGTGGTGGTGCCGCAGTACGGCGCGGTGGCCGTGAAACCCTGACGCCCACAGCGAGTTCCGCGGCCCAGCTCGACGAGGAGAGCGCATGACCACCCTTGCCGATCCCGTGCCCGGGGGACGTCCCGGAGACATCGAGCGGGCCACCGCGCTGAGCGGGGAGCTGTCCGGGCGGGGTGTGCACGGCATCGTGCTGGCCTACGTCGACACCGCGGGGATCGCCAGGGTGAAGACGGTCCCGACGGCCAAGCTGGCCTCGGCGGCGGCGTGGGGCGTCGGGATGTCCCCGGTGTTCGACACCTTCCTGGCGAACGACTCCATCGTCACCACCGATGTCCTCGGCTCCCCGGACGGCGATCTGCGCCTCTACCCCGACCTGGACCGGCTGGTGGTGCTGGCCGCGCAGCCCGGCTGGGCGTGGGCCCCCGTCGACCGGATCACCCAGGAGGGAGAGCGGCACCCGGCCTGCACGCGCACCTTCCTGCGGCACCTGGTCGCGGACGCCGCGCGCCGGGGGCTGACCTTCCGTGCCTCCGTCGAGATCGAGTGGGCCGTCGGCCACGGCCCCGCCGCCGAGGGCGAGTTCAGGCCGTCGGTCACGGGGCCGGCGTACGGCGCCATGCGGCAGGTGGAGTTGAGCGACTGCCTCGCCGAACTGCTGGCCGCGCTGGCGGAGCAGGGCGTGGACGTCGACCAGGTCCATCCCGAGTACGCGGCGGGGCAGTTCGAACTGTCGGTGGGCGCGCTGGACCCGGTGGCGGCGGCCGACCGCAGCGTGCTGGTCCGGCAGACGATCCGGGCGGTGTCCCGGCGGCACGGCCTGGTGGTGTCGTTCGCGCCCGCGGTCTTCGCCGAGGGGGTCGGCAACGGCGGCCACCTCCATGTCTCCGCCTGGCGCGACGGCGCCAATCTGCACGCGGGCGGGGACCGCCGCCACGGCATGACGGCCGACGCGGAATCCTTCACGGCCGGAGTGCTCGGCCGTCTGCCCGCGCTGACGGCGGTCACCGCGCCCAGCCCGGCCAGCTATCTGCGCCTCAAACCTTCCCAGTGGGCGGGGGTGTTCACGGCCTGGGGCCGGGAGACCCGCGAGGCGGGCGTCCGGGTGATCACCGGCACCCAGGGGCTGCGCGACCAGGCCGCCAACATCGAGATCAAGCCGGTCGACCTCGCCGCCAACCCCTATCTCGCCCTGGGCTCGGTGATCGCGGCCGGGCTGCACGGCATGGCCGAGTCGGCGACCCTTCCCGAGGAGACCACCGGCGACCCCGCCGCCCTGAGCCCCGAGCAGGCCCGCGCCCGGGGCGTGCGGCGGCTGCCGGCCTCCCTCGCCGAGGCCGTCGAGGCGTTCCGCGCCGACGAGGTGCTGCGCACCGCGCTGGGCCCGGTCCTCGCCGACGCGGTGATCGCCGTACGGGAGGGCGAGACCGCCGCCGTGGCCGGGTTCGACGACGCGGCGGTCGCGGCGGCCTACCGCTGGCGGTACTGAGGTGACGGGCCCCGTGCACGAGGCGCTGGCCGCGCTCCGGCTCGTCGACCACCACTGCCACGGCGTGACGACCGGGCCGCTGGACCCGTCCGGCTTCGAGTCCCTGCTGACCGAGGGCGCCGCCTGGCCCGGGATCTCCCCGTTCGACACCCCGGCGGGCGTCGCCGTACGCCGCCACTGCGCCCCCGTGCTGGACCTGCCCCGGCACGCCTCGCCGGACGCCTACCTGGCCCGCCGCGCGGACCTCGGCCCGGACGAGGTGAACCGGCGCTTCCTGGCCGCCGCGGGAGTGGACGCGCTGTGCGTGGACACCGGGTACGCCCCGCTCCCCCTCACCTCGCCGCACGAGCTGGCCCGGGCGGCCGGTGCCGCCGCCTTCGAGGTCGTACGGCTGGAGAGCGTCGCCGAGTCGGTCGCGCGGGCGGGCGTCGAGCCGGACGAGTACACCGCCGCCTTCCGCCGGGCCGCCGAGGACGCCGTGCGGGCGCCCGGTGTGGTGGCGGTGAAGTCCGTGGCCGCCTACCGGACCGGCTTCGCGCTGGACCCGGCGCGTCCGACGCGGGCGGAGGTCACCGAGGCGGCCCGGCGCTGGCTGGCGGCGGGAGGACGGCTCGACGACCCGGTGCTGGTACGGGAGTTGCTGTGGACGGCCGTGGACCTGGGGCTGCCGCTGCAACTGCACACCGGGTTCGGGGACGGTGACCTCCGGCTGGCCGGCGCGGACCCGGCCCTGCTGACGGACTGGCTGCGGCTGATCGCGGGCACGATTCCCGTGCTGCTCCTGCACTGCTGGCCGTACCAGCGGCAAGCCGCCTATCTGGCCGCGGTGTTCGAGCAGGTGTACCTCGATGTGGGGCTGACCCTGCACCATGTCGGCCCCGCACGCGCGCGTGCCGTTCTGGAGGAGGCGCTGGAGATCACCCCGTTCCGCAAACTGCTGTACAGCTCCGACGCCTACGGCCTCGCCGAGTTCCATCTGCTGGGGGCGGTGTCCTTCCGCCGGGGCCTGGGCGCACTGCTCCAGGACCGCGTGGACGCCGACGAGCTGAGCCCGGACGACGCGTTACGCCTCGTCCGGTGGACGGGCTCCGGCAACGCCCGCCGCCTGTACGGACTTCCCTCCGCACCTGTCCCCTGTCGCGACTGAACGCGCGTCGATCCCGGAAAGTATGATCACTCAATGTCTGATATGACCGAAACCACCCCCGGCTGGCTGACCTCCGACGAGCTGGAGATGGCCCGCGCCCGGATGCCGATCCTGTACGTCGAGGCCGTACCCGTGCGCGTCGACGACAGCGGCGAGGTGACCAGCATCGGCCTGCTGCTGCGGATCGGACCCGACGGGACGGTCAGCCGGACCCTGGTCTCCGGCCGCGTGCTGCACCACGAGCGGGTGCGCGACGCGCTCCTGCGCCACCTGGAGAAGGACCTCGGCCCGGTCGCCCTGCCCCGCGTCCCGACCTCCCTGCAGCCCTTCACGGTGGCGGAGTACTTCCCGACCCAGGGCATCACGCCGTACCACGACCCGCGCCAGCACGCCGTCTCCCTCGCCTACGTGGTGCCGGTGACCGGCGACTGCCGCCCCCGGCAGGACGCCCTCGACCTGGTGTGGTTCAGCCCCCAGGAGGCACTGTCGCCCGCGGTGCAGAGCGAGATGCCGGGCGGCCACGGCGTGCTGCTGAAGCAGGCGCTGGCGCATGTGGGGTGCGTGATCTGACGCTCCCGGAGCGTTTCTCGTGCGAGCCCCGAGGCGGAGGCGAGGGGTGTGCGGGAGGGTGCCGCGACGCCCCTCCCCGCCCTGCCCGGAGCGCGACCTAAATTGGACTGGTTCGTTTTCTTGAACCGTTCGTGTTTTTGAGGGTAGGTTCGGCGCATGAGCTCGTCCGGAACCCCGTCCACCGCCGAGGAGCTGCGCGCCGTCGGCCTGCGGGTCACGGCCGCCCGGGTCGCCCTGCTGGAGACCGTCCGCGGCGGCGACCACCTGGGGGTCGAGGCGATCGCCTCCGGCGTACGGGACCGCGTGGGCCATGTCTCCCTGCAAGCCGTGTACGAGGGCCTGCACGCCCTGACCACGGCGGGGCTCGTCCGTCGTATCGAGCCGGCCGGCAGCCCGGCCCGGTTCGAGGGGCGCGTGGGGGACAACCACCACCACCTGCTGTGCCGGTCGTGCGGCGCGATCGCCGACGTCGACTGCGCGGTGGGCGACACACCCTGTCTGACCGCCTCCGACGACCACGGCTTCGCGATCGACGAGGCCGAGGTCATCTACTGGGGCGTATGCCCGGACTGCTCGACCGCACGGACTCCCTGAGCACGAGATCCACCAAGCCCGGAAGGATTCGCCATGGCTGAGAACCCCGACGCAATCGTCACCGATCCGAAGACGGAGGAGACGGGGGGCTGCCCGGTCGCGCACGGACGTGCCCTGCACCCGACCCAGGGCGGCGGCAACCGCCAGTGGTGGCCGGAGCGCCTCAACCTGAAGATCCTTGCCACGAACCAGCCGGCGACGAACCCGCTCGACGAGGAGTTCGACTACGCCGAGGCGTTCAAGAACCTGGACCTCGCGGCCGTGAAACGGGACATCGCCGAGGTGCTCACCACCTCGCAGGACTGGTGGCCGGCCGACTTCGGCAACTACGGCCCGCTGATGATCCGTATGGCCTGGCACAGCGCGGGCACCTACCGCATCAGCGACGGCCGCGGTGGCGCCGGTGCCGGTCAGCAGCGCTTCGCGCCGCTGAACAGCTGGCCGGACAACGGCAACCTGGACAAGGCCCGCCGTCTGCTGTGGCCGGTGAAGAAGAAGTACGGCCAGTCCATCTCCTGGGCCGACCTGATGATCCTCACCGGCAATGTGGCGCTTGAGCAGATGGGCTTCAAGCCCTTCGGCTTCGCGGGTGGCCGCGAGGACGTCTGGGAGGCCGACGAGGACGTGTACTGGGGTCCCGAGCAGACCTGGCTCGACGACCAGCGCTACTCGGGCGACCGTGAGCTGGAGAACCCGCTCGCCGCGGTCCAGATGGGTCTGATCTACGTCAACCCCGAGGGCCCCAACGGCAACCCGGACCCGATCGCCGCCGCCCGCGACATCCGTGAGACCTTCCGCCGGATGGCGATGAACGACGAGGAGACCGTCGCCCTCATCGCCGGTGGCCACACCTTCGGCAAGACCCACGGCGCCGGTCCCGCCGACCACGTGGGCGCCGACCCCGAGGCCGCCTCCATGGAGGAGCAGGGCCTGGGCTGGAAGAACACCTACGGCACCGGCGTCGGCAAGGACGCCATCACCTCCGGCCTTGAGGTCATCTGGACGTCGACCCCGACCCAGTGGAGCAACGGCTTCTTCAAGAACCTCTTCGAGTACGAGTACGAGCCGGACACCAGCCCGGCCGGTGCCCACCAGTGGATCGCCAAGGACGCCCCGGAGATCATCCCGGACGCCTTCGACCCGGAGAAGAAGCACCGCCCGCGGATGCTCACCACCGACCTGTCGCTGCGCTACGACCCGATCTACGAGCCGATCTCGCGCCGCTTCTACGAGAACCCGGAGGAGTTCGCGGACGCCTTCGCGCGCGCCTGGTACAAGCTGACCCACCGTGACATGGGCCCGAAGTCGCTGTACCTCGGCCCGGAGGTCCCGGAGGAGACGCTGCTGTGGCAGGACCCGCTGCCGGAGGCCGAGGGCGAGCCGATCGACGCCGCCGACGTCGCCGCGCTGAAGGCCAAGCTCCTCGACTCGGGTCTGACCGTCTCCCAGCTCGTGTCCACCGCGTGGGCGTCGGCCTCGACGTTCCGCGGCAGCGACAAGCGCGGTGGCGCCAACGGCGCCCGGATCCGCCTGGAGCCGCAGCGCGGCTGGGAGGTCAACAACCCCGACGAGCTGGCCCAGGTGCTGCGCGTCCTGGAGGGTGTCCAGGCGGAGTTCAACGCCGCGGGCGCCAAGAAGGTCTCCCTCGCCGACCTGATCGTCCTCGGTGGTTCGGCCGCCGTGGAGAAGGCCGCCAAGGACGCCGGTGTCGAGGTCGAGGTGCCGTTCTCGCCGGGCCGCGTGGACGCGACCGAGGAGCACACGGACGTCGAGTCGTTCGCGGCGCTTGAGCCGACCGCCGACGGGTTCCGCAACTACCTCGGCAAGGGCAACCGCCTGGGCGCCGAGTACCTGCTGCTGGACCGGGCGAACCTGCTCACCCTGACCGCGCCGGAGATGACCGTCCTGGTCGGCGGTCTGCGGGTGCTGGGCGCCAACCACAACGGCTCCAAGCACGGTGTCCTCACCGAGACCCCGGGCAGGCTGACCAACGACTTCTTCGTCAACCTGCTCGACCTGGGTACGAAGTGGTCGGCGACCTCTCCGGACCAGACCACCTTCGAGGGCCGTGACCTGGCCTCGGGCGAGGTCAAGTGGACCGGTACCCGCGCCGACCTGGTCTTCGGCTCCAACTCCGAGCTGCGGGCACTCGCGGAGGTCTACGCGAGCGACGACGCGAAGGAGAAGTTCGTGACCGACTTCGTCGCGGCATGGGCCAAGGTCATGGACCTGGACCGCTTCGACCTGGTCTGAGCGGACCGCCCCGCCTCCGGGCCGGCCGACACCCGTCGGCCGGCCCGGCCGTCTGTCGTCTCTTCGAAACGAGGCTGCCTGTTGGAACTCGCCTTCACCGGCCAGGTCATCGAGTGGCGCGGTCCCTCCCCGTACTACTTCGTTCCCGTACCGGACGAGGAGTCCGCCGACATCCGTGAAGTGGCCTCCACGGCCACGTACGGCTGGGGTGTGATTCCCGTGGACGCCCGCATCGGCGTGGTGGAGTTCACGACGTCCCTGTTCCCGAAGGACGGCTGCTACCTCCTGCCCCTGAAGGCCGCGGTCCGCAAACCGCAGGGCCTGTCGGCGGGCGACCGGGTGGCCATCGAACTGACGGTCCGGCTGTAGGGGGCCGGACATGGCTGAGGCCGTCCTCTCGATGAGAAGACGGCCTTCGACCTGCTGTGAAGCTGGTCGGGACGACAGGATTTGAACCTGCGACCCCTTGACCCCCAGTCAAGTGCGCTACCAAGCTGCGCCACGTCCCGATCCCGTCTGACCTGGGGTTTCCCCGGGCCGAACGGACAGGGCAACCATACCGCACTCGGCTCGCCGGTCGCGCACCGGTTTATTCGGCGCGGGCGCGTTCCGGCTCGTCGGCGGGCAGTGAGCGGGCGGCCGGGGCGTCGGCGCGTTCCAGGTCCCGTATGGGACGTACCGCGAGCAGGATCGCGGCGACGACCACGCTCATCACGCCCGCGATCAGGAGCACGTTCTCGGCGCCGAGGGCGGAGGCGGAGGGGCCCGCCAGGGCCTGGCCGACCGGCATCATCGCCAGCGAGCCCGCCACCTCGTAGGCGTGGATGCGGTTCAGGACGTCCGCCGGGACCTGGGTCTGCACACTGGTCGCCCACATCACGCCCCAGAAGGACATGCCCGCCCCCGCCAGGGCGGCGCCCGCCGCCATCGCGGGCACGTCCAGGCCGAGGCCCACGGTCGCCGGGAAGCCGACGAAGGCGAAGAGGCTGATCGCGCCCGCGCGCAGCATCCGGCGCGGACGCAGCCGCAGGGCGAGCAGCCCGCCGACGACCGTGCCCGCGCCGAGGGCGGAGTTGACCAGGCCGTAGGCGCCGGCGCCGTGCTCCTGGACCACCTCGGTCGCCACCAGGGGCAGGCTCGGGCCCCAGACGGTGAGCATGTACAGGCACCAGACGGCTATCACGCCCCACAGCCAGGTGCGGGACCGGAACTCCCGCCAGCCCTCGACGAGGTCCGCCCGGAAGGTGCTCGGTTCCGGGGTGGTCCCGGCGGGAAGCGGCGGCAGCCGGAGGAGGAGCAGACACAGGGCGCTGACCGCGTAGGTCGCGGCGTGGGCCGCGAAGACCCCGCCTGGGGAGGCGAGGCCGACGAGCAGACCGGCCAGGGCGGGGCCGCCGAGCTGGGCGGCGGACTCCGCGACGCGTATCGCGCCGTTGGCGCCCTGGACGTCGCGGGCGAGGCGGGGGGTGGTGCTGGCGACGCCGGGCTGGAAGACGGCGCTGGCGACGCCGTTGACGAAGCCGATGGCGCAGATCTCCCAGAGCACCACATGGCCGCTGAAGAACAGGGCCGCGGCGAGCGCCTGGGTGCCGAGGCGGACCAGGTCGGAGCCGATCATCAGCAGGCGGGTGGAGAAGCGGTCGGCGATCACCCCGCCGAGGACGACGAACCCGGCGAAGGCGGCGGCCGTCGCGGCCATGGCGAGGCCGACGGCGCCCGCGCCGTGGCCGTGCTGGAGCAGGCCCGCGGCGAGGGCCACCGGGAGCATGGTGTCGCCGAGCCGGGCCACGGCGCGGGCGACGAAGAACAGGGCGAAGTCGCGTGACCACACCGGGTGGCCGTGGGCACTCCCCGCCGGTGACCCCTTCGCCATACGCCCCGCACCCCTCCCCGCGCCCCGGCACCGGTGGGAGCCGGGGCCCCCTCCGCCCCGGCTCTCACTCCTGTGGCCGGATCATGCCACGGGGCACTGACAACGCCGGAGGGTATTTCAGCTGTCGGACGGCAGACCCAACTCGGGGTAGGCGTCGAGCAGTCGGGTGGGCGCCGCCTGCCGCCAGGAGTCGGCGAGGATGTCACGCAGTTCGTCCTCGTCCTCCAGCGCCGCGAGGCGTACCCGTACCCAGGCGAACTGCGCCTCGTGGTCGGCGATCCAGAACTTCTCCGGCTCGGCCAGGACCAGTTCGTCGCGCTCCTCCTTGGGGCAGCGCACGGCGATGGACGTCTCGTCCTCGGGCAGTGTCGCGAACATCTTCCCCGCCACCCGGAACGTGGGCATGCTCCAGGCGATCTTCTCCGTGGTGTCCGGCAGGGACAGGGCGATACGGCGTACGTCTTCGGCATCCTGCATGGCAGGCACCGTAGCCGCTCGCACTGACAGTCACCCGGTCACGGCGTCGGGCGCTTGTAGTAGAGGGTGGTGCCGCGCAGCACCCCGGCGGGGTCGGCCGCGTAGTCGGGGATCACGCCGACCCGGGTCCAGCCCGCCGAGCGGTACAGGTGCTCGGCGGGGCTGTCGGTCTCGGTGTCGAGGTGGAGCAGGGTGATGCCCTCGGCGGCGGCCGCGCGCTCGGCGGTGTCCAGGAGCCGTCGGCCGAGGCCGCGTCCGCGGGCGGTGCGGTGGACCATCAGCTTGACCAGTTCGGCTGGGTGGCGGCTGTTGGGCTTGTCCGGGTAGGCCAGGCTGACGGTGCCCATGACGCGGCCGTCCTCGACGGCCACCCATACCGCGTACGGCCCGGCCGCGCGCTCCTTCCACCAGGACTCCGCGAGCGCCCGGTCCATCGGCGCGAGGAAGCCGACCGAGGCGCCGCCGTCGACGGTGTCGACCAACAGGTCCGCCAGCTCCCCGGCGTGGGCGAGGAGTTGCTCCGGGTCCAGGCGTACGACGTTCACGGCAGCACCACCGCCAGTACGTAGCGCACCTCGTCGGGGCCGGGGCACCGGAAGCGTGTGGGGCCCCACACGCGCAGGCGCAGGCAGTCGCCGACCTCCAGGTGGTGCTCGGTGTCCTGGGCGGAGACGTCGAGAGCGCCCTCAAGGACCCAGATGTGCTGTTCCAGGCCGGGTACGGGCGGCCGGTCGTAGGAGATGTCGGCGCCCGCGGCGAGCCGTCCCTCGACCAGTTCCCCGCGCAGCCCCGGGTGCGGCGGGGACACGGACCGGCGTACGAAGCCGGAGGCCCGGTCCTGCCACACCGGCTGCTCGGCGGCGCGCACCAGTCCGGCGGGTTCGGACTCGACCTCGCTGAGCAGCCGGGACATGGTCTGCCCATACACCCCGCACAGCCGGTTCAGCAGGGCCGCGGTGGGGCTGATCTCGGCGCGTTCGGCGCGAGACAGGGTGGACTTGCTGACCCCGCTGCGTTCCGCCAGTTCGCCCAGGGACCAGCCGCGTTCGGCCCGCAGGGCGGCCAGCCGGGTGCCGAGGCGCACGTCGACGGGGTCGGTACAGTTCTCCGCCTGTTTCATATTCGGGACTCTATCCCAGATATGAAACAAAGGTCAGTTCTTGCCCCCGAACGCGGCCAGGGTCCGCTCCAGCGCGGGCAGTGCCCGTACCACCCGCTTGGAGCGGATCAGCAGGTCCCAGGCGGGCTCGAACTTCTTCCAGCCGCCCGCGTAGGCGAGGTGCCGCAGCCGTTCGTGGGTGCCCGGCTGCGCTCCGGAACCCCGCCAGATGTTGGACCAGCGGTAGAAGTCGCGGTAGGCCCGCCAGTAGCCGTCCTCCAGCTGGCGCGGGGTCATGTTCCTGGGCCGGTAGACGACATGGCGGGTGTCGTACAGGTCCCAGTCCCGGTGCACGATGCGGTCCTCGGCCTCCATCTGCTTCCACAGCCCGGTCGAGGGATACGGCGTCATGATGTGGAAGGTCGCCGTCTCGATGCCCTGCTCCACCGCCCAGGCCACGGTCCGGTCGAAGACGTCCGGCCCGTCCTGGTCGAGCCCGAAGACGAAGCTGGCGTTGACCATGACCCCGGCGTCGTGCAGACGCCGTACCGCCGCGTCGTAGTCGGTGCCGATGTTCTGGTTCTTGCGGCGCTCGGCGAGGTTGGCGTCGTTGACGGTCTCGAACCCGACGAACAGACTGCGCAGCCCGGCCTCCACCGCGCGCTCCAACAGGTCCGGTTTGAGCACGGAGTTGACCGTTCCGGCCGCCTGCCACAGCCGTCCCATGCCCTTCATCCCGTCGAACAGTGCCTCGGCGAAGCGGCGGTTGCCGAACAGGTGGTCGTCGAGGAAGTACAGGTGCTTGCCGGGCAGCCGCTCGATCTCGGCGAGGGCGTCGTCGACGGCCTGGGTGTAGAAGGACTTGCCGCCCTCGAAGAAGGCGTCCTTGTAGCAGAAGTCGCAGTGGTGCGGGCAGCCCCGGGACACGACGATGGAGTTCGGCACCAGGTAGAGGTGACGCTTGATCAGGTCCCGCCGCACCGGGGGCAGTCCGGCGAGGGTGCGGGTCGTGGAGTCGTAGCGCGGGGCGGGCACTTTGTCCCTGAAGTCCTTCAGGAACAACGGCCAGGTGTCCTCCCCCGGCCCGGTGAAGATCGTGTCGGCGTGCGCCGCGGCCTCCTCCGGCAGCGAGGTGACATGCAGTCCGCCCATGGCGACGTGCACACCCCGGGCGCGGAAGTGGTCGGCTATCTCGTAGCTGCGCCGGGCCGAGGTGATGTACGGCTGGATCACCAGCAGGTCGGGGGTGTCCAGGGCCTCCAGGTCGATCCGCTCGACGTGCTCGTCGTGGAGCGTGACCTCGTCGTCGTCATCCAGGTACCCCGCCAGGGTGGCGAGCCCCAGTGGCGGGAACAGCGAGTACTTGATGGGCCGGAACAGGGGGCTGGTCGCCTCGGTCAGGGCCGGGAGGATCATCGTCACGCGCATGCCAACCCAGACAGCGGTCACGGGGTGGCCGGTTCCCGCCCCTACCCCTCGGCCGCGGCGCGCAGCGCGTCCAGCACCTGCCGGATCAAGGGATGCTCCTCGGCCCCGCGACGAACCGCCGCGAACACCCGCCGGGTCGGGGCCACCCCGTCCACCGGGCGGATGGCCACCCCCGTCAGGTCCATGCCGCGCAGCGCCGAACGGGGGACCAGCGCCACGCCCGCGTCGGCGGCGGCCAGGGCCACGACCGCGCGGAAGTCGTCGGAGGAGTGTTCCAGGCGGGGCTGGAAACCCGCCGTCTCGCAGGCGAGGACGACCACGTCGTGACAGGGGTTGCCGGGGTACGGGCCGATCCACGGGTCCTTGGCCAGCTCGGCCAGCGGCACCTCGGCGAGGTCGGCCAGGCGGTGGCTCGTCGGGACCACGGCGTCGAAGGGCTCGGCGTACAGCGGGACGTGGGTCAGCCGGGGATCGTCGGCCGGCGGGGCGCCCCGGTACTCGACGGCGACGGCGATGTCGACCTGCCGGTCCAGCACCATCGGCAGGCTGGCGTCGCCCTCGGCGTCCTGCACCCGCAGCCTTATGCCGGGCGCGCTCCGGGCGAGGTGGGCCACAGCCGGGGCGACGACCTGGGCGATGCCGGTGGCGAAGGCGGCGACGGTGACCGTACCGGCCTCACCGGAGCCGTAGGCGGCCAGTTCCGCCTCGGCCCGCTCCAGCTGGGCGAGGACGGCGTTGGCGTGGTTGAGCAGGATCTCACCGGCCGGGGTGAGCGTGACGCCCTTGGCGCCGCGCTCCACCAGCCGGTGCCCGGTCTCCTGCTCCAGCGCGGTGAGCTGCTGGGAGACCGCCGAGGGCGTGAGGTACAGCGCGGCGGCAGCCGCCGTCACCGTACGGTGGTCGGCCACCGCACGGAGGATGTGGAGCCGCCGCGCTTCGATCACGCCTCGATTGTCTCAGGTCAGCCGGCCAGCTCCGCACGGGCGGAGACGAAGGCGTCCACGGCCCGGTTGACGTCCTCGGTGGAGTGCGCCGCGGACAGCTGGACGCGGATACGGGCCTGGCCCTGCGGCACCACCGGGTAGGAGAAGCCGATCACGTACACGCCGCGCTCCAGCAGCAGCTCCGCCATCCGGCCCGCCTGCGCGGCGTCGCCGATCATGACGGGCGCGATGGCGTGGTCGCCGGGGAGGATGTCGAAGCCCTCCTCGGTCATCCGGCGCCGGAACAGCTCGGTGTTCTCGCGCAGCCGTACGCGCAGGTCGTCGGCGGACTCCAGCAGATCCAGCACCTTCAGCGAGGCCGCGGCGATCACCGGGGCGAGGGTGTTGGAGAACAGGTACGGACGCGAGCGCTGGCGCAGCAGGGCGACGATCTCGGCGCGGGCGGCGACATAGCCGCCCGAGGCACCGCCGAGGGCCTTGCCGAGGGTGCCGGTGATGATGTCCACGCGGTCCATCACACCGTGCAGTTCGGGGGTGCCGCGCCCGCCGGGGCCGACGAAGCCGACGGCGTGCGAGTCGTCGACCATCACCATGGCGTCGTAGCGGTCGGCGAGGTCGCAGATCTCGCGCAGCGGCGCCACATAGCCGTCCATGGAGAAGACGCCGTCGGTGACGATGAGGCGGCGGCGCGCGTCGGAGGCGTCCTTGAGCTGACGCTCCAGGTCCTCCAGGTCGCGGTTGGCGTAGCGGAAGCGGCGGGCCTTGGACAGGCGGATGCCGTCGATGATGGAGGCGTGGTTGAGGGCGTCGGAGATCACCGCGTCCTCGGGGCCGAGCAGGGTCTCGAAGACACCGCCGTTGGCGTCGAAGCAGGAGGAGTACAGGATCGTGTCCTCCTGGCCGAGGAAGGCGGACAGCCGCGCCTCCAGCTCCTTGTGCACCTCCTGCGTGCCGCAGATGAAGCGCACGGAGGCCATGCCGTAGCCCCAGCGGTCCAGCGCCTGGTGGGCGGCGGCGATCACCTCGGGGTGGTCGGCCAGGCCGAGGTAGTTGTTCGCGCAGAAGTTCAGCACCTCGCCGGGGCGTCCGCCCGCGCTGACGTTGACGGTCGCGGACTGCGGGGTGTCGATCACCCGCTCCGGCTTGTGCAGACCGGCGGCACGGATCTCGTCGAGGGTGGCGCGCAGGTCGTCGCGCACGGAGTCGAACATCGCAAAGGCTCCTAAGGGGTCACACAGTCCAGTCGAGGATGACCTTGCCGCCGCGGCCGCTCGCGGCGTCGGCGAAGGCCGCCTCGAAGTCGTGGTAGCCGTACCGGCCGGTGATCACGGGGGCGAGGTCGAGGCCGCCCTCCAGCAGGACCGACATCGCGTACCAGGTCTCGAACATCTCCCGGCCGTAGATGCCCTTGATGGTGATCATCGAGGTGACGATCCGGGCCCAGTCGACCGGGAACTCCTCGGCGGGCAGGCCGAGCATCGCGATCCGGCCGCCGTGCGTCATGTTGGCGATCATGTCGCGCATGGCCTCGGGGCGGCCGGACATCTCCAGGCCGATGTCGAAGCCCTCGCGCAGCCCCAGCTCCCGCTGCCCGTCCGCGATGGTCGTGTCGGCGACGTTCAGCGCCAGGCTCACGCCGACCTTGCGGGCCAGCTCCAGGCGCTCCTCGCTGACGTCGGTGATGACGACGTTGCGGGCGCCCGCGTGCCGGGCCACGGCCGCGGCCATCAGTCCGATGGGACCGGCGCCGGTGATCAGCACGTCCTCGCCGACCAGCGGGAAGGACAGCGCGGTGTGCACGGCGTTGCCGAACGGGTCGAAGATCGCGGCGACATCGAGGTCGACCGGGACCCGGTGCACCCAGACGTTGGCGGCGGGCAGGGCGACGTACTCGGCGAACGCGCCGTCCCGGCCGACGCCGAGGCCGACCGTCGCACGGCACAGATGACGCCGTCCGGCCAGGCAGTTGCGGCACTTGCCGCACACCAGGTGCCCCTCGCCGCTGACCCGGTCGCCGGGCTTGATGTCGGTGACGTCGCGGCCGGTCTCGACGACCTCGCCTACGAACTCGTGGCCGAGCACCAGCGGGGTGCTGATCGCCTGCTGCGCCCAGCCGTCCCAGTTGCGGATGTGCAGGTCGGTGCCGCAGATACCGGTGCGCAGCACCTTGATGAGGACGTCACCGGGTCCGATGACGGGCTCGGGTACGTCCGCGAGCCACAACCCCGGCTCCGCCTTCTCCTTGACCAGCGCCTTCACGCGTACGGCTCCCCTTGGGGTGAGTTCCCGGGCTCGGGCGTGCCGAAGAAGGCCCCGGACCGGGAGAAAAGGTGGTGTCGACTGCAATCTGCCGTACCCGCGCACCCCGGGTCCATCGAGGATTTCTTAACCGCCCCCCAAGCTCGCCTTCACGCCGCAACGCCTTCACGGCGCGAGCGGGTCCCCCTGCCGTTCCAGGCCCATGGCGAGGTCGGCGGCGGTGGACTTGATCGTCTCCAGCCCGGCCCTCCCCCAGGCCCTGGGCGTCAGATCGGCCACGCACACCGTGCCCAGCACCATCCCGGTGCTGTCGATCAGCGGCGCCCCCAGATAGGACCGGATGCCGAACTCGTCCACGACCGGATTGCCCGCGAATCTCGGATAGTCGAGCACGTCCTCCAGGACCAGCGCCTTGCGCCGGACCACCACATGCGGGCAGAACCCGTGGTCGCGCGGCAGCACCCGCCCCATCTCCGGACTGCTCCCGTCTCCCTTGCGGTAGGTACCGCGGGCGGGCCTGCGCAGCCCCGCGAAGAACTGCCGGTGCTCGTCGACGAAGTTGACCATGGCGTACGGCGCCCCGGTCGCGTCGCCGAGCCGGTCGGCGAAGGCGTCGAGGGCGGGGTCGGCCCGCTCCCCGAGCCCCAGACTGCGCAGTCGGCGCGCGCGGGCGGGGGCTTCGCCGTCCTGCGGGGTGAGCAGCAGACGACCGGCCGGACGGGGCGGGTCGTAGCTCATCGGCGCACTCCCTCGGTGTGGACGTATGGCATGGTGGCGGGCTCCGTGGGGTGTGCGGTCACATGTGGGCACCGTGGCCGGTGGCGTGGGCGGGGGTGTGGGCGATGAGATGCCTGACCAGGGTCAGCAGGGTCTGCACGCCCGAGCTGGAGATCCGGGCGTCGCAGCGCACGACGGGGATCTGCGGATCGAGGTCGATGGCGGCGCGGACCTCCTCGGGGTCGTAGCGGTAGGCGCCGTCGAACTCGTTGATCGCGAGGATGAAGCCGAGGCCGCGCTGTTCGAAGAAGTCGACGGCGGCGAAGCAGTCCTCCAGACGTCGGGTGTCGGCCAGCACGACGGCGCCCAGGGCGCCCTCGCACAGCTCGTCCCACATGAACCAGAAGCGCTCCTGTCCGGGCGTGCCGAACAGATAGAGCACATGCTGCGGGTCGAGGGTGATCCGGCCGAAGTCCATGGCGACCGTGGTCTCGACCTTGTTCTCGATACCGTCGAGGTTGTCGGTCGCGGCGCTGACCGTGGTGAGCAGCTCCTCGGTGCTGAGCGGCGCGATCTCGCTGACGGCGCCGACGAAGGTCGTCTTGCCGACCCCGAAGCCGCCCGCCACGAGGATCTTCAGCGCGGTGGGGAACGGGTCCGCGCCCGCGCCGCCCGCGTAGTCAGAGCTGTCGTCGTAGTCCATCGAGCACTGCCTCCAGAAGGGCCCGGTCAGTGGGGTTGTGGTGGAACTCGGGGGGCTTGGTGGTGAGTGCCCCGCAGTCGACGAGGTCCGACAGCAGCACCTTGGTCACCGCCGCCGGCAGCTTCAGGTGTGCGGAGACCTCCGCGACCGACACGGGGGCGCGGCACAGGTCGAGCGCCACCGTGTGTTCGGGACCCAGATAGCCGAGGGGGGTCGCCCCGGTGGCCATCACCTGGGAGATCAGGTCGAGGGCGACGGTGGGCCGGGTCCGGCCGTTGCTGACCGTGAAAGGGCGCACCAGCCGTCCGGCCGCGTCGTCGAGCCAGGGCCCGTCACCGGCCGCCGCCACGCTCAATGCCTCGACGCCGACGGTTCGACGGCGTGCTGCCGGGGCGCGGTGACCAGGTACGGGCGGACGCTCTTGACCAGCATCGCCATCTCGTAGCCGAGGACGGCGGCGTCGGCCTCGCGGCCGGCCAGGACGGCGAGGCAGGTGCCGGAGCCGGCGGTGGTGACGAACAGCAGGGTCGAGTCGAGTTCGACCACGACCTGGCGTACGTCGCCGCCGTCGCCGAAGCGGACTCCGGCGCTGCGGCCGAGGGAGTACAGGCCGGAGGCCAGGGCCGCCATGTGGTCGGCGCTGTCGGCATCGAGGCCGTGAACCGACTTCACAAGGCCGTCGCAGGAGAGGAGCACCGCACTGGTGGTGTGCGGTACGCGCTGCACGAGGCCGCTCATCAGCCAGTCGAGATCGGATACATGGCCGGTCGGCGCTTCGCTCGCCATGGTGGATCGACTCCTTGAGGTACGAAGGTCTGCGGGAGCGCTGGGGGTGGGCGTGTACGCGTGCGTGGTCATCCGGCTGGTGTGCTCCCGTCGTGCCGGTCGGTGTGCTCGGAGTGGGACAGGTGCGTGGGGGTGTCCGGTATCCGCGCCGGGGTCACGTCCGTCTCCAGGAACTCCGCGGTCAGGGGGTCGAGTTGGTGCTCCGACTCCAGGTGCTGCTGGGCCTCGGCGAGGCCGATGCCGCGTTGGAAGGCGGCCATGAGTCCGGGGTCGTGGCCGGGCAGGTGCTCGGGTTCCTGGCGCGGCAGGGGGCCGTCGCGCAGTTGGGGTGCGATGTGCTCCTGGGCGCGGCGGCGGGGCAGTTGGGGTTTGCCCATGGTGCCGCGGACGGCTCCGGAGCGCGGGACGGGCGGGACGCCGTTGTGCTCGACGACGACGGCCCGGTCCTGGGGGCGGATGCCGGGTACGGCCTCGGCGATGGTGGGCCGCTCCTCGTGGGAGCCGCGCACGGGCAGGGGTACGGGGCCGCCCGCGGCCTGCGCCTTGGGGTGCTGCGGCGCCGGGCGTGCGGCGGGCCGCTGCGGTCCCGGTGCCGTCGGCACCGGTGCGCCCCCGGTGGCGCCCTCGTTCGCGGCGGGACCGCCGGAGTCGGCGCCGAGCAGGCCCTGCGGTACGACGAGGACGGCCTGGACTCCGCCGTAGATGTTGGTCTGCAGGCGGACGTTGATGCCGTGGCGGCGGGCGAGCTGGGAGACGACGAACAGGCCGATGCGGCCGTCGGCCAGCAGGCGGGCGACGTTGACCTGGTCCGGGTCGGCGAGCAGGGCGTTCATGCGCTCCTGCTCCTCGACGGGCATGCCCAGTCCGCGGTCCTCGACCTCGACGGCGAGGCCGGAGGTGACGAGGTTGGCGCGGAGCAGCACCTGGGTGTGCGGGGCGGAGAACACGGTGGCGTTCTCGACCAGTTCGGCGAGCAGGTGGATGACGTCGGCGACGGCGTGGCCGCGCAGGGTGCCGTCGATGGGCGGCACCAGCTTGACCCGGGAGTACTGCTCGACCTCGGCGATGGCGGAGCGCAGTACCTCGGTCATGGAGACCGGGTTGCTCCACTGGCGGCGGGAGACGGCGCCGCCGAGGACGGCGAGGTTCTCGGCGTGGCGGCGGATCCGGGTGGCGAGGTGGTCGACGTGGAAGAGCCCCTTGAGCAGGTCGGGGTCCTCCATCTCGTTCTCCAGCTCGTCGAGGATGGAGATCTCGCGGTGCACCAGGGACTGCAGGCGCCGGGCGAGGTTGACGAAGACTTCGAGTTTCTGTTCGTCGCCGGCCTGGCTGGAGAGCTGGGCGGCCTGGACGACGGAGGCGACGGCCCCGTCGTGGGCGCGGGCCAGGTCGGCGGCGAGGAGTTCGAAGTCGTCGGCGTCCTCGGGCGGGCCGCTGCGCGGTTTGCGCCGGGGCGGGGCGTCGCCGCGGCGCAGGGCGTCGACGAGGGCGCGCAGTTCGGCCTCGCCGCGGGCGGTGGAGCGGCGCAGGGCGCCGACGCGCTCGCTGACGGAGCGGGCGGTGCGGTCGGCGACGACGGCGGCGATCACGAGGGCCGCGAGGGCGACGGTCGCGGCGCCGCCGAGCATGCCCCACAGGGTGATGCCCGGCCGGGCGCCGGTGCTGCGGACGGTGAACAGCACGGCCGCGCAGGCGGCGAGGGCCACCGCGACGGGTGGGAGCACGGCGAGCCGGAGGAGCTGCGGCCGTATGTGCGTCTCGGGCAGCGCCGGGGCGGGGCGGGCGACCGGTCGACCGTGCCGCCCGCCCTCACGGCGGTCTGCGCGTGCGGCCGGTGCGCGGAGGTGAGACATCGGTGTCCTCGTGGCTGTGTCCGTCGGGCGTGGTCCTCACGACGCCCGGCTCGGTGTCCGCGCCGGGCGTGCGCCATCGCGGTGTCGGTCGAGAGAGCGGGAAAAACGGCCCTGCGTCGCCCGACGGACACTGACAGTAGTCGGCAAGGCAACATGTGCGGTGGGCAGTTGACAAACTCGTACGCGCAGCGCCCGGCTCTGGTATGGGCGCTCGGGCGACAGATCGTCAGCCCTCATCGAACGTCGTGCCGAAACGACCAACTGTCGATCACACCTGGTCAGAAGGTGTACCCGAAGAAGCATCAAGAGGCGGACAGCCTCTCGCTCTCCGCCCCTCGCCGTTCGCATTTTCTCCGCCAGAGGTCAACCTGACGCCACCCGGTTCACCCTCCCGAGGGTTCCGGCCCAACGGTGACGGGGCGTGGCGGAAGCACCGGGGTGCCCCTTGGGCGTCAGGAGGCGTCCGGCTCGACGCGGAGCAGCCCCGGACCCTCGTCCACGTACGTCTCCCCGTCCGCCACGTCGTGCCCCTCGCCGCACCGCAGCGCGGCGCGCACCTCGGCGCCGCAGTCCTTGTGGCGTACGACGACCGCGGGCCCCTGCTCGTCGGCGGCCCAGGTGTCGCCCCACTGCCGCAGGGCCACGAGCACGGGCAGGAAGTCGCGCCCCTTCCGGGTCAGTTGGTAGGCGTGCCGGGTCCGCTGGCCCGGCTCCCGGTACGGCACCCGCTCCAGCAGTCCGGCCGCGGTCAGCTCCTTCAGGCGTGCCGCGGCGGCCGGTTCGCCGACGCCCACGCGCTTGGCGAAGTCGTCGAAGCGCCGGGTGCCGAAGAACGCCTCGCGCATGATCAGCAGCGCCGTCCGGGTGCCGACGATCTCCAGGGTCCGGGCGATGGAGCAGTTGGCCATGGACCAGGTGTCCCGCTCCGCCAGCAGATCGCTCATGCCCGCCTCTCCCGCTTCCCCGGCTGACTTGCCTCAACAGATGTCAGACTATACCGTCGAGCTGACTTACGAATACATAAGTCAGCCCTTTGCGTTGCATCCGTAGGAGAGAGTCATGGACATCAGCACGGCAACAGCCCTGGTCACGGGCGCCAACCGGGGACTCGGCAGGGCCCTTGCCCAGGAGCTGACCGCACGCGGCGCCACCGTCTGGGCGGCGGCCCGGCGGCCCGAGCAGATCGATCTGCCCGGTGTGAAGGCGATCCGGCTGGACGTCACCGATCCCGAGTCGGTCGCCGCTGCCGCCGAGGCGGCCGGTGACGTCAATCTCCTGATCAACAACGCGGGCACCTCCACCGGCGCCGACCCGCTGACCGGCGACTGGGCCGACCTCCGGCTGGAGCTGGACACCCACTACCTGGGCAGTCTCCGGGTGATCCGGGCCTTCGCCCCGGTGATCGAGGCCCGCGGCGGCGGGTCGATCCTCAACATCCTGTCGGTCCTGTCCTGGATCGGCTTCCCGACCGTCGGCGCCTACGCCGCCGCCAAGTCCGCGGCCTGGAGCATGACCAACACCGTCCGCCAGCAGCTCGCGCCCAGCGGCATCACCGTGTCCGCGCTGCACGTCGGCTACATGGACACCGACATGGCCCGCCACGTCACCCAGCCCAAGACCGCCCCCGCCGACGTCGCGCGCGCCGCAGTGGACGGCATCGCCGCGGGCTCGCCCGAGATCGTCGTCGACGACCTCAGCCGCCAGGTCCAGGCGGGCCTCGCGGGCGGTGTCGCCGCCCTGTACCCCCAGCTCGGCTGAGACGAGGACGCCGTGACCTCCACCCCCTCCCCCGTGGCCGCCGACCGGGCGGCCGCGCCACGGCCCTCCGACGGGGACCGGGCCGCCCGGTTCACCGCGACCGTGACCCTCGTCGCCATGTGTCTCGGGGCCATGACGACCTTCCTGCTGATCACCGCGTCCGTGTCGGCGCTCGCGGCCATCCAGGACGACCTGCGCGTCTCCCCGACCGGCCTGGTCTGGATCCCCTCCGCCTACACCCTGCTCGTGGCCTGCCTGGTGATGTCCGCGGGCACGGTCGGCAACCTCTACGGCCGCAAGCGCGCCTTCCTGACCGGCGCCGCGATCCTGATCGCCGGCTCGCTCACCGTCTACGTCTCGACCTCGGTGACCGGTGTCATCGCCGGCCAGCTGATATCCGGCGTCGGCGGCGCGCTCGTCCTGCCCAACAGCCTGGCCATCCTGAGCGCCGCCTTCCCCGACCCGCACCGCCGCACCGAGGTGGTCACCATGTGGGCGGCCTCCTCCGGCATCGGCCTCGCCGTCGGACCGCTCATCGCGGGCGCCCTGATGGACCACTTCCACTGGCACACGGTCTTCCTGTCGACCGCCGTCCTCGCCGTGGTCACGATGGCGGTCGCCGCCTTCGTCACCGAGTCCCGCGCCCCCGGCGGCAGACTCGACATCCCCGGCCAGATCCTTGCCGTCCTGGGCATCGCCGCCCTCGTCTACGCCCTCATCGAAGGCGGCCACGAGGGCTACACCGCCCCGCGCATCCTCGTCGCCTGGTGCGTCGCGGCCGCGGCGCTGACCGGCTTCGTCCTCGTCGAACGCGCCGCCCGCGCCCCCATGCTGGACGTCTCCCTGTTCCGCTCGGCGTCCTTCAGCGCGGTCATGTTCGTCGCGGCCGTCTCCCTGTTCGGCTTCACCGGGGTCGCCATCCTGTCGGTGCTCTTCTACGAACGGGTCCAGCACCTGTCCGCCCTGGACGTGGCGTGGCGCCTGCTGCCCTTCTTCGGGACGTACGTGGTCGTCGCCTACGCCGCCGGGGCCCTCATCCGCCGTACCGGCTTCAAGCTCCCCCTCACCTCGGGCTTCCTCCTCGGCGCGGGCGCCACCGCCGGATTCCTCACCGTGGGACCCGACACCCCCTACTCCCAGGTGTGGTGGCTGTACGTCCTCTTCGGCGCCGCCTGCGGCATGGTGGCCGCGCCCAGCACCGCCGCCGCCCTGGTCAGCGTCTCCCACGAACGCGCCGGAATGGCCTCCGGAGCCGTGAACGCCTTCCGCCAGGTGGGCTCCGTGACCGGCTCCGCCCTTCTCGGCGCGCTGCTCGCAGGCCGGCTCCGGTCCCGGCTGCCGGCCGAGCTGGAGGCCCACGGGGTACCCGAGGGGTCCAGGTCCGCCGTCGAGCATGCCGTCTCCACGGGCAGCGCCCACGGCCCTGCCCCGCGCAGCGTGACGGCCGCCATCGCTGACGCCTTCACCTCCGGAGTGCACGCGGGCATGGTCGTCGTCGCCGTGGTCTCCCTGTGCGCGGCACTGGCCTCCGCGCTCCTGGTGCACAACCGCCCGCACCGGGTCGGCGGGACGGGCTGAGCACGGTCCCCGGGCACGAAGACCTCCGGTGTGGTGCGGCCGTCGTGGCCGCACCACACCGCGCTCCCCGGCAGGTCGCTGTTATGGTGCGCGCGCGGGGCGGGAGGGGAGCCAGGTTGAACGACCGGTACAGGATCGAACACGTCGCGGACCTGCCGCCCGCGTTGGCGGCGGTACTCGGGATCCTCGCGCTCGCACTCGTCGTCGGAGTGGTGTGGGCGCTGCTGCGGCTCCCGGACCACACCAAGCTCAGGAGCCCCGAGGCTCGCGAACGGGCGCGGCGGCGCGAGGAGAGCCAGAAGCGGCAGCGGAAGCTGCGGGCGCGGCGGGAGTCGCTCCAGCGCAGGGCGCGGCGTCAGCCGTAGGCGTACGCCCTGCTGGGCGTCACCGCTCCCCGGCCAGGTCCAGATCCTCGCTGCGCGGCTCCGCCACGGGCTCGGCCGGCTGCGGGCGGCGCCAGGGACGCGGGACCGGCTCGGTCGCCGCGCGCCACCAGGGCTGTACGGGAAGCAGGCCGCCCGGTTCGAAGGGCTCGCCGGGCCGGGGGAAGGCGGCGGCCTGTCCGGCCTCGTCCGCCGCGTCGCGGGTCCACTCGCCCGGTTCCGCCCACGCGTGCGTGGCGAGGTTGAAGGTGGCCCAGTGGATGGGCAGGAGCACGCCGTGCGGGCGGCCGCCCTGGAGGTCGAGGTGGGCGCGCAGGCCCTCCTCGGGGGTCATGTGGATGTCGGGCCAGAACTCGCTGTACGCGCCGAGCTGGATCATCGTCGTGTCGAACGGGCCGTGCTCGGCGCCGATGTCCTTGAAGCCGTCGAAGTAGCCGGTGTCACCGCTGTGGAAGATGCGGTGCTCGGAGCCGGCGACCGCCCAGGACGCCCACAGGGTGTGCTGGGTGTTGCGCAGGCCCCGGCCGCAGAAGTGGCGGGCCGGGGTGGCGGTGAGGGTGAGGCCGCCGATCTTGGTGGCCTCGTGCCAGTCCAGCTCGCGCAGCCGGTCGGCGGAGACGCCCCAGTGCTCCAGGTGGGCGCCGACGCCGAGCGGCACGGCGAAGACCGTGTCGGTGTCGGCCAGTGCCTTGATGGAGGGCAGGTCCAGGTGGTCGTAGTGGTCGTGCGAGATCACCACCACGTCCACCGGGCCGAGCGCGGCCAGCGGCAGCGGTACGGGGTGCAGCCGCTTGGGGCCGACGAAGTTGAACGGGGAGCAGCGCTCGCCCCACACCGGGTCGAAGAGCACCCTGTGGCCGTCGATCTCGGCGAGCACGCTGGAGTGGCCCATCCAGGTGATGCGCAGGCCGGTGGCCGGCGGGCGGGCGAGATCGGCCAGGGTGGTGGGGTGCACCGGCACGGTGCCCCGGGGTGAGCGGCGCGGGCGCTCGTCCTTGGCGAAGAAGACCTTGGCGAAGTCCAGCGTCGAGCCGGAGGGCCGGGTGCGGGTGACGCCGCCGGGGTTCTGGAAGACGCCGTCCTTGAAGTGGGGCGATCTGCGGATGCGCTCCATGCGCTCGCCGGTCGGGTCCGCGCCGAAGGCCGCCGGCTCCAGCGCGCGGAGCACGGAGCTCAGGGAACGGGAACCGGTCACGCTACCTCCAGGTGGAGTTGTCCAGACAGCTCATTATCGTCGGCTCCTGTCACAACGATCGCCGACGGATTCCTGTTCCTGCTGAACGGCCATGGGTGCGGTGCCATGCGTTGACAGTGCGCGAACCCGATCCGGATACTGAATAGCAATTCAGTAAGGAGCCCCATGACCACCCCTCTCCTCTCCCTCACCTGGACCGACAGCATCACCGGTCACCAGGGCTTTCTCGTGATCGACCGGCTGGTGCGCGGGGTGTGCAGCGGGGGTCTGAGGATGCGCGAGGGCTGCACGCTCGACGAGGTGACCGGCCTCGCCCGCGGCATGTCCATGAAGGAGGCGTTGCACTACGACCCAGAGGGCCGTTACGTCCCGCTCGGCGGCGCCAAGGGCGGCATCGACTGCGATCCGCGCGATCCGGCGGCGTACGGGCTGCTGGTGCGCTATCTCCGGGCGGTGCGGCCGTACGTGGAGAGCGTGTGGGCCACCGGCGAGGACCTCGGGCTGATCCAGGACCTGGTGGACCGGGCGGCCGCCGAGGCGGGCCTGGTCTCCTGCGTCCAGTCCGTGTACCCGCTGCTGGACGACGAGGAGGCGGCCCGGCGGCGGCTGGCGGACGCCTTCGCCGTGCGGGTGGACGGCATCGGGCTCGACGCGCTGGTCGGCGGCTGCGGGGTGGCCGAGGCGGCGCTGACGGCGCTGGACCGGGCCGGGGTGCCGTACGCGGGCACGCGCGTGGCCGTGCAGGGGTTCGGGACCATGGGCGGGGCGACGGCGCGGTTCCTCGCCCGCGCGGGGCTGACGGTCGTGGCGGTCGCCGACCTCAAGGGCACGATCGCCAACCCGGCCGGACTGGACGTAGAGGCCCTGCTCGCCGCGCGCGACTCCTACGGGCTCGTCGACCGCGCCGCGCTGCGTCCCGGCGACCGTGAACTGCCGGGCGAGGAGTGGCTGTCGGTGGCGGCGGAGGTGCTGGTGCCCGCGGCGGTGTCGTACGCCGTCGACACCGTGAACCAGGAGCGGATCACCGCCCGCTGGATCGTCGAGGCGGCCAATATGCCGGTGCTGCCGGAGGCGGAGGCGCTGCTGGCGGCGCGGGGCGTGACCGTGCTGCCCGATGTCGTGGTCAACTCCGGGACCAACGCCTGGTGGTGGTGGACCCTGTTCGGCGACATCGGGCCCGACGCGCGGGAGGCCTTCGCCCACACCCGCCGGGCCATGCGCGCGCTGACCGGGCAGATGCTCTCCCGCGCGGAGGCCGACGGCAGCTCGCCGCGGGCGGCGGCGCACGCGATCGCGGCGGACCGGCATCCGGTGATCGAGGAGAGGTACGGCCAGTACAGGTGACCGCCCCGGGGTGGGCCGGGGCCGCGCGGGTCCCACGGGTTAGGGTGAGCGCCGTGGCGAGGGTGCGGTTGAGTGTGGCGGAGCGGCGCGAGGAGTTGCTGCGGGCCGCCATCGGGCAGATCGAGGCGCGCGGCGTGGCCGCGGTGCGGATCGCCGACGTGGCGTCGGCGCTCGGGGTGAGCAACGCGCTGGTGCTGTACCACTTCTCCACCAAGGAGAAGCTGGTCGCCGAGGCCTTCGCGTACGCCGCCCAGGACGACCTCGCCCACCTCCGCAAGCTCCTGGGCCGCCGTACGACCGCGCTGCGCCGGCTGCGCGCCGCCGTCCGCTGGTACGCCCCCACGGGCCAGGCCAAGGGCTGGCGGCTGTGGATCGAGGGCTGGGCGGCGGCCCTGCGCGAGCCCGCCCTGCGCGAGGTCACCCAGGACCTCGACCGCGAGTGGAAGGCCGCCATCACCGAGGTCATCGCCGAGGGCGTGGCCGCGGGCGAGTTCCACTGCCCCGACCCCGCGAGCGCCGCCCTGCGCCTGACCGCCCTCCTGGACGGCCTCGCCGTCCAGCTCACCTCCTACTCCGGCGCCCTCTCCCGGGCCCGCGCCCGCGAGTGGGCGGACGAGGCGCTGGCCAGGGAACTGGGCGTGGCGCGCACGGAGTTGTCGACCGCCGCGCGCTGAGCCGGGGTCGACGCGGATACGGGGTCGACGCGGATACGGGGTCGACGCGGATACGGGGTCGACGCGGATACGGGGTCGGCCCGCCCCCTGATGGGGACGGGCCGTTCCTCATGCCGTGCACGCGCGTGCCTGACTCCCCCGCCGTCAGCCCACTCGTCCGGTGCCGGGCGGGTGGCTCAGACCGCCGCCTCGATGCGCATCTTGATGTCGTCCGGGGACAGGTGTCCCTTGGCCGTCACATGGTCGCCGGAGGACTCGCCGCGCAGACGGCGGCCGATCCAGGGGACCAGGTACTCGCGGGCCCAGTGGACGTCGTCGCGGCGGATCTCCAGGGTGCCGCGGGGCGGGAGCGGGGGCCAGGGCTGGTCCGGGTCGGCGGGGACCTCCAGGCCGAGGACCTGGCCCGCGCGCAGCGCCACGCGCGTGTGGCCCTCGGGAGACAGGTGCAGCCGGTCGCTGTCCCAGGCCCGGCGGTCCTGGACGGTCTTCAGCGACCACAGGTCGAGCACCGGGAAGCCGTACCGGTCCGCGATCGACCGGACATGCATGTTGTACGTGGCGATCTTGCCGCGCAGGTGCTTGAGCACGGGTACGCCACGGGTGTCGAAGCCGGTCGTCACCAGGACGGTCCCGGCGGCGTCGGCGAGCCGCGCCACCGCCCGCTCGTACCGCTCGGCCAGTTCGTCGGGGTCGGTGCCGGGCCGGATGATGTCGTTGCCGCCCGCACAGAACGAGACGAGGTCCGGGGCGAGTTCGCACGCCCGCGGCACCTGGTCCGACACGATCTGGTCCAGCAGCTTCCCGCGCACCGCGAGGTTCGTGTAGCGGAAGTCGCCCTCGGGCCGGCGGTCCGCCAGCAGCACGGCGAACCGGTCCGCCCAGCCGACGAAGGCTCCGTCGGGGCCAGGGTCGCCGACGCCCTCGGTGAAGCTGTCCCCCACCGCGACGTACGACCCGATCACTGTCTCGTTGTCACTCTTCGAATCGTCTGCCACATCGGCCCATGATTCCCTTTCGAATGTGACCTACGCGACCGTAGGCAGGGGTTGACGGGCGGTGAGATAAGCCACTCCAAAGCCTTGGCCAAGTCCGGAATAGAACCAGGTCGGCGACGCCGAAGGCCGGACCCGGGGATCATGGGTCCGGCCTTCGGCGGCGTGTCAGGGAGGGTGCCGTGCGGCGGGCGGTCCGTCAGCCGATGGAGACGCCCTTGGCGCGGAGGTAGGCGATCGGGTCCACGTCGGAGCCGTAGTTCGGCGTGGTGCGGATCTCGAAGTGCAGGTGCGGGCCGGTGGAGTTGCCGGTGGAGCCGGACAGGCCGACCTGCTGGCCCGCCGTCACCGACTGGCCGCTGGAGACGGACAGCGAGGACAGGTGGGCGTACTGGGCGTAGTGGCCGTCGGCGAGCCGGATGACGACCTGGTTGCCGTAGGCGCCTGCCCAGCCGGCCGAGACGACGGTGCCCGCGCCGACGGCCTTCAGCGGGGTGCCGGACGGGACGACGAAGTCGGCGCCGGTGTGGTAGCCGCTGGACCACATGCTGCCCGCGACCTTGTAGCCGGTACCGACGCCGGCGCCGGCGACCGGGGCGCTGAAGCCGGTGGCGGCGGCCGGGGCGGCCTGCGCGGTGGTGGGCGCGGCCTGCGGCGCGGAGGACTGCGCGGGAGCCGAGGGCTTCGCGGGCGCCGCCGGCTTCGCGGCGGACCGCGTGGCGGACCGGGAGACCGACTTCTCGGCGCGGTCCGTCGAGGCGGCCTTCTTGTTGATCGACAGCTTCAGGCCCGGGTGGATCAGCGACGGGTCGTCGCCGACGGCCTCGCGGTTGTCCTGGTACAGCTTCTGCCAGCCGCCCCGGACGTCCTGCTCGTCCGCGATCTTCGAGAGGTAGTCCCCGGACCGCACGGTGTAGATCTTCGTCGCCGACTTCTTCGCGGACTTCTTCGCCGTTTCCTTCTTGTCGACCGACTTCGTCGACTGCACCGACTGAACGGCCTTTTCCGGAACGGACTGCGACGGTGCCGCGTGGGCGCCGGTGGCGCCCAGGAGCGGGAGGGCGAGTGCGGCGCCACCGGTTCCGGCGGCGGCGATTCCACGGGTGAGACGCAGTGTCTTGGGACGGCGGTGCTTACCCTTCGCGGGCATGGCGAATTCCTCTCCGGCGCCTACGAGGTGAGCTGTCGGGTGCGGACTGGAGATGTCCGGCCGCGCGCTGGGCGCGACTTGACCCCAAGCCTGTTCCGGAGACCGGACCAGGCGGTGGTGCCTGTGGGTCCCCCGCTCCTGCCGTGCACGGGTGAGTGTGCGGGATCACGAGCGGCGGCAGGATTCGGCGTCCGCTCGGATTGGTGGCGAACGTAAGCGACCAAGACGCAAAGGGACAAGCAGAAGGTTCCACCCGAAGCCATTCCTCTTGATCCCCAGCCGGAATTCGCGGTCACTTTCCGTGCATTAGCTGATGATCGGCTCCGGCAAATGCCCTTGAAAAGCGCATGAATTACGTGGACATGACGGACGACTCACCGTCACGGATATGACGCTCCTCACGTGACACTGCTCCAGACTCCTTTATTCCAGAGCGAGTTGGAATGAAGTGCACTCAAGGCCACTGAAGAGCAATTAAGGTTCTAATTCGGACAGGGACGGAATGAGACCGATATCAGAGCTGTTCGTCCGTTTTGCCACCTTCCCCCTGTCGCCGGTACCGATGTCGTATCGTCAAGGCGTGCCCGCCGACGACACGAGCCGGCGGAACCGGTGGGAGGAGCCCAAGTGACGCAGCAGGTCCCGTCGACCGAGCCGGAGCTGGCCGGAGTTCGCAACTTCCGCGATGTGGGCGGACTGCCGACCGTGGACGGACGCCGGGTACGACAGGGCGTGCTGTTCCGCAGTGGGCATCTCGCGCACGCGACCGAACAGGACGCGGCGTTCCTCGGCTCCCTCGGTCTGCACACGATCTTCGACTTCCGCAACGCGGCGGACCAGAAGCTGGAGGGCCCCGACGTCGAGCTGACCGGGGTGCGCAATGTGAACCTGCCGCTGTCCGACCCGGCGGACGGCGCCGAGTTCTGGAAGATGGTGCGCGACGGCGACATCGAGCAGCTGCGGGAGATCCTGGCGGACGGCAAGGCCGCGAACCGCATGATCGATTCGTACCGCATGATCATCAAGGAGCGCACCGCCGAGCACTCCCAGGTGCTGCTGGCTCTCGCCGAGGACAGCGTCCCGGCCCTGATGCACTGCGCGGCGGGCAAGGACCGCGCGGGCCTGTCGATCGCGGTGACCCTGCTCGCCCTGGGCGTGGAGCGGGACGCGATCCTCGCCGACTACCTGGAGTCCAACGCCAAGCACCGCCGCTACAAGGTGAAGCGCAACAACAGCTACACCCCCGAGGTGATGGAGCTCCTCAGCCCCCTGTTCGACGCCCGCGCCGAGTACCTGACGGCGGCCTTCGACACGATCGAGGAGACCTGGGGCGGGGTGGACCCCTACCTGGAGCAGGCCCTGCGGGTCACCCCCGCCGTCCGCGAGCGCCTGCGCGACCGGCTCCTCGACTGAGCCGGGCGCCGGTCGCGGCCGCTACTGCTTGGCGCCCAGCTCGAAGAGCAGGTAGATGAACGCCGCGAAGACATGCCCCACCGCGATGTAGATGATCAGCCGCACCCACAGGGCGCGGGGGAACTTCTCCTCCATGTCGGTCATGGCATGTCTCCGTGGTGTGAGGGAGCGGGGCCGCCCAGGCACAGGGCGGACGTGGGGCTCTGCAGCAAGGTGTGGACGAAGAGCAGCTCCACCCCGTCCGGGTCCTGCGCGGCGATCCGGTGCGGGGTCAGGGAGTCGAAGTGGGCGCTGTCCCCCGGGGCCAGGCGGTGCGTGGTGTCGCCCAGGCGCAGGCGGAGGCGGCCGGTGAGGACGTAGAGCCACTCCTCGCCGGGGTGCACCCGCACGATGTCGCCCTGGGAGCCGTGGGGGACGTGCAGGCGCAGGGCCTGCATACCGCGGCCGGGGGCGCCGGCCTGGCGGTACGTCCACCCTCCGGCGGCCGTCGGTTCCATCTCGGCGCCGCGGACGACGGCGTCCCGGTCGGCGACCGTCTCGCCGAGCAGTTCGGAGACCGTCGTACCGTAGATGCGAGCGAGTGCCAGCAGCATCGGCAGCGAGGGCTGGCGGTGTCCGGTCTCCAGCCGGGAGAGGTGGGCCGGTGACAGTCCGGCGGACGCTGCCGCGGCCTCCAGCGTGAGGGCGGCCCGGCGCCGGAGATCACGCAGCCGCGGCGCCACCGCGGACAGGTCGTCGGGCGGCCCGGTCTCGGGAGAGCTCATGCTCTCCATTCAGCAGGATATTTGCCTCTGCGGCAAATTTCTTGCCTCAGAGGCAAAACCCTTCAGTCCTGCCGGTCAGCGGTTCGCCACCGCCTGCTTCACCAGCGTCTTGCCGAAGTCCCACATCAGCCCGCCCCCGCTGTGCGCGTCGTCCATCACCTCGGTGAACGCGTCCACGAACCGCTCCACCTCCCGCTCGCCGATGATCAGCGGCGGGATCAGCTTGATCACCTCCAGGTGGTCGCCGGAGACCTGGGTGAGGATCCGGTGCCGCTGGAGCAGCGGGACCACGACCATCTGCGCGAACAGGCCCTTGCGGGCGGCCTGGAGCATGGTCCACCGGCTGCGCAGCTTCAGCGAGGAGGGCCGGCCGAACTCGATGCCGATCATCAGGCCCCGCCCGCGCACGTCGGCGAGCAGCTCGTACTTGTCGGTGAGGGCGGCGAGCCGCGTCTTCAGCAGCTGACCCGTCGCGCGGGCGTTCGCGACGATCTGCTCGTTCTCCATGACGGTCAGCACCGCGAGCCCGGCCGCCATGGCCTGGGCGTTGGAGCCGAAGCTCGCCGAGTGGACCAGGACGCGGTCCATGGACGAGTAGACCTTCTTGAAGATCCAGTCCTTGCCGAGCGTGGCGCCGACCGGGACGTATCCGCCGGACAGGGCCTTGGCCACGCACACCAGGTCCGGCTCCACGCCGTCCTCGTGCTGGTAGGCGTAGAAGTCCCCGGTGCGGCCGAGCCCGGTCTGCACCTCGTCGGCGATGAGCAGCGCCTTGTGCTTGTGCAGCAGTTCCTGCGCGGCCCGCAGATAGCCGGGCGGCGCCTCGTGCACGCCCTTTCCCTGGATGGGCTCGACGATCAGGGCGGCTACGTCGCCCTTCTTCAACTCCCGCGCCAGGGCGTCGAGATCGCCGAGCGGTACGGCGGTGTCCGGCAGCAGCGGGGCGAAGCCGTCCCGGAAGCCGTCCTCGCCGTTGACGGACAGGGAGCCCGTGGTCAGGCCGTGGAAGGCGTGCTCGCAGTACAGGACCCTGGGCCTGCCGGTGGCGCGGCGCGCGAATTTCAGGGCCGTCTCGACGGCCTCGGTGCCGCTGTTGCCGAAGAACACCCGGTCCAGGTGCGGGCTGTGCGCGAGCAGCTTCTCGGCGAGCAGTCCGGGCAGCGGCTGGCAGTCGAACCGGGTGAGGTCGGCGAGGGAGAGGTCCAGGACGTCGTGCAGGGCCCGGCGGACCACGGGGTGGTGGCGGCCGAGCCCCATCACCCCGAACCCCGCGAGCATGTCCAGGTAGTCGGCGCCCTCGGCGTCGTAGAAGTAGGCGCCCTCGGCGCGCTCGTAGACCTTGTCGAAGCCGATGGTGTGCAGCATGCGCGGGAGCTGGTGGTTGAGGTACTTGCCGTGCAGCTCGTAGCGCTCGGCTCCGCGCGCGGCCAGCAGCGCGCCGAGGTCGAACTCCGTGGTCATTCCGCTGTCTCCTTGACTGGCTCCTGGACGGCCAGGCTCGCGCTGATCCGGCCCGCGACCTCCACGGGCGTCAGGCCGATGTCGGCCAGTACCTCGCTGCGCTTGGCGTGCGCGAGGAACTGCTCGGGGATGCCGAAGCGCCGCACCGGAACATCGACATCGGCGTCACCGAGGGCGAGTGCGACGGCGGCACCCACTCCGGCGGCACGGCTGTTGTCCTCGACGACGGCCACCAGCCGGTGCCGGGCGGCGAGGCCGGGCAGCTCGGGGTCGACGGGCTTGACCCAACGCGGGTCGACGACCGTGCAGTTGATCCCCCGGGCCTGGAGGAGTTCGGCGGCCTGGAGGCAGACCGGCGCCATCACGCCGACGGCGACCAGCAGCACCTCCGGGTCGGGGTCACGGCGCAGTACGTCCATGCCGCCGATCCGGTCCAGGGCCGGGATCTCGGGGCCGACGGTCTCCTTCGGGAAGCGCACCAGGGTGGGCGCGTCGTCCACCGCGACGGCCTCCCTGAGCTGGGCGCGCAGTTGGTCGGCGTCGCGCGGCGCGGCGATCCTGAGGCCGGGGACGACCTGGAGGACCGACATGTCCCACATGCCGTTGTGGGAGGCGCCGTCGGTGCCGGTGATGCCGGCCCGGTCCAGCACGAAGGTGACACCGCAGCGGTGCAGGGCGACGTCCATCAGGAGCTGGTCGAAGGCCCGGTTGAGGAAGGTGGCGTACACGGCGACGACCGGGTGGACGCCGCCGGTGGCCAGGCCCGCCGCGGAGACCGCCGCGTGCTGCTCGGCGATGCCGACGTCCCAGACCCGGTCCGGGAAGCGGGCGGCGAACTTGCCGAGGCCGACAGGGTGCAGCATGGCCGCGGTGATGGCGACGACGTCCTCGCGCTCCTCGCCGATCCTCACGATCTCCTCGCCGAACACCGAGGTCCAGGAAGGGCCGTTGGACGGGGCGAGGGGCTCGCAGGTGAGCGGGTCCATCACGCCGACGGTGTGGAAGTGGTCCTCCTCGTGGGCGAGGGCGGGTTCGTAGCCGCGGCCCTTCTCGGTGAGGCAGTGGATCAGTACGGGTCCGTGGAAGCGTTTGGCGCGGCGCAGCGCGGACTCCACGGCGCCAATGTCGTGGCCGTCGATGGGGCCGACGTACTTCAGGCCCAGGTCCTCGAAGAGGCCCTGCGGGGCGAAGGCGTCCTTGAAGCCCTTCTTGGCGCCGTGCAGGGCCTCGTAGAGGGTGTTGCCGATCACCGGGGTGCGCTGGAGGACGTCCTTGCCCCAGGCCAGGACCTGCTCGTAGCTGTCGGTGGTGCGCAGGGTGGCGAGGTGGTTGGCGAGGCCGCCGATGGTGGGCGCGTAGGAGCGCTCGTTGTCGTTGACGACGATGATCAGCGGCCGGTCCTTGGCGGCGGCGATGTTGTTCAGCGCCTCCCAGGCCATGCCGCCGGTGAGGGCGCCGTCGCCGATGACCGCGACGACATGCCCCTTCTCGCCCTGCACCTGGCGGGCCTTGGCGAGTCCGTCGGCCCAGCCGAGCGCGGTGGAGGCGTGGCTGTTCTCGACGATGTCGTGCTCGGACTCCTCGCGCGAGGGGTAGCCGGACAGGCCGCCCTTGCCGCGCAGCTTGGAGAAGTCCTGACGTCCTGTCAGCAGTTTGTGCACATAGCTCTGATGGCCGGTGTCCCACACGATGCGGTCGACCGGCGACTCGAAGACCCGGTGGAGGGCGATGGTCAGTTCCACCACCCCCAGATTGGGCCCGAGATGCCCGCCGGTCCGTGCGACCGCGTGCACCAGGAACTCCCTGATCTCGTCGGACAGTTCCCTCAGCTCCGCCTCGGCCAGCGCCTTCAGATCGCGTGGTCCCCGGATGTTCTCCAGAATCGTCACGTCGGGCCCCCTTCGGTCCGTGCTGCTCAACTCACGGTGACGGCCGGCTCCCCCGACTCGACGCCGTCCTGCTCCATCTGTTCGGCGATCTTCATCGCTTCCTCGATGAGGGTCTCCACGATCCTCGACTCGGGCACGGTCTTGATGACCTCGCCCTTGACGAAGATCTGCCCCTTGCCGTTGCCGGAGGCGACCCCCAGATCCGCCTCCCGGGCCTCGCCGGGACCGTTGACCACACACCCCATGACGGCCACCCGCAGCGGCACTTCCATGCCCTGAAGGCCCGCCGTGACCTCGTCCGCCAGCTTGTAGACGTCGACCTGGGCGCGCCCGCAGGACGGGCAGGAGACGATCTCCAGACGCCGCTGCCGCAGCCCGAGCGACTCCAGGATCTGGCAGCCGACCTTGACCTCCTCCGCGGGCGGCGCGGACAGCGACACCCGGATGGTGTCGCCGATGCCGCGGCTGAGCAGCGCCCCGAAGGCGACGGCCGACTTGATCGTCCCCTGGAAGGCCGGGCCCGCCTCGGTGACGCCGAGGTGCAGCGGGTAGTCGCAGCTCTCGGCGAGCTGCTGGTAGGCGGCGACCATCACCACGGGGTCGTTGTGCTTCACGGAGATCTTGATGTCCCGGAAGCCGTGCTCCTCGAAGAGCGAGGCCTCCCACAGCGCGCTCTCCACCAGGGCCTCGGGGGTGGCCCTGCCGTACTTCTGCAGCAGCCGCCTGTCCAGCGAACCGGCGTTGACGCCGATCCGGATCGGCGTGCCGTGGTCGGACGCGGCGCGCGCGATCTCCTTGACCTTGTCGTCGAACTGCTTGATGTTGCCGGGGTTGACGCGTACGGCGGCGCAGCCGGCCTCGATCGCCGCGAACACGTACTTGGGCTGGAAGTGGATGTCGGCGATCACCGGGATCTGCGACTTGCGGGCGATGGTGGCCAGCGCGTCCGCGTCGTCCTGCGTGGGGCAGGCGACGCGGACGATCTGGCAGCCGGACGCGGTGAGTTCGGCGATCTGCTGCAGGGTGGCGCCGATGTCCGACGTACGGGTCGTCGTCATCGACTGCACCGACACCGGGGCCCCGCCCCCGACCGCCACCGGTCCGACGTCGATCCGCCGCGACACGCGCCGCTCGGCGATCGGCCGGACCGGTACCTCGGGTACGCCCAAGGGGATGGCGGTCATGGGGTCACTCCCGGTTTCCGTTGACGGTCTCGCGCATGGCCCGCAGGGACTCCTTCAGGGAGCCCATGGTGGCCAGGACGGCGGTGGGCTCGTAGCCGCAGTGCGCCATGCAGTTGGCGCAGCGCGGGTCCTTGCCGCGGCCGTACTTGTCCCAGTCGGTGTCCTCGATGAGTTCGCGGTACGTGGGCACGTAGCCGTCGCTCATCAGGTAGCAGGGGCGCTGCCAGCCGAACAGGGAGTAGTTGGGGATCGCCCAGGCCGTGCACGGGAAGTCGACCTTGCCCTCCAGGAAGTCCAGGAAGAGCGGGGAGTGGTTGAGCCGCCAGCGGCGCCGGTTGCCGCCCGAGAAAGCCTTCTTGAACAGCTCGCGGGTCTGCTCGACGCCCAGGAAGTGCTCCTGGTCGGGCGCCTTCTCGTAGGCGTAGGCGGGCGAGATCATCATCTCGTCGACCTTGAGGTCGTCGTTGAGGAAGTTGAGCACCTCGATGACGGTCTGCGGGGTGTCGGTGTTGAAGAAGGTGGAGTTGGTGGTGACCCGGAAGCCGCGCCGCTTGGCCTCCTTGATGGCCTCCACCGCCTCGTCGAAGACGCCTTCCTTCGCCACGGACTCGTCGTGCCGCTCGCGCAGTCCGTCGATGTGCACGGCGAAGGCGAAATAGGGCGAGGGTTTGAACTTGTCCATCTTCTTGCGCAGCAGCATGGCGTTGGTGCACAGGAAGACGTACTTCCGCTTGGCCACCAACTGGCGCACGATCTCGTCGATCTGAGGGTGCATCAGAGGCTCGCCGCCGGCGATGGACACCATCGGCGCGCCGGATTCGAGCACCGCGCCCACGGCCTGGGCGACCGGCATGCGCTGCTTCAGCACCCCGGCCGGGTGCTGGATCTTGCCGCAGCCCTCGCACTTGAGATTGCACGCGAACAACGGTTCCAGCTCCACGATCAGCGGGAACTTGTCACGCTTGCGGAGCTTTTGTTCAGCCAAGTAAGTAGCGACCTTGATGGACTGACGCAGCGGCATGGCCATCTGGCTCACCTCCTGGGGAGCAGCAAAGAACGGTGCCATTCGTAGAAAGCGGGAAGGACCGACCTGAGCACACGGAACGCCGATATTCCCCCGCGCAAGGTGCCGATCCGGACGAGTTCATGTTCTGGAGCGTCCACGACCACCCGTACGGCCGCAACGGGGCGCTCGCCCGCGCGCGCGGCGCGCAGGAGCGTCGCCGCCGACTCCATGTCGACCGCGATTGCGCCGGTCGAAAGCAGATCCGACCGTTCCTGACCACGGACCACGTGATCGGAGCCGGTGACCGGCCCGGTGTGCACGGTGCGTCCCGGGACGGCCCGGCCGAGTTCCTTCACCAGCAGTTCGGTGCCCACACACTCGGTGGTGCCGCGCGGGTCCCGGGTCTCCGCGGCGACGACCAGGTCACCGGGGTGCATCCCGGGTGCCAGTCCCGCGCAGAAACCGGTGGCGATCACCGCGGCCCCGGCGAGCGCCGGGTCGGCCAGGGCCCGCTCGACGGCCCGTTCGGCCGCCTTGGGGCCCATGCCCGTACGGACCACGGTGACCGGCCCGCCGGGCTCGCCGTGACCGCCGGTGCGCAGCGCGAGCCGCTCGATGCCGAGCGCGCAGGCGATCAGCAGCGGAGCCGGAGCGGGCGGTGTGCTCATCAGCCCCCCTCGGCCCCGGCGAAGGGGTCCCCGTGCACATACCGGCCGAGCGCCGTGAGCGGGAAGACCTGCCGGTAGAGGTGGTAGTTGATGGAGAAGTCCCAGGGGAAGCCGGTGCCGGTGAAGTACGGCTCGTCCCAGGACCCGTCCTCGCGCTGGGTGGCGGCCAGCCACTCCACGCCGCGCTCGACGGCCTTGGAGTCCCGCTCCCCCGCCGCGAGCAGCGCCATCAGCGCCCAGGCGGTCTGGGAGGCGGTGGAGGCGCCCCGGCCGCTCCAGCCCTTGGCGTCCCGGTAGGAGCGCAGGTCCTCGCCCCAGCCGCCGTCGTCGTTCTGGACCGACTCCAGCCAGGCCACGGCCCGGCGCATCGCCGGGTGCGAGCCGGGGATGCCGGCGGCGGCCAGGGCGGGCACCACCGAGCCGGTGCCGTAGATGTAGTTGACGCCCCAGCGTCCGAACCACGAGCCGTCCGGCTCCTGTTCGGCCAGCAGCCACTGGATGCCGCGCCGGGTGCGCGGGTCGTGGGCGAGGCCCTCGACGGCGAGCATCTCCACCACGTGCGCGGTGACATCGGCCGACGGCGGGTCGATGACCTCGCCGAAGTCGCAGAACGGCAGCCGGTTCGGGAAGGGGCTGGTGTTGTCCACGTCGAAGGCGCCCCAGGCGCCGTTCCTGGACTGCATGCCGAGGTTCCAGCGCACCCCGCGCCCGATCGCCTTCTCCACCCGCTCCGGGTCGTGGTGTCTGACCCGGCGCAGTGCGAGGACCACCTCAGCGGTGTCGTCGATGTCGGGGTAGTTGTCGTTGTGGAACTCGAACGCCCAGCCTCCGGGCGGCAGTCCGGGCCGCTTGACGGCCCAGTCGCCGGGCCGCACGATCTGCTCGCCGAGCATCCAGTCGGCGGCCCTGACCAGTTGCGGATGGTCGGCGGGCAGCCCTGCGTCGGCGAGCGCGATGGTGGCGAGGCAGGTGTCCCAGACCGGGGACTGGCACGCCTCGATCATCCGGGCGCCGTCCTCGCGCCACACGGCGAAACGGTCCAGCGAGGCCAGCCCCTCGCGGATCACCGGGTGCTGGAGGTCGTAGCCCATCAGGTGCAGGGCGATGATCGAGTACACCGCCGGGGGCTGGATGCCGCCCCAGCAGCCGTCGTTCTCCTGGCGCTCGATGATCCAGCGGGCGGCGGTGTGCATCGCGGCCCGGCGCAGCCTGCGCGGGACGACCTTGCGCACCTGGTGCAGCGCCCTGTCCAGGCGCTGGAAGGCGCCGTCCCAGCTCGCGGCCGGGGCGAGCGGCCGGTCGGGGTTGGGGTGGGCGGGGTCGGTGTGCAGCTCGTCCAGCGGGAAGGGCGCGGGCCGCACCGGCCGCTTGGCGGAGACGATCGTCAGCGGGACGATGGTCTGCCGGGCCCAGCAGCCGAAGTCGTAGATGTTGAGCGGCACCCAGCTGGGGAACCAGATCAGCTCGGGCGGGAGTTCGGGCAGGTCCTCCCACTTCCACCAGCCGAACAGGGCCAGCCAGATCCGGGTGAAGACCCGGGCGGAGGCGATGCCGCCCCGGCCGCGGATCCACTGGGCCGCGCGCGCCATGTGGGGTTCGTCGGGCGCGTCCCCGGCCAGCCGCAGCGCGACGTAGGCCTCGATGGTGGTGGAGAGTTCGCCCGGTCCGCCGTAGAAGGTGGCCCAGGTGCCGTCCTCGCGCTGCTCGCCGCGGATGAACAGGGCGGCGGCGCGGGTGGTCGACTCGTCGAGGATGCCCAGGAACTGACGCAGCAGCAGGTCCTCGGCGTCCATGGTGACGTTGGTCTCCAGGTCGCCCTTCCACCAGCCCTGGGCGTCCTGCCGGGCCAGCAGGAAGTCGGTGGCCCGGCGCACGGCGCGCACGGCGGCGTCCTGGACCCCCGCCTCGACGGGAGTGAGGGTGGTTTCGCTGGCCGCGGCAGCGCGGGGCGGCAGGGCCCCGGTGCTTCCGTCGGTCGTCGCTGTCATGGCTTCCCCTTCGTGCAGTGTGCAAGTGGTGCGTCTGCTGTGGGTCCGCCGTCGGCCGGTGCTGGTCTTCCCGCGACACCGGCCGGCGACTACGCGAGGGCTATTCGACCGATAGTGATCATCTCTTTCGTACGACGACGAAGTCGGCGAGCGCGGTGAACTGCGCCCGCACCCGGTCGGGCATGTCCACGGCGTCGAGGGCTTCGATGGCGATGGTGTGCTGGCGGCGCGCCTCGTCGGCGGTCCACTCCCGGCCGCCCGCCTCCTCGATGAGGGCGGCGCGGGCGGCGAACTCCTCCTCGGAGAAGTTCTCGAAGTCGCTGGCCTTGGCGTCGGCGGCGAGCAGCTCACCCAGCCGCTCGGAGGCGGGTCCGCCCGCCGCGAGCGCGGCGACCACGGGCAGCGACTTCTTGCGCTGGCGCAGATCGCTCCAGGTCTGCTTGCCGGTGGACTCCGGGTCGCCCCAGATGCCGAGGAGGTCGTCGACGGCCTGGAAGGCGAGACCGAGGTGGTAGCCGTACTTCTCCAGGGTGTCCGCGGTGCGGTCGTCCGCGCCGCCGAGCACCGCGCCGATGGAGCTGGCGCAGGCCAGCAGGGCGCCGGTCTTGTTGCCCTCCATCTCCAGGCACTCCTCGACGCTGACGCGGTCGCGGTGCTCGTAGGAGATGTCCTGGGCCTGACCGTCGATCAGGGCCCGGGTGGCGCTGGTCAGCCGGCGGGTTGCGCGGCCGGCCTCGACGGTGCCGAGTTCCAGCAGCAGTTCGTTGGCGAGGGCGAACAGGGCGTCGCCGACCAGGATGGCCTGGGCGGGGCCGTGCACCTTCCACACCGTGTCGCGGTGGCGGCGCTGCTCGTCGCCGTCCATCAGGTCGTCGTGCAGCAGGGAGAAGTTGTGCACCAGCTCCACGGCGACCGCGCCGGGGATGCCGACCTCGGGGGCCGCGCCGGTGACCTCGGCGGAGAGCACGGCGAGGGCGGGGCGCACGGCCTTGCCGCCGTCGCCCGCGGAGGGCCTGCCCTCGGCGTCGATCCAGCCGAAGTGGTAGGCGGAAACGGTGTCCATGGGCGGTGCCAGGCGGTCGATCGCCGCCCGCAGCACCGGGGTGGCCAGGGTCCGGCCGCGCTCCAGGAGCGCGGTCACGTCCACCGCGGTCTCTGCAGCGGCCTTCGAGGCCGGGGGCACAGTGGGCACAGTCTCTCCTCTTGTAGCGGTACCGGGGGTGCGGGTGCCTGCCGCGCGCTGATGGAGCATCAGGCCGCCTCCTCGACGTCGAAGAGGTGACGGGGGCGGGGCCGGCCGAGGGCGCCGAGGGCGGCGTCGGCCGCGCTCACACCGCTGCGGACCGCACTCTCCATGGTCGCGGGCCACCCGGTGGCGGTCCACGCTCCGGCCAGGTACAGGCCGGGGGCCTTGGTACGGGTGCCGGGCCGCAGCCGCCCGACACCGGGGGTGGGGGCGAACGTCGCCGTGCGCTCCCGGGTCACGAAGAAGTCCTTCACCCCGGCCTCGCGGGCCAGGGGCAGCAGCCGGGCCAGTTCCGGCAGGTAGCGCTCGCGCAGCCGGGCCACGGGCGCGTCGATGTCGTCGTGCGCGGCGGACTGGGAGACCGCCAGGTACTGGCCCTCGCGCAGCCCGGAGGACGCGGTCCGGTCGAACACCCACTGCACGGGGGTGCCGAGGGCGGCGAAGAACGGGGCGCTGAGCACCGGCCGGTCGTAGACGACGTGGACGTTCAGGATCGGCGCGGTGCCGATCTCCAGCAGCCGGTCGGGGTCGTCGAGGGCGCCGGCGGGCAGCAGGTCGTGGGCCTCGCTCTGGGCCACCGCGAGGACGACCGCATCGGCACTCAAGGACTCGCCGGGAACCTGGACGGCCCAACGTCCGTTCTCGTCAGGGGAGATGGAGGTGACGCGTGTACGGACCTCGGTACGCACGCCCGCGGAGTCGAGCGCCTTGCGGGCCAGCCGGTCGTGCAGTTCACCCAGCGGCACATGCGCCCATCCGATGTCGGCCGCGCCCGGGTCGGACAGCAGACCGGTCTTGAACACCATCGCGGCGAGCCCCAGCGAGGCGTCGTCCGCGACCGCGTTGAGGGTGGCGACCCCGACCAGGTTCCACAGGGCCTCGACGGCGCGCGGGGACTGGCCGTGCGCGGCCAGCCAGCTGCCGAAGTCCTGTTCGTCCAGGGCCGGGTCGTCGAGGTCGAGCCCCTTCAGCGCGAGCGCGGCACGCCCGACGGCGGCGCGCTCGGTGAGGGAGAGGTGCGGATAGGCGGCGAGGCTGCGCCCCAGATGCAGCGGTACGGGCAGCGGGTCGCGGCGGATCCTGCCCAGCCGTCGCCCCTCGGGCTTGGCGAGATCGAGAACGGGCACGTCGAGACGATCCTGCAGAGGCGCGAGCGCGCTCGCCTCGATCCGGTCGAGGAACCAGCGGTACGCGGTGCAGCAGCGCAAGTACACGTGCTGGCCGTTGTCGACGGTGAGGTCGCCGCGCTGGAAGGAGAAGGCGAGCCCGCCCAGGCGTGGCCTGCCCTCCAGCAGCGTGACCCGCACCCCGGCGTCGGCGAGTGCCAGGGCCGCGGTGATTCCGGCCAGTCCGCCGCCGACCACGACGGCGTCGCCGCCGGTTACCTTTCCGTCGGTCATCGTGCGTCCTCCCCCGAACGGCCGTCGCGGTGCTTGAACGGTGCACGGTCGGCCGTCTCAGTCAGGGACGCAGGCAGGGCTCGGAGGGTTGCGTACCGTTTCTCCCCGGTCGCGTCACCCTGGACCGGACTGTCCATCAGGCCCGCCTCCTGACCGCGCGCCGGTTCACATGGCGGGTGTCCAGACCGGACAGACCGCGCACGGCGACGTACGCCTTCTCGCGCCCCGGCAGCGAGACCCGGCCGCGCAGCACCGCCTCCGGTTCCCGCTCGATGCGGTCCAGGAGCCGGCGGTAGATCCCGGCCATGGCCGCGACACAGGCGCCGCTGCGCCGGTCGAGCATCGGCAGCAGCCGGTAGCCCTCGGCGAACAGCGCGCGGGCCCGCCGTACCTCGAAGTGCACCAGGCCCGCGAAGTCGGCGCCCTCGGGCACGGCCGGGGAGGCGAACCCAGTCGAGCAGCCGAACTTGGCGAGGTCGTCGGCGGGCAGATAGGTACGGCCGCCCTCGGCGTCCTCGCGCACGTCGCGCAGGATGTTGGTGAGCTGCAGGGCGAGGCCGAGGGTGTCGGCGTACTCCGGTGCCCGCTCGGCGCCGCGCGCCCCGGGCTCGGTGCCGAAGACGCCGAGCGAGAGCCGGCCGATGGCGCCCGCCACACAGCGGCAGTACACCTTCAGATCGTCCCAGGTCTCGTAGGTCTCGCCGCGTACGTCCATCAGCACGCCGTCGATCAGCTCGTCCAGGCCCTCCAGCGGGATCGGGAAGACCTCGGCGGCGTGACTGAGCGCGACCGCGACCGGGTCCGTGTCGTCCTCGTCGACCGCGCCCTCGCGGACCCGGGTCAGCAACGCCCGGGTCTCCTCCAGCCGGGCGATCTTGACGTCGGGGGCCAGGGCTCCGTCGCCGATGTCGTCGACGCGGCGCGAGAACGCGTACAGCGCCGACATCGCGCGGCGCTTCGGTGTGGGCAGGAGCCTGATCCCGTAGGCGAAGTTACGGGCCTGCTGTCCGGTGACGGCCTCGCAGTAGCTGTAGGCGGCGAGTACCGGTGCGGACGCGTGTGGTGCCAACTCCACGGTCCGGATCACCCCTCTCCTCGCAGAGTCAGGCCCACCTCGCGCAGCAGCTGAATCCTGCCGGGCTTGGGCGGGCCGAGAAGTACGTCGTATTCGGCGGCGGCGATCGCGCGGATCGCCGCCCTTCCCCCGCCACGAACCCTGCGAGCAGCAGTCTCAGCCTGCCGTGGACGCTACCCACCAGGGGGGCGCCTTCATTCAGGAGATCGTGGGCGCGTTCTGCTTCGTATGCAACCAGTGCGCGCACCGATGCGCCCGCGGTTTTTGTGGCGAGGTCCGCCTCCTGGACGTGAAAGCGCTTCATGTCCTCGGCGGGCAGGTAGATCCGGTCACGCCCGAGGTCCTCGGTGACGTCCTGGAGGTGCTCGACGATCTGGAGGGCGGTGCACACGGCGTCGGAGCGGCGGATCCGCTCGGGGGTGGCGGTACCGGTGACGGCGAGGACGAGGTGTCCGACGGGGTTGGCGGACAGCTCGCAGTAGGCGAGCAGGTCGTCGTAGGTCTCGTAGCGGGTGACGAGTTGGTCCTGGCGGTTGGCCTGGATGAGACCGAGGAAGGGCCCGGGGGTCAGGGCGCGGCGGCGGACCGTGGGCTGCAGGCGGCGCAGCAGCGGGTGGCGCGGGGTGGAGTCGAAGACGCGGCGCAGATCGGCTTCGAGGGCGTCCAGCATGAGCAGCCGGTCCTCGCTGTCCGACACACCGAGGAAACGCGCGTCGGCGCCGCCGGGGGCGAGATCGCCGTCGCCGATGTCGTCGACCAGACGTGCGAAGCCGTAGACGGCCATCAGATCGGCGCGCCAGGCGCGGGGCAGGAAGAAGGGGGCCACGGGAAAGTTCTCGTGCGCGGCCTTGTCGAGCGTGCCGCGTTCGGTGTCCACGGCGCGCGGCGTGCCGGCGCCCGTCACCGCGTACTGCCCGGGGCGGGGACGGCACATGCTGCGTTGAGCTGGGGAGTTTCCGTAGCCATTGCCGTCACATCTCCCGTTCTACACCGCCGACCCAATACACACTATTTCGGACACGCCGCCCGGCTGTCCGCGCGGGCTCCCCAGCAGAGGGTGTGGGGCATTATGGCCCCACTTGCCGCGATTCGGGACCGGTCCAGCTTACGTTGTACAACGCACAGTGGTTTACCGGGGTGTCCTGCGCATCACAAGAACACACCGATTGGTCCCAAGATTCCTGCGGGAAGCCGCAGTTGGCGTTTCCTTCGCAGACGCAGAGCCCCGCCGGAAGGGTTCCGGCGGGGCTGGCGGAAGCGGGGTGGGCCGGGTGCGTCGGTCCGGTATGGACTACTTGCCCGTGAACTTCTCGTACTCCTTGAGGACCTCGTCCGTGGGTCCGTCCATGCGCAGCTCGCCCCGTTCCAGCCACAGCACACGGTTGCAGGTGTCGCGGATCGACTTGTTGTTGTGGCTGACCAGGAAGACCGTGCCGGCCTCCTTGCGCAGCTCGCGGATGCGGGCCTCGGAGCGCTTCTGGAACTTGCGGTCGCCGGTGGCCAGGGCCTCGTCGATCATCAGCACGTCGTGGTCCTTGGCGGCGGCGATGGAGAACCGCAGCCGGGCCGCCATACCCGACGAGTACGTGCGCATCGGCAGCGTGATGAAGTCGCCCTTCTCGTTGATCCCGGAGAAGTCCACGATCTCCTGGTAGCGCGCCTTGACCTGCTCGCGGGTCATCCCCATGGCGAGCCCGCCGAGGATCACGTTCCGCTCACCGGTCAGGTCGTTCATCAGGGCCGCGTTCACACCGAGCAGGGAGGGCTGGCCGTCGGTGTAGACCTTGCCGCTCTCGGCGGGCAGCAGTCCCGCGATGGCGCGCAGCAGGGTCGACTTGCCGGAGCCGTTGGAGCCGATCAGGCCGATGGCCTCGCCGCGGTAGGCGACGAAGGAGACCCCGCGCACGGCGTGCACCTTGCGCACGCCCCGCTCCTCGCCGCGCCTGAGGATGCGGCTGAGGGCGGCGGTGGCGCTGCCCTTGCCGGACTTGGCGCCGTTGACCCGGTAGACGATGTGCAGATCGTCGGCGATCACGGTGGGGCGGCGGTCCGCCTGCTGCTCAGCCACGGCCGTACCTCTCTTCCGCCTTCCAGAAGTACACGAAGCCGACGGCCCCGATCACCACGGCCCAGCCGACGGCGAACAGCCACACGTGCGGGGGCAGGTACGAGGAGCCGTAGCCGTCGATCAGCGCGAAGCGGATCAGGTCCATGTAGACGGCGGCGGGGTTCCACTGGAGGGCCTCGGTGAGCCAGCCCGGCACGTCCTTGTCGGCCAGCATCGCCGGGATGCTGAACATGACGCCCGAGGCGTACAGCCAGGTGCGCAGCACGAACGGCATCAGCTGGGCGAGGTCGGGGGTCTTGCTGCCCATCCGGGCGAAGATCAGCGCCAGGCCGGTGTTGAACACGAACTGCAGGGTGAGCGCCGGGACCACCAGCAGCCAGGACAGGCTCGGGTAGCTGCCGAACGCGACCATGATCAGCACCAGCACGATCATGGAGTAGAGCAGCTGCTGGAGCTGCTGGAGCGCGAAGGAGATCGGCAGGGAGGCGCGCGGGAAGTGCAGCGCGCGCACCAGGCCCAGGTTGCCGGAGATGGCGCGCACGCCGGCGAGGACCGAGCTCTGGGTGAAGGTGAACACGAACACGCCCGTGACCAGGAACGGCACGTAGATGTCGTGGGGGATGCCCTTACGGGCGCCCAGGAGCAGACCGAAAATGAAGAAGTACACGAGCGCGTTCAGCAGCGGTGTGGCCACCTGCCACAGCTGGCCGAGCTTCGCCTGGCTGTACTGGGCGGTCAGCTTCGCCCGTGAGAAGGCGAGGATGAAGTGCCGCCGGTCCCAGAGCTGGCGGACGTACTCGACGAGCGTGGGGCGGGCGCCGCTCACGCTCAGCCCGTACTTGGCGGCCAGTTCGGCCGCCGTGAGTCCCTCGTCGGGCGACGGGGGCGCGGTCACCGCGACCTGGCCGTCGTGCGTTGTCTCACTCACTGGTGGAAACTTTCGTCTTCGGGATGCGCAGCCTGTGCGGGCATGCCGGGTGCCTGAGGTCTGGGTGCGGACCTCCTGTGCGTGCTTGGAAGCTTGTCAGATGACAGGAGGACGGCCCAGCCTGGTCAGCCGCCACACCGTACGCCACTTCATGGGACGGCGTGGCCCGCAGGGGCTCGTCCAGCCTTCCCGGAATCCGCCGAACCATGCCCGCAGGGCGGGGACCGAGGGGCGGCGCACCAGGGTGAGCAGCAGCCAGACGCCCAGGTAGACCGGGATCAGGAGGGCGGGCAGATTGCGGCGGGCCAGCCAGACGCGGTTGCGGGCGACCATGCGGTGGTAGACCGCGTGCCGGGAGGGGGCGGTCGTGGGGTGGTACAGCACCATGTCGGACCGGTAGTCGATCATCCAGCCCGCGTCGAGGGCCCGCCATGCCAGGTCGGTTTCCTCGTGCGCGTAGAAGAATTCGTCCGGGAGTCCGCCGACCTCGGCGAAGACCTGGGTGCGGACGGCGTTGGCGCCGCCCAGGAAGGTGGTGACCCGGGAGGAGCGCATCGGGTCGCTGGCGCGCAGCCGGGGGACGTGGCGGCGCTGCGTCTGCCCGGTCTCGGGGTCGGCGATTCGGAAGCTGATGATGCCGAGCCGGGGGTCCTCGGCGAAGGCCTTGCGGCACAGCTCGGCGGTGTCGTGGTGGGCGAGCAGGCCGTCGTCGTCGAGGAAGAGCAATATGTCGACGTCGCGGCCGCTGGGGCCGAATGCCTCGATACCGACGTTGCGGCCACCGGGGATGCCGAGGTTCTCGGGCAGCTCGATGGTGCGCACGCCCTCCGGGACGTCCGGGACGGCCGCGCCGTTGCCGACGACGACTACTTCGACGCGGTCGCCCTCCTGCTTGGCGATGGAGTCCAGGAGCGCGCGCAGCTCCTCGGGCCGGTTGCCCATGGTGATGATCACCGCTCCGACCTTCGGGGAGGTCTCCATGGGCGCGCTCACCTCAGCCTGCTCGACGCGAGGATGGAGACCAGGTGCAGCACGGTCTGGAGCATCGCGATCCCGGCGAGCACGGCGACGCCGAGGCGGGAGAAGAACAGGTCGCCGTGGATCTGGTCGGCGACGGCCAGCACCAGGATCAGCAGCGAGGCCTCGATGCCGAGGATCAGCCGGTGGAACTTGAGCATGGCGGCGGCCCGGCGGGCGAGCGCCATGCCGGAGGAGCGCATCTCGGCGGCGGCCTCCTGCACCGGCGGCTTGCCGTTCTGGTGCCGGGCGACACCGACCAGGTCGGTCTCGGCCTTGATCAGGATGGCGCCGAGCGCGGCCAGGGTGCCGAGGAAGGCCCACAGCCAGTCGATACGGCCGCTGCCCCACAGGTCGGCGGCGCGCAGTCCGAAGCCGGTGAGGACGGCGGCGTCGGTGAGATAGGCGCCCACCCGGTCCAGGTAGACGCCGCTGAGCGAGTACTGCTTGCGCCAGCGGGCGATCTCGCCGTCGACGCAGTCCAGCAGCAGATACATCTGCACGCAGACCACGCCGAGCACGGCGCCCGGGATCCCCGGCACGAGCAGTGCCGGGGCCGCGAGCACGCCGAAGACGGTCATCAGGTACGTGAGCTGGTTGGGCGTGACCCTGGTGTTGACCAGGTAGCGGTCGACCCGCAGGGACACCTCACGCATGTAGAGGCGTCCCATCCAGTGCTCACCGCTGCGCCGGTCCTTCACCCCCGCGGGGTGAACGACCGGACGGAGTTCAGCTACCGATGGCCTTGACATAGTCGGCGTAGATGTCCTTGATCTGGTCGGTTGTCAGGTCGAGGTGTTCGAGGATGGTGTAACGGCCGGGCCGGGTCTGCGGAGCGAACTCCACGGCACGGACGAACTCCTGTGTGCTGAAGCCGATCTCCTCCGGCAGCACCGGGAGCCCGTGGCGACGCAGCACCCCGGCCATGTAGGCCGACTCCTCGTGGGCACCGCGCAGGTACATCGCGAAGGCCGCGCCCAGCCCGCACTGTTCGCCGTGGGCGGCGGCGCGCCTGGGGTAGAGCAGGTCGAACGCGTGGTTGATCTCGTGGCAGGCGCCGGAGGACGGGCGGGAGTCGCCCGACACCGACATGGCGATACCGCTGAGCACCAGCGCCTCGGCGAGCACCTGGAGGAAGTCGGTGTCCCCGACCCCGCCCGGGTGCCTGAGCACCGCCTCCCCGGCCTGCCGGGCGATGGCGGCGGCCAGGCCGTCGATCTTCTCCCCCTTGACGCGGTGGGCCAGTTCCCAGTCCGCGATGGCGGAGATGTTGGAGACGGCGTCCCCGATCCCGGCGCGCACGAAGCGGACCGGGGCCTCCCGGATGACGTCGAGGTCGATGACGACCGCGATCGGGTTGGGCACGCCGTAGGAGCCGCGGCCCGCGTCGTTGTCGAGGGTGGCGACCGGCGAGCACAGGCCGTCGTGCGCAAGGTTGGTGGGTACGGCGACCAGCGGGAGGCCGACCCGTGCCGCGGCGAACTTCGCACAGTCGATGATCTTGCCGCCGCCGAGTCCGACGACCGCGTCGTAGTGGCCGGCCTTTATGGCGCCGGCCAGCCGGACCGCGTCGTCGAGGGTGCCGCCGCCGACCTCGTACCAGCTGGCGCCGGGCAGCGAGGGGGCGAGCCGCTCGCGCAGCCTGGCGCCGGAGCCGCCGCTGACGGCGACGGCCAGCTTGCCGGAGTGCGAGACGCGCTCGTCGGCGAGGACGCAGCCCAGATCGTCGAGGGCACCCGGGCGGATGTCCACGACGACCGGCGAGGGAATCAGCCGGGTCAGTACTGGCACGCGATCTCCCGTCCGCGGGCGAGATCGTCGTGGTTGTCGATCTCCACCCACTGAACGTCACCGATCGGCGCCGTGTCGATCCTGAAGCCGCGGTTCACGAGCTCCTGGTAGCCGTGCTCGTAGAACTGCTGCGGGTCGGTCTCCCAGACCGTCTTCAGCGCGTCGACCAGTTCGGGGGCGGCGTCGCCCTCGATGAGGGTGACACCGATGTACTCGCCGGTGGCCTCGGCCGGGTCCATCAGCTTGGTGATCCTCGTGACGCCCTTGGCGGGGTCCACGACGACCTTCATCTCCTCGTCGGCGAGGGACTTCACGCTGTCCAGGGCGAGGATGATCTTCTTGCCGTCGCCGCGGGCGGCGAGCAGCGTCTTCTCGACGGAGACCGGGTGGACGGTGTCGCCGTTGGCGAGGATCACGCCGTCCTTGAGGACGTCACGGCCGCACCACAGGGAGTAGGCGTTGTTCCACTCCTCGGCCTTGTCGTTGTCGATGAGGGTGAGCTTGAGGCCGTACTTGGCCTCCAGCGCCGCCTTGCGCGCGTACACGGCCTCCTTGCGGTAGCCGACGATGATCGCGACCTCGGTCAGGCCGATCTCGGCGAAATTGCCGAGGGTGAGGTCCAGGACCGTCGGTTCGCCCTCTATGCCCGCGGGGCCCACCGGCACCAGAGCCTTGGGAAGGCTGTCGGTGTAGGGGCGCAGACGCCGTCCGGCGCCGGCCGCGAGCACGAGGCCGATCATGCGGGTTCTCCTTCATCGTGAACGGCGGGTGCCCCTGCGGACACCCAGAAGCGGATGCTCTCGACGAGCACCACGAGGGCGACGGCCACGGCCAGAACCGTGAGCGCTGCCTGGAATTGCGAGGCGGTGAGGACCGCGGCCAGGACGGTGACGAGCAGAGTCCGTCCTTCGTGCCCCCCGACGGCGCGCACCAGCCAGGCCGGGGGCGCCCCGGCGTTGCCGCGGATGCGGTACACCGTGTCGTAGTGATGGTAGGCGACGGCCGCCACCAGTCCGAAAGCCGCAGGAAGGGCCCCGTTCACGTCCGCGCGGGCCGCGAGGACCAGGACCGTGCCGTACTCGGCGGCGCGGAACACCGGGGGCACCAGCCAGTCGAGGGGGCCCTTGAGGGGCCGGGCGACGGCAAGGCCGGAGGTGACGGCGTAGACGAGGGCGCCGACGACGGGCAGGGGGCCGCCGAAGCCGGTGAAGGCGGCGGTGGCGATCAGTACGAGGCCGCCGAGCAGGGCGACCGCGGGGGCGGCGAAGCCGGGGAGCCCGCGCGCGACGCTCTTCGTCGCCCGCGCGAGACCCTCGGCGAGGGGGCCGGAGTCGGCGAGGTCCGCCAGCGCCCGCGCCGCCCGGTCGGTGCGGCGGGCCCTGCGGGTCACCGAGCGCAGCACGCGGCCCGCCGTGGTGTACGTGGCCGCGAAGGCGCAGCCGATCAGCAGGGCGTAGAAGGTGATCCGCGGCGTGGTGAACGCGGTGAGCACGGCGATCATCGCCCAGCGTTCGCCGATCGGCAGGACGATCATGCGGCGTACCCAGACCGTCCAGCCGACGCTGTCGAGCTTGTCGGAGAGGGCGGCGGTGGGGCTGGTGTTGGCGGTGGCGTCGTGGTTGGCCTCGTTGAAGGAGAAGTCCACGACGTGCCGGCAGGTCTGCAGGACCATCGCGCCGAGGGCGAGTGCCCAGACGTCGTCGCCGCCGCGGGCCGCGCCGAGGGCGAGGCCCGCGTAGTAGGCGTACTCCTTGGCCCGGTCGAAGGTGGCGTCGAGCCAGGCGCCGAGGGTGGAGTACTGCAGCGAGTAGCGGGCGAGCTGGCCGTCGGTGCAGTCCAGCACGAAGGAGAAGAGCAGCAGCACACCGGCGGCGACGAAACCGCCGCGGGTGCCGGTGGCCGCGCAGCCGGCCGCGATCAGCGCGGTGAGCAGGGAGGCGGTGGTGACCTGGTTCGGGGTCAGACCGCGGCGGGCGCACCAGCGCGCGATGTAGCGGGAGTAGGGGCTGATGAAGAAGGTGGTGAAGAAGCCGTCGCGGGCCTTGACCGCCGACTTCAGACGTATGGCCTCGTCGTCGACGGCGGCGACGGCCTGCCGGGCCTCGTTGCGGGCCTGGGGGTCGGCCGGGACGGTGGCCACCAGGCTGCCGAGTTCGGGGCGGTGCACCTCGGTGTCGAGGGCCTCCACGATCCGGTCGGCGAGGCTGTCCACGAGGGTGGTGCCGGCGGCGGAGTTCTCGCGGGCCAGGGCCCGGGTCAGGGCCTGCCGGGCGGCGGGCTGGGCCGTGACGGCGCCCGGGATCGCGGCGAGCGGGAAGCGGGGGTCGGTCAGCCCGAGGCGCAGCGCGTGCGCGTGGCCGACGAAGCGGGCGTCGACCACGGCGACCCGCTCCCCGCTCGGCACCCGCGCCAGCAGCGACTCCGCCTCAGCGGCGTCGGCGGCGGCGCGGACGTCGAAGCCGAGGGAGCGCAGCTCGCTCTCGATCGACGATCCGGGGACCGGCTGACCGGTGAGGATGGCGGTCGACAACCGAACTCACTCCCTGGGTGCCGACGCGCCGGCGCCGGTCATTGACAGGATGGGGGCGCCCCGGTCTGTGGCACCCGGGCGACATGTCGGCAGAGGCTATCGGATAACGGGAACGCGGCGTTCACCGCCCGTTTCCCGGTCCGAACAACGCGGTTCGCACGCGCCTTTGCCGCGATCATCATCGGGGAAACGGGGCCCGGCCCACAAACCGCGCTACCAGAAAGGACATTCGGCGCATTTCTTACGGCTGCGGGGCCGGAGCATAGGGTGGGCGACCATGACGTGGCTGATCACCGGCGGGGCCGGGTACATCGGGGCACATGTGGCGCGGGCCATGAGCGAGGCCGGGGAACGCGTGGTGGCGCTGGACGACCTCTCGGCCGGGGTGCCCGCGCGACTGCCGGCCGAGGTGCCGCTGGTGCGGGGGTCCTCGCTCGACGCCGAGCTGCTCAAGCGGGTCCTCGCCGAGCACGCGGTGACGGGTGTGGTGCATCTCGCGGCTCGCAAGCAGGTCGCCGAGTCGGTGGCCCAGCCGACCCGGTACTACCGGGAGAACGTGGGGGGCCTGGCCACCCTCCTCGACGCGGCGGCCGGGGCCGGCGTCGAGCGGTTCGTCTTCTCCTCCTCGGCCGCGGTCTACGGCAACCCCGAGGTGGACCTCATCACCGAGGACACCCCGTGCGCCCCGGTGAACCCCTACGGCGAGACCAAGCTCACCGGCGAGTGGCTGGTACGGGCCGCGGGCCGCGCCCACGGCATGGCGACGGTGTGCCTGCGCTACTTCAACGTGGCCGGGGCCGCGGCGCCCGAGCTGGCCGACACCGGGGTGTTCAACATCGTGCCGATGGTCTTCGACCGGCTGACCCGCGACGAGGCGCCGCGGATCTTCGGCGCCGACTATCCGACCCCGGACGGCACCTGCGTACGCGACTACATCCATGTCGCCGATCTCGCCGAGGCCCATCTGGCGGCCGCCCGGCACCTGGCGTCCGGTGCGCGCGGCGATCTGACGGTCAACATCGGCCGGGGCGAGGGCGTCTCGGTGCGCGAGCTGATCGACGTCATCGGCGAGGTCACCGGGGACCGGCGGGCGCCAGTGGTGGAGGGGCGCCGCCCCGGGGACGCGCCGCGGGCCGTCGCCTCCGCCGCGCGGGCCGCGGAGGTGCTGGGCTGGACGGCCCGCCGGTCGGTTCCGGAGATGGTCGGGTCGGCTTGGCGAGGCTGGCGGCTGCACCGCGGCGGATGATCACCCCAGCGCTCTGACCTGCGGATCGTTTCCGCAGGTCAGAGCATATGACAACGGTGTTCAGTGCCGCGTTGCCGGATACCCCCCACCCGTAGTTCACTGTGATCCCGGAAGCGATGACAGGAGGCGGCTTTCCATGGGGGCTGGGCACGATCACTCGCACGCCCACGGCGGGCACGGCGGCGGTACGGCGACCACGGCGTACCGCGGACGGCTGCGCGTCGCGCTGGCGATCACGCTCACCGTCATGGTCGTGGAGATCGTCGGCGGTGTGGTCGCCGACTCCCTCGCCCTCGTCGCGGACGCCGCGCACATGGCGACCGACGCGGTGGGGCTCGCCATGGCGCTGCTCGCGATCCACTTCGCCAACCGTCCGGCGACCGGCAACCGCACCTTCGGCTACGCCCGCGCCGAGATCCTCGCGGCGCTCGCCAACTGTCTGCTGCTGCTCGGCGTCGGCGGGTACGTGCTGTACGAGGCGATCCAGCGGTTCATCACCCCGGCCGAGACCGAGGGCGGCCTGATGATCGTGTTCGGCGCGATCGGCCTGGTCGCGAACATGATCTCCCTCACCCTGCTGATGCGCGGCCAGAAGGAGAGCCTGAACGTGCGCGGCGCCTTCCTAGAGGTGGCCGCGGACGCGCTGGGCTCGGTGGCGGTGCTGCTCTCCGCTGTGGTGATCATGACGACGGGCTGGCAGGCGGCCGACCCCGTCGCCTCGCTGCTGATCGGTCTGTTGATCGTGCCGCGCACCCTCAAGCTGCTCCGCGAGACCCTGGACGTCCTGCTGGAAGCGGCGCCCAGGGACGTCGACATGGCCGAAGTGCGGGCCCACATACTCGCCCTCGACGGTGTCGAGGACGTGCACGACCTGCACGCCTGGACCATCACCTCCGGGATGCCGGTGCTCTCCGCGCACGTGGTCGTCAGCTCCGAGGCGCTCAACGCGATCGGCCACGAGAAGATGCTGCACGAGCTCCAGGGCTGTCTGGGCGACCACTTCGACGTGGAGCACTGCACCTTCCAGCTGGAGCCCGGCGGGCACGCCGAGCACGAGGCGCGGCTCTGCCACTGAACCCGTCCGGACCGGAGTGCAGCGGTCCGGCGCGCGGCGGCGTCTTCACCCCCACAGCCGGGCGTCGCCAGGGTTCCGCCGTCGCCGCGCCGGGCACGATCACATGCCGGGAGTGCCGGATTCGTGCGGCACACTTGGGGCGCACAACCGATGCGAAGGATGGGTATGCCGATCACACCTGCCGCAGCGACGCACACGCCGTCGAACGGCACCGCGGACGAGATTTTGCTCGAACTGGTCGACGAGAACGGTGTGACGATCGGCACCGCTGAGAAGCTCGCCGCCCACCAGCCGCCGGGGCAGCTGCACCGCGCCTTCTCCGTCTTCCTCTTCGACGAGCGGGGCCGGCTGCTCCTCCAGCAGCGGGCGCTGGGCAAGTACCACTCCCCCGGTGTGTGGTCCAACACCTGCTGCGGGCACCCCTACCCGGGCGAGGCGCCCTTCGCGGCGGCGGCCCGGCGCACCTTCGAGGAGCTGGGGGTCTCGCCGTCGCTGATGGCCGAGGCGGGCACGGTCCGCTACAACCACCCGGACCCGGCATCGGGCCTGGTGGAACAGGAGTTCAACCACCTCTTCGTGGGCCTGGTGCAGGCGCCGCCGCGGCCGGACCCGGAGGAGGTCGGGGCCACCGCGTTCGTCACGCCCGGGGAGCTGGCGGAGCGGCACGCGAAGGACACCTTCTCGGCCTGGTTCATGACGGTGCTGGACGCGGCCCGTCCCGCGGTACGCGAACTGACGGGCCCGTCGGCCGGCTGGTGAGCGGTACCGCGGAACCTGCGCGGACCTGAGACCGAAGCGTCCTACGGCACGTGCGCGGGCCTGAGCGGCAGGGCGGCCCAGATCACCTTGCCGCCGCTCGCGGTGTGCTCGACGTCGCAGACGCCGCCCCACTCCCGGGCCACCTCGCGCACCAGCAGCAGCCCCCGCCCGCCCGTCTGGCCGTGGTCGGCCTCCAGGGCGGTGGGGCGGTAGGGGTGGTTGTCCTCCACGGACACCCGCACCCATTCGGCGCCGACGGCGACCTCCACGGCGAGCATCGGGGAGAGCAGGGCCGCGTGCCGGACGGCGTTCGTGACCAGCTCCGAGACGATCAGCAGCAGACCGTGCACCTGGTCGTCCGTCAGCGGCACCCCCTGGCGGTACAGCAGGTCCCGTACGGCGTGCCGCGCCTGCGGGACGGACGCGTCGACGGCCGAGGCGGTGAACCGCCACACCCCCTCGTAGGGAAGTGGGCCATCCGCTGGGCGTGGGGCGGGCCCGCGCCCGTGGTTCTCCATCGTCCGGTCGCCACCCTTGCGCTCGATTGTCACCACGAGTCGAGTGTTGGTACTGAGCCGCTCCACTCCAGGGAACTGAACACAAGTCAGCTACTTTCGAGCGTTTCGCGATCGATGCCGTATGGCCTGGTCGGGACTGGGACCGATCCTGTCCGACCCGTGCCACCTTTACGAACTATTCGGGTTGTACGGGTTTGCGCGTGACGAAGGCCGCACCCAGGCCTGGACCCCGCACGGGGGCGGATAACATCCCGCGCATGGAGCCGCAGCTGTTGCACGGTGTCACCGACTCGGTGGCCACCGTCGTCATCCACCATCCCGTGAAGCGCAACGCGATGACGTCGGCGATGTGGGCGGAGCTGCCACCGCTGCTGAAGGAGCTGGCGGCCGATCCGGAGGTGCGGGCGCTGGTGCTGACCGGGGCGGGCGGGACGTTCTGCGCGGGCGCGGACATCAGTACGCTCCAGGACGCGCCCGAGGAGGCGCAGCGCCTCGCGGTACGGGCCGAGGAAGCCCTCGCCGCCTTCCCCAAGCCGACGCTGGCCGCCGTGCGCGGGCACTGCGTGGGCGGCGGTACGCAGTTGGCGGCGGCCTGCGATCTGCGGTTCGCGGAGGAGGGGGCGCAGTTCGGGGTGACGCCGGCGAACCTGGGCATCGTCTACCCGGCGTCCTCCACCCGGCGGCTGGTGGCGCTGACGAGTCCGTCGGCGGCGAAGTACCTGCTGTTCTCGGGCGAGTTGATCGACTCCGAGCGGGCGCTGCGCACGGGACTGGTCGACGAGGTGCTGCCCGCGGGCGAACTGGACAAGCGGGTCGCGGAGTTCACCCGGATCCTGGTGAGCCGGTCCCAGCTGACGCAGGCCGCCGCGAAGGAGTTCGCCGACGGCCGCGAGGACCGGGAGGACCACTGGCGCGTGCAGGCCCGCTCCGGGGGCGACCTGGCGGAGGGCGTCGCCGCCTTCCTCCAGCGCAGGCCGCCCCGGTTCACCTGGACCGTGCCTACCTCAGGATGAACCGGCTGTTGCTCCGGAACTCCTCCACCAGGTGCGCGGGGGCCTTCTCGGGCGAACCGGCGTCGTAGGGCGGGTGCGGGTCGTACTCGGTCAGCAGTTGTACGGCCTGGGCGTGCTCGTCGCCCGCGATGCGCCCGAGCAGGGTCAGCCCCATGTCGATACCGGAGGAGACCCCGGCGGCGGTGACGTACTTGCCGTCGATGACGACCCGCTCCCCCGTGGCCTCCACCTCGAACGTCTTCAGGTACTCCAGCGCCAGCCAGTGCGAGGTGGCCCGCCGCCCCTTGAGCAGCCCGGCGGCGGCCAGCAGCAGCGAGCCGGTGCACACGGAGGTGGTCCAGGTGCTGGTGGCGTCGGCCGCGCGCAGCCAGTCCAGGAGTGCGGTGTTCTCCATCTGCGGGGTCTGTCCCGGGCCGCCCGGCACGACGACGATGTCCGGGCTCGTCACGTCGGCGAGGGTGCGGTCGGCGGTGAGCGCGAGGTTGCCGGTGTCCGTGCGGACGGGACCGGCCTGCTCGGCCACGAAGACGGTTTCCGAGTCGGGAAGTCGGCCGAGGGTTTCGTAGGGGCCCACGGCGTCCAGGGCGGTGAAGCGGTCGAAGAGGAGGATGGCGATCTGCATGTCGGCCTTTCCGGGGTGGTGGCTGGTGCTCAGGACGTGTGCGCCGGGCGGAAGCGGCGGCGGTACTCCGTGGGGGCCGTGCCCAAGGCCTTGAGGAAGGCCCGGCGCATGGCTTCGGGCGTGCCGTAGCCGCTGGCCCGGGCGACTTCCTCGACGCCCGAGGTGGTGTCCTCCAGCAGGCGGCGGGCGTGTTCCAGACGGACCCGGTCCACGTAGCGGCCGGGGGTCGTGCCCGTTTCGGCGCGGAAGGCACGGGCGAAGTGGCGCGGGGAGAGGCCCGCGCGGGCGGCCAGGGTCTCGACACCCAGGTCGGCGGCCGGGTGCTCGGTGATCCACTGCTGGATGTCCCGAAGGGGTTCGCGGCGGGCCGTCTGGGCGGCCAACTGGGCGCTGAACTGGGCCTGGTTGCCGGGGCGGCGCAGGAAGACCACCAGGTGGCGGGCGACGGTCAGGGCGGTTTCCCGGCCCAGGTCCTCCTCGACCAGGGCCAGCGCCAGGTCGATGCCCGCGGTGACGCCCGCCGAGGTGGCGACGGGGCCGTCCCGGACGTAGATGGGATCGGGATCGACGCACACGGACGGGTGGTCGCGGGCGAGCTTGTCGCAGTACGCCCAATGGGTGGTCACGCGGCGGCCGTCCAGGAGGCCGGCCTCCGCGAGCAGGATCGCGCCGGTGCAGACCGAGACCAGGCGCGGGGTGTGCGGGCCGTGGCGGCGCAGCCAGTCCGTCAGGGCGGGGGCCGGGCTCCGGGTGCCCCTGGCCGCCGGGGGACCAGGAGGGTGTGCGGTGCGGGCGCGGCGGCGAGGGAGGTGTCCGGGGCCAGGGTCAGGCCGCTGGAGGTGCGGACCGGGGCGCCGTCCAGGGAGGCGGTGCGGATGCCGTAGCTGCCCGGGGCCTGGAGCTCCGCGCCCGCGAAGACCTCCAGCGGGCCGGTGACGTCGAGGCTCTGGACGCCGTCGAAGAGGATCAGGAGAACCGTTCGCTGCGCCATGCACACGATTCTTGGCGGGCGGGGCGATGGCCGCAATGACGAGTTTCCCACCTTTCCTGCCATCCGGGCGGCCCTGTTCCTGTCATCTGGGCGGCCCTCTGGACAGGAGATACCAACCGGTCGGTAACCTGCCGGGCATGACTACAGCCGCCCTGGACCCGCGCGCGGGCCGCCGCTGCGCCAGTGCCCTCAACACGCTGCACGCCCTGCACTACTTCGCGCCCGAACTGGGCCGGGAGGCGCAGGCCCTCGGGATCACCCACCCCAAGGCCGTGAACTTCGCGATGCGGGCCGCCGCCCTGGGCGCCGCGGGGCCCGGGACCGTGGCCGCGACCTTCTACAACTACAAGTACGAGGCCGTGGCCCGGCACGTCCCCGCCGTGTGGCGGACGGCCGCCCCGGAGCAGGTGCTGGCGGCACGCGCGCGTGCCGTGGACGCCATGCTGCGGCGGCTGCTCGGGGACGAGGCCGTCGCCTCGGCGGAGATGGCGGAGGCCGCGCGGCTGGCCCTGCGCGCCGCCGAGGCGTGCACGCGCCACGCCCGCCCGCTGTACGCGGCCCACGCCGACCTCGCCGTCCCCGAGGAGCCGCACCTGGCGTACTTCCACGCGGCCACGCTGCTGCGCGAGTACCGGGGCGACGGGCATCTGATCGCGCTGGTCTCCGCCGAACTGGACGGCCTGGAGGCCCTGGTGACGCACACCGCGACCGGCCGCGGCTTCACCCCGCGCTGGCAGCTGGCCACCCGCGGCTGGAGCCAGGAGGACTGGGAGGCGGCCCACGCCCGGCTGCGCGAGCGCGGACTGCTGGACGGCTCCGGCGGCCTCACCGACCGGGGCGCCGCCCTGCGCGAGGAGATCGAACAGCACACGGACCGCCTGGACCGCGCCCCCTACGAGCACCTGGGTCCCGAGGGCGTGGCCCGGCTGACCGAACTGACCTCCGGGTTCGTGCGCACGGCACTGGCGGCGGGCGCCTTTCCGGCGGACCTGATCGGGAAGGGCTGACCGGCAAGGGCCGACCGGCGCCGCACCGGGACCGGCAGCGGTCCGCGCGGCCGCGGCCGCATCGGTACGGACCGCCCCCGCCGGCCGCCGCGACCAAATGCGGCGGGCCTTCTCCCGGGCTGATCGATACGTCCCTGATCGACCGTCGTGCATGCCCCGGCGCAGGTGAGGTACCCGGCACCCACCGGCCGGCCCGGTCGGGAAGGAAAGGGGATGCTCGTGTTCCGTGCTATCGCTGATGTTCTGCGCCAGATCGGTGGCGCCATCGCCACTGTCGTGACGCTGCCGTTCCGGGCGCTCGCCCGACTGTTCGGCGGCGCCTCGGGCAGTGCCAAGGGGCACCGGGCCTGACGCCGTGGCGCCCTGATCCCCGGTTGTCGGTGTCACCTGCCACAATTGCCGCGCAACCTCAGTGAGAAGGCGGTACGGGATCGTGACGACACCCGGGTCCAGCGGGTCCAAGGCAGCAGGGTCCATCGAAGGCAGGATCGCCGAGGAGCTCGGCGTACGGGAGCGGCAGGTGAAGGCTGCCGTGGAACTGCTCGACGGCGGTTCGACGGTGCCCTTCATCGCCCGCTACCGCAAGGAAGCGACCGAGATGCTCGACGACGCGCAGCTGCGCACGATCGAGGAGCGGCTGCGCTACCTGCGGGAGCTGGAGGAGCGCCGGACGGCGATCCTGGAGTCCGTGCGCGAGCAGGGCAAGCTCACCGACGAGCTGGAGGCCCGGATCCGGGGCGCCGAGACCAAGGCGCGCCTGGAGGACATCTACCTGCCGTTCAAGCCCAAGCGGCGCACCAAGGCGCAGATCGCCCGCGAGGCCGGTCTGGAGCCGCTCGCCGAGGGCCTGCTCACGGACCCGACGGTCGACCCGCTCGCCGCGGCGGCGGCCTTCGTGGACGCCGACAAGGGCGTGGCCGATCCACAGGCCGCCCTCGACGGCGCCCGCGCGATCCTCACCGAGCGGTTCTCCGAGGACGCCGACCTGATCGGTGAGCTGCGCGAGCGGATGTGGGTGCGCGGGCGGCTGGCCGCCAAGGTGCGCGAGGGCAAGGAGGAGGCGGGCGCCAAGTTCGCCGACTACTTCGACTTCTCCGAGCCCTTCACCGAGCTGCCCTCGCACCGGATCCTGGCGATGCTGCGCGGCGAGAAGGAGGAGGTCCTCGACCTCGTCCTGGAGCCGGAGGAGCCGACCGACGGGCCGTCGTCGTACGAGGGCATCGTGTCCGCGCGGTTCGGTATCGCCGACCGGGGCCGCCCCGCCGACAAGTGGCTGAAGGACACCGTCCGGTGGGCCTGGCGCACCCGCATCCTGGTGCACCTCGGCATCGATCTGCGGCTGCGGCTGCGGACCGCCGCCGAGGACGAGGCCGTGAACGTCTTCGCGGCGAACCTGCGGGACCTGCTGCTCGCCGCCCCGGCCGGCACGCGCGCGACCCTCGGCCTGGACCCCGGCTTCCGTACGGGCGTGAAGGTGGCCGTGGTCGACGCGACCGGCAAGGTCGTCGCCACCGACGTCATCCACCCGCACGTCCCGGCCAACCGGTGGGACGAGGCCATCGCCAAGTTGGCGCGGCTCGCCAAGGAGCACGCGGTCGAGCTGATCGCGATCGGCAACGGCACGGCCTCCCGGGAGACCGACAAGCTCGCCGGTGAACTGATCGCCAAGCACCCGGAGCTGAAGCTCACCAAGGTGATGGTGTCCGAGGCCGGCGCCTCGGTGTACTCGGCCTCCGCGTTCGCCTCGCAGGAGCTGCCCGACATGGACGTGTCGCTGCGCGGTGCCGTCTCCATCGCGCGGCGGCTGCAGGACCCGCTGGCCGAGCTGGTGAAGATCGACCCGAAGTCGATCGGGGTCGGCCAGTACCAGCACGACCTGTCCGAGGTGAAGCTGTCGCGCTCGCTGGACGCGGTGGTGGAGGACTGTGTGAACGGCGTCGGCGTGGACGTGAACACCGCGTCCGCCCCGCTGCTCGCCCGGGTCTCCGGCATCACCTCCGGGCTCGCCGAGAACATCGTGGCGCACCGCGACGCCAACGGCCCGTTCCGCTCCCGTGCCGAGCTGAAGAAGGTGCCGCGGCTGGGCCCCAAGGCGTACGAGCAGTGCGCGGGCTTCCTGCGGATCCGGGGCGGCACCGACCCGCTGGACGCCTCCAGCGTGCACCCCGAGGCGTACCCGGTGGTGCGGCGGATGGTGAAGACCTCCGGTCAGGAGGTGGCGGGCCTCATCGGCAACACGAGCGTGCTGCGGTCGCTGAAGCCGCAGGAGTTCGTGGACGAGACGTTCGGTCTGCCGACCGTGACGGACATCCTCAAGGAGCTGGAGAAGCCCGGCCGCGACCCGCGCCCCGCCTTCAAGACGGCGACCTTCAAGGAGGGTGTGGAGAAGCTCTCCGACCTGTCCTCGGGGATGGTCCTGGAGGGCGTAGTGACGAACGTGGCCGCGTTCGGCGCCTTCGTCGACGTCGGTGTCCACCAGGACGGTCTGGTGCATGTCTCCGCGATGTCGAAGACCTTCGTCAAGGACCCGCGGGACGTCGTCAAACCGGGCGACATCGTCAAGGTGAAGGTCCTCGACGTGGACATCCCGCGCAAGCGCATCTCGCTGACGCTGCGCCTGGACGACGAGGCGGCCCCGCAGGGCCAGGGAGGCGGCGGACAGCGCCGTGAGCGCGGCGGCCGTCCGCCCCAGCAGCGCCAGGGCCGTCCCTCCAGCGGCGGTGGCTCCCGCCAGGCCCCGCCCCCGGCCAACAGCGCCATGGCCGACGCCCTGCGCCGCGCGGGCCTCGTGGACCCGAAGAAGGGCAAGCGCTGATCCACGGCCCGGTGCGGGGGCAGGCGCGAACGCCCCCGCGTTGGGCCGTGTGCAGCAACACGAGCGGCCCGGCGGGACGGGGGACCGCAGGCTGGTGCGCGACCGGTTCTGTGTCCCACGGGAGTGCCCATGTCGAAGCGTCGTCGTGTTGTCCGCCGTGCCCGGTGGGGGGCGGTTCCGCTGGCCGCGGTCTGTCTGGCCGGGCTGTCCCCCGCCGCCGCGAGTGCCGCCGGGCATCCACGGCCGGAGGGTGACCCCGCCCTCCAGCGGCAGTTGGAGGAGCTGACCCGCAGACCCGGCGGACCGCCCGGGATCATCGCCGTGCTCAAGGACGGGCACCAGGTGCGGGTGGTCAAGGCCGGGGTGGCCGAGCTGGGCACCGACCGCAGGCCCCGGCCGCACGACCACATGCGGATCGCCAGCACCGCCAAGGCGTTCAGCGGGGCGGTCGCGCTCTCGCTCGTCCAGCTCGGGGACCTGAGCCTCGACGACACCATCGGCAAGCGGCTGCCCGGACTGCCGAAGGCGTGGCGGGCCGTGACCCTGCGGCAGTTGCTGAACCACACCAGCGGGCTGCCCGACTACTCCGAGTCCGCCGGGTTCCTGGAGACGCTGCTCGCCGACCCCCGGCACCACTTCGACTCGCGCAAGCTGCTCGACTACGTCGCCGACCGGCCGCTCAACTTCCGGCCGGGCAGCCGGTACCAGTACTCCAACTCCGACAACATCGCCGTCGCGCTGATGGCCGAGGCCGTCACCGGTGAGCGGTACGAACGGCTGCTGCGCGAGCTGGTGTACCGGCCGCTCGGGCTGCGGAACACCAGCCTGCCGCAGGGGTACCGGATGCCGACGCCGTTCCTGCACGGCTACGACGTGACCCCGGGCGAGCCGACCGAGGACGTCAGCGAGCTGATCGGCATGTCCGGGGTGTGGGCCTCGGGCGGCATCGTCTCCACGCCCGCCGACATGACCCGCTTCGTCCGCGGCTACGCCGGGGGCAAGCTCTACGGCCGCCCCGTCGTCAAGCAGCAGCGGGCCTGGATCGAGGGTGCCTCCGAGCCCGCGGGGCCGGGGAAGAACATGGCGGGGCTCGCGCTGTTCCGGTACCAGACCCGCTGCGGTGTCGTCCTCGGCCACACCGGCAACACCCCCGGGTACACCCAGCTGATCGCGGCGACCCCGGACGGGCGCAAGTCGCTGACCTTCTCCACCACGACCCAGATCAACCAGAGGCTCAAGCCCGAGCTGCTGCGCAAGCTGCGCGCGGTCCAGGAGAATTTCGTCTGCGCCCTGCTCAAGGGCAACGGCAAGGGCAAGGACAAGAGCTAGCGCTCGGTCACCTTGCCGTCCGCCACCTCCAGGCGCCGGGTCACCCGCACCGCGTCCAGCATCCGTCGGTCGTGGGTGACCAGCAGGAGCGTGCCCTCGTAGGAGTCGAGGGCGGACTCCAGTTGCTCGATGGCGGGCAGGTCGAGGTGGTTCGTCGGCTCGTCGAGGACGAGGAGGTTGACGCCCCGGCCCTGGAGCAGGGCCAGGGCGGCCCTCGTGCGCTCACCCGGTGAGAGGGTGGCCGCCGGGCGCAGCACATGGTCCGCCTTCAGGCCGAACTTGGCCAGGAGGGTCCGCACCTCGACCGGCTCGGTGTCCGGGACGGCCGCGCAGAAGGCGTCCAGCAGCGCCTCCTGACCGAGGAACAGCTCGCGGGCCTGGTCGACCTCGCCGATCAGCACCCCGGAGCCGAGGGCGGCCTGTCCCGCGGTCAGGGGGACACGGCCGAGGAGGGCGCCGAGGAGTGTGGACTTGCCCGCGCCGTTGGCGCCGGTGACCGCGACCCGGTCCGCCCAGTCGATCTGGAGGGTGACCGGGCCCAGGGTGAAGCCGTCCCGGCGCACCTCGGCCTCGCGCAGGGTGGCCACCACCGCTCCGGAGCGGGGCGCGGAGGCGATCTCCATGCGCAGTTCCCACTCCTTGCGCGGCTCCTCGACGGTCTCCAGGCGCTCGATCATGCGCTGGGTCTGGCGGGCCTTCGCGGCCTGCTTCTCGCTGGCCTCGCTGCGGAACTTGCGGCCGATCTTGTCGTTGTCGCCGGCCTTGCGGCGCGCGTTCTTCACGCCCTTGTCCATCCAGGAGCGCTGGGTCTGCGCCCGCTCCTGGAGGGCGGCCTTCTTGTCGGCGTACTCCTCGTAGTCCTCGCGCGCGTGGCGGCGGGCGACCTCGCGCTCCTCCAGGTAGGCCGCGTAGCCGCCGCCGTAGAGGTTGATCTGCTGCTGGGCGAGGTCGAGTTCGAGGACCTTGGTGACGGTGCGGGTGAGGAACTCGCGGTCGTGGCTGACGACGACGGTGCCGGCGCGCAGGCCGGTGACGAAGCGCTCCAGGCGTTCCAGGCCGTCGAGGTCGAGGTCGTTGGTGGGCTCGTCGAGCAGGAAGACGTCGTAGCGGGAGAGCAGCAGGGAGGCGAGTCCGGCGCGGGCGGCCTGGCCGCCGGACAGGGATGTCATCGGCTGGTCGAGGTCCACGGCCAGGCCCAGGGCGTCGGCGGTCTCCTCCGCGCGCTCGTCGAGGTCGGCGCCGCCCAGGTCCAGCCAGCGCTCCAGACCGGTCGCGTAGGCGTCGTCCGCGCCGGGCGCGCCGTCGACGAGGGCCTGGGTGGCCTCGTCCATGGCGCGCTGGGCCTCGGCCACTCCGGTGCGCCGGGCCAGGAACTCGCGGACGGTCTCCCCGGGGCGCCGCTCCGGCTCCTGCGGGAGGTGGCCGACGGTCGCGGTCGGCGGGGAGAGCCGCAACTCGCCCTCCTCGGGCGCCGCGAGGCCCGCGAGCATCCGGAGGAGGGTGGACTTCCCGGCGCCGTTGGCACCGACCAGCCCGATCACGTCCCCGGGCGCGACCACGAGGTCGAGCCCGCTGAACAGGGCACGGTCGCCGTGTCCGGCGGCGAGGTTCTTCACGACGAGGGTGGCAGTCATCAGGCCCCCGATCCTAGAGCCTGTCGTCCGTTCCCCCGGATTACCGGGCCATGGCCTCCACCAGCACGCTTCCGGAGGTCCGGGCCACCACGAAGGACTCGCCCTTCACGGCTCTGGCGTCCAGGGCGATGCGGTGGCGGCCGGCTTCCAGGACGCCGTCGAAGACCTCGTGGGTGTGGGTGCGGTAGAGGCGGTCCAGGCGGTACGCGGTGAGGCGGACCCGGCACGGGGAGGTGACCTCCACCCCGGCCTCGCCGTCGGCCGCGACCAGCCGGGTCAGCCGGCGCTGCTGGAGCGGGCTGCGGTCCAGGGCGTGTTCTATCTGGGCGACCAGCAGCGGGACGATCGGGGCGAGGCCGTCGACGTAGGCCACCTCGACCCCGGCGCGTTCGAAGGCGGCGCGTACGGCGGCGCGTTCCTCGGCGCTGATCGCGCGGCCGAAGGCGACGGCGCCGTAGGAGCGCAGTTCGTCGGCGGGGACGCCCTCGGCGTCGCGGGTGATGTCGGCGCCGATGCCGATGGTGCGCAGGGCGGCGGCGAGTTTGGCGAGCAGGGCGACCCGGGCGCCGATGAGCAGGACCCGGCGGCGGCCTCCGGCGGGGGCCCGGTCGAGGAGGGAGGCCAGCGCGGCGCGGTACTCGGTGCCGTGGAACCGGAAGGGCCCTATGCCGTGGTAGCCGTTGAGTTCGAGGTCGGCGTGTTCGTCGGTCTGCCAGGCGAAGTCCCGCCAGACGAAGTCGGTGCCGTCCGCCTCGATGGCGGCGGTGACCGCGCCGCAGGCGAGGTTCTCGCACTCGGGGCAGCCGTAGATGACGTAACGGCCGCCGGGAAGCGGGGCGTCCGCCTCCAGCAGGAGGCTGCGGACGTGGGCGGTGAAGATCGCGGGTGGTACGTCGGAGGCGAGCGGGGAGACGGCGTCGAGGTCGGAGAGCTGGAACAGCAGCGGGCGGCCGTCGACGATGAAGTCGACGAAGTCCCGGTGCACTTGGTAGTCACCGTTGGCGAGGACGCCACCGGCACGCATCGCCGGTGCCAGGCCGAAGGTCGCGTACTCGGCAGACATGTTGTGAGTATCCCCAGCGCGGGGGTGATGTGAGCACGGCATGGCACATTCCGCTACGGTCCACGCGTGGAGACCGGGCGGAACGGCGAAGTCATCGTGGTCGGCGGCGGGGTCGTCGGACTGACCACGGCCCTGGTGCTGGCCGAGCGCGGGCACCGGGTGCGGGTGTGGACGCGGGACCCCGTCGAGCGGACCACCTCGGCCGTCGCGGGCGCGCTGTGGTGGCCGTACAGGATCGAACCGCTCGCTCTGGCCCGCGCCTGGGCGCTGGCCTCGCTCGATGTGTACACGGAGCTGGCGGCCGACCCGGACGCGACCGGCGTACGCATGGTCGAGGGGGTACTGGGCGAGGGTGAGCTGGACGCCTGGGCCGCCGGGCGGCTGTCGGGCGTACGGGCGGTGACGGAGGCCGAGGGCGGTGTGGCGGGGCTGTGGGCCCGGCTGCCGCTCATCGACATGTCGACTCATCTGCCGTGGCTGCGGGAGCGGTTGCTCGCTGTGGGCGGGACGATCGAGACGCGGACGGTGTCCTCGTTCACCGAGGCCGAGGCGCCGGTCGTGGTCAACTGCACCGGTCTCGGCGCCCGCGAGCTGGTGCCGGACCCTTCGGTGCGGCCGGTGCGGGGGCAGTTGGTGGTGGTGGAGAACCCCGGTATCGACACCTGGCTGACCTCCAGCGACGAGAACGGGGAGATGGCGTACTTCTTCCCGCAGCCGGGGCGGCTGCTGCTGGGCGGGACGGCGGAGGACGACGCCTGGTCGCTGGAGCCGGACCCGAAGACGGCCGAGGCGATCGTGCGGCGCTGCGCCGCGCTGCGGCCGGAGATCGCCGGGGCGCGGGTGCTGGCGCACCGGGTGGGGCTGCGGCCGGTGCGGGACGCGGTCCGGCTGGAGCGCGAACCCCTGCCGGACGGGCGGGTGCTGGTGCACAACTACGGGCATGGCGGCGCCGGTGTGACGGTGGCCTGGGGCTGTGCGCGGGAGGCCGCCGCCCTCGCCTCCCGCTGACGCTCAGGCGTGCTCGTGGCCCAGCGGGTCGCCCTCCGTCCCGGTGCCGCGCCCCGGGCCGACCTGGATCTCGAAGTCGCCGTCGTACTCGCGGTGCCCGGTGATCACGGCGAGCTCCACGGCCTCGTCACCCATCTCGCCGCGCACGATGACCGGGTCGTGCCGCAGGTCGCGCATGAGGGCGACGCACATGCCGATCATGACGAGGACGAACGGCGCGGCGGCGAGGATCGTCAGGTTCTGCAGACCGGTGAGCGCGTCGCCCTGGCCGCTGCCGACGAGCAGCATGATGGCGGCGACGGCACCGGTCACCACACCCCAGAACACCACGACGAGCCGCCCGGGTTCGAGGGCGCCCTTCTGGGAGAGCGTGCCCATCACGATGGACGCGGCGTCGGCGCCCGACACGAAGAAGATGCCGACCAGGATCATCACCAGCACGCTCATGACGGTGGCGATGGGGAACTCCTGGAGCAGGCCGAAGAGCTGGCCCTCGGGGGTGTCCTCGCCGCCGAGCGCGCCGCCCTCCCTGAGCTTCATCGCCGAGCCGCCGAAGATCGCGAACCAGATCAGGCTGACGGTGCTGGGCACCAGGATGACCCCGCCGACGAACTGCCGGATGGTGCGCCCGCGGCTGATCCGGGCGATGAACATACCGACGAACGGCGTCCAGGAGATCCACCAGGCCCAGTAGAAGACGGTCCAGCTGCCGAGCCAGTCCGCGACACCCTCGCCGCCGCTGGCCTCGGTGCGGCCGGCCAACTGGGGCAGATCGCCGAGGTAGGCGAAGATCGAGGTGGGCAGCAGGTCGAGCACGATGATCGTGGGGCCCGCGATGAACACGAACACGGCGAGGATCAGGGCGAGCACCATGTTGGTGTTGGACAGCCACTGGATGCCCCGCTCGATCCCGGACACCGCGGAGGCGACGAACGCCAGGGTCAGTACGGCGATGATGGCGACGAGCAGCCCCTCGCTGACGTCGTCCATCCAGTCCAGTTCCTGGAAGCCGGAGCCGATCTGGAGCGCGCCGAGGCCCAGGGAGGCCGCGGAGCCGAACACGGTGGCGATGATCGCGAGGATGTCGATGATCCGGCCGCCGGTGCTGCCCGCGTTCTTCTCGCCGATGAGCGGGGTGAAGACGGCGCTGATGGTCTGGCGGCGGCGCCTGCGGAAGGTGCTGTAGGCGATGGCGAGGCCGACCACCGCGTAGATCGCCCAGGGGTGCAGGGTCCAGTGGAAGAGGGTGGTCGCCATCGCCGTCTCCATGCGTTCGCCGGAGTCGGCGGGGTCGGTGCCCGGGGGCGGGACCAGGTAGTGGGTGAGCGGCTCGCTCACGCCGTAGAACATCAGGCCGATGCCCATGCCCGCGCTGAACATCATCGCGACCCAGGACACCGTGCGGAACTCGGGTTGCTCACCCTCGGCGCCGAGCGTGATACGGCCGTAGCGGCTGATCGCGAGCCAGAGGGCGAAGACGACGAAGCAGGAGGCGGCGAGCATGAAGGCCCAGCCGCCGTTGTGGATCAGGCCGTTGAGCGCCTTGCTGGAGACGGACTCCAGCGAGTCGGTGGCCACCGCGCCCCAGATGACGAAGGCCACGGTGATGACGGCGGTGACCCCGAACACCACCCGGTCCGTCGGCTGGTGGCTGGGAATGTCCGTGGGGCCTTCCCAGCCACCCCGCTTCTTCAGGTCTTCCGTCACCTGCGGCACCTTCCCGTGGAGGCCGTGGATATTTCCGTTTTAGTAGCCTCTAGGACGTACCACAAGTGCCGTCGTTCTCCTCCGTTTCAGCAGTCGGTGTCGGGCTGGGCGGCGGTGAGGTGGTAGGGGGCCCGCTCGTCGAGGAGCAGCGGGACGAGGGCGCGCAGGGGCTGGCGGAGCGGGACGTAGGTGCCGTGTGTCCGTACGCCGTGCAGGGCGAGTTCGTCCTTGATCTCGGTGTACTGCTCCCCCGTCAGCCGGTAGCCGCAGGGTGGGTCGGACAGTGTCTCGGCGGGTTCCGGCGGGTCGTTGTCGGCGCCGCCGAGATAGACCGGTCCGGTGTCGTGCAGGCCGGTGCGGCGGGCGTCGGCGGTGGCCGCGTCGACCGTCCGGCCCCGCTCCCCCGCGAAGGTGAACAGGCCGTCGAGGGCGGAGAGTTGGGAGTCGACCCGGCGCCGGTTGTTGACCGGTGCGGGCACGCCGGTCAGGTTGTCCACGCGGCTCTCGATGAGCAGGCCGACGGTGTGCTTGATTCCGGACATGTTCCGCAGGATGCGTTCCTGCCCGTCGCCGGCGACCTGCCGGGTCGGCTCACCGGTGACGGGGTCGGTCCAGATCCCGTAGGTCCCGGTGGTGTGGCCGGCGGCCTCGGCGGCGGGGCGGACGTACTGCTGCGACAGGGTCCGGGCCTCGGTGTGCAGGGCGGGGGCGGTGTTGGGGTTGCGGGGCCACAGGTCGAACAGGTCCTTGTCGTAGTACGGGGGTGTGGCGCCGTATTCGTGCAGGTCGTAGACGACGTCCGGGACACGGTCGCGGATCACGGCGGCGAGCGCGCGGCCCTCGGCGGTGCGCAGGGCGAGGTGGTCGCGGTTGATGTCGACACCGTCGCTGTTGCCCCGGGTGTTCGCGGCCCGGCCGTCGGGGTTGGCGGTGGGCACGACCAGCACCGTGGTGGACCTCAGCAGCCGTCGGGTCCGGGCGTCGTCGTCGAGGGCCAGGTCGCGGACGGTGGTCAGACAGGCCTCGCGGCCCGCGGGTTCGTCGCCGTGCTGGCTGCACACCAGCAGGACGGTACGGGTGGTGGGGCGGGTGCCGATGCGGACGAGTTGGAGCGGGCGGTTCTGTTTCGTGGTGCCGATCCGGGCGACCGACATGCGGTCGCTCGCCCGGTCGACGGCGGCGAGGAACGCCTGCTCCTCCGGCTGGCTGGTCCAGCGGGCGCCGCCCGACTCCTCGAAGCCGGTGCGGGGCGGGGTGTCGGCCGCCTGCGCGGGGAGCGACAGCAGGGGTGCGGTGAGGGCGGCCGCGATCAGCGCGGCAACACGGGACTTCACGATGCCTCCGGGACACGCGGGGCGGTACGCGGATCGCGTACGCCGTCGAGGACGGCCTCGCCCGGGGCGGTCGCCGCTCCCGAGGTGGCCGCGCGGAAGGCGTGGGCGCCGCCGACCAGCGGCAGCCTGGCCGAGGTGCGGGAGAGGTCGAGCGTCAGGGTGGGCCGGGTGGACGGGGGGTCGATGAGGTCCTTGTCGGTGCCCGCGACGATCAGGGCGAGCCGGTGTCCGGCCGGGACGACGTGGTCGGTGGCCGCGAGGTCCAGGGTGACGGTGTGCGGCTTGCCCGGTGTGAGGGGTGCTCCGCCGTAGGAGGCGAGGTCGGCCCAGCCTCGGCTGACGACCGTGAAGTCGACGTCGGCGGTCTTCGCCTCGGTCTCCCGGAAGCAGGCGCTGTCACCTGCCGTACTGGCGCCCCAGCAGGTGCGTTCGGTGAGGGTGGTGATGCCCTCGCCCGCGCTCGCGTAGTCGCGAATCGTGTCGGGGCCGAGGTCCACGAGGACGGCCGAGAGGTGGGCGGAGGAGGTGCTCGGGGTGGCGGTGACGGTGACCTTCGAGGAGCCGGACAGACGCAGGTCGCGGGTGAGTGGCGCGGTGGCGAAGCCCGCCTTGTCGGGGGTGGGCCGGTCGATGTGGGCGGCCCAGTCGGTCTCGTCGCGCGCCGGGTCGTCGGTGAAGGTCTCGGTGCCGCGGTCCCGCTTCGGACCGAGGGTGCCGACGCCGTCCTGGGGTCCTTCGGCGGGGCGCAGGGTGGTCCTCTCGGTGCCGCGCGGCGGCCAGACCTGGGAGGTGACCCACTGGTCGGGGCCGCGCTCGATGTCGGCCATCGGCTCGTCGTCGATGCCGTTGTCGTAGCCGAGGAGTTCGTGGTCGAACCAGCGGTGCAGGGTCCGGACCCAGTCGGCGCGGCGGAAGTCGAAGGGGTCGACGTGACCGGCCTGGCTGAGCCAGATCTTGCGCTCCACGCCGTTCTCGGCGAGGGCGTCCCACCACTGGCCGAAGTGCTTGGTGCGAACGTTGAGGTCCTGCATGCCGTGCACGACGAAGACGCTGGCCTCGACGCGGTCGGCGTCCGGCACGTAGTCGCGCTCGCTCCACAGCGGTGTCCAGGCCCCGGTGCGCGGGGCGCCGTCGACGAGCCCTTGCTGGACGGCGGCGCAGCGGGAGCGGGCGTCGGGGCTCTCGACGTAGTCCGACAGCCACTCGGGGCCGGAGTCGTAGAGCGGGGCGCCCTGGGCGAAGTAGTAGTCGTACCAGGAGGAGATGGCGCCGATCGGGACGATGGTCTCCAGGCCCTCGACGCCCGTGGCGGCGACACCGTTGGCGATGGTGCCGTCGTAGCTCTTGCCGATCATCCCGGTGCGGCCGTTCGTCCAGCCGGTGGCCCTGGCGCGGGTGCTGCCGGTGCGGGTGGTGTAGGCCCGGCCGCGGCCGTTGAGCCAGTCGACGACGGCCTTGGCGGACTGGATGTCGGAGCGGCCGCCGACGTCCACGCAGCCGTCGGAGCGGTTGGTGCCGGCGAGGTCGACGCCGACGAAGGCGTAACCGCGGGGCACGAAGTAGTTGTCGTAGTACAGCGGCATCCGGACGACGTTGCCGTCGGCGTCGTACGTCTTGCGCTGGCTCTCGTTGCCCCGTCCGCAGCAGGAGTAGTAGGGGCTGGCGTCCATGATGACGGGCACCTTGCGGCCCCGCTGTGCGGGTTCGCGGGGGCGGACGATGTCGACGGCGACGCGGTCGGTGCGGCCGTCTCCGTCGCCGTCGATACGGGTGTCCACCCATACGGCCTCGCGGATGGCGGCCTCGTAGGAGTGGACGGGTTCACTCGTGCGCGGGCCCGCTTGGGCCGTGGCCGGGGTGAGAAGGGTTGCCATCAGGGCGGCCGTGGCCGCCGTCGCGAGCGGTCTCCAGATCGTGAAGCGCGTGCGTATCGGCATGCGCCGGACGGTACAGCGGTCAACTCCCGTGCAGAAGAGGGCAATCGGGCAGGGTGCGGGGCGGGTGTGTACTGCACACGCGTGTCGGCCGAATGGCGATCGTGTGACAGCGGGGCCTGTGGACACCTGCGGGGCACAGGGAGTCAATAGGGTTCGAACAGCCTTCGGTCCCCGACGACTTGGAGCTTTCGTGCACCGCAGATATCTCGCGCCCGGCGCGCTCGCGGCGGCCACCGTACTGCTGGCGATCCCGGCATCGGCCGCGAGTTCCACGACCGGCGCCCCGGGCATCGGCGATCCGTACTACCCGGCCTACGGCAACGGCGGATACGACGTCGGCCACTACGACCTGCGGCTGAAGTACCAGCCCAAGACCGATCTGCTGGAGGGGACGGCGACCCTGCTGGCCCGCACCACGCAGGATCTTTCGCGGTTCAATCTGGACTTCCTGCTCGACGTCTCGGAGGTGCGGGTCAACGGCGCCAAGGCGTCGTTCGCCACCTCCGGCGAGCACGAACTGGAGATCACCCCGAAACACCCGCTCGCCAAGGGCTCGGACATCACCGTCGTGGTCCGCTACAGCGGCGTGCCGTCGAGCAAGAGCGCGTACGGCTTCACCGGCTGGCACCGCACCCAGGACGGCGGGGTCGCGGCCAACGAACCCGAGGCGGCCTGGTGGTGGTTCCCGAGCAACGACCACCCGCTGGACAAGGCCACCTACGACGTCTCCGTCCAGGTGCCCACCGGCACCCAGGCTATCTCCAACGGCACCCTCCAGTCGACGAGTTCACGGCTCGGCTGGACCCGCTACAACTGGCGCTCCAACAAGCCGCAGGCGACGTACCTGGCCACGCTGGCGGTCGGCAGGTTCGACATCACGACGTCGACGACGGAGAGCGGCATCCCCGTCATCAACGCCTACAGCAAGGAGCTGGGCGACAACTACAACGCCGCGCGCGCCAGCATCGAGCGGTCCGGTGAGATCACCGACTGGCTGAGCGAGTACTTCGGGCCCTACCCGTTCAACTCGGTCGGCGGCTATGTGCCCAACACCAGCACCCGGTACGCGCTGGAGACGCAGACCCGGCCGTTCTACAGCCCCGCCCGGTTCTCCAGCGGCACCAACACCTCGGTGGTCGTGCACGAGCTGGCCCACCAGTGGTACGGCGACCTGGTGTCGGTGGCCGGGTGGAAGGACATCTGGATCAACGAGGGCTTCGCCCGCTACTCCGAGTGGCTGTGGTCCGAGCACGAGGGCGAGGGCACGACCCAGGAGATCGCCGACTACGTGTACGCCTCCCACCCGGCGGACGATCCCTTCTGGACCGTGCGGCCCGGTGACCCGGGTCCGGACAACCAGTTCCACCTCGCCGTCTACGACCGGGGCGCGCTGGCCCTGCAGGCGCTGCGCAACGAGATCGGCGACGAGGACTTCTTCGCGATTCTGAAGGGCTGGACGGCCAAGTACGCCCACGGCAACGCGACCGTGGCCGACTTCCGCAAGTACGCGGAGCGGGTGTCCGCGCGGTCGCTGGGCCAGTTCTTCGACACCTGGCTGTACGAGCCGTCGAAGCCGGCCGCTCCGGAGGCGCGTGCGGCGTCCATCGCGCGGAAGGCGTCGGCGCCGGTGCCGCCGAAGTCGTGGAAGAAGCTGGTCGCGACGGCTGACGTGCACCAGCACTGAGCCCCCTTGTACCGGCCGTGGCCTCCGGCGGGGCCACGGCCGGTGCTTGTTTCAGCGGGCGTTTCGGCGCGCCTCGGCGAGCAGGCCGTCGCGGGAGATCGCGTCCGCGCGAGTCGCCGGGACCGTGCAGGCGTGGGCGCCCGCGATCGCGCCGTACTCGGCACAGCGGGCGAGGGGTTCGCCGCTCAGGTGGCCGTAGAGGAACGCGGCGGCGAAGGCGTCTCCGGCACCGTTGGAGTCGACGACCGGGGCCGGGGGTGTGACCGTGGGGACGTGGGTCAGCTCGTCGTCGGCCAGCAGGTACGCGCCCTCGGCGCCCGCGGTGGCGACGACGGCCCGGGCACGGCCCTCGCGGGCGATGCGGCGCATGACCTTCTCCCGGTCCGCCAGGGCCGTCGTGGAGAGGAAGACGAGGTCGGCGGCGAGGGCGAAGGGCTCGTGGTAGGGGTTCTCGCCGTCCCAGTTGTGCAGGTCGGTGGAGATCGTGACGCCGGACTCGCGGAGCAGGGGAAGGGTGTCCGCGCAGGGGTGGGTGATGGACACGTGCGCGTGTCGGCAGGCCGCGGCGAGGGCGCGGACGGTGTCCTCCGGGAACCGGTCCTCGGGGGCCGACCTGCTGATGTCGTACAGGGAGAGGCGGCGGCCGTCGGGGCCGACGAGGTTCACGGCGCGCTTGGTGCCGAGCGGTTGGGGTACGGCGGTCAGGCCGATGCCGCGCTCCTCGTGCAGGGCGCGCACCAGGTCGCCCTCGGGGTCGTCACCGAGCAGGTCGAGGTGGTGGACGCGCAGGCCGAGCGCGGTCAGACCGAGCGCGACGAAGTCCCCGGTCTGTCCGGCGCGGGTGTGCACCCCGGACTCGATCATGTAGCTGTCGGCGTACGGCAGCGGCAGCTCGGGCACCTGGACGATGGTGTCGACACCCGCCCCGCCCAGCACGAGTACGTCGGTGTTCCGGCTCAACTTCCGCCCTCTCCATGGTCGTAGATGGTGACGGGGATGCCCCGGCGCACCAGCCGGTCGGTGATGAGCGGCTCAACACGGGACCACTTGCCCCCGGCCAGGCCGCACCCTATCCGGGGCATGTGCACGGAGGCGCCCAGTTCGGCCGCGTGGTCCGCCAGCCGTTCCAGGGCCCGGTCGATCGCCTCGTAGCGGACGGGCACGCCCTTGCTGCCGGTGCGTATCCCTCGCTGGCCGATCATGTTGGCCACCCACACATACGGTTCGACCTGGACCACCTGCACCGCGCCCAGGCCGAAGTCGTTGGCCGCGCGGTCGCGGTGCCAGGCGCGGTAGGCCCGCTCCGGCTCGGGCCAGCGGCGCGACAGGGCCACCACGAAGCCCTTCCCCCACCCCCCGATGTCGTTGCAGACATGAGCGATCACCTTGACGCCCTTGACCGACGGCACGGTGGCGTCACCCCGGACGTACTCGATCTCCGACATGACGCCACCGTAGGCGCTGCCACTGACAGTGGCCGCCGGCACGTCTCACGCGGTGGCACCCATCACAGAGCGTCACGTCTCATACGGTGATCCAACCCGGTCCGAATGGTGTCACAGCATTGGTGAGACAGCGATACTGATGAACATGACGACCGGCACCGAGGAACCCACCCTCACGATCGACGAGCTGGCCGCGCGGGCGGGGATGACGGTCCGCACGGTGCGGTTCTACGGCACCAAGGGGCTGCTCCCGCCTCCGGTGCTCGGCCCGCGCCGGGTGGGGCACTACGGCAGGGAGCACCTGGCCCGGCTGGAGCTCATCGAGGAGCTGCAGCGGCAGGGGCTGACGCTGGCTGCCGTCGAGCGGTATCTGCACCGGCTGCCGCCCGGCGTGGACGCCCAGGATCTCGCCGTCCACCGGGCCGTGGTGGCGTCCTGGGCGCCGGAGGCCGTGGAGACGGTGACCCGCGCCGAGCTGGAGCAGCGGGCGGGGCGGGGGCTGTCCGACGAGGACGTGGAGCGGCTGGCCCGGATGGGGTTCGTCGAGTACGTCGGCCCGGACGTGCGGATCGACTCCGGGCTGCTGCGGCTGGGGGTGCGGCTGCTGGAGATGCCGCTGTCGCAGGAGGCGATCCTCGCCGCCCGCGAGGTGCTGATCGCGCACTCCCGGGCCGCCGCCCACGAGCTGGCGCAGCTGTTCCGCGGCGAGGTCGCCGAACGCGCCGCGAGCGATGTGAAGTCGCTGTCCGCGGAGATGCAACCGCTTGTCGTGCAGGCCCTGTTGACCACGTTCCAGCGCTCGATGCAGCAGGAGCTGCGGGCCTGGGTCAAGGCGGCGGAGGGCGAGGAGCCGGAATGACACGGCGCCGGACGGGCCGCGAAGGCCCGTCCGGCGCCCGGTCGTCGAGGGCTTACGCGTCCGTGAACCGCTCGCCCTTCTCCGCCTTCTCCACCAGCAGCGCGGGCGGCGTGAAGCGGTCGCCGTACTTCTCCGCCAGCTCCCGCGCGCGGGCCGCGAAGCCGGGCAGGCCGCCCTCGTAGCCGTTGATGTACTGGAGCACGCCCCCGGTCCAGCCGGGGAAGCCGATGCCGAGGATGGAACCGATGTTGGCGTCGGCGACCGAGGTCAGCACGCCCTCCTCCAGCAGCCGGACGGTGTCCAGCGCCTCGGAGAACAGCATGCGTTCCTGCATGTCGCGCAACGGGATCTCGGCGTCCTCGCGTGTGAAGTGCTCGCGCAGGCCCGGCCACAGGCCGACGCGCTTGCCGCTGTCGTCGTAGTCGTAGAAGCCCGCTCCCCCGCTGCGGCCCGGCCGCGCGAACTCGTCGACCATGCGGTCGATGACGGACTCGGCGGGGTGCGCCGTCCAGGTGCCGCCCGCCTCCTCCACGGCCCGCTTGGACTCGTTGCGGATCTTGCGCGGGAGGGTGAGGGTCAGCTCGTCCATCAGGGACAGCACCTTGGCGGGGTAGCCCGCCTGCGCCGCCGCCTGCTCGATCGACGCGGGCTCGATGCCCTCGCCGACCATGGCCACGCCCTCGTTGATGAAGTGGCCGATGACACGGGAGGTGAAGAAGCCGCGGGAGTCGTTGACGACGATCGGGGTCTTCTTGATCTGCCGGACCAGGTCGAAGGCGCGGGCCAGGGCCTCGTCGCCGGTGCCCTCACCCTTGATGATCTCGACCAGCGGCATCTTGTCGACCGGCGAGAAGAAATGCAGACCGATGAAGTCGGCCTGGCGCTCCACTCCTTCGGCGAGGACGGTGATGGGGAGCGTGGAGGTGTTGGAGCACAGCAGGGCGTCCGGCTCGACGATGTGCTGGATCTCCTGGAAGACCTTGTGCTTCAGCTCCGGGTTCTCGAACACGGCCTCGATCACCGCGTCGCAGCCCGCCACGTCCTGCGGGTCGGCGGTCGGAGTGATGCGGGCCAGCAGGGCGTCCGCCTTCTCCTGGGTCGTACGGCCGCGGGAGACGGCCTTCGCGCAGAGCTTCTCGGAGTAGCCCTTGCCCTTGGCGGCCGCCTCCAGGGAGACGTCCTTCAGGACGACCTCGATGCCGGCGCGGGCGCAGGAGTAGGCGATGCCCGCGCCCATCATCCCGGCGCCGAGGACGGCGACCTTGCGGACCTGGCGGGGCTCGATGCCCTTGGGCCGGTTGGCGCCGGAGTTGACGGCCTGGAGATCGAAGAAGAACGCCTGGATCATGTTCTTCGAGATCTGCCCGGCGGCCAGTTCCACGAAGTAACGGGCCTCGATGACCTGCGCGGTCTCGAAGTCGACCTGGGCGCCCTCGACGGCGGCGGCGAGGATGTTGCGCGGGGCCGGGTAGGGGGCGCCGTTGGTCTGCTTGCGCAGGGTGGCCGGGAAGGCGGGCAGGTTGGCGGCGAACTTCGGGTTCGCCGGGGTGCCGCCGGGGATGCGGTAGCCGGGCTTGTCCCAGGGCTGCTGCGACTCGGGGTTGGCCTCGATGAAGGCGCGGGCCTTGGCCAGCATCTCCTCCTGGGTGGCGGCCACGTCGTCGACGAGACCGTTCTCCAGAGCGCGCTTCGGGTCGTACTGGGTGCCCTGGAGGAGGACCTTCAGCAGGGCGTCGGCGATGCCGAGCATACGGACGGTGCGGACGACTCCGCCGCCGCCCGGGAGCAGGCCGAGGGTGACCTCGGGGCAGCCGATCTTGGAGCCGGGGGCGTCCAGGGCGATGCGGTGGTGGCAGGCCAGCGCGATCTCGTAACCGCCGCCGAGGGCGGCGCCGTTGAGGGCGGCGACGACCGGCTTGCCGAGGGTCTCGATGCGGCGCAGGTCGCGCTTGATGGAGAGGCCCCCGTCGAACAGCTCCTGCGCCGTCTCCGGGGTGACCCGGATGAGGTCGCGCAGGTCGCCGCCGGCGAAGAAGGTCTTCTTGGCGGAGGTGATGATGACACCGCGGATGGTGTCCTTCTCCGCCTCCAGGCGGTCGGTGACCTGGGTGAGGGAGGCGCGGAACGCCTGGTTCATGGTGTTGGCGGACTGGTCGGGGTCGTCGATGACGAGGGTGACGACGCCGGTGCGGTCCTGTTCCCAGCGGATGGTGGTGGTCATGAGGGGGTCTCCGTTGAAGTCTCGTGTGGCCGCTGGGGTGTTCAGACGCGTTCGACGATGGTGGCGATGCCCATGCCGCCGCCGACGCACAGCGTGGCCAGGCCGTAGCGCTTGTCCTGGCGCTCCAGTTCGTCGATGAGCGTGCCGAGGATCATCGCGCCGGTGGCGCCGAGGGGGTGGCCGAGGGCGATGGCGCCGCCGTTGACGTTGATCCTGTCCAGGGACAGGCCCATGTCCTTGGCGAAGCGCAGGACGACCGCGGCGAACGCCTCGTTGATCTCGACCAGGTCGATGTCGTCGATGGTCAGCCCGGCCTTGGCGAGCGCCTTGCGGGCGGCGGGGGCGGGACCGGTGAGCATGATGGTGGGCTCGGAACCGGAGACCGCGGCGGCGACGATCCGGGCGCGCGGGGTCAGGCCGTGGCGCTCGCCGACCTCGCGGGAGCCGATGGCGACCAGGGAGGCGCCGTCGACGATGCCGGAGGAATTGCCCGCGTGGTGGACGTGGTCGATCTTCTCGACCCAGTGGTACTGCTGGAGCGCGACCGCGTCGAATCCGCCGAGTTCACCGATGTCGGCGAAGGACGGCTTGAGCTTGGCCAGGGAGTCGGCGGTGGTGCCGGGCCGCATGTGCTCGTCGTGGTCGAGGACGACCAGGCCGTTGCGGTCCTTGACCGGCACGACCGACCGCTCGAAGCGGCCCTCCTTCCAGGCGGTGGCCGCGCGCTCCTGGGACAGGGCCGCGTACTCGTCGACGTCGCGCCGGGTGAAGCCCTCGATGGTGGCGATCAGATCGGCGCCGATGCCCTGCGGTACGAAGTTGGTGGCGAGGTTGGTCATCGGGTCGTTGAACCAGGCGCCGCCGTCGGAGGCCATCGGCACCCGGGACATGGACTCGACGCCGCCCGCGAGGACGAGGTCCTCCCAGCCCGAACGGACCTTCATCGCGGCCATGTTGACCGCCTCCAGGCCCGAGGCACAGAAGCGGTTCTCCTGGACGCCGGCCACGGTGTCGGGCAGGCCCGCGGCGAGGGCGGCGATCCGGGCGATGACGGAGCCCTGGTCGCCGACCGGGCTGACGACGCCGAGCACGACGTCATCGATGGCGGCCGGGTCCAGGCCGGGGAAGCGGTCGCGGATCTCGTGGATGAGTCCGACGACCAGGTCGACGGGCTTGGTGCCGTGCAGGGCGCCGTTCGCCTTGCCGCGGCCGCGCGGGGTGCGGATCGCGTCGTACACGTACGCTTCGGTGCTCACAGGGAAGCCTTTCGGGTGAGGGTCAGCCCAGCAGGGAACGGCCGATGATCTCCTTCATGATCTCGGTCGTCCCGCCGTAGATGGTCTGGATACGTCCGTCGGTGAACGCCTTCGCGACGGGGTACTCGCTCATGTAGCCGTATCCGCCGTGCAGTTGCAGACAGCGGTCGGCGACGCGCTTTTGCAGTTCGGTCGCCCACCACTTGGCCATGGAGGCGTCCACGGCGCCGAGTCCGCCGTCCGAGTGCTCCTCGACGCAGCGGTCGAGGAAGGTACGGGTGACGGCGCACTCGGTGGCCATCTCCGCGATCTCGAACCGGATGTGCTGCTTGGTGGCGAGCGGCCGGCCGAACGCCTCGCGCTCCTTGACGTACTCGGTGGTGATCTCCAGCAGGTGCTCGGCGCCCGCGATGGCGGCGACGGCGATGCTGAGGCGCTCCTGGGCGAGGTTCGTCATCAGGTGGACGAAGGCGCCGTTGAGCTCGCCGAGCAGGTTCTCCTTGGGCACGCGTACGTCGTGGAAGAACAACTCGGCGGTGTCCTGGGCCTTCTGGCCGATCTTGTCGAGGTTCCGGCCGCGCTCGAAGCCCTCCGTGCCACGCTCGACGACCAGCAGCGACAGCCCGTGCGCGCCACCCTCGGGGGTGGTCTTGGCGACGACGATCACCAGGTCGGCGAGGATGCCGTTGGAGATGAAGGTCTTGGAGCCGTTGAGGATCCAGTGGTCGCCGCGGTCCACGGCGTGCGTGCGAATGCCCTGGAGGTCGGAGCCCGCGCCGGGCTCGGTCATGGCGATGGCCGTGATCAGCGAGCCGTCGCAGAACCCGGGCAGCCAGCGGCGCTTCTGTTCCTCGGTCGCCAGGCCGGTCAGGTACGGGCCGATGATGTCGTTGTGCAGGCCCAGCGCGAGTCCGGGAGTACCCGCGCGGGTGAACTCCTCGGCCAGTACGGCGCTGTAGCGGAAGTCGGTGCTGCCGCCGCCCCCGTACTCCTCCGGCACGGCGAGGCCGAGCAGGCCCTGCTTGCCGGCCGCGCGCCAGGCGTCGCGGGAGACGACGCCGTCCTTCTCCCACTGCTCGTAGTACGGCAGTACTTCCTTGGCGAGGAAGGCGCGGACCGTCTCGCGGAACGCTTCGTGCTCGTCGGAGTAGATCCGCCGCTTCATTCGAGGTCGAGGCCTTTCGTCAGTTCGGGTGCGTCCCAGTCGCGTGCCACGTCCGCGGTGTCGGCGCCGGGCCGCGCGGGGCCGGTCCGGACGGTGGTGGGGGTGACGGAGAAGCGGGGCGCGGGGGCGGGCTGGGTGATGCCGTCGTGGTCGGTGAACGTGCCGCGGGCGGCCAGGTGCGGGTGGTGCGGGGCCTCGCGGAGGGTGAGGACGGGGGCCACACAGGCGTCGGAGCCCTCGAAGACGGCCGTCCACTCGTCCCTGGTACGGCTCTTGAAGCGGGCGGTGACGGCCTCGCGCAGCTCGCCCCAGCGGGTCCAGTCCTTGCGGGCGTCCGCGTGGCCCTCGATGCCGAGCAGGTCGAGGAAGGTGTCGTAGAACTGCGGCTCCAGGGCGCCGACGGCCATGTACGTGCCGTCGGCGGTCTCGTAGGTGCCGTAGTAGGGGCAGCCGCCGTCGAGGAGGTTGACGGCGCGCCGGTCCTGCCAGCCGCCGGCGGCGAGCATGCCGTGGATCATCGCCGAGAGGTGGGCGGTGCCGTCCACGATGGCGGCGTCCACGACCTGCCCGGTGCCGGTGGCGCGGGCGTGGTGCAGGGCGGCGAGGACGCCGACGACGAGGTAGAGGGAGCCGCCCGCGTAGTCGCCGAGCAGGTTGGCCGGGGCGGGCGGGGGCTGGTCGGGGCTGCCGATCATGCCGAGGGCGCCGGTGAGCGCGATGTAGCCGATGTCGTGACCGGCGGTGCGGGCCAGCGGGCCGTCCTGGCCCCAGCCGGTCATCCGGCCGTAGACCAGGCGGGGGTTGCGGGCGTGGCAGTCCTCGGGGCCGATGCCGAGGCGTTCGGTGACGCCGGGGCGGTAGCCCTCGATCAGGATGTCCGCGCGGGCGGCGAGGTCGAGCACGCGCGCGGGGCCGTCGGGGGCCTTCAGATCGATGATCACCGAGCGCTTGTTGCGGTTGGTGATGTCGTACGCGGGATCGATCGCCAGTCCCTGGCCGCCGGGCCGGTCCACCCGGACGACATCGGCGCCGAGGTCGGCGAGGAGCATCGCGGCGAACGGGCCGGGGCCGATGCCGCCCAGTTCCAGCACCCGTACGCCGGTGAGCGGGCCGTGCTCGGGCGTCTTTGCCATCCGGTCCCCAAGGTAGGTGTGACACTACTGCTGTAACACCAGGGATGTTAGGAAGTTGGCCGGGCAAGCACAAGAGCAAGCGCTTAGTAATCTTGCCGGGGTCGATCTCAGCGTGCGTCGAGCTCGGTGACCAGGCGTTTCGGCGCGATGACGCGGTAGCTCTCCTCGACCCAGTCGCAGAGCAGGTCGGCGGCGGGGGCACCCTTCTCCTCCAGCGGGACACGGACCCAGCCGGCCTTCCCGAGGCCGTACCCGGCGGGCTCGGCGCCGGGGCAGGTCAGCGCGTGGGCGTGGGCGGCCTCGTCCTTGAGCTTCACGGTCACCCCCATGGGATAGCTGCTGTCGTCCGTCCCCAGGAAGACGAACACCTTCTTGTTGACCTTCGCCACCGTCTCGCCCCACGGGTGTTCCTCGGTCGCGCCGGGCAGGTCGAAGGCGAAGCGGCGTACTTTCTCCCACTTCTTCAGGGCGTTCCGGTCCACGGCCATGCGCTGCCTCCCGGGCTGGTGATCGGACTCCGTATGCCCCAAGCTAGCCTCGGCCACCGACAACGGCGTGCGGTGCGGGACGAGAGGTGTCATGAGCAGGCTGAACAGGACGGATCGTCCCTACGACATCGTGCTCTTCGGGGCCACCGGCTTCGCGGGCGCGCTCACCGCGCGGTACCTCGCGGAACACGGGCCGGAAGGGCTGCGGTGGGCCGTCGCCGGGCGCGACAAGGCGAAGCTGGAGCGGCTGCGCGAGTCCCTGCCGGGCGGCGAGCGGGTCGGCGTGCTCCGCGCGGACGTCGCGGACCCGGAGTCGGTCCGGGAACTCGCCCGGCACGCGCGCGTGGTGGCCACGACGGTCGGGCCCTACGTCCGTTACGGCGAGGAACTCGTCGCCGCCTGCGCGGACAGCGGTACGGACTATGTCGACCTGTGCGGTGAGGCCGAGTTCGTGGACCTGATGTACGTCCGGCACGACGCACGCGCGCGTGAGACGGGCGCCCGGCTCGTGCACGCGGCCGGGTTCGACTCCGTGCCGCACGACCTGGGCGCGTACTTCACCGTCCGGCAGTTGCCGGAGGGGGTGCCGCTGACCGTGGACGCCTTTGTCACTGCAAGCGCCATGTTCTCCGGCGGCACCTTCGCCTCAGCGCTCGGGCAGCTCGCGCACCGGCGCCGGGTGCGGGCGGCGGCGCGGGACCGGGCCCGGTACGAGCCGCGTCTCATGGGGCGCCGGGCGCTGGCGCCCACCGGGACGCCCCGGTACGCCGGGGAGGTCGGCGCGTGGGCGCTGCCGCTGCCCACCATCGACCCGCAGATCGTCCGCCGCTCCGCGAAGTCCCTGGAGCGGTACGGGCCGGACTTCCGGTACCGGCACTACGCGGCGGTGCGGCGGTTGCCGGTCGCGGCGGCGGGCGTGGCGGGGGTCGCGGCGCTCGCTGCGGCGGCGCAGGTGCCCGCGGCGCGTAGCTGGCTGTCGTCCCGGCTCAGCCCCGGCGAGGGCCCGAGCCCCGAGAAGCGGGCCCGGAGCTGGTTCTCGGTCCGCTTCGTGGGCGAAGGCGGCGGGCGGCGGGTGTACACGGAGGTGTCGGGCGGGGACCCCGGGTACGACGAGACGGCCAAGATGCTCGCGGAGTCGGCGCTGTGCCTGGCGTTCGACTCCGTGCCGCCGACATCGGGGCAGGTCACTACGGCGGTGGCGATGGGCGACGCGTTGACGTCCCGTCTGCAGCGGGCGGGGATCGTGTTCCGGGTGGCGGCCAGGCGGTGAGGCGGCGGTGCCGTGGGTTGGTGCGGGGGGGTGTCGCTCGCCCGCGCTCGCGGGGTGCCTCCCCCAGAGGGGGGACCCCCAGCCCACCCGTGCCGCCCAAGCGGCACGACTGCCCGCAGCTACGTCGGCTCGGTGATGCTTGGCCCCCGCTCCCCCAGTGCTGCCTCCAGCCGCTCCCGTACCGCCGGGTCCCCGGACGCCTTCGCGTAGCGGTGGGCCAGAGGGCCGATCTGCCAGCCCGCGTGGTAGTCGAACCAGGGGGCGGAACCGGCGGCGTTGTGCGCGAGCTTGGCGATCAGTTCGGCCAGGAGGAGGAGCAACTCCTCCTGTTCGCCGTGCCGTTCGGTGCCACGCAGGCGGGAGAAGAGCTCACGGCCACGGTGCCACTGGTCCCGGTCCGCCGCCAGTTCCAGGGCCGCCGTGATCTCCGGGGGCCGCGGACCTTCGCCGACCGCCGCTTCGAGGACCCGGCCCGCCCAGGCCACGGGGTTGCGCCGGCGCTCGTACAAATCGCGGCCCCAGGAGCGGTTCGGGTCCCGTCGGGCCAGCTCCGCCAGTTCCGGGTTCGGCTCGGAGGCCGCCCGGAGGGCCTTGCGGCACAGGGAGTCCGCGCGGCGCGTTGTCTCCGGGAGGCGGTAGGTCGGGGTCAGGGTCAGGACGTGGGCGCAGGCGTTGTCCAGGGTGACGCGGTGGCCCACCGAGACGAAGACCGGTTTCACCGAGTCTCGGGTACGCAGGGCTCGGCCCACCTCCTCAACGCCCGCCAGCAAGGGGGACGTTGAGCCCCGGGTGTCCGTCGGGGCGGAGTACGTGAACGTGAACGGGTTCTTCGCCACGCCGATCGTGGGCAGCCCCGTGAGCACCCCCAGGTGGCTCGCCAGGCCGAAGCGGCGCGGGTGGGCCAGCCCGTAACCGTCGCAGACCACCAGGCCCGGCGGGGCCGGAAGCGCGTCCAGGGCAGCCAGCACCGCGGGAATCTCCCGGAACGCCAGCAGCCCCGGCACGTACGGGAACGAGATCCTGCCGACGCCCGTCGCCTCCGCGACGACCTCCAGCGTGGCCGCGTCCAGGGTGATGGCTGCGGCGGCGACGAGGTCCAGTTCGTCGTCGTAGGCCACGTCGACGCCGGTGACGTGCCCGGTGCCGGGCGGTGGTCCCGGCTCGTCCAGGACCACCTTCGCGCGCAGTTCGTCCTGGACGGCCAGGGCCTCTTCCTCGGTCGCGGGCCAGCCCGCGGGGATGCGTACGGTCGTCATAGTGACGACGAGCGTACGGGCCCCTCCTCAGCTCTTGCGGCCCAGGGCGCGTTGCAGCTGCCCCTTGTTCATGTCCGAACGGCCGTGGATGTTGCGGCGCTTGGCCTCCTCGTAGAGCTGGTCGTAGGTCGGCCCCTGGGAGCCCTTGCCGGACCGCTGTCCGCCCCGCTTGCCGGACGACATGTCCTCGGTCGAGGTGCGGCTGGCCGTCTTGGACTCACCGGAGCGGGCGCGTTCCTTGTTCACCGTGCGCGCCGCGATCTCCTTGGCCCGCCCGGTGCTCTCGCCGCGCTCCTCGGCGCTCTTCTTGATGTGCTCGTACTGCCGCTCCCGCTTGGGACTCGAACCGCGTGGCATGTGCGCTCACTCCTCTCGCAGTCGCCGTCGGCGGCCGAGTACCCACTTCGCGCATCACCTTTCAAGGCGCGCCGCGCGGCCCTTCTCCCCCGCCGCCCAGCAACTCCGGTCGGGCGTGCAGTCGACCGTGTCGTACGAGCCGGTGTCGACGGTGCGCCAGGCGCGGCCGCCGTCGGTGGTCAGGTCGGTGCCGGTGGGGCCCACCGCCAGCGCGGCCGTGCGGCTGTGCGGGAGCCAGGCGACCCCGGAGCGGTAGCCGCTGACCGGGGTCGCGGCGGGCGCCCAGGCGCGGCCGCCGTCGCGGGTGCGGGCGGACGCCTGCGGGGACTGCTGGTCGGGGCGGTAGTCGCCGCCCACTGCGAGCCCGTGGGAGCGGTCGCGGAAGGCGAGCGCGAACACGCCCCGCGCGGGGTCGCCGGCCGGGATCGGGGTGTCGGTGGCCGTCCAGGTGCGGCCGCGGTCGGCGGAGTGCAGGACACGCGCGCGTGCCGCGCCGCCCGTGGCCAGCCAGACGTCCCTCGGCCCGGCCGTCACCAGACACTGCCCACTGGCCGCGAACCCCGCCTCGCCCTCCAGCGCGGCGGGCATCCCGTCGTCGGGCAGCACCCGCCAGCTGCGGCCGCCGTCGGCGGTGGACAGGATCCGGAACCGCCCGTCCACGGGGTCGCTCATGGCGAGCCCGTGCCGCCGGTCGAAGAAGGCCACGCAGTCGTAGAAGGCGCGCGGGTCGGGGTTACGGAAGGTCTCGGTCCAGGTCGCGCCGCCGTCCTCGGTGCGGTACAGCCGGGACGCCTCGCCCTCCCCGATGGCGAGGGCGACGGCCCGGCGCGCGTCGAACGCCTCGATGTCCCGGAACTGCAGCTCCCCGGCCCCCGCCGGTGACACGTCCCGCCAGTTCGCCCCGCCGTCCGTGGTGCGCAGCACCGTGCCCGCGCTCCCGGCCAGCCACGCGGTCCCGCGGTCGACGGCGGCGAGCCCGCGGAAGCGGACCTCGGGGTGCCCGGTGTCCTTCACCGCCCACCGCCCGAGCGGCCCGGCGGGGTCGTGCGCCCGCGCGGGGGCGGCCGTCATCGTGGCCAGCGCGGCCGCGCACATCACCCCCGTGGCCGTCGTGCGAACCGTGCGTCCGAAGCGTCGCGTGTTCCCCAAGGGCCTCATGGCGGGGGAAGCTAGCCCACGCGTAACCGCACCGTAAAGACGGCCTCGCGCGCCCCTGGAAACCCGGTGATTGAAACGCGGTGACAGAGGTCACTCGACCTCCGTGTGCACGCAACGCCGGTTTCAGTCGTCCTACATAGTGCCGGGCGTCTCACGCCGGGCTCTGTCCAGCCGTAGCACCCGGCCCGTAACGCCGTAGCAAGGGAGCAAGACGTTGTCCGACGTCATCGAGCACCCAGTAGAGGCCCGTCTCGTCGCCGCCGCCCCGCGGATGTCGTGCATCCCCGCCGCGCTGCACTACGACCGGAGCGACCCGTTCGCCGTCCGGATGACCTTCCCGGCCCCGGCCACCCTGGAGGGTGTGGAGGTGTGCTGGACGTTCAGCCGCGAGCTGCTCACCTCCGGTCTGTCGGAGAGCGTCGGCCACGGCGATGTCCGGGTCCGCCCGTACGGCTACGACCGCACGGTCCTGGAGTTCCACGCCCCCGAGGGCACGGCCGTCGTCCATGTCCGCACCGGTGAGATCCGCCGTTTCCTGGACGCGACGAACGAACTGGTCCCGACCGGTCTTGAGCACCTCCAGCTGGACCTCGACCACGACCTCGCGGAACTGATGCGGGACGCCTGCTAATCCGGGCGTACCGCCGGTCGGTTAATTCCGTTGACAGCCCTTCCGGGCTCTCCTTACGGTGTACAACGGTCCTGTTGCCGTCGATTGGAGAAGGACGTTGCTCGTCTGAGGTCCTGAGACACCGCGTCGCACCCCCTGAGGTGCGTGCGCAGCGTGCGACCTCGGCGTTCGAGCCGTCCTCCGGCGCAGGGCTTTTCTCATGCCCTCCCCTTCCCGGAGTTCCCCGGACCTTCCCGCGGGTCGCCGCACCGTGTCTCGAAACGCGCTTGCCCCTGATCGTTTCGAGCAACCGCGGAGGCCCGCATGTCAAGTTCCATCACCTGTAACGCACTTGCCTTCACCTGGCCCGACGGCACCCCCGTCTTCGAGGGCCTCGACACCGCCTTCGGCCCCGGGCGCACCGGGCTCGTCGGGGTCAACGGGTCCGGGAAGTCCACCCTGTTGAAGCTCGTCGCGGGTGAACTCACGCCCGCCGACGGCACGATCAGGGTGGCCGGGGAGGTCGGCTACCTGCCGCAGAACGTCACGCTCGACACCGCGCTGCGGGTCGACGAGGCGCTCGGCATCGCCGCGCAGCGGGCCGCCCTGCACGCCATCGAGGCCGGTGACGTGGCCGAGGAGCACTTCGACACGGTCGGCGACGACTGGGACGTGGAGGAGCGCGCCCTCGCCACCCTCGGCGAACTCGGCCTCGGACACATCGAGTTGGACCGCACGGTCGGCGAGGTGTCGGGCGGCGAGTCGGTGCTGCTGCGGCTGGCCGCGCTGCTGCTGCGCCGCCCCGACGTGCTGCTGCTGGACGAGCCGACCAACAACCTGGATCTGTACGCCCGTCGGCGGCTGTACGCGGCGGTCACCTCCTGGCCCGGGGTACTGGTCGTGGTCAGCCACGACCGTGAACTCCTCGACCTGGTGGACCAGATCGCCGATCTGCGCTCCGGGGAGATCACCTGGTACGGCGGCAACTTCTCGGCGTACGAGGAGGCGCTCGCCGTGGAGCAGGAGGCGGCCGAGCGGATGGTCCGGGTCGCCGAGGCCGATCTGAAGAAGCAGAAGCGGGAACTGGCGGACGCGCAGGTCAAGCTGGCCCGCCGCAAGCGGTACGGGCAGAAGATGTGGGACAACAAGCGCGAGCCCAAGGTCGTCATGGGCGAGCGCAAGCGCCAGGCGCAGGTCTCGGCCGGCAAGCACCGCATCATGCACGAGGAGAAGCTCGCCGAGGCCAGGGAACGCCTCGACGAGGCGGTGGAGGCCGTGCGGGACGACGACGTGATCCGCGTCGATCTGCCCTACACGGCCGTGCCGCCCGGCCGCGAGGTGCTCACACTGCTCGACCTGGAGCTGCCGTACGGCGCGCGCGTGGCCGGCGGTCTCGATCTGCGCGGGCCGGAGCGGATCGCGCTGATCGGACGCAACGGCGCGGGCAAGACCACGCTGCTGCGCACGATCGCCGGGGAACTGGAGCCGGTGTCGGGCGAGGCACGGGCGCATGTGCCGATGCGGTTCCTGCCGCAGCGGCTCGATGTGCTCGACGGCGAGCTGACCGTCGCCGAGAACGTGGCCCGGTTCGCGCCGGGCGCCACCAACAACCGGGTGCGGGCACGGCTGGCCCGGTTCCTGTTCCGGGGTGCCCGCGCGGACCAGAAGGCGGCCACGCTCTCCGGCGGCGAGCGGTTCCGGGCGGCGCTGGCGGCGCTGATGCTGGCCGAGCCCGCGCCGCAGCTGCTGATGCTGGACGAGCCGACGAACAACCTGGACATGGCGAGCGTGCGGCAGCTCACCTCGGCCCTGGAGTCCTACGAGGGCGCGCTGATCGTGGCCAGCCACGATCTGCCGTTCCTGGAGTCGATCGGCATCACCCGCTGGCTGCTGTTGGACGGGGAGCTGACGGAGACCACTCCGGAGGCGGTGCTGTCGCCGCGGTGACGGGCGCGCGGCGCCGGACCCGACACCGAGGAGGTGATCTTCACGGGTCCGGCGCGGCTCGCGCACACCCTGGGCAGCGCGGGTCTCAGGAGGGCTACGACCTGATGACGACGGTTTTGCGCGGCCGGATCGGGACTGCATGATGGCTGATCGGTGCCCTATGCAACGGGTGCCGGAACCAGCCGCCGATTCGGAGTAGCCGTGCCCAGCAAGAAGGCCCTCGTACGCCGCCCCAGCCCGCGTCTCGCCGAGGGGCTGGTGACGCACGTCGAGCGGGAGAAGGTCGATGTCGACCTGGCGATGGAGCAGTGGGAGGCGTACACCGAGGCGCTGCGCGTCCACGGCTGGGAGACGGTCGAGGTGGAGCCCGCCGATGACTGCCCGGACTCGGTGTTCGTCGAGGACACGGTCGTGATGTTCCGGAACGTCGCGCTGATCACCCGCCCCGGCGCCGAGTCCCGCCGCGCCGAGACCGCCGGGGTGGAGGAGGCGGTGGCCGCGCTCGGCTGCTCGGTGAACTGGGTCTGGGAGCCGGGCACCCTGGACGGCGGCGACGTGCTGAAGGTCGGCGACACGATCTACGTCGGCCGCGGCGGGCGCACCAACGCGGCCGGGGTGCAGCAGGTGCGGGCCGCGTTCGAGCCGCTCGGGGCGCGGGTGGTGGCCGTACCGGTGTCCAAGGTGCTGCATCTGAAGTCGGCGGTCACCGCGCTGCCCGACGGCACGGTGATCGGGCACATCCCGAAGGTCGACCGGCCCGCGCTCTTCCCGCGCTTCCTGTCGGTGCCCGAGGAGGCCGGCGGCCATGTGGTGCTGCTCGGCGGGCACAAGCTGATGATCTCGGCGAGCGCCCCGAAGACGGCGGAGCTGCTCGCCGACCTCGGTCATGAGCCGGTCGTGGTCGACATCAGCGAGTTCGAGAAGCTCGAAGGCTGTGTGACATGTCTCTCGGTGCGGATGCGGGAGCTGTACGCCTGACCGGGTGAGCGCCTCACTCCTTCAGCCCTGGGACCTGCGGTTCCCAGGGCTGCTCTGCATGCCCTGAACACTCCGGGGAACCCGCGCTGATCAGCGATATTTACACTGCTCTTAACCTACGGCTTCGTAACCTACGGGTTCGTAGCCTACGATTCCGTAGGTTCCGCCGACCCCCCGCGGTCCCCTCCGCTCGTGTTACGTCCCCCTGGAGTACCCCGTGACGATCACCTCCCCGAACCTCGGCAGCCCGTCCTCCGCATGGACCGACGCCCGGCTGCTCTACGCGTTGGAGGAAGTGGTCGAGAAGGAGCTCAACCGGCATCTGAAGGTCGCCAAGGACTGGATGCCGCACGAGTACGTGCCCTGGAGCGACGGCCGGAACTTCCCCGGCTTCTTCGAGGACGGCGAGGCCTGGGACAAGGAGCAGTCGAAGGTCACCGAGATCGGCCGGATCGCGCTGGTGGTGAACCTGCTCACCGAGGACAACCTGCCCAGCTACCACCACGAGATCGCCAGCCTCTTCGGCCGCGACGGCGCCTGGGGCACCTGGGTGCACCGCTGGACCGCCGAGGAGGGCCGCCACGGCATCGTGATGCGCGACTACCTGCTCGCCTCGCGCGCGGTGGACCCGGACAAGCTGGAGGCCTTCCGGATGGCCCACATGAGCGAGGGCTTCGAGTCGGACAACCGCCACTCGATGCTGCACTCCGTGGCCTATGTCGCCTTCCAGGAGCTGGCCACCCGGATCTCGCACCGCAACACCGGCCACCAGTCCGGCGACCCGGTCTGCGACCGCATGCTGGCCCGCATCGCGACCGACGAGAACCTGCACATGATCTTCTACCGGAACCTGCTGAAGGCCGCGTTCGAGCTCGCCCCCGACCTGACCATGCAGGCGGTGCGGGACGTGGTCGTGAACTTCCGGATGCCCGGCCACGGCATGCCCGGCTTCGAGCGGTTCGCCGCGCAGATGGCCATCGGCGAGGTCTACAACCTGCGCATCCACCACGACGACGTGCTCCAGCCGGTGCTGCGCTTCCTGAAGATCATGGAGATCGACGGCCTCGGCCCCGAGGGCCGGCAGGCGCAGGACGAGCTGGGTCTGTTCATGGGCGGCCTGGACGCGGAGGCCGCCAAGTTCGACGAGAAGCTCGCCGCCCGCAAGGCCCGGATGGCGGCGCGCGCCGGGGCCTGACCCCGCCCCGGAATTCTCCTGGGCAGGATCGCGTGCCTGCGGCATCATGCAGGCCATGCGTGACAACAGCAGACCGCGACAGGCGGCCGGGTTCCTCCTCGGCCTGGTCGAGAAGGACACCGCCGCCCGGATCCGGGCCCGTACCGGCCTGCCCCCGGCGGAGTCCCCCGACGCGGTCCTGCTGCGGCTCGGGCGCGCCTGGAACTGGACGCGCCCGATGCCCGCCTCGGTGGCGCTGTGGGTGCTGGAGAACGACAACCCGAAGCTCAACGCGATCGTCTTCCGGCACCTGGAGCTGCAGCCCGGTCTGCGCCGGGCGATCGCGCGCGGGCTGCCGTTCGGCCCCGGGCGCCTGGAGCGGATACCGGTCGACGCCCTGATACGCAGCCAGGAGCCGGAGGTGCCGGGCGACTGTCTCCGCCTCGGTCTGGTCGGCTGCCTGCGCGCGGTCACCACGATGAGCGCGGGCCGCGCGGCGTCCTCGATGGTCCTCACCCGCGACGACTGGGAGACCGTCGCCGCGGCGGACCGGGAGCGCCCGCTGCCCGGGTACGCCCGCTGGGCGCTGTCGATACGCCCCGACTGCCCGCCCGGGGTGCGCGCCCGGTTCGGCTCGCACGCCAAGTTCACCCACCGGCTGCGGCAGGCCGGTGTCCTGGAGGGACCGGCGTCCTACGCGCTGTCCCACGACCCCGCGGTCGACGCCCTTGAGGTGCTGGCGATGGGCCGGGTGCTCTTCCCGCGGCGTGTGCGCGAGGCGGAGGACGCCCTGCGGCCGCTGGTGCGGGAGCACTTGGGCGACCGGGACGAGGCGTGGGCGATTCTGGCCCAGCTCGTCGAGACCTTCCACGGGACCGCGTACGAACTGGTGGTGACCGCGGGCGCCATCGCCTGAACGCGGCCGGTGAGGGCTCTGGTGAGGCTCCTGGTGAGGGTTCTTGAGGGGGCGGGGCGGCCGGATTCGAACCGGCGTGATTCGGTTTTGGAGACCGTGCGACTGCCTCTGCGCTACGACCCCGCCCTTGGCGCCCGATCGTAATGGCTTGGCCCGATGTCGGTGCGTCCTGGTACCAATGAGCCACGGGGGAAGTCCGGTTCGGGGGGCGGCACATGGCGTACGGGGAGCGGGGACGGCATGTCCCGGTGGTCGATCTCGCCGACCGCAGGGCCCTGGAGCGGTATCGCCCCGCCGATCCGGCGGTGGTCGAGGAGGCGCGGCGGCTGAAGGAGGCCGCGCTGCTGGACTTCGGGCTGACCGAGTCGGCGGTGGCGTCCTGGCTGTACGCCAAGTGCCATCACCAGATCCCGACGACCGCCGTGGAGACGGCCGCCGTGGTCGCCTCCGGCGACGGCACCTGCCTGCTGCTGTACAACCCGGACTTCTTCGTCGGCATCGGCCTGTCCGGCGTGAAGTTCGTGCTGTTCCACGAGGCCCGGCACCTGGTCCACCGGCATCTCTTCGCCGACCCCGACCTGCGCGCCGACCCGGTCTTCACCCTGGCCACCGAGGTCAGCATCAACCATGTCGCCCTGGTCCGGCTCGGCACCCGCGGGCTGCCCCTGCTGGACGGCAGACCGACGGGAGTGGACCCGCGCGCGGTGCACGAGCTGTACCACGCGGACCTGATGACCCACGGCCGCGATCCGCTGCCGTACGAGCAGTTCGTCGAGACCGACATGCGGGTGTACGGCGAGCTGAAGCGGATGCGCCATCCGCCGGTGCCCGAACAGCGGCTGTGCGCCCACCTGTTGGCGGACGGCGTCCCGGCCGACCAGGAGACCGTCGACCTGGTGGCCTCCTCCGCGCTGCTCAACTCCCTGCTGGCGGCCCGGCGCGGACACGCGGGCGCGGAGCTGGAGCTGCTGGATCTGATGGGCCGCAGTGAGGACGGCAACGCCCACGCGTCCCGGCTGTGGGGCCGGCTGGGCGCGGGTGTCCTGCGCGGGGAGACCACGAGCACACGCACGGTCGACTGGTGGCAGCGCTGGTTCGTCGACGTGCTCGGCTCCCGGCTGCGCGAGGGCGAACGGCTGGTGTACCCGAAGAAGCGGGGCGCGCTGCTCGCCGCGCTCGGCCAGGACCCGATGCTCTCCCGGCGCGGCCCGGTGCGCGAGAAGTCCGTCGTCATCGCCCTGGACACCTCCGCGTCGATGCCCCAGCACGTGATCCGCTGGCTGACCGACCTCGTCGGCCGGATCGACGGCGTGCAGGCCCACTGGCTGTCCTTCGACGGCGTGGTGATGCCCTTCAAGCCGGGCGAGCGGGTCTACGGCGGGGGCGGCACCAGCTTCCAGGTGGTCGCCGACTACGTGGAGGGCCGCACGGAGGTGAACGGGCGCCGCTTCGAGGAGTCGGCGGACGCCGTGGTGATGCTCACCGACGGATACGCGCCGACGATCACGCCCGCCGAGCCGGACAAATGGATCTGGCTGATCACCGAGGGCGGCGACGAGTGGCCCGAGCGATACACCCCCGCGATGGCCTGCCATCGTGTCAGCACAGGAACACGGACATGACCACACAAGTGAAGCGGCCCACCCTGTCCCGTCTGGAGTCGTTCATCGACGCGATGATCGAACTCGGCCAGACCGGGCAGGTCTTCGGCGAGCACGGCATCGGCAAGACGGCCACGTTCTTCACGCACATCGCCCGCGCCCACCCGGACACGGCCCTGGTGTACGTCCCGGCGGCGAACCTGACCCCGGACGATCTGCTGGTCAACGCACCGGTGCGGGACACGCACACCGGTGAACTGGTGCTGCGCCAGCTGGTGATGAGCCAGCTCAAGCCGGGCCGGCCGTTCGTGCTGCTCATCGACGACTCGCTCCAGGCGGGCGAGACGATCCAGTCGCAGCTGATGCAGATCGCCTGCAACTGGACGCTGGGCGAGCACGATCTGCGCGCCCTCGGCTGCGTCGGCGTCTTCCTCACCGACAACGAGTCGCTGTCCGAGACGGCCGCCCGGCGCGGCGATCTGGCGCTGCTGGACCGCATGGTGACCATGCGGATCAACGCCAACGACACCTCCTGGCGGGAGCATCTGACGGCCAAGTACCGCCCCTGGGACCTGCGCCCGGTGTTCTCGGTGTGGGCCTCCCTGCCGCCGCCGGTGAGGGAGTTGCTCTCCCCGCGCACCCTCGACCATGTGCTCGCCAACGCGCGGGAGGGTTTCCCGCTGCGCTGGGGCCTGCCCCTGGTGGACGGCGCGCGGCTGCGCCTGGCCGAGCCCGGCCCGGACGGCAGACCGGGCCGCAACCGCACGGCCGAGATCCTGGACCGGATCGCCGAGGCACTGGGCGTGCCCAACCCGTCCTCGGTTCCGGACCCGGTGCGCCAGGTGGTGCGGGCTGCCCTGCGCAACCGCTGGACGGTGCTGCTCCAGGGCCCGCCGGGCTGCGGGAAGACCGAGCTGGTGCGGCAGACGCTGCGCGAGGGGCTCGGCCGTGAGGCGCTGTACTTCTCGCTGCCGGTGACCAATGTCGAGGACCTGTGCGCGCCGATCCCGACGGCCGACGGCACCCTGGACAACCTGCTCGCCGCGAAGTTCACCGGCCCGGAGCCGAAGGCGATCGTGTGGGACGAGTACAACCGGCCCAAGGACCGGGCCGCGTTCGCCAAGCTGATGGAGGTCACCCAGGAGTGGTCGCTGGCGGGCCGCCCGATCGAGCATCTGCGGGCGCAGATCGCGGTCCAGAACCCGCCGTACCACCTGGGCCGCAAGCTTCAGGTGGCGCGGAACAACATCGCGCAGGCGACCCGGTTCACGGCCTCGCTGGAGGTGGCGCCGGAGGACATCCCGGCCAACGAGTGGCTGCTCGCGCGGTACGGCTCGGACGCCGAGACGGTGCTGGAGTGGTGGAAGCACGACATCGACGACGAGGGCCGGGCCTGGATCACCAAGCGCACGCTGGAGCGGCTGATCAAGCTGCACCGCAAGGGACTGCCGCTGCAGATGGCGACGGTCTACCTCGGGGACGGCGAGTACGCCCCGGTGCCGCTGACCGCGCTCGTCGACCGGCTGAACAACCGTCCCGTCACGGGGCTCCGCGAACTGGCCCGCGACGTCGATACGTGGGAGGCGCGGCTGCGCCGCGCGGCGGCGGCCAGTGAGGAGGGCGCGAACGACACGGACGTCGTCCACCAGATCCTCGCCAACGCCGAGCTGTCGCAGCTGAGGAAGCACCGGGCGGTGGTGACCCGGCTGGTGGCGTGGCTCCCGCCGAAGCTGCGGGCGACCTATCTGGTGGGGGCGGATCCGAAGCAACAGCGTTTCTGGACCGAGGTGTTCATGGCGATGCGGCGGTGAGCGGGAGCGGCACGGCATGGACCGCGGAGACCGCGATCGAGAACACGATCATCACCAGTCGGCGACCCGGTAGTCCTTGAGGAACACCCCGGACACCGGGTCGCCCGCCTCGCCCCGCACGATCGGGTCGTACACGCGGGCCGCACCGTCCACGATGTCCAGCGGGGTGCGGAAGCCCGCATCCGCCATCCGCGCCTTCTTCGGCGCCGGGTTCTCGTCGGTGATCCAGCCGGTGTCCACGGCGCACATGTGGACGCCCTGCTCGGCGAGTTCGGCGGCGCTGGTGCGGGTGAGCATGTTCAGCGCGGCCTTGGCCATGTTGGTGTGCGGATGGCCGGGCATCTTGTTGCGGACCGCGAACCGGCCCTCAACCGCCGTCACATTGACGACGTAGCGGCGGGGGTGCGGGGAGGCGAGCAGCAGCGGCAGCAGCCGGTCGCACAGCAGGGCCGGGGCGAGGGCGTTGACGAGCTGGGTCTCCAGCACCTCCGCCGGGTCGAGCGCGCCGAGCCTCGCGGACCAGGAGTTCTCCGGGGCGGGGTCGGGCAGCAGGCCGGCCACGTCGGCCTCGCGCAGGGCGGCCGGAAGCACGGCGGTGCCGCTCGGCAGCATCCGCATCGGGGTGAACCCGGGCGCCTGCCGGGCCCCTTCGGGCAGCGCGGCCCGCTCCCCGGCGGCGAGCAGGGCGTACGACTCGGGCGGGCGGCGTACGGTCTGGGCGGCGTTGTTGACCAGGATGTCCAGCGGTTCGCCCTCGGCCCGCAACTCCTCGCACAGGCCGAGGACCTGGCGCGGGTCGCGCAGGTCCACGGCGAGGACGGTGAGCCGGTCGAGCCACTTGCCGCTGCCCGGCTCGGCCCGGAAGCGGCGCACGGTGTCGTGCGGGAACCGGCTGGTCACCAAAACCTCGGCGCCGTCGCGGAGCATCATCAGCGCGAGCTGGAAGCCGATCTTCACCCTGCCGCCGGTGAGCAGCACGCGGCGCCCGCTCAGGTCGGTGCTCAGGGCACGGCGGCGGCGGTTGTCGGCGGCGCAGTCGGGACAGAGCCGGTGGTAGAAAGCATCGACCTGTCGATAAGGGGACTTGCAGACGTAGCAGCGGCGCGGTTTGCGGAGAGGGCCCCCGGTGCCCGCCTCGCCGAGCGGGGCGTCCTCGCGGCGGTCCGGTGCGCCGGTCGCGGTGGCCGCCATCGCGGCGGCGTCGGACGCGGAGACCTCGGCGCCGCGGGCCTTGCGCCGCCGCAGCCGTCCGTCCCGGGCGAAGGAGGCGGCGACCTGCTCGGCGCGCAGCCGTACCGGGTCGTCGACGGGCAGTGCCCGCAGCCTGCCGACCGTGCGGTGGAAGGCGGCCAGCTCCTCCTCGCCGATGCCCTCGCCCATGCGTCCCCGTCTGTCCGTGCCGTGCGGAGGCGCGCCCGCGACGGCGCGGTGGGCCCCCTGGGTCCCGGACGGCCGGATTCGAACCGGCGTATCCGCCCTGACAAGGCGGCGAGTCTGCCTCTGCTCCACGTCCGGGACGCCCCCGGATCCTAACCGGTCCCGAAGGGCCGGTCGCACGGATTTCCGGTGCCGCGGTGGTCAGTCCCGTATGCGCCGCAGTGCCAGGCGTTCCTTCTCCGAGAGCCCGCCCCACACGCCGAAGCGCTCGTCGTTGTCGAGGGCGTACTCAAGGCAGGCGGAGCGGATGGGGCACAGACCGCAGATCCGCTTGGCCTCACGCACCGAGCTGCCCGGCTCCGGGAAGAAGAACTCCGCCCCGGTCTGCGCGCACAACGCCTCCTCCTGCCAGGCGAGGTCGGGCGTGGGGACTGTGTCGATGAACATGGCGTGAAGCGTGCCCCGCGGCGAAAAACGTTCGATCAACGCCGGATCAACGGCGGGCGACGGGAGGCCGGGGGCGCGTCACGATGATGCCCGCGCACCGCGGGGCGGGGCACGGCGGCGCGCGGAAGGCCTTCGTTCGTACGTCGCTCAGTCCTGTGGCCGGGTGCCCTTGATCACGGCGAAGCGGGCGCCGTAGGGGTCCGCCAGTTTGGCCGTCCGGCCGACGCCCTCGATGTCGACGGGCGCCATCCGCACCGCGCCGCCCAGCTCCCGCGCCCTGTCGACGACTCCGTCGACGTCGTCGGTCGCGAAGTACGGCAGCCAGTACGGCTCGGTCTCGGTACCGGTGGGGTCGTCGGCCAGCGCCACCATGCCGCCGAAGATGGCCTCCTCGTCCTCGCCCGCGGGGTTGATACCGGTGTAGACGCCTCCCGGCAGGGGCATCGCGCAGGTCTCCCAGCCGAAGACCCGGTCGTAGAAGGCCGCCTCCCGGGCCACGTCCGCCGTGTACAGCTCGACCCAGCACAGCGCGCCGGTGTCACCCACCACGTCAAGTCCTTTGAGGGCGGCGGGCTGCCACACCCCGAAGGGCACTCCCGCGTGATCGGCGAGGAAGGCGAGCCGCCCCTGCCCGAACACGTCGTCGGGCGGCATCAGCACACTGCCCCCGGCCCGCCGGACCGTCTCGGCGGTGGCGTCGGCATCCGTGCTGTGGAAGTACACGTGCCAGCCGGGCGGCCCCTGCTCGGGCGCGACCCGCATCCCGCCCGCCGCGGTGCGCCCGCCGAGCCGGAAGAAGCCGTACCCGCCGGCCTCCGGCCCCGCCGACCGGAACTCCCAGCCGAACAGGGCGCGGTAGAAGGCCGCGGCGCCCTCCAGGTCGGGTGTCCCGACATCGACCCAGTTCGGGGCGCCCTGGACGTAGCGGGTGGTGAGCATGAGGGCCCTCCTCTGAGGGATCGCTTCGCCGTTCCCGACCGAGTCTCGCACCGCTTGCCGCCCATCGCCGTGCGCGCACGGCCTAGGCTGTCCGCGTGTTGTTCGGCAGGGGTGGGGAGCAGGAGCGCAAGCGGCGGCTGGCCGAGCGGCTGGCGTCGACGGACGCGGAGGTGCGGGCCGCCGCCGCGCAGGAGATCGCGCGGGCCCGCGATCAGGAGTGGGCGGTACGGGAACTGGCGCGGGCGCTGGACCGGGAGCCGTCGCCGGAGTCGTTCGGCGCGATCGTGGGGCCGTTCGCCGAGGCGCTGTGCCGGGACCGGGTGGCACGGCAGCGCGTCGAGCGCATGTTCGCGGCACACATCGACGATCCGGCCGCCCTGGTCCGGGAGTGGACGGCGCTGTTGGCCGAGTACGGGGCCGGGACGCCGGTGACGAGTGTCGGCGACGATCTCGCGGACGATGTGCGCGGCTGTCTGGGACGGTTGCAGGAGTGGGGCTGGCGGCCCCACGAAATGGGGCGGATGCGGCCGGGCACCTTTCCCTACACGGCGGCCTTCAATGCGGCCGTGGAACTGCTGCACATGGCCGTCCTGCGGGCCGCCCCGCTGGACCCGGCGGCCTCCGAGCGCGCCCGCTCGGAGGCCCGGTACGCCTTCGAGCGGGCCCTCCCCCATCCGCCGGAGAGCCAGGAGCGCGGCGAGATCCTGCTGAAGCTGGCCCAACGCCCCGAGGGACCGTCCTGGGCGGACCGCGCCCTGGCCTCGGTGCGCGTCGACGAGGCCCTCTCCTGGTGCCGGAGCACCGAACCGGACCGGGCCGTGCTCGGCGCTGAGGCGCTGGAGTCCATGCTCCTGTTCAACGACGAGGTCAGACGGCCCGCCGCCCGGGCCACGCTGGACTTCCTCGCGGCCCGGCAGCCGCGCACCCTGGCCACGGTGCTGCGCTGCTACACCATGCTGCAGAACTCCCGTCCCCTGGACGATCCGCCGGTGGACCTGTTCCTGGATTCCCTGGGCCACCCCAGTCCCCGCGTGCGGGTGGCCGCCGCTTCCGGGCTGGACGCCTTCGGCGCCGGTTCGCCACGGGAGGGCCGTGCGGTCACCGCCCTCGTCGACGCCCTGAACCGGGACCCGAGCCTGGACGTCGTCCGTGCGGCGGCCTCCTCCCTGGCACTGATCGTGTGCACGGACGAGGCCAACACGGCGGCGGCGTCAGCCGCGTTGGCGGCCAAGGCCGACGCCCGGGACCCGGGGGTGCGGGCCGCGAGCGTGGAGGGCGCCCTGTTCCGGGAGGAGCCCGGCGGATTCGCCCGTCTGGCGGCCGAGTTGCGGCGCCCCGACGTGGAGCCGGTGTTCCTCGGGGTCGCCGACTTCATCTGCGGCCAGGCGGACAGCTACATTCCCGACGACGTGCGCGCCGAGCTGATCAACCTGGTGGAGCTGCTGGACTACGGCGGCTGGGCGGACCTTCCGCTGGAGGACGACCTGTACCCGACCCCCGAGGACCGCGCCGAACTGCTGGAGCAGGTCCTGGACACCCTGCGCGCCGGGAACGGCTGAAGGGGGCGGCCGCTCAGTGCTCGTGCGGGTCGTGCGGTTCGTGTGGCTCGTAGCCGGGGATGGTGCCGTCCTTCTTCTTCACCAGGAACAGCCCCACCATGCCCATGTCGGAGTGGCTCTGGACATGGCAGTGGTACATCCACGCGCCCGCGCCGACGCCCTCCCCCGCGATGACCTGGAAGCCGAAGGAGTCCGCCGGGCCCACGATCTTGTTGTCGATGACCTGTGTGGGGTCGTCGGGCCCGGTGAGCATGCCGGTGCGGTTGTCCGCCCAGCGGTGACCGTGCATGTGGAAGGTGTGGTAGTACTCGCCGTGCGTGATCATCACGAACTCGACGCGTTCCCCCACCGTCGCCTCGAAGTTGGGCCCGGAGTGCGCCGGCCTGTTGTTGATCAGCATGTCGTTGAAGACGATCGTGTACGTCCTGTCCGGCAGCACATCGCCCGCGCGCCGTACGATCACCGGCCCGTAGAGTCCCTTGCGGATACCGCCCGTTCCGTGCTCGGTGCCGACGACGTGGTCGTGGTAGTGCCAGTAACCCGCGCTGCCCGCCCGCCAGGTGCCGTCCTTGCGGCGGCCGGGGGTGTGGGTGCGCCAGGTGTAGGTGCGGGTGCCGCCGGGCTCGACGTCGCTCTTGTTCAGTTTGGTGCCGTCGCTGGTGATCTCGTAGTCCAGGCCGTGCACATGGAGGCTGACGGGCACGTCCATGGTGTTCTCGAACTCGATGTGCAGGGTGTCGCCCTCGTTGAGCTCGATCAGCGGGCCGGGGATCGTCGCCTTCCCCTTCTCCAAGCCGTAGCCCATCTGGCCGTCGGCGAGCTTCTCGGCGTACATCCTGATGTGCCTGACCTCGCCGCCCGCGGGCGCCGTGCGCGCCGCCTGGACGGCGCTGTTCGCCGGGGGCGCGAGCGACAACGATGTCGTCGTCAGCGCCGCCCCGCCGAGCAGCACCCGCCGGTTGAACCCGCGTCTGTCCATGCCGAACTCCCCTGTTCCGGTACGGAGTTCGAGACAGTAGTAGGGTCGCGGCCGTTTATCCACAGCCTGGACAAAGTTCGAGTGATTACAGCCATAGGTATTGGCGGGTAGCGCAAAGAGGTCTAACTTCCTTGGCGCTGTTGCTGTGACCGAGGAGGTGCCCATGCACTTACGAGGGTTGAGCACAAGAAGACGCGGCTGGGCGACGATGGTCGCGGCCGGAGCCGTCACCGCCGGACTGGTGTCGGGTCCGCCCGCGAACGCGCGCCCCGCCCCGGATCCACCCTTGACAACGATGTCCATCAAGTCGCCTCCGGGCGGCGCGAACGTACGGGTGCTGATCTTCTACGGCTCGGCCGCCGCAGGTGACGAGTCGCCTCTGGTGAACGCCGGGATCGAGGCCATCGAGCGGATCGGTCTGTCGGGGCCGACGGACGAGCGCTTCAAGGTCGAGGCGACCGACGACGCCTCGGTCTTCACGAACGAGACCAGGCTGGGCCGTTACAACGCGGTCGTCTTCCTGACCGGCGGCGGCGATGTGCTCGACCCCGAGCAGGAGGCCGGCCTGGAGGCCTACATGGAGGCGGGCGGCGGCTTCGTCGGCCTGCACGACGCGGCGCGCGCGGAGCCGTACTCGGACTGGTTCACCGGTCTGATCGGCGCCCGGCCCGCCCCCACCAGCCCCACGGCCGTGCAGCGCGCGACCGTCGAGGTCGGCGACCGGGTCCACCCGGCCACCAGGAGCCTGCCGGTGCAGTGGAAACGCCCCGACCGCTGGCTGAACTGGGTAAAGAACCCCACCGGCACCGTGCACACCGTCGCCCGGGTCCGCGAGTCCACCTACCAGCCCGGAGCGAGCGCCAACGGCTGGGACCACCCGGTGAGTTGGTGCCGGGACTACGACGGCGGCCGGTCCTTCTACACCGCCATGGGCGGCACCGTCTCCTCCTACGACGAGAGCGACTTCCGCGCCCATCTGCGCGGCGCCCTGATGTGGACGACGCGGCTCGCGCAGGCGGACTGCAAGGCCACCATCACCGCCAACTACAAGGCCGAACGGCTCACCAAGCCCAACCAGCCCGGCCAGAACGACCAGATCGGGGAACCGCACGGCCTGGTCACCGCCCCCGACGGCCGCGTGCTCTACATCGGGCGCGGCGGCGCCGACTCCTCCCAGCCGGTGGTCACCGACTGGAACAACCCGGACGTCGGCAAGGGCAAGGGCGAGATCCATGTCTACGACCCGAGGACCGGCAAGGTCACCCTGGCCGGCGCGCTCACCGTCTTCGGCAACAAGGGCGGCGGCGACGAACTGGTCAAGGTGGAGGAGGGGTTGCTCGGCATCGAGCTCGACCCACGCTTCCAGGAGAACGGGTGGGTGTACCTGCACTACACCCCGCACGCGCAGATCGACCGGGACACCCGGATGGCCGAGCGCCGCGTCTCCCGCTTCACCCTCGACCTCGCCACCAACAAACTGGACCTGAGCAGCGAGAAGGTGCTGCTCAAGTGGCCGGTGCAGATCCACAGTTGCTGCCATGCGGGTGGCGGGATGGCCTGGGACTCCAAGGGCAACCTGTACATCGCGACCGGCGACAACAACTCCAGCCGCTTCAGCGACGGTTACTCCGGAAACAACCCGCAGCCCAACTACAAGGGCGTCTCCTTCGCCGACGCGAGGCGCACGGCCGGCAACACCAACAACCTCAACGGCAAGATCCTGCGCATCCACCCGGAGCCGGACGGCACGTACACGCTGCCGGAGGGCAACCTGTTCACCGGGCGGGAGACCGACGAGGGCGGCGGCAAGACACGCGGCGAGATCTATGTGATGGGGGTGCGGAACCCCGCCCGGATCTTCGTCGACAAGGAGACGGACACCCTCTACGCGGGCTGGGTCGGCCCCGACGCGGGCGCCCCGTCCACGACCTGGGGTCCGGCCAAGTACGACACCTTCGCCGTCATCACCAAGGCGAGCAACCGGGGCTGGCCGTACTGCATGGGCAACAAGCAGCCCTACCGGGACCGCAATCTGCCCGACCCGTCCAAGCCGCTCGGCTGGTACGACTGCGACCACCCGAAGAACGAGTCCCCGAACAACGACGGCCTGGTCAACCTGCCGCCGGTGACCGCGAACAACATCTGGTACTCGCCCCAGGGCGGCGCACCGGACTTCCCGCGCGACGCGGGCGGCATCCCGTCCTACAAGCAGGACGAGGCGACCTACCGGCTCCCGTGGCTCAAGGGCGGCGGCCAGGCGGCGATGAACGGCCCCGTCTACCGCTACGACGAGACCGCCTCCAGCGAGGTCAAGTGGCCCGCGTACTGGGACGGCAAGTGGTTCGTCGGTGACTTCTACGACGCCGACCAGCCGCGCAACGCCGTGATCACCGACCCGAAGAACCACGGGGACGGCGGGTTGCCGGTGCACTCGGAGTCGCTGAAGAAGATCGTGCCGGTCGGCAATGACGGCATCAAGAACCTCATGGACTGGAAGTTCGGTCCGGACGGCGCGCTGTACGTGCTCGACTACGGCCGGGGCTTCTTCACCTCGGACGCCAAGTCGGCGCTGTGGCGGGTCACTTACACGGGCGGCGGTCCCACGCCGGCCGCCGGCCGGCTGGCGAGGGGAGCCCGATGATCCGGCGGCGAAGACTCTTCCCGGCCCTGCTGGCGGCCTTGCTGATCCTGCTCGGCCTCCAGGCCGCGCCCTCCACCGCGCGCCCCGAGCGGGCCGCGGCGGCGGAACAGGTGCTCACCTGGACCGCCAATGACGACATCACCAAGTACACCTCGGCGCCCACCACCGCCGTGGCGGGCACGGCGACGATCGTCTTCGAGAACAGCGCGGCCACCGGCAACACCACCGGCATGCCGCACACACTGACGTTCGTCACCTCCGACCCCGAGTTCAACAGCGATGTCGAGCTGAACATCCTGGCGAACCCCAACGACGACCAGGGCGGCCGCCACACCGCCCAGGTCACGCTCACCCCGGGCCGGTACTTCTACCACTGCACGATCCCCGGCCACGGACAGATGCAGGGCATCCTGGTGGTCACCGAGGGCACCGGCGAGGACACCACGGCGCCGCAGGCCTCCGCGCATGTCACCGGGACGCAGAACTCCCAGGGGCAGTACGTGGGTTCGGCGAGCGTGGCGATCCACGCCACGGACGAGGAGGGCGGCTCCGGTGTGGACCGCGTGGAGTACGCGGTCGGTGACGCCGGGAGCTGGCAGCCGTACACCACTCCGGTCGTGATCGACCAGGTCGGCAGCCACAAGGTGCGCTACCGGGCCAGTGACAAGGCCGGGAACGTGTCGGCGGAGAAGAGTGTCGGGTTCACGGTCGTGGCCCCGCCGACTGACGACACGACCGCGCCGGAGACCTCGGCGACGGTGAGCGGTGAGCGCAACCCGGACGGCACCTATGTCGACATGGCGACGGTGACCGTCACCGCCTCCGACACCGGCTCGGGCCTCAACACCATCGAGTACGCGATCGGCGCCTCCGGTGCCTGGCAGCCGTACACCATGCCGGTGATGGTCCATCAGGTCGGTACGCACACCGTGCGGTTCCGGGCCACCGACAAGGCGGGCAATGTGTCCGAGGTCAAGAGCGTGGAGTTCACGGTGGTCGCCGCGCCGCCCGAGGACACCACTCCCCCGGTGACCGGTGTGAGCGTGGAGGGCACCCGTAACTCCGACGGGGCGTTCGTGGCCAGTGCCAAGGTCGCCGTCAGCGCCACCGACGAGGGCGGGGTCGAAACGGTCGAGTACTCCCTCGACGGCGGGCCCTATCTCACCTACCTCGGTCCGGTGATCGTCGACCGCGCGGGCGCGCACACGCTGGCGTACCGGGCGACCGACAAGGCCGGCAACACCTCCCCGGCCCGCACCGTGAGCTTCACGGTGGTGGCGGGCGGGGTGCCCGCGCCGCCCTGTCCGGAGTACGACGAGCGGCTGACGGTGATCGTCGGCACGGTCGACTCCGGGGTGCCCAACCGGCTCACGAGCAACCGGTGCCGGATCAACGAGATGATCGAGGACGAGAAGGAGTGGACCTCGCACGCGCTGTTCCTCAAGCATGTGAAGTCCGTCCTCGACCGGCTGCGGCGCGAGGGCGTCATCGACCAGCGCGAGCACAAGGCGATCACCAAGGCCGCCCGACAGTCGGGCATCGGCAAGCCGGGTCAGACCGAGGGCTACCGGACGGTCTTCGACGGCAGCACGGGCTCGTTCGCCAAGTGGCAGCACGTGGGCGGCGGTTCGTTCGGCCTCAACCCGGACGGTTCGATGACCAGCGGTACCAGCCGGGGCGGGCTCGGGATGCTGTGGTTCCCGGAGCGCAAGTACGGCGACTTCTCGCTGCGCCTGCAGTGGCGTGACGACGCGCCGGGCACCGGCAACGCCAACTCCGGTGTCTTCGTGCGCTTCCCGTGGGTCCACGACCACCCGGAGGAGCCCCGGCCGGAATGGGCCGCCATCAAGTACGGGCACGAGGTGCAGGTGTTCGACCGCCCCGACGGCGACATGTACAAGACGGGATCGGTCTACGGCTTCGACCGCGTCGGTCTGGCGGGCGCGGGCGTGACCGAGAAGGGCACCTGGAACGACTACGAGATCCGGGTGGTGGACCAGCACTACTCGGTCTACCGCAACGGCGTCCTGATCAACGAGTTCGACAACACCGGCGGCCAGGACTTCGTCCCGCCGCGCTCGGACGACCCGGGCACGGACGGGCGGCGGTTCGCCTCCGGATACATAGGGCTCCAGGTGCACGGCACCACCGACGTGGTGTCGTACCGGGACATCCGGATCAAGGAGCTGTAGGCGGCTGTTTACGGGCCCGGCTCGGCTGTACCCGCTTGGGCTCCCCCGGCATCTTGGGGTACTCGGGCGGGTACGGCAGATCGCCGAGCCCGTGGTCGTGCTCGTCCTTGCGGGCCAGCTCCAGCAGGGCCTCCAGCGAGAAGCGGTGGTCGTCCATGTCCGCGTGCACATCGCCGAGTTCGGCGAAGCGCGCGGGCATGGTCCCCAGGTCGAAGTCCCGGGGGTGGGCGACACCGACCTCGTCCCAGCGCAGCGGCGCGGAGACCGGGGCGTGCGGGCGGGGGCGTACGGAGTAGGCGGAGGCGATGGTGCGGTCGCGGGCGGTCTGGTTGTAGTCCACGAAGATGCGCTCGCCCCGCTCCTCCTTCCACCACTTGATGGTCACCTGCTCCGGCATGCGCCGCTCCAGCTCGCGGCCGACGGCGATGGCGGCCCGGCGGACCTGGGTGAAGGTCCAGCGCGGTTCGATGGGCACGAAGACGTGCAGTCCGCGTCCGCCGGAGGTCTTGGGCCAGCCCTTCAGCCCGCCGAACTCCTCCAGTACCGCGCGCAGTTCGTGTGCGGCGCGGACCGCGTCGTCGTAGTCGGTGCCGGGCTGCGGATCGAGGTCGAGGCGCAGTTCGTCGGGGCGGTCGACGTCGGCGCGGCGCACCGGCCACGGGTGGAAGGTGAGGGTGCCGAACTGGGCGGCCCACAGCACGGCCGCCTCCTCGGTGGGGCACATCTCGTCGGCGCTGCGGCCGCTGGGGAAGGTGATGTGGGCGGTCGGGATCCAGTCGGGCCAGTTCTTCGGAACCCGCTTCTGGAAGAAGTGCTCGCCGTTCACCCCGTCCGGGTAGCGCTCCAGGGTGGTGGGCCGGTCGCGCAGGGCGCGCAGGATGCCGGGGCCGACGGCCTGGTAGTACCGGGCGAGGTCCAGCTTGGTGAAGCCGCGCTCCGGGAAGAACACCTTGTCCGGACTGGACAGGCGTACCGTGCGCCCGCCCGCCTCCAGCTCCACCGCATCGCCCATGCGGCCACGGTAGGCGCGGCGGTCACGGCCCGCACACGGAAGCACCCGACCCCGCTGCGGTTACACCCCCGGTCACCTGCGACGATGGCGCCATGATCTGGCCTGGGCTCCTCGGATGCACCGTTGTCCTCTCCGTCGCCGCGGCGGCCGTCGTCATCGGGCGCGCCTTCTGCGGGGAGGTGCGGGCGCGCCGACAGGGGGGCTCCCTAGAGTCGAGCCGTGACTCCACCCACGCGTAAACGTGCGGGCTTCCTGCGTCGGTGGCTAAGCCGCCGCGCAGAGGACCAGCCCGGCCCTGTCGGAGATGTTCGAGGCGCCGACGTGGTCCGCGTTCGCGGTGAACCCACACGCCGCGCACTGGAACTTCGCTTGGGTGACGCGGCTCTTGCCGTCCACGTGTCCGCAGCCGCCAAGGCCGGGCGGGCACGTGCGAGAGGTGTTGCGGGGGTCCACCGGGATCACGAGGCGACCGGCACTCTCAGCCTTGTTCGCCAGGATCGCGAAGAACTGTCCCCAACCCGCGTCGAGGATGCTTCGGTTCAGCCCGGCCTTGGCGGCGGCACCGTTCGGGAGGAACGCGCCGTCGGTGCCGGGGTCGGGCTTGGGTGCCGGGCTCCTGGTCATCCCTGCGGTGTTCAGCCGCTCGTGTGCGATCACGTCGTTGTCGGCGACGAGCGCGCGGGCGGTCTTGTGGTGGAAGTCCAGGCGCTGGCGCCGCACCTTGGCGTGCAGCTTGGCGACCTTACGGGCGGCGGCCCGGTGCCGTTTGGTGCGCTGCCGGGTGCGCTTGGGGAACGTCGCCAGGTGCTGCTGTGCGGCGGCCGGCTCCTCAGCCACGGTGCCGAGGAAGCGCGGGTTCGGCACGTGCTCGCCCTCGGATGTGGTGAGGAAGTGCGTAACGCCCATGTCGACGCCGATGACGGCCCCGGTGGGCGGCAGCTCCTGGGCAGGCACGTTGTCGCAGGCGAGGACGACGTACCAGCGGTTCCCTTCGCACTTCACGGAAATCGTCTTGACGCGGCCCTGTACGGGCCGGTGCTGGTGCACGCGGACGTGCCCGACACCTTGGAGACGGACCCGGGTCTGCCGGTCGTGCGGGGTGGAGTTCCAGCGGCAGCCGTCGCCGTCCTTGGGGAAGGTGACGGTGTCGAAGTGCCCGACGCCCTTGAACCTCGGGTATCCGGGGTTCTGGCCGGCCTTGACGCGCTTGAAGAACGCCTGGAACGCCTTGTCCAGGCGCCGCAGGGTGGCCTGCTGGGAGGAGAACGACCAGCGGCCCTGACGCTCCGGGTCGAACGCCCGGATCTCCTTGAGCTGGGCGGACTGGTTGCCGTACTTGATACTCGTCTTCGAGGTGTGCCGCCAGGCGTCCCGGCGTTCCTGGAGAGCGCCGTTGTACAGCGAGCAGTGGTCCCGCAGCATCTCGCCCAGCGCGGCCGTCTGACGGGCTGTGGGGCGCAGGAGGAACTTGTACGCCCGGATCACGAGCCGTCCCCCTTGCTCTTCCTCCACGGGCGTTCCCACTGGGTGTCGATGTACCGGCGAACCGTGTCCGCCGAGACAGCGCCGACCGACGCCGCGAAGTACGACGACGACCACAGCGTGGGCAGCTGTGTATTGAGGTGCGGGAACTCCGCGCGCAGGACGCGTGAGGTGAAGCCCTTGAACTGGTTCGCGACGTATGACGCCGAGGACTTCGGGTCGTGCTTGACGAACAGGTGCACGTGGTCGGGCATGACTTCGAGTGTCACGATCTCCCACCCCCGTTCATCGGCCTTCTGGCGGATCAGCTCATCCAGGCGTGCCGCAACCCGTCCACCGAGAACCGGGCGGCGGTACTTCGGACACCACACGACGTGCAGCCCGAGGTCGTACACACCGCCGGAGAACCGGCGAACCTTCCTGGTCACGGCCATGCATCGTTTATACATGCGGTGCATGTCTAACAGGGAGGTCGCGACGTGGCCGAGGTGAACAGTGCAGATGCGGCGCTGAACGCCCAGGTGAAGGCGTTCCCAGCCACTCCCCAGACGATGGCCGCCACGACAGACGGCAACTGGCGGGAACGCAAGGTACGGCTGGTCTTCACGACAGCGGCCGGCGAGCCCGTGCAGCGGTCGCCGTGGGTGCGCACCTGGCGGAAGATGGTGACCGATGCGAACAAGATCCTTGCCGACCGGGGCGAGGAACAGATCCCGGCGGGGACGATGCTGCACACACTCCGCCACACGTACGCCTCGCTTCTGATCAAGCATGGGGAGTCGGTCAAGGTGCTGCAGAAACGTCTAGGCCACTCGTCGGCGGCGATCACGCTGGACACGTACAGCCACCTGTGGCCAGACTCCGCCAGTACCACCCGGCCGGCCGTTGAGCAGGGGCTGGGCTCACTCCTGAGCGAGTCGATCCAGGGCACATCTCGGGGCACACGGCAGCCGGTATCCACCGAAACGGACGGAAGGCGACAAGCAAATGTTGCCCATCAGTGACCGTTATAGGTGCAGGTGAATGACCATGGACCTCCCCGTCATGCCGCCCGTGAAGCCGATGCTCGCCAAGTCGGTGGCGAGAATCCCGCCGGGCATGCACTACGAGGCGAAGTGGGACGGCTTCCGGGCGATCGTGTTCCGCGACGGGCCCGAGGTGGAGCTGGGCAGCCGTACCACCAAGACGCTGACCAGGTACTTCCCCGAGCTGGTGGAGTCCCTGAAGGAGTCGCTGCCCGAGCGGTGTGTGCTGGACGGGGAGATCGTGATCGCCCGGGACGGGCATCTGGACTTCGACGCGCTCACCGAGCGGATCCACCCGGCGGCCTCCCGGGTGCGGACCCTGGCCGAGCGGACCCCGGCCTCCTTCGTCGCCTTCGACCTGCTGGCACTGGCCGACGAGTCGCTGCTGGACGTGCCGCTCACCGACCGCAGGGCGCTGCTGACCAGGGCACTCGCGGACGCCCGGCCGCCGGTGCACGTGGCGCCGGCGACGACGGACGTCGAGGTGGCCGAGCGCTGGTTCGAGCAGTACGAGGGGGCCGGCCTGGACGGGGTGATCGCCAAGCCGCCGGGCTCGCGGTACCTCCAGGACGAGCGCGCCATGTTCAAGATCAAGCACGACCGGACGGCGGACGTCGTGGTCGCCGGGTACCGCCTGCACAAGAGCGGCCCCGTCGTCGGCTCGCTGCTGCTGGGCCTCTACGACGACCAGGGCGCCCTCCAGCATGTCGGGGTCTCGGCCGCCTTCTCGATGAAGGTACGGGCCCAGCTGATCGAGGAGCTGGAGCCGCTGCGCATGGACGACATCTCCGGGCACCCGTGGGCGGCCTGGGCCGAGGAGGCGGCGCACGAGTCGGCGCGGCTGCCGGGGGCGCCGAGCCGCTGGTCCGGCAAGAAGGACCTGTCCTGGGTGCCGCTGAGACCCGAGCGGGTGTGCGAGGTGGCCTACGACCACATGGAGAACGGGGCCCGTTTCCGGCACACCGCCCGCTTCCGCCGCTGGCGCCCGGACCGGGCCCCGGAGAGCTGCACGTACACCCAGCTTGAGGAGCCGGTCCGGTACGACCTCCAGGAGATCCTGGGCGGTTGATCAGGGCTTCATGACCACCTTGACCGCGCCGTCCTGCTTGCGCTGGAACATCTCGTAGGCGTGCGGGGCGTCGTCCAGCGGCACGCGGTGCGTGGCGAAGTCGTCGACGCCGAGGGGGTCGTCGTCCGTGAGGTACGGCATGATCTCGTCGGTCCAGCGCCGTACGTTGGCCTGGCCCATCCGGATCTGGAGCTGCTTGTCGAACATGGTCAGCAGCGGCAATGGGTCGGCCATGCCGCCGTACACGCCGGACAGGGAGATGGTGCCGCCGCGGCGGACCAGCTCGATGGCGGTGTGGAGGGCGGCGAGGCGGTCGATGCTGAAGCGTTCGGCGAGCTTGCCGCTCAGTGCGCGCGGGAGCATGCCGGTGGCCGTCTGGGCGAGTTTGGCGGCGGCGCTGCCGTGGGCCTCGGTGCCCACCGCGTCGATCACGGCGTCGGGGCCGCGGCCGTCGGTGCGGTCGCGGATGGCGGCGACGAGTTCCTTCTCGCCGTCGAAGTCCCTCAGGTCGAAGGTCTCCACGCCCCGGTCCCGGGCCCGGTGGAGCCGCTCGGTGACCAGGTCCACCCCGAACACGGTTCCGGCGCCCCGCGCGAGGGCGATCCGGCAGGCCATGTCACCGATCGGCCCCAGTCCGAGCACCGCGACACTGCCGCCCTCGGGGATCCCGGCGTAGGCGACCGCCTGCCAGGCGGTGGGCAGCACGTCGGAGAGGTACAGGAAGCGCTCGTCGGACGGGCCCTCGGGCACCTTGATGGGGCCGAACTGGGCCTGCGGGACGCGCAGGTACTCGGCCTGGGCGCCCGGGACGGCGCCGTAGAGCCGGGTGTAGCCGAACAGGGCGGCGCCCATGCCCTCGCCGCTGACCTGCGTGGTCTCGCACTGGGTGGGCAGTCCGCTCAGGCACATCCAGCAGTCGCCGCACGCGATCTGGAACGGCACCACCACCCTGTCCCCCGCCTTCAGGTCCGGCACCGCGGCACCGACCTCCTCGACGATGCCCATCGGTTCGTGGCCGAGGATGTCGCCCGGCGTCATGAACGGGGTGAGCACCTCGTACAGATGCAGGTCCGATCCGCACAGTCCGCTGCTGGTGATGCGGATGACCGCGTCCGTGGGCTCCTCGATCCTCGGGTCGGGCACGTTCTCCACCCGGACGTCCCGCCTGCCCTGCCATGTCACTGCCTTCACGCCACCGACTCCCTCCGTGCGGTCCGCGCGGATACGCGAGATCGGCGCTCCGGGTACCCGGTGCCCGCGCGGGGAACCGTGGGTGCGGCAATCGGAGCAGTAGGCGAGACGTGCCGGAAACGATCGGGTATGGCGATCGATGAACATATGAGCGCACAATTATTGACAAGAGAAACGGGGTGCCGACGGTGACCATGAGACGCAAGGTGCGCGAGAGACGCGTCGCGGCAACGGCGGTGCTGCTGGTCTCCGCGCTGACGGCCACCCTGGCAGCGGGCTGCAGCTCGCCCGGGGGACGCGACGACGGCCGCGCCCCCGACACCCGGCCCCCGTCCAGCCCCGCGGAACCGACCACCCCGGCCGCGCCCCCGGTCCTCGCCGTGAAGATCGACAACGTCCCCGCGGCCAAACCCCAGACCGGCCTCGACACCGCGGACATCGTCTACGTCGAACAGGTCGAGGCGGGCCTGACCCGCCTGATGGCGGTGTACGCCACCGAGCTGCCCGAGACCGTCGGCCCCGTCCGCAGCGCCCGCGAGTCCGACCTGGAGCTGCTGCGCCAGTTCCCCGACCCGACGCTCGCCTTCTCCGGCGCCCAGAGCAAACTGCTGCCGCTGATCGACCAGGCACCCCTGAACGCCCAGCCGCCGGAGAGAACGGCCGGTGCCTACTACCGCTCCCCGAACCGGCCGGCCCCGCACAACCTCTATCTGCGCCCCGACCGTCTGATGCCGTCCGCGCCCGGCGCCGAGGCCCTCACCGTCACCGGCTTCCGCTACGGCGACGCGCCCTTGGGCGGCACGGCCGACACCTCGGAGACCGTCCGCTACCCGGCCACCCGCTTCACCTTCACCTGGTCCGAGCAGCAGAAGGGCTGGCAGGTATCGCAGGACGGGACGCCGACGGTGACCTCGGAGGGCGAGCGGATCGCCCCGGCGACGGTGGTCGTCCAGTACGTCCCGATCCGCAAGTCGGAGTTCCACGACTTCCTCGGCAACTACACGCCGTACACCGAGACCGTGGGCTCCGGCCGGGCGAAGGTGCTGCGCGACGGCCGCGCCTTCGACGTCGAGTGGAAGCGGCCGACGGCGGAGGACGGCACCGAGTTCACGACGGCGGACGGCGGCCCGGTGAACTTCGCCGAGGGCCAGGTGTGGGTGGTGTTCGCGAAGGCGGGCTGAGCCCCGGGGTCACCCCTGGGCGACGAGGGGTTCCCCGGGATTGCGCAGTCCCTCGGCGGCGTCCGCGACACGCCGGATCAGGTCGAGGAACACGGTCTGCTCCTCGGGCGAGAGCGGGGCCAGGAAGACCTGGTTCATCCGGGCGGTGCGCACGGTGAGCCTGCGGTGCGCCTTCACCCCGTCGTCGGTCAGCCGCAGCAGGAAGCGGCGGCCGTCCTGCGGGTCGCGCACCTTGTCCAGCAGCCCGCGACGGCCGAGCCGGCTGATGACCTCGGCGATCGTCGACCGGTCGAGCCCCACCCGCTCCCCCACCGTCCGCTGGTCGAGCCCGGGCTCGGCGACGAGGGTGTTGAGCACGGCGAACTGCGGGGAGGTGATCTCCTCCGAGACCATCGTGTTCCACAGCAGGTGGTGCGCCTGCTGGAGGCGCCGGGCCAGGTGCCCGGGATGGGTGGCCAGATCCACCGCGGCCATGTGCGCTCCCGTCGCCGGAAAGGTAGGTGCACGGAATCGTAGGTGCACGGAATCGTAGGCGCACTGAACAATACTCCGCCCGCCGTAGCGCGTCTGCCCGGTCGACTCGCCGCACTTCCAGGGCCTTGACGGACCACGGCCTCGGTGGCAGCGTGAGAAGAACCTCGCTGAAATACTCAGTGCCCTGATTAATTCTGACTGATTGACTCGGACGCACGGATGAGATGGGGCTGCACGGATGGACAAGGTGGTCGCCTCCGCCGTCGAGGCGGTGGCTGATGTGCCGGACGGCGCGTCGCTGGCGGTCGGCGGTTTCGGGCTGAGCGGTGTGCCGAACGTGCTGATCGAGGCCCTGTACGAGCGGGGTGTGGCGGGTCTGAAGGTCGTGTCGAACAACTGCGGCGCGATGGAGTCCGGGCTCGCGGTACTGCTCGCCGCCGGGCGGATCGCCCGGGTGACCGGCTCCTACATCGGCGCCAACAAGGAGTTCGCGCGCCAGTACCTGGCCGGTGAGCTGGAGGTCGAGATGATCCCGCAGGGCACGCTCGCGGAGCGGCTGCGGGCCGGCGGCGCGGGCATCCCCGCCTTCTACACCCCGGCCGGGGTCGGCACCCTGGTCGCCGAGGGCGGGATGCCCTGGCGCTACGACGGACGGGGCGGGGTCGCCGTGGCCTCGCCGCCGAAGGAGGTCCGGGAGTTCGACGGCACCGAGTACGTGCTGGAGCGCGGCATCCGTACCGACTTCGCGCTGGTGCGGGCGGCCAAGGGCGACCGGCACGGGAATCTGGTGTTCGCCAAGTCGGCCCGGAATTTCAACCCGCTGGCGGCGATGGCCGGACGGGTGACGATCGCCGAGGTGGAGGAACTGGTCGAGCCCGGCGCGATCGACCCGGACGCGGTGCATCTGCCGGGCGTGTTCGTCCAGCGGGTGGTGGCGCTGACCCCGGAGCAGGCGGCGGACAAGAGGATCGAGCGGCGGACGGTGCGCGACTGATGGCCTGGACACGCGAGGAGATGGCCGCGCGGGCCGCGCGCGAGCTGAAGGACGGTCAGTACGTCAATCTCGGGATCGGTCTGCCGACGCTGATCCCCAATCACCTCCCGGACAGTGTGGAGGTGGTGCTGGAGTCGGAGAACGGAATTCTGGGCACCGGCCCCTACCCGGCCGAGGACGAGGTCGACCCGGATCTGATCAACGCGGGCAAGGAGACGGTGACCGTGCTGCCGGGCGCCTCCTTCTTCGACTCGGCGCTGTCGTTCTCGATGATCCGCGGCGGTCATATCGATGTGGCCGTGCTGGGCGCGATGCAGGTGTCCGCGGGCGGCGACCTGGCGAACTGGGCCGTCCCGGGGAAGCTGGTCACCGGGATCGGCGGGGCGATGGACCTGGTGCACGGCGCCCGTACGGTCGTGGTGGTGATGACCCACACCGCCAAGGACGGCTCCCCGAAGATCCTCAAGGAGTGCACCCTGCCGCTCACGGGCAAGGCGTGTGTGAACCGGGTCATCACCGATCTCGGGGTGCTCGATGTGACACCCGAGGGACTGCGCCTCGTCGAAACCGCGCCCGGAGTGGCTGTTGACGAGGTCGTCGCGAGGACCGACGCGGAACTGACCGTTGCCAAGGATCTGCTGTGAACCCGGTTTACATCGAACGAGGAACCCCATGACCCTCACCCAGCGCGACATCGACCAGGAGATCGCGGCCGAGCACGCCGCCTACGACAAGCGGGTCGCCGACGGCGCGCCCCGCGAGCACCACCCGCGCCGCGACTACGCGCCCTACCGCTCCTCGACCCTGCGCCACCCCGGGCAGCCGCTGGTCGCGATCGACGTCAGCAAGGACCCGGAACTGGTGGAGCTGTCCTCCCCCGCCTTCGGGGAACGGGACATCACCGAGATCGACAACGACCTGACCCGCCAGCACACCGGCGAGCCGATCGGCGAGCGCATCACCGTCTCCGGACGGCTCCTGGACCGCGACGGCCGCCCGGTGCGCGGCCAGCTGGTGGAAATCTGGCAGGCCAACTCCGCGGGCCGCTACGCCCATCGGCGCGAACAGCACGACGCCCCGCTCGACCCGAACTTCACCGGCGTGGGCCGCACCCTGACCGACACCGAGGGCCGCTACAGCTTCACCACCGTCCAGCCGGGCCCCTACCCCTGGCGCAACCACCTCAACGCCTGGCGCCCCGCGCACATCCACTTCTCCGTCTTCGGCGCGGCCTTCACCCAGCGGCTGGTGACGCAGATGTACTTCCCGAACGACCCGCTCTTCCCCTACGACCCGATCCTGCAGTCCGTCACCGACGACGCCGCCCGCCAACGGCTGATCGCGACCTACGACCACGACCTGTCGGTGCCGGAGTTCTCCCTCGGCTACCACTGGGACATCGTCCTCGACGGCCCGCACGCCACCTGGCTCGAAGAAGGACGCTGACCAGACATGACGAGGATCGATCCCGACCGCCCGGAGACCGTCCGGCCCACGCCCTCGCAGACCGTCGGCCCCTTCTACGGCCACGCCCTCCCCTTCCCCGGCGGCGGCGACATCGCCCCGCTCGGCCACCCCGACACCGTCACCCTCCAGGGATACGTCCTGGACGGCGCGGGCGACCCGCTGCCGGACGCCCTGCTGGAACTGTGGGGCGCCGATCCCCAGGGCCGGGTGCCGCGGACCGACGGGGCGATGCGGCGCGACCCCGCCACCGGCGGCTTCCTCGGCCGCAACGGCGTGGAGTTCACCGGCTTCGGGCGCGTCCAGACGGACGCCAACGGGCACTGGTACGCACGGACCCTGCGGCCCGGGGCGCGCGGGCGGAGCGCGCCGTACCTGAGCGTGTGCGTGTTCGCGCGCGGACTGCTGCACCACCTCTACACCCGGATCTACCTCCCGGGCGACGAGGCGGCGCTGGCCGCGGACCCGCTGCTGTCCCGGGTGGATCCGGAGCGACGCGCCACGCTGATCGCGGTGGAGGAGCACCCGGCCGCCTACCGTTTCGACATCCGCCTTCAGGGCGAGGGCGAAACGGTCTTCCTGGAGTACCAGTGACTTCTGCCGATGCCGACAGCCTGCTCGGCCCCGGATGGGCGGACAGCGCCGCCGCGTCCGCCACCGGTGACACCGCCTTCCTCCAGGCACTGCTCGACGCCGAGGCCGCGCTGACCCGCGCCCAGGGCCCTGCCGAGGCAGGACGGGCGGTGACCGGGGCGGCCGACGCCGGCCGCTTCGACGTACCGTCGCTGGCGCAGCGGGCCCGTGCGGGCGGCAACCCCGTGATCCCGCTCGTCGAGGAGCTGACCGGGGCGGTGGGCGAGGAGTACGGCCCGTATGTGCACCGGGGCGCGACCAGCCAGGACGTCCTGGACACCGCGATGATGCTGGTCGCCCACCGCACCCTGGCCCCGCTCCTGGCCGACCTGGAGCGCACCGCGTCCGCGCTGGCCCGGCTGGCCGCCGAGCACCGGGACACCCCACTGCCCGGCCGCACCCTCACCCAGCACGCCGTACCGACGACGTTCGGACTGAAGGCGGCGGGCTGGCGCGCGCTGGTGCTGGACGCACGGGACCGGGTGACGGTCGTACGGGAGTCGCTGCCCGTCCAACTCGGGGGGGCTGCGGGGACGTTGGCGGCCTTCTCGGCGTACGGCGTCGAGGACGCGCCCGCGCTCGTGGCGGCGTACGCGCGGGAGGCCGGTCTCGCGGTGCCCGAGCTGCCGTGGCACACCCTGCGCACGCCGGTAGCGGATCTCGCCGGATGCCTGGCGTTCACCGCCGGGGCCCTGGGCAAGATCGCCGCCGATGTGCTGACCCTCTCCCGCACCGAGATCGCCGAGCTGGCGGAGGGCAGCGGCGGCGGTTCGTCGGCCATGCCGCACAAGGCCAACCCCGTACGGTCCACGCTGATCGCGGCCGCCGCCCGGCGGGCGCCACAGCTGGCCGCCACGCTGTACGGCTCGCTGGCGGCCGAGGACGAGCGCCCGGCGGGTGCCTGGCACGCCGAGTGGGAGCCACTGCGCGACCTGCTGCGGCTGGTGGGCGGGGCGGCCCGGGACGCGGCCGAACTCGCGGAAGGGCTGCGGGTGGACACGGACGCGATGCGCGAACACCTCGATCTCACCCACGGGTTGATCGTCTCCGAACGGCTCACCGCCGCCCTGACCCCGGCACTGGGCCGGGCCAGGGCCAAGGCCCTGCTCACGCACCTGGCCCGGCGCACGCGCACCGAAGGGCGGACGCTCGCCGAACTGCTCGCCGAGGAACCCGAGTTGAAGGATCTCGACCTCGCCGACCTCACCGATCCCGCCCGCTACACCGGCAGCGCCGCTGCCCTCACCGACCGCGCACTGGAGCGACGTTGACCGACCTTCTCCTCAACCACCGCGCCGAGGGCCCGGCTTCGGCCCCTCCCCTGCTGCTCGGTCCGTCGCTGGGCACCTCGTCCGCACTGTGGGACGCGGTCGCGCCCGAGCTGTCCGTGACGCACCGGGTGGTGCGCTGGGACCTGCCGGGGCACGGCGGCTCGGCCGCTGAGCTGATCCGGCCCGGGGCGACCGTCGGTGACCTGGCCGCGCTGGTGCTGCGGCTCGCCGACGCGCTCGGCCTGGAGCGGTTCGGGTACGCGGGGGTCTCCCTCGGCGGGGCCGTGGGTCTGCACCTGGCCGTGCACCATCCGGACCGGGTGGCGTCGCTCGCCGTGCTCTGCTCCTCCGCCCATTTCAACGGGGCGAAGCCGTGGCGGGAGCGGGCCGCGCTGGTGCGCGCGAAGGGGCTCGCGGAGCTGGCCGAGAACGCGAACTCCCGTTGGTTCACGCCCGGGTTCACCGTGCCGCGGCTCGTCCAGGATCTCCGCGAGGCCGATCCGGAGGCGTACGCGGCCTGCTGTGACGCGCTGGCCGCCTTCGACCTGCGCGACCGGCTCGCGGAGATCGCCGCGCCGACCCTGCTGATCGCGGGCCGGGAGGACCCGGCGACACCGCCGCCCCATCTGCGGGAGATCGCGGACGCGGTGCCGGGTGCCGCGCTGGTGGAGCTCCCCGGAGCCTCCCATCTGGCGGTCGCACAGTGCCCGGAGGCCGTACTGACGGCTCTGCGCGCCCACTTCGACGGTGCTGCCGCACGCGGCACGGCCGTGCGCCGGGAGGTGCTGGGCGACGTGCACGTGGACCGCGCCCAGGCCCGGCAGACGCCGTTCACCGCCCGCTTCCAGGACTTCATCTCCCGCTACGCCTGGGGCGAGATCTGGACCGACCCGACGCTCGGCCGCCGCGAGCGCAGCATGATCACGCTGACCGCGCTGGTCGCCCACGGCCACTACGACGAGCTGGCGATGCACGTGCGGGCGGCCCGGCGCAACGGGCTCACCCCGGAGGAGATCGGCGCGGTGCTGCTGCAGACGGCCGTCTACTGCGGGGTGCCCGCGGCGAACCGGGCCTTCGCCACCGCCCAACGGGTGCTGGCGGAGGAGGACCAGCAGGAGAACTGACCCTCCTCCGCCCCGGTCACTCCAGTGCCGCGCCCGCCGCCAGCTGCTCCTGCGCCTTGGCCACCAGACCGTCGGCGCCGCACATCCGGGCCAGGGTCAGACCCCGGTTGAGCTCGGCGGTGGAGCGGGCCGCGATGCCGTACTCGATCCGGGCGGCGGCGTGTTCGTACTGGCAGGGCGAGGCGTCCAGGAAGGTGACCGCCTGCGCGGCGAGCCGTACCGCGCGCTGGCCGGTCTCCAGGGCGGCGGCGCAGCGCAGGGCCTCGCCGATGGCGGTGTCGGTGCCGAAGCGCTCGGCGTACCGGCGGACGTCGGCGGCGAGCCGGGCGGCCCGTGCCGGGTCCTCGGTGGCGAGGGCGCGGGCGAGGTCGACGGCCCAGGGCACCAGGACGGGGTTGTGGTGACCGCGGGCCGTGGCCGCCTTCTCCGCCGCCTCCAGTTCGTTGATGCCGTCCTTGGTGCGGCCGATAGCCAGCAGCAGTCTGCCGCGCACCGAACGCGGGTCGGGCAGCACGATGGTGGACGGGTAGGGCGGGGCGAAGCCGTACTGCTCGGCCACTTCCCAGGCCCCCTCGACGTGGCCGCGGGCCAGCAGGGTGTCGACGAGGTTGCAGGTGGCGGACCAGTACAACGGCAGTCCGCGACCGACCCGTTCGGCGAGCCGCAGGGATTCGCGCAGCGACTTCTCCGCCTCCCGCAGACGGCCGCGCCTGCGGTGCCCGACACCGACGTAGGCGTGGGCCAGGGCGAGGTGGCCGCCGCTCCAGCCGGCCGACTCGTAGGCGCGCAGGGCCTCCGTGTACAGGGCCTCGGCGCGGTCGAGGCGGTCGATGAAGGCGTAGGAGTTGGCCAGCATCATCAGCAGCTCGATGCCCCACTCGGGGTCGGTCCAGCCGAGTCCGGGCGCCAGGCGGCCGTTGACGAGGGCGCGGTCGCACAGCTCGACGACCTCCTCGGCGTTCTCCCCGCGCACCATGGCGTCGAAGCCGCGCAGGATCAGCAGGGCGCGCTCGGAGTTGTCGCGTCCGGTGCAGGTGCGGGCGACCTCGACGAGCCGCTCGGAGCGCTCGGGCGTGGTGCCCTCGCCGGAGTGGATGCCCTCCCACATGAACTGCACGGCCTGCAGCCGCAGTCGGGCGGGACCGGACTCGTGCCGGGCCGCCTCCGCCTCGACCGTGCGGACGGCCTCGTCCATCTGGTTGTTGTGGACCAGGGCCTGGGAGAGCCGGAAGACGGCGTCCACCCGCTCGGGTCCGTCGAGTCCGGGCATGGCGAGGGCGTTGCGCAGATGGCCGATGGTGGTGGCCGGTGAGGTCAGCAGCGCGGCGCAGCCCAGTTCGTACAGGACGTGCGGGTGGACGTCGGGCCTGGGCGGTTCGCGCAGGGCGCGCTCCAGACAGCGGCGGGCCGCGTCGGGGGCGCCGACGGCCAGGTGTTCGCGGGCGGCTTCGCGCAGTTGGTCGACGAGGTCGGCGTCGTCGTCCGGGTGCACTTCCAGCAGATGGCGGGAGGCCGCGGCGGCGCCGCGTCCGGAGTCGGTGACCACACGGGCGGCGATGCCGTGCATGGCGGTGCACAGGGCGGGCGGGATGGAGTTGTAGACGGCGGTGGCGATCAGCGGGTGGACGAACTCCAGGTCGCCCTCGTCCCCCGGGGTCGCTGCCGGGTCGGGCACGGTGAGGATACGGGCGTTGCGCAGCAGGTCGGCGCAGCGGGCCGCGTCCTCGGGGCTCATGGTGGCGAGCCGGGCGACCTGGTCGACGGTGATCCCGGCGCCGAGGATGGCGGCCGCCCAGGCGAACCGCGTGGCCTCGATGCCGAGTCCCTCCAGGCGGGCGACGAGACCGCCGCCGCGGGCCGAGCGGTTCAGGGCGCGCAGTTCGGAGGCGGAGGACTCGACCGGGTCCATCTCGCTGTCCTGCACCTTGGCGAGCAGTTCGACGGTCTCGTACGGGTTGCCCGCGGTGACGGCCCAGACCTCGCGGCAGAACGCGGCGTCGGCGTGCGGTCCGAGGGTGGCGCGGGTGAGGCTGGCGGTGGCGTCCGGGGTCAGCGCGCTCAGGCTGGCGACGGGGCGGCTGGCCGCCGCGGAGACCGCGTCGAGGTGGCGGGCGCTCTCCCCGCGTACGTCGCCCGGCCTGCGGGCCACCACGACCAGTACGGACAGGTCGTCGAGGCGTTCGGCGAAGGCGGCGAGCCAGCGCAGGGTCTCCTGGTCGGCCCAGTGGGCGTCGTCGATGAGCAGCACCAGCGGCCACTCACGGCGGGCGAGCCGTCGTACGGCGGCGACCAGGCCGTCGCACACGCCCTGCGGGTCGGGGCGGCGTTCGCCCGGGTCCGTTATGCCGAGGGCGGGGCCGGCGATGTCGTACCAGTCGCCGAGGTACTCGCGGGCCTCCTCGGGGTGCAGGGAGACCAGGCCGGGCTGGAGTAACTGGCGCACCACGTGGAAGGGGACGGACCTGAGGTTCTCGCCGCCGCGCGCCGACCACACCTGACAGTTCCGGGCCTCGGCGATCTTGCGGGTCTCGGCCAGCAGCGCGGTCTTGCCGAGGCCCGCCTCGCCCCGGATCACCAACAGGCTTCCCGCGGAGGACCGGTCGGCGGTCAGGGTCTCCACCGCCCCCTTGACGGCGGCGAGTTCGGCTTCCCGCTCCCACAGGGGAGCCGGGGTGGCCGCCGTGGGCCCTTCCTCCGTCATCCCGCTACCTCCCCAAGTCGCCCGAACGACGTACAGGACTTGAGCGTAGTCCTCTGACGAGCCGGTTGGCGGGCGGTCCGGGCAGCTTTGCCGTCACGGGTGACACGGAGGTCGGGAAGATGACAGACGCGGTCCGGAGAGGAAACGTTACCGGGGCCTCTCATACGGATCTCACGGTCACCTCATACCGTTGGGGCATGACGCAGGTGACTCCTCCCGGGTGGTACCCCGATCCGGGCCAGACAAGTGACGCTCCCGCCACCGAGCGCTGGTGGGACGGCAGTGCGTGGACGCAGCAGACCCGTCCCGCTGGATCGGCCGCCGCCTGGGGGCAGCCGCCGGCCGCGGGGGCGCTCACCGCCGGGGCGCCGACCGTCGGGGCGCCGACCGCGTACCCGGGCTTCGGGCCTGCCCCGGCGTACCCGGCGTACCCGGCCGTGCCGCCACCGCGGCGGCGCGGGCTGCGTACGGGCATCGCCGTGGCCGTGGCGGCAGCCGTGCTCGCCAGCATCGGGGTGGGCGTGTACGTCCTCACCGACGACGGGGGTTCGGACAATACGTCCGCCGACTCCCGGCAGCAGCCGCGCGACGACGACCGGCCGGAGGGCGGGGGCGGCGGTGAGGACGATCCCCGCGGCGACGACGGAGGCGACCGCGAGCGGTCCCCGTCCCCGTCGCCGGAGGGGTCCGAGGCGCCGCGGATCGAGAGCGGCTCGGTGACCGACCCGGTCAACGGGATCAGCCTGCCCATTCCGGACGGCTGGCACGGCCAGGCGTACGCCGCGGGCGCGTCGGTGACCTCGAACGACACGTACGAGTGCCCCGAGCCCGCCTCCTCGGCCTGCGTCAAGGGCGGCGCCTACTCGACCTCCGCCGGTCTGCTGGGCAGCCAGGGCAGGACCGCCGAGGCCATCGCCAAGGCGGACATCGAGAAGAACGCCGAGCAGTCCTACAGCGAGGGCTACGGCGGGATCACCTCCCACAAGGTGCTGGCCTCCGAGGCGGTCACGGTGGCCGGGGAGAAGGGCTACCGGATCCGCTGGAAGGCGGTCACCAAGAAGGGCACCGACGGGTACGTCGAGTCCCTGGTCTTCCCCTCCCCCTCGGCGTCCGGGCAGTTCGTGGTGGTCCGGTTCGGGGTCGACGTCGGCGAGAAGCAGTCCGTCATCGACGAGATCACCAAGGGCATCAAGCCGGCGTCCGGCGGCGGCAGCGGCCAGGAGGTCTGAGGGCTCCGACAGATCGACGGCCGGGCAGGGCCCCTCTCCGCTCAGCGAGGGACCCCACCCGGCCGGGGGGTGCGCGCCGCCCCCGTCCCCACGGTGCGGCGCGAACAGGCCACCGTCCAGTCATCCCGTGGACGGCGGCCTGGGCTCAGTGTTTCTCGGGGCCGGGGACCTGATCCGGATGGTTTTCGGACATTTTCTGCGAGCCGGGCTCTGTCGCGGCCGTGCCCGGCCCTTCCGCCAGCCCCAGCGTGGGCAGTACGGCGGCCTCCACGAACCGCACCAGGTAGTCCGGGTCGGCGAACTCGCCCTCCAGGACCGGCCGGGCGCGCAGTACGCCGAAGATCTGTGCCGCGATGTACGGCAGTGCCGGGTGGTCGGCGGCGACCTCGCCGCGGTCGACCCCGCGCTGGATGATCTTCCGCAGCGCGGCCAGCTCGGGCTCCACGAGCGTCTCGCGCAGCGCCTGCTGGAGCTCGCGGTCCTGGGTGACCGCGTGCCCGAAGGCCTGGAGCAGGATCGTGGTGTCGCCGGACAGGTCGCCCGCGGCCCGGCCCGCCTCGCGCAGGTCCCCCGCGAGGCTTCCGGTGTCGATGCCGGCGAACCGCGGACAGCGGCTGGCGCGCAGGGCCGCCGCGACGAACTGCGGTTTGGTCTTCCACTGCCGGTAGAGCGTGGACTTGCTGCACCGCGTGCTCGCGGCGATGCCCTCCATCGTCACGGCGTCGTACCCGCACTGACGGATCTGGTCGAGGACGGCGTCGAAGAACTCCTGCTCACGCTCGGGCGTGATCTTGGAGCGGCGCGAGGCGGTGACCGTCTCCGGTCCGTCCACGGCCTGCGACGTCATCGGCTCTTCCTTTCGCTCGGCTGCTTCCAGTGTGGCCTATGTCTATCGGTACGCCAGTGTACCGGTACCCGACCGTATCGGTACACTGCCGTATCGGTACAGTGGCGTATCGGTACTCGCCCGTATCGATGAGTTCGGCGCCTTCGCGGAGTCACAGCTCCGCGGGCCGCCGCCCGCACCACCCACCGTCAGCGAAGGGGCCGGGGGATGAATGCCCGCACCGAGCCTGCACCGACCGAGTCGGCCGTCGTAGCGCGTCCGCCGCTCGTCCGTGAGCTCCTGCTCGTCGCAGGGCTCTTCCTGGTCTACAAGCTGGGCCGGCAGCTGGCCGTCGGGGACACCGGCGAGGCGTTCCGCAACGCCGACCGGGTGTGGGACCTCCAGCGGGCGGTCCGGCTGCCCGACGAGGTCTCGGTGCAGTCGCTGCTGCTGCACGGCGAAACCCTGGTCCAGGCCGCGAACACCTACTACGCGACCGTGCACTTCCCGGCCACCGCGGCCTTCCTGGTCTGGCTCTACCTGCGGCGCCCCGCGCACTACGTGTGGGCCCGCCGGGTGCTCGCCACGGTCACCGCGGTCGCCCTCGTGGGCCACTTGCTCTTCCCGCTGGCCCCGCCCCGGATGCTCACCGCGAGCGGGCTGATCGACACCGCCCGGGTGTTCGGGCCGTCCGTGTACGGCCCGCCCGCCGGCGACCAGCTGTCGAACCAGTTCGCCGCGATGCCCTCCCTGCACTTCGGCTGGGCCCTGATGGTCGCGATCGGCCTGATCGTCACCACCCGGTCCCGCCTGCGCTGGCTGTGGCTGGCCCACCCCATCGTCACCCTGCTGGTGATCGTGGGGACCGCCAACCACTACTGGCTCGACGCGATCGTGGCGGCCGTACTGCTCGGCCTCGCGCTCGCCGTGATCCGCCCGCCGCACCGCACCGGCACCACCGGGGGACGCGGCACCGAACCCGCCGAACCGGCGGACGCCCAGGCCGACGAAAACGTCGCCGAACCGACTCTCGTGGGAGCGGGCCGATGAACGCCACCCTGTTCGCGGTAGTGCTGTCCCTGTTCTCCGCCGTCGCCTACGCGACCGCCGCCGTCGCCCAGGAGCGGCTCGCCTCGCGCACTCCCGGCGCCGGAGTCCTGCGGATGCTGGGCTCGGGCGCCTGGTGGTCGACCGTCGGCCTGAACGCCACCGGCGCGCTGCTGCACGTCGTGGCCCTGAAGTACGGGCCGCTCACCGTGGTCCAGCCGCTCGGCGCGCTGACCCTGGTCGCGGCCGTGCCGCTGGGCGCGCGGGTCGCCGGGCGCCGGGTCACCGGCACCGAGTGGCGGGGCACCGCCCTCACCCTGCTCGGTCTCGCGGCGATCCTCGTCACCGCGTCCGGGCACGCCCCCGACGACGTGCTGAGCGTGTCCGAGGCGATCGCGGTCGCCGGGATCACCTCGGTGCTGATCGCGGCCCTGGGGCGGCCGGGCAAGCGGCGGGGCCTGCGGCACGCGACGGCGTCCGGGATGGCCTCCGGGGTGGCCTCGGCGCTCACCCAGACCGTGACCGTGGCCGCCACGGACCGCTCCGGATCGCTGCTGAGCATGCAGGTGATCGGGGTCGCCCTGGTCGTGGCGGTGTTCGCGGCGGGCGGTCTGCTGCTGTCGCAGTCGGCCTACCGCGACGGCCTGGACGCCCCGCTCGCGCTGGTCACCCTGGCCAACCCGGTGGCCGCCGCGGTCATCGGCCTCGCCCTGCTGGGCGAGCGGATCCAGGGCGGCCCCGCCGGAGTGCTGCTCGCCCTGGCGGGCGCCTGCCTCGCCGCCCGCGGCGTGGTCCTGCTCACCCGGGTCACCGAGCCGGAGGAGCACCGGGTCACCGAGCCGGAGGAGGAGCACCCGGTCGCCGCGGTACTGGCCCTGGAGCCGGGCACCGCGTCCCCGGAACCGGCGCTGCGGCTCCAGCCCGCGACGCCCCTGGACCTCGGCCTGATGCCCCGGCAGCCGGAACCGGGGCACCTCACGGCGCTCTGAGCCGCTACTCGACGAGCATCGCCGGGTCGCTCACCCCGGGACGGCCGTTCTCCACGTGCCCCGCGAACCGGCGCAGGAACACCGGGTCGGTGTCCGAGGTGACGGTCAGGTCGTACCAGCGCCGGCTCGCCTTCAGGCAGACGGTGTGCCGGACGGTGGCGCCCGGCCGGACGGTGAAGGCGCGGTCCCGTCCCCCGTACGCGTTGCCGACCTTGAGCCGGACAGCCTCGGTGCCCTTGTTGGTGAAGGTCAGCCGTACGTCGTCACCGGCGTGCCGGGCTCCGACCTCCGGGCCCGGGGTGTCGTTGCGGCCCTTGAAGACGCGCAGGAAGCCGTTGGGGCCGTGCACGACCAGGTCGTACGAGCCGTGGGACCACACCGAGTTCCAGGTGTCGGCGAGGCTCTTGCCGGCCTCGGTGGTGTACGTCCAGGGCCCGTCGCCGCGGTTGCCCGAGGTCACCAGGAAGGCGGCGCCCGCCTCGGCCCCCGAGGCGAAGGCGAGCGTGAAGGTACCGGCCGCCGCGTCCACCGAGCCGTCCACGTACGGGGCGTACTTCAGGGGGCGGGCGGGGCGCAGTCCGCGTTCCTGGCGGGGCATGTCGGGGTCGGCCGGAGGTGTCGGCCGGTAGTCGGGGTGCCGTTCGCGGTCCGGCGGCTCGTAGGCGTCCGTGCCCGGCAGGGCGGCCGGGCGGCTGTCCCGCCGGGAGAAGTCGAAGGCGGAGGTGAGGTCGCCGCAGACGGTCCGGCGCCAGGGGGAGATCTGGGGCTCGCGCACCCCGAAACGGCGCTCCATGAAGCGCAGGATCGAGGTGTGGTCGAGGGTCTCGGAGCAGACGTACCCGCCCTTGCTCCAGGGCGAGACCACCAGCATGGGCACCCGCGGCCCGAGTCCGTAGGGCCCGGCGGGCCTGCGGATGTCACCCGGGTACAGGTCCAGTGAGACATCGACGGTGGACTTCCCCTGGGAGGCGTCCTTCGGCGGGAGCGGCGGCACGAGGTGGTCGAAGAAGCCGTCGTTCTCGTCGTACGTGAGGAACAGGGCCGTCCTCGACCAGACCTCCGGGTTGGCGGTGAGCGCGTCGAGGACCTGGGCGATGTACCAGGCGCCGTAGTTGGAGGGCCAGTTGGAGTGCTCGGAGAAGGCCTCGGGGGCGGCGATCCAGGAGACCTGGGGCAGGGTCCCCGCCCTGACGTCGGCTGCGAGCCGGTCGAACCAGCGGTCCCCGTTCCTCACATCGGTACCGGTACGGGCCTTGTCGAACCAGGGTTCGCCGGGCCGGGCCTCCCGGTACTTGGTGAAGTACAGCAGGGAGTTGTCGCCGTAGTTGCCGCGGTAGGCGTCGCCGATCCACCCCCACGACCCCGCCGCGTCGAGTCCGTCCCCGATGTCCTGGTAGATCCGCCAGGAGACCCCGGCCGCCTCCAGCCGCTCGGGGTAGGTGGTCCAGCCGTAGCCCAGCTCCTCGTTGCCGAGGACCGGGCCGCCGCCGGTGCCGTCGTTGCCGGTGCAGCCCGTCCACAGGTAGTAGCGGTTCGGGTCGGTGGAGCCGATGAACGAGCAGTGGTAGGCGTCGCAGACGGTGAAGGCGTCGGCGAGGGCGTAGTGGAACGGGATGTCCTCACGGGTGAGATACGCCATCGTCGTGGTGCCCTTGGCGGGGATCCACCGGTCGTACTTCCCACCGTGGTACGCCTGTTGACCGTCGGTCCACCCGTGCGGCAGCCCCTCCAGGAACTGCATGCCGAGATCGTCCGCGGTCGGGTGGAAGGGGAGCACGTCCTTGGCGCCGTCGGACTGGTGCCACACCGACTTCCCGCTGTCGAGGGTGACCGGATGCGGGTCGCCGAAACCGCGGACGCCCCGCAGCGTGCCGAAGTAGTGGTCGAACGAACGGTTCTCCTGCATCAGGACGACGATGTGCTCGACGTCCTCGATGGAACCGGTGCGATGGTGCGCCGGGATGGCGGCGGCCCGCTGGATGCTGCCGGACAGCGCCGAGAACGCGGCGGTGGCGCCGGTGAGCTGGAGAAAACGGCGCCGGTTGACGTCGGCCATGGATGAGTGACCTCTCGTGCTGGGTGGGGGTACCGGACGGGGTCATGACGAATTGCGCGCGAAAGGAGTGTTCCAGGAGCACGAAACGCCAGGGAAGGGGGCGGTGGCGGGGGTGTGAAGGTTGGGGGTACCCGGGCGGAGGCGAGCGCCCTACGACGGCTCCCCTGATTCGAGGTGTGTGAACATGAATGCATGCCGAACACCGAGGTGCCGCGCCGGGATCGGGTCGAGGGAGGCTCCGTGCGGATCGTGCCGATGACCGAGGAGCACGCCCGACAGGTGCTGGAGATCTACCGGCTGGGGATCGAGGAGGGCGACGCCACCTTCGAGACCGAGCCGCCGGACTGGGTCGCCTTCGACAAGGCCAAGTTGCCCGAACAGCGGTTCGTCGCGCTGGACGAGGGTGACGGACGGGTGCTCGGGTGGGTGGCCGCCAGTGCCGTTTCCGACCGGTGCGCCTACGCCGGGGTCGTCGAGCACTCCGTGTACGTCCGTCCCGACGCCCGGGGGCGCGGTGTCGCGCGGCGGTTGCTGGACGCGCTGATCGAGTCGACGGAGGCGGCGGGGATCTGGACCGTCCAGTCCGGCATCTTCCCAGAGAACACCGCCAGTCTGGCGCTCCACGAGCGGGCCGGGTTCCGGGTCATCGGCACCAGGGAACGCATCGGCCGCCACCACGGGCGCTGGCGCGACGTCCTGCTCGTCGAACGTCGCAGCCCTCGCGTCGACTGAACGGCGGTCCCGTCAGACGGGCCGGTGCGCCACCGGTTCCGGGGAACCGTGGCGTGCGTACGCCTCCCAGTCCACGATCCGCACCGCCGCGCCCGCCGCCTCCTCGCCCCGGCAGTGGGCGTGGTGCCTGCGGGTGATGCCGTCCAGGTCGAGGTGGGGACCGAAGGCGGGATGGGCCGCCAGCCGTCGGGCGTAGGCCCAGACGCGGGAGTGCTCGGTGACGCGCTGCACCGCGGCGGCGTCCAGGTAGTGGCGGTGGACCAGGTCCAGTTGGACCAGGGTGACCCACAACTGGACGTCGGCGAGGGTGAGTTCAGCGCCGAGGACGTACGCGTGGGAGGCCAGGCGCCAGTCCAGTACGTCCAGGGTGCGCAGCAGGGTGGCCAGGCCGCTGGTGCGGTCCGCGGGGTCGCCGTCGGAGCGCCCGGCGCGCTGGGCGGCCGAGACGATGCCCCGTTCGCAGAGTCGGGACACGGTCTCGACGGCCTGCTCGGTACCGCGCGGGCACAGGTCGGGGCCGTCGCCGCCGAAGCGCCGGGCGAGGTCGCGCAGGATGTCGGGGGTGTGCGTACTGACGACGGTGCCGGTCCAGTCGTCGCTGAGGACCGGCGCCGCGGCCGGTCCGCGGTGCTGGTGCGCGCCGGCCTCGTAGAGCGGGCGCAGGGCGAGGTGGCCGCCGTCCGGGCCGTCGGGCAGGGCGGGCAGCAGGGTCACGGGGAGGGTGTCGTCGAGGCCGAGCAGGCGGTGCGTGATCGCGATCTGCAGGCAGTTCGGACAGGACGGCGCGAGGTGGAGCCGGTAGCGGTGCGGGGCGGCGTAGTAGCCGCTGCGGGCGTCACAGCCGATGCGGCTGCGGAAACGGGGAACGGGGGCGGCGGTCGGGGATGCGGCGGACATACGTCTCCCTGGGTGCTGGTCGCGGGCATACGGGCGCGGGTATGCGGACAGGGGGCGGGGACGGCACGCGGCGGCTTCGGCACGGCCGGTACGGGGGTGCGGGCGCGGGTGGGCTCAGAGGCCGCGGTACCGGGGGAAGCCCGCCGCGCTGCACACGCGCAGCAGGTCGATGTGACGGCGGGACGTGAGCAGGGGCAGCGGGCACGCCGCGATACGGACGGCTGGCCGACCGGGGTCCAGCACAGAACGGTCCATCTTTCCCTACCAATTCACTATGATTCCCGTACTGGAGTGTCGGCCCACACCCCGGCGCCGTCAAGGGGGCGTGCCGACACAACCTCGGTGACTGGCAGGGGTCAGGGCTTCAGGCGACCGCTCGCGAAAAGGACCGCCGACCAGGTGGTGAGGGCTGCCGCGAGGCCCCAGACCACGGCGAGCGCCCAGAGCGCGCCGACGTCACCCTGGCCGAGGAAGCCGATGCGCTCCACCTGGACCATCCAGAACACGGGGTTCAGTTGACATCCTCCCCCTCTTAAAAGACGGGGATTCCAACCCATTCAGGCTGAGGTTCACGGACGCTCGACCGCTTGTTCGGCGGTGTCGTCCCTCCGGCACCGGCTGATCGCCGGGGGCGGGGAATCCCGCCCTGTCCTGCCGCGACGTTGATAGCTGCGTTCTCATCCGCGTTGCAGGTGAACCCGCAGGACACGCAGACGAAGTCAGCTTGGCTCTTGCGTGACTTCTTCTCAATCCAACCGCAGGCGCTGCATCGCAGGGAGGTGTACGGGGCCGGGACGTCTTCGACCCTGCCCGGGGCCTTGTGTTCGGTGCGCTGCCGCAGCAGCCCCCAGCCTTGAGCGAGGATGCTGCGGTTGAGCCCGGACTTGGCGCGGACGTTCCGTCCGGGCGCGTCGACTGTGCCTTTCGCGGAGCGGGTCATGGTCCGGATGTTCAGCTTCTCGAACCGCACCAGATCGTAGGTGCGGGCGAGCATGGTCGAGGTCTTCTCGGCCCAGTCCTTACGCCGGTTCGCCTCGCGTGCTTTGAGCTTGGCGACCTTGGCGCACTCGGCGGTCTTGAGGTCGCTGCCCTTGGGTGCGCGGGCGGCGCGCCGCTGGTGCTTGCGGACCTGTGCGCGTTCCTTGGCGGTGAGCTGAGGGCAGTTCAGGCGTCGGCCGTCCGACAGGGCTGCGGTGATTTTCACACCCCGGTCGATACCGATGACCTCGCCGGTGCCGGGTGCTTCGATCGGTTCCGGGACGACGGCGAACGCTGCGTGCCATTGGCCGTTCTTGTACGTGACGCGGAACGACTTCGCGGACGGCAGTACGGCGCCCTTGCCGCCGGGGCTGAGGCGGATGCGGACCCATCCACATCCGGGCACCTTGACCTGAGCCCACCGTCGGTTGAGTTTCTGCACGGTCACGGCGCGGCCCATGACTTGCTTGCCGGTCTTGACGTTCAGCTTCGGCGTGCCGTCCTCGTTGCACTCAGGCACGCGGTCGTCGCCGATGACGCGGAACCCTTCGTGCCGGTGCTTCTTCCGCCAGGTCGGCTCGCCGAACCCGGAGGTGAAGCGGGCGTTCTTGGCCTTGGCGAAGTCCTTCAGCGCCTGGGCCTGGACGGTCTGGTTCCCGGCTCGGAGCCAGTCGGAGGCGGCGCGGGCTTCGGTGAGCTGGCGGCACTGCTCCGCGAACGACGGCGCGGCTTTGCGGCCCGGCTGCCAGTGCGCGTGCTGCTCGACGGCGAGATTCCAGACGTACCGAGCGTGCGCGCAGTGCAGCAGCATCTGCTCTGCCTGCGCGGGCGTCGGGTACATCCGGAAACGACTCATGGTCCCATAATAGCTCCATTCTGAGACCGGTGCCAGAATGGTCCTATGACCAAGCACGTGAACCTGCGCCTCCCGGACGACGTACACGCGATGGCCATCGCCGCTGCTGCCGCTGACGACCGCTCCCTGAACTCATGGCTGGTCTCCGTAGTGCGCCGTGCTGCTGAGTCCCCCGGTACGCCGGATCGACCCGGCGGCGATCCGGCTACTCCTGCCCCGCTACGCGGGGGCGGGCATTCCCCCCGGCCCTAAAGGACCGGGCACCCTGCCCGGCAAGATCGGTGGGACCGGAATGCGCCTTGGGGTGTGGAGCGCTGCTCCCGGTGGCTTCCGCCGGGTGGAAGTCGTCTTGCGCAGGCACCGTGCCCGTCAGGACCCTGGTTGCGACCACGGTGCGCGGGGCGGTGCCGCCCCGCCGACAGGGACGGGACCGCCATGCCGCACATGACCGCGTTCGCCAGGAACCAGTGGTACGTCGCCGCCTACAGCCACGAGGTGGGGCGGGAGTTGCTCGGGCGAACCGTGCTCGGGGAGCCGCTCGTGCTCTACCGGTCGCAGGAGGACGGGACGCCGGTCGCGCTCAACGGCCGTTGTGTGCACCGGCGTTACCCGCTCTCCGAGCCGCCCACCCGGCTCGACGGCGACCGGATCGTGTGCGGGTACCACGGGTTCACGTACGACACGACCGGCGCGTGCGTGTACGTGCCGGGGCAGAAGCGCGTACCCCGCACCGCCCGGATCGCCTCCTACCCCGTGGTCGAGCAGGACTCGCTGGTGTGGGTGTGGATCGGCGACCCCGCCCTCGCCAATCCGTCGGGCATCCCCCGGGCCCGGCACCTGGACTCCCCCGGCTGGGTCACCGTGCGCGGCATGGAGCCGATCGACTGCGACTACGGGCTCCTCGTCGACAACCTGCTGGACCTGTCGCACGAGACGTACCTGCACGGCGGGTACATCGGCACGCCCGAGGTCGCCGAGACGCCGATCACCACGGAGGTCGACGAGGGCGCCGGGATCGTACGGGTGAGCCGGCACATGGACGACGCCGAGTGCCCGCCCTTCTACGCGAGGTCGACCGGGATCGAGGGGCGGATCACTCGCTGGCAGGACATCGAGTACTTCGCGCCCTGTCTGTACCTGCTGCACAGCAGGGTCGCGCCGGTGGGCGTGGTCCCGGAACCGGACGGCAGCGACCCGGGCGGCTTCCACACGGAGGTGACGTACGCGATCACGCCCTCTGCCGACGGCAGGGTGTACGACTTCTGGGCGGTCTCCCGGGACTGGGCGACCGACGAAGCGGAGGTCAGCGAGTTCCTGCGGAGCAACAACCACACGGTGGTGATGCAGGACGTGGACGCGCTCAATCTGCTCCAGCGCACCCTCGGCACCGAGCGCCACGGCTACCAGGAGCTGAGCATCAACATCGACACCGGCGGTCTGGCCGCCCGCAGGATCCTCGCCCGGCTGGCGGAGGAGGGCGACAAGCCGGTGGAGCGGGCCCGGTGACCGCGCCGGCCGGCAAGATCTACCGCGTCGACTGGGTGCCGGGCACCGACCTGCTGCACGGCACCTGTCACTGCGGCGCCGAGCACACCGCCGAGGATCCGGTCGCGATGTGGGAGTGGATGCTCGGACATCCCGAGGGGCACCAGGGCGTTGAGTGAACTCGTCGTGCGGGAGCGCCGGTTGATCGCCGACGACGTTCTCGCGCTCACCCTCGCCGACCCGCTCGGCGCGCCCCTGCCCGTCTGGGCGCCCGGCGCCCACATCGACCTGCTCCTCGCGCCGGGCCTGGAGCGCCAGTACTCCCTGTGCGGCGACCCGGCCGACCGCACCTCCTGGCGGATCGCGGTGCTGCGGGAGGAGCACGGGCGGGGCGGATCGGCGTATGCGCACGAGCGGTTGGGGCTCGGCGACAAGGTCCGCTTCCGCGGCCCCCGCAACCACTTCGCCCTGCGCACCGCGCCCCGCTACCGGTTCGTGGCGGGCGGTATCGGCATCACCCCGATCCTGCCCATGCTGGCCGCGGCGGAGGCGGCGGGCGCCGAGTGGAGTCTGCTGTACGGGGGCCGCAGCCGCTCGTCGATGGCGTTCGCCGGGGAACTCGCCCGCTACGGCGACCGCGTGACCCTCGCTCCCGAGGACGAGACCGGGCTGCTGGACCTGCCCCCGGTGCTGGACCACCTCCCCGACGGCACCCTGGTGTACTGCTGCGGTCCCGGGCCGCTGCTGGACGCGGTGGCGGCCCGCTGCCCGGCCGGCCGCCTCCACGTCGAGCGGTTCCGCCCCAAAGAGCAACTGGGCCACGAGGAAGGTGAGTTCGAGGTCGTCCTCGCCCGCAGCGGGCGCCGTCTCACCGTGCCGCCCGGGGTCTCCGTGCTCGACGCCGTGCGCGCCGCCGGGGTCGAGGTGCTGTACTCCTGTACCGAGGGCACCTGCGGCACCTGTGAGACGGAGGTCGTCGAGGGCACCCCCGACCATCGCGACTCGCTGCTGACGGAGGACGAGCGCGCGGCCGGGGAGACCATGCTCATCTGTGTGTCCCGGTGCCGGGGGAAGCGGCTCGTGCTGGACCTGTGATCCTCAGGTCGGCCTCGATCCGGGCGACCGTCTCCAGCAGCGGCGGCAGCAGGTCGCGGCGGACGGACTCCAGGGAGTTGCGGCCCGCGTGCACCGCGATGTTCACGGCCGCCGTCACCTCCCCGGCCCGGTCCCGCACCGGGGCGGCCACCGAGCGCAGCCCCAGCTCCAGTTCCTGGTCGACGATCGCGTACCCCTGGCGGCGCACCCGGCGCAGCTCGGCCCACAGGGCGTCCGGCGTGGTGAGCGTGCGCGGGGTCAGCGGGGTCAGGTCGGCCCGCGCGAGCCGGGTGTCGATCTCCCCGTCCGTCAGGTGCGCGAGGATCACCCGGCCCACCGAGGTGACATGGGCCGGGAAGCGGGTGCCCACGGTGATGGACGCGGTCATGATGCGGCTGGTCGGCACCCGGGCCACGTACACGATGTCGTCGCCGTCCAGGACGCACAGCGAGGACGACTCCCTTATGCGGGCGACCAGTTGCTCCAGATGCGGCTCGGCCAGCTCGGGCAGGGTGAAGCTGGAGAGGTAGGAGTAGCCGAGTTCCAGCACGCGCGGGGTGAGCCGGAAGCGGCGGCCGTCCTGGTGGACGTAGCCCAGGTCGGCCAGGGTGAGCAGCAGTCGGCGGGCGGCGGCCCGGGTGAGCCCGCAGTCACGGGCGACCTCGGAGAGCGTACGGGCGGGGTGCTCGGCGTCGAAGGAACGGACGACGGCGAGGCCGTGTGCGAAGGAGTTCACGAAGTGTCGTCCACGGTCCGGCTCGGACATCGTCGCCTCCTGGGATGTCAACAATTATGTCAGCCACCAAGGTTGACCCGATCGGTACGGGACCCCTACCTTCCCGCTGTACACGCTTGAGCACTACTGTGCGGTCTGCGCACAGCCTGTCGGAACACCGTTGTCTCCACAGGAGGAGTCATGCGTCGTCTGCTCGCCGGTCTCGCGGCAGGCAGTTTCCTGTTAGCCCTCACCGCCTGCGGCTCGTCCGACGACGGTGACACGTCGGACGAAGCGGGCTCGTCCGGCGACGTCACGACGGTCACCGTGGGGCTCATCCCCATCGTCGACGTCGCGCCCCTCTACCTCGGCCAGGAGAAGGGCTTCTACGAAAAGCACGGCCTGAAACTGAAGTTGACGAGTGCTCAGGGAGGCGCCGCGATCGTGCCGGCCGTGGTCAGCGGGCAGTACGAGTTCGGCTTCAGCAATATGACCTCGCTGATGATCGCCCAGTCCAACAAGGTCCCGGTGCGGGCCATCGCCAACGGCATCGCGTCGACCGGCGAGGACGGCAAGGACTTCGGGGCGCTCACGGTGAAGGGCGACAGCCCTCTGAAGTCACCGAGCGAGCTGGAGGGCAAGAATGTCGCCGTCAACACGCTGAAGAACATCAACGAGACGGCGGTCCGCGAGTCGGTGCGCAAGGCGGGCGGCGACCCGGACAAGGTGGAGTTCGTCGAGCTGGCCTTCGACCAGATGCCAGCGGCCCTGGACGAGGGCCAGATCGACGCGGCGATGGTCGTGGAACCGGCGCTCGCCACCATCAAGAGCCAGGGCGGCCGGGAGATCGCCTCCTCCCTCGTCGATGTGGCTCCCGACCTGACGGTCGCCATGTACTTCACCTCCATGCAGTACGCGGAGAGCGAGCCGGAGGTGGTGGAGAAGTTCCAGAAGGCCACCGCGGAGTCCCTCGCCTACGCCGACGCCCACCCGGACGAGGTCCGCGAGATCGTCACGACCTACACCAAGATCCCGCCGGACGTGCTCAAGCAGGTGACGCTGCCGAAGTGGCCGGCCGAGGCGAACCGCCCCTCCATCGAGAAGCTGGCGGAACTCGGCGAGCGGGACGGCCTGTTCAAGTCTGCGCCGGACCTGGACGAACTGCTGTCGTGAAAGGGCTGAACACCCTGCTCGGCACGGCCGGGCTCGCGGCCTTCCTCGCCCTGGGCGAGGCGGTGCCGCGGCTCGGCCTGGTCAAGGAGGAGTACTTCCCGCCGACCGGCGAGATCGCCGACGCCCTCGCCACCGAACTGGCCGACTCCGCCTTCTGGTCGGCCCTCGGTGACACTCTCACCGGCTGGGCGCTGGGCCTCGCCCTCGCCTCCTGCGCGGGAATCGTGGCGGGCGTGGTGATCTCGGTGGTGCCGTACCTGCGCGAGGCCACCGCCTCCACCATCGAGTTCCTGCGCCCGATCCCCTCGGTCGCCCTCATCCCGCTCGCGGTCCTCCTGTACGGCACCGAACTGCGCTCGGTGCTCCTGCTCGTCGTCTACGCCTCCTTCTGGCAGGTGCTGATCCAGGTGCTGTACGGCGTCCAGGACGTGGACCCGGTCGCCGACGAGACGGCGCGGTCGTACGGTCTGGGCACCTGGGCGCGGGTCCGTCATGTGCTCTGGCCGACCGCCCTGCCGTATGTGATGACCGGGGTACGGCTGGCCGCCGCGGTGGCGCTGATCCTCGCCATCACCGCCGAACTCGTCATCGGGGCACCGGGGTTGGGCTCGCGGATCGCGGTGGCGCAGACCTCGCAGGCGGTGCCGGAGATGTACGCGCTGATCGTGGTCACCGGGCTGCTGGGGCTGCTGATCAACGTGGGCGCCCGCACGGTGGAGCGGCGGGCGCTGGGCTGGCACCAGTCGGTGCGCGGGGAGGTGGCGGTGTGAGGACCCTGCTGCTGCGGACCGTGTTCGTGCTCGCGCTGCCCGCGGTGCTGGTGGCCGTGTGGTGGGTGGCGTCCGAGGACAGCACGGACGTGTACTGGCCGCCGCTGTCGACGATCCTTGAGACCTTCCCGGACGTGTGGACCGCCGACCGGCTCACCGGCGACGTCGTGCCCAGCGTGCTGCGCCTGAGCGGCGGTTACGCGCTGGCGGCCGTGGTGGGTGTGGGGCTCGGCACGGTGATCGGCTCCTACCGGCGGGTGCGGGCGGTGTGCGAGCCGGTGCTGGAGTTCCTGCGCGCGGTGCCGCCGCCGGTCCTGGTGCCGGTCATCATGCTGTTCGCGGGCATCGGCGACACCATGAAGGTCACCGTGATCGCGAGCGGCTGTGTCTGGCCGATCCTGCTGAACACCGTGGAGGGCGTACGCGCCGTCGACCCGGTGATGGCGGAGACGGCCCGCAGTTACGGCCTCACGGGCGCGGCGCGGCTGCGGCACGTGGTGCTGCGCTCGGCGAGTCCGCAGATCTTCGCGGGGCTCCGCCAGGCGCTGTCCATCGGCATCATCCTGATGGTCATCAGCGAGATGTTCGCGGCCAGCAACGGGCTGGGCTTCACCATCGTGCAGTTCCAGCGCAGTTTCGCGATCCCCGACATGTGGACCGGGATCCTGGTCCTCGGCCTGCTGGGCTTCCTGCTGTCGGTCGTCTTCCAACTCGTCGAACGGCGGGTGCTGGGCTGGTACCACGGCCTGCGCGCCGCCACGCGTCGTTCTCCGTGAGCCTGAGGAAAGGGCAACCCATGCTCGACGTGCGCGGATTGAGGAAGGTCTACGAGGGGTCCGGGCGCCGCGTGGAGGCGGTGCGGGATCTCACCTTCACCGTGGACGCGGGCGAACTGGTCTGTCTCGTCGGCCCGTCCGGCTGCGGCAAGACGACGCTGCTGAAGTGCATGGGCGGACTGCTCGCCCCGACCGGCGGCGAGGTCCTGCTGGAGGGGCGGCGGGTGACGGGTCCGCCGCCCGGCATGGCGTTCGTGTTCCAGGAGTACGGCCGCAGTCTCTTCCCGTGGATGCGGGTCGGTGAGAACGTCGAACTACCGCTGAAGCAGAAGAAGTTGAGCAAGGCGCGCCGCCGTGAACTGGTGCGGGACGCGCTGCACTCGGTGGGTCTGGCGGACGCGGTGGGGGCGTACCCCTGGCAGTTGTCCGGCGGGATGCAGCAGCGGGTGGCCATCGCCCGCGCTCTGGCCTACGAACCCCGGGTGCTGCTGATGGACGAGCCGTTCGCCGCGGTCGACGCCCAGACCCGCGCCGACCTGGAGGACCTGGTGCGGCGGCTGTGGCGGGAGCGGGGCATCACGATCCTGTTCGTCACGCACGACATCGACGAGGCCGTCTATCTCGGTGAGCGGGTCCTGGTGCTGTCGGCCTCCCCCACGGTCGTCCAGGAACAGCTGAAGGTCGATCTGCCGGATGCGCGCGACCAGTTGAACACGCGGGTGTCCGCGCGCTTCGCCGAACTGCGGACCCATGTGTACGAGCAGATCCAGGCGGCGAAGCGCGGGGGGCCGGTCACGAAGTCGGAGGCGGTCCCGAAGTCGGATGGGCGCCCGTCTCATTGAATTGGCGGGTTCGCAAGATGTCATGCAAGTTTTGAAATTCTGCGACAACCCAGTGGGGCCCGCTCAGCTACGAGGCGCCTGGGCGGTCGACCCCCGGACCACCAGTTCCGGCTCGAAGAGCAGCTCTTCAGGAGTCACGGAGGCGCCCGCGATCTGCGCGTTCAGCAGGTCCACCGCGGCCCGGCCCATCGCCTCGATGGGCTGGCGGACGGTGGTCAGCGGGGGCTCGGTGCAGTTCATGAACGCGGAGTCGTCGTAGCCGACCACGGACACCTGGGCGGGGACTTCGAGCCCCTTGCGGCGCGCGGCCCGGACGGCGCCGAGGGCGAGGGGGTCGCTGGCGCAGATGATGCCGGTGACGCCCCGGTCGATCAGCCGGGCGGCGGCCGCGTGACCGCCCTCGATGGAGAACATCGCGCGCGCGACGTGCTCGTCCGGCAGGTCGCCGAGACCTCGCGCGGCGGCCAGCTTGCGGGCCGACGGCACATGGTCGTCCGGCCCCAGCACCAGCCCGATCCGCTCGTGCCCGAGCGAGGCCAGGTGCCGCCACGCCTGCTCCACCGCGACCGCGTCGTCGCAGGAGACGGCGGGGAAACCGAGGTCCTCGATGGCGGCGTTGACCAGCACGACCGGGATGTTGCGGTCGGCGAGCTGCCGGTAGTGGTCGTGCGGGGCGTCGGCCTGGGCGTACAGACCGCCGGCGAACACCACACCGGAGACCTGCTGCTGGAGCAGCAGCTCCACGTAGTCCGCCTCGGAGACGCCGCCCTTGGTCTGGGTGCACAGCACCGGGGTCAGCCCGAGCTGGGCGAGCGCGCCGCCGATCACCTCGGCGAAGGCCGGGAAGATCGGGTTCTGCAGCTCGGGCAGGACCAGGCCGACCAGCCGGGCGCGCTCGCCGCGCAGTTGCGTGGGGCGCTCGTAGCCGAGCACATCCAGGGCGGACAGCACCGTCTGCCGGGTCGCCTCGGAGACGCCGGGCTTGCCGTTGAGCACCCGGCTGACCGTGGCCTCGCTGACCCCTACCTTCTTCGCCACCTCGGCCAGTCGTCGCGTCATGGGCGCAAGGTTAGCGCAAGAAACGCAAACGGCTTGCGTCGAGTTGCGAACTCGTTCGTCACCGGGTCGGGGCGCCCGGCCCCGGCGCCCGGTCGTGCGGTCCTGCTACTTCGCGGCCCACAGTCCCCGGACATGGCCGAGGTGGCGGGTCATCACCTCGCACACGCCGTGCTCGTCGCGGGCGAGGAGGGCGTCGAGGAGTTCCAGGTGCTCCTCGGCGGAGGCGAGCAGCCGGCCCGCCTCCACCAGGGCGGTGAGGCCGTACAGACGGGACCGGCCGCGCAGGTCGCCGACCACCTCGACGAGGTGGGCGTTGCCCGCGAGGGCGAGCAGGCCGAGGTGGAAGCGGGTGTCCGCCTCGACGTACGCGATGAGGTCACCGGCCGCCGCGGCCTGCACGATCTCCCGGGCGGCCGGACGCAGCGCCTCCAGCGAGACCGGGTCGGCGGTCCGGGCCAGGTCCACCACCGTGGGGATCTCGATCAGCGCCCGGATGTGCTTGTACTCGTCGAGCTGTTTCTCGGAGACCGCCGTGACCCGGAAGCCCTTGTTGGGCACGGTGTCGACCAGGCCCTCCTTGGCCAGGTCGAGCATGGCCTCGCGGACCGGGGTCGCCGAGACGCCGAAGCGGGCGGCCAGGGTCGGCGCCGAGTAGACCTCGCCCGGGCGCAGTTCACCGGCGATCAGCGCGGCCCGCAGCGCGTCGGCGACCCGCTCGCGGTAGCTGCGCTTCTTACCGCCCAGCGAGGGGAGGGAGGGGGCGCCTGCGGGCCGGTCGGGCATGGGGAGGTCTCCTCGGTCGTACGGTGCGGGGTTTCGCGGTGGCCAGTGCGATGTCACGCGCCCAGTGCAATGTCATGCGCCCAGTGCAATGTCACGCGTCACCGGCCATTATCCGGGGCCGCGGCGGGCCCTAGAGGACGAACCCTGCCGGGAACGGGTCGCTCGGGTCGAGCAGGTACTGGGCGGTCCCGGTGATCCAGGCCCGGCCGGTGAAGCTCGGCAGGACGGCGGGGTGCCCGGCGACCTCGGCGGTGCCGAGCAGCCGCCCGATGAACCGGGTGCCGATCAAGGACTCGTTGACGAACTCGGTGTGCAGCGGAAGTTCGCCGCGCGCGTGCAGCTGGGCCATGCGGGCGCTGGTGCCGGTGCCGCACGGCGAGCGGTCGAACCAGCCGGGGTGGATGACCATCGCGTGCCGCGAGTGCCGCGCGGTGGAGCCGGGCGCGTACAGGTGGACGTGGTGGCAGCCGCGAATGGAGGGGTCCTCCGGGTGCACGGGCTCCTCCTCGGCGTTGATCGCCTCCATGAGGGACAGTCCGGCCTTGAGGATGTCGTCCTTGCGGGTGCGGTCGAAGGGGAGCCCGAACGCGTCCAGCGGAAGGATCGCGTAGAAGTTGCCGCCATAGGCCAGGTCGTATGTCACCGTGCGCCCGTCCGGCAGTGTGATCTCGCGGTCGAGGCCGACGGTGAAGGACGGCACGTTCCGCAGCGTCACCGCCCTGGCCGCGCCGTCCTCCACCGCCACCTCGGCCACCACGAGGCCCGCCGGGGTGTCGAGCCGGATGGTGGTGACCGGCTCGACGACCTCGACCATGCCGGTCTCCACCAGCACGGTCGCGACCCCGATCGTGCCGTGGCCGCACATCGGCAGATAGCCGGAGACCTCGATGTAGATCACGCCCCAGTCGCAGTCGGGGCGGGTCGGCGGCTGGAGGACGGCGCCGCTCATCGCGGCGTGGCCGCGCGGCTCGTTCATCAGGAGCTGTTTGATGTCGTCGCGGTGCTCGCGGAAGTACAGGCGCCGCTCGTTCATGGTGGCGCCGGGCACGGTGCCGATGCCGCCGGTGACGACGCGGGTGGGCATGCCCTCGGTGTGCGAGTCGACGGCGTGCAGGACGAGTCTGCTGCGCATGGTCCCCTACGCCAATCCGGCCGCGACGGCCTTCTCCGTGGCCGCGCGGACGGCGGCCTCCTGCTCGGGCAGCAGCGGGACGCGCGGCGGGCGCACGGGTCCGCCGTGGCGTCCGACGATGTCCATGGACAACTTGATGGCCTGGACGAACTCCACCCGCGAGTCCCAGCGCAGCAGCGGGTGCAATTGCGCGTACAGCTCCTTGGCGGTGTCCAGGTCCCCGGCGACGGCCGCGCGGTACAGCCGTACCGAGGCCCGCGGCAGCGCGTTCGGGTAACCGGCGACCCAGCCCTTGGCCCCGGCCAGCGCCAGTTCCAGCAGGACGTCGTCGGCGCCGATCAACAGGTCGAGTTCCGGGGCGAGTTCGGCGATGCGGTAGGCGCGGCGGACGTCGCCGGAGAACTCCTTGACCGCCTTGATCCATCCCTCGGCGTGCAGCTCGGCGAGCAGCTCCGGGACCAGGTCGACCTTGGTGTCGATGGGGTTGTTGTACGCCACGACCGGGACGCCCGCCTTGGCGACCTCGGCATAGTGCGCGCGCACCGAACGCGCGTCGGCGCGGTAGGCGTTGGGCGGCAGCAGCATCACGGAGGCGCAGCCCGCGTCGCGTGCCTGCTCGGCCCAGCGGCGGGCCTCGGCGGAGCCGTACGCGGCCACGCCGGGCATCACCCGGGCGCCGCCGATCGCGGACACCGCGGTCTCGACGACCTTGGCCCGCTCCTCGGGGGTGAGGACCTGGTACTCGCCGAGCGAGCCGTTCGGCACGACTCCGTCGCAGCCGTTCTCGACGAGCCAGGCGCAGTGGTCGGCGTACTTGGCGTAGTCCACGGAGAGGTCGTCGGTGAGCGGGAGGGCGGTGGCGACGAGGACGCCGCGCCAGGGGCGCTCGGGGTCGGTGGTGGTCATACCGGTAGTGGTCATCCGGGGCTCCTCAGGGCTCCTTGGTGAGGTGTGACATTTCACTGTTCGGCACAGGGGTCGGCCGGGTCGGTGTCCGCGAGCACCCCCAGCGGTACCGGCCGGGCGAACGGCCGCCGGGACGGTGCCGGAGCGCACCCGGCGAGCCCTTCGACCGCCGGTCCGCACACCCGCCCCTGGCACCAGCCCATCCCGGCACGGGTGAGGAGTTTGACGGTCCGCAGGTCCCGGGCGCCCAACTCCTCCACGGCCGCGCGGACCGCGCCGCCGGTGACCTCCTCGCACCGGCACACCACGGTGTCGTCGGTGACCAGCGCGGTCCAGTGCGCGGGCGGCGCGTACCCGGTGTCCAGTGCGGCGAAGAAGGCCCGCAGCCGGGTGCGGGTGCGGGCGGCCGGTGCCCAGGCGCGCGGGTCGGGTTCACGTCCGTGCAGCCGCGCGGCGGCGGAGCGGCCCGCGATGTGCCCCTCGGCGAGGGAGAGTACGGCGCCGCCGATCCCGGTGGCCTCCCCCGCCGCCCAGACGCCCGGCACATCGGTGCGCTGCTCCTCGTCCACGTGGACGGCGGTCGCGTCGATCCGGCAGCCGAGGGTCTCGGCGAGGTCGGTGTGCGGCAGCATGCCGTGGCCGACGGCCAGGGTGTCGCAGGGGACGCGGCGTTCGGTGCCGGGCCGGACCCGCCCGGCGCGGTCGAGCGCGGCCACGGTCACCGCCTCGACCCGGTCGGTGCCGTGCGCCTCGACGACGGTGTGCCGGGTGAGCGTCCGTACGCCGTGCCGCAGCAACCGGGCCGCGTACCCGGCGCCTTCGACGAGCTTGCCCGGTTCGGCGGCCAGGGCCCGGGAGCGCCGTAGGAAGGCCATCGGGTCGGCCGACTCGACCAGCGCCGCGACTCGCACGCCCGCGGCCGCGAGCCCGGTCGCGACCGGCAGCAGCAGCGGTCCGGTCCCGGCGACGACGGCGGTACGGCCGGGCAATGCGAGGAAGCCCTTGAGCATGGCCTGCGCACCGCCGGCGGTGACGACTCCGGGGAGGGTCCAGCCGGGGAAGGGCAGCACCTTCTCGTACCCGCCGGTGGCCAGCAGTACGGCGTCGGCGCGCACGGTGGAGGGCTCGCGCTGCTCGGGACCGAGGAGGGCGTGCACGGTGAAACCGCGCGACTCCCGCTCGACCAGCCAGACATGACGCTCCGTCAAGTGTGTGACCGTGCCTGCCGCGACGTGCTGCCGGAGCCCGTCGCGCAGCCGCTCCCAGGTGCGCCACTGGTGGTGCAGTGCGTCGGGCCGCCGGGCGCCGAGGGCTGCGGCGGGCTGACGGTAGAACTGGCCCCCGGCCTCCGCGGCCGCGTCAATCAGGCTGACCCGCACGCCGCGAGCCGCGGCCGCGAGGGTCGCGGCGAGTCCGGCCGGTCCCGCCCCGATCACCGCCAGATGCGGTCGTTCAGTCATCGTGCCCGGTCCCTTCCTGTGTACGGATGGCGTCGCCGGGCCGCAGCGGCACCAGACAAGCGCGCTGGTTGGGCCGGTCATTGACGGTCACCAGGCAGTCGAAGCACACCCCGATCCCGCAGAAGACCCCGCGCGGACACCCCTCGCCCCGGGTGCTCCGCCATGAGGTGACCCCGGCCGCCCAGAGCGCGGCCGCCACGGTCTGGCCGGGCAGCACCTCGATCTCCCGCCCGTCCAGCGTGGCCGTGAAGGGCGGTCCGGGCCGGGCGTCGGCCAGACGCAAGGGACGTGTCACGCGGCCTCCTCGGGGGCGGGAAAGCGGTCGGGGCGGAACGGGGTCAGGGGCAACTCGGGGGTGCCGCCCGTCAGTGCCTGGGTGATGAGGTGCCCCGTGGCGGGGGCCAGGCCGATGCCCGCGCCCTCGTGGCCGCAGGCGTGGTGCAGGCCCGGGACGCGGGGGTCGGGGCCGATGGCGGGCAGGTGGTCGGGGAGGTAGGGGCGGAAGCCGGCGTAGGTGCGCAGGGCGCGGACGTCGGACAGTGCGGGGAACAGTCGGGTCGCCCCGGCGGCCAGGGCCCGGACGACGGGCAGGGAGAAGGTGCGGTCGAACCCGACGCGTTCGCGGCTGGCGCCGATCAGTACCGGTCCGGCGGCGGTGCCCTCCACCACGGGTGAGGTCTGGAGCGCGGCGGAGTCGCTGGCCACGTCGGCCACGTAGTCGGCGGCGTACACCTTGTGGCGGATCAGGCGCGGGAGCGGTTCGGTGACGAGGACGAAACCGCGGCGCGGGAGGACGGGGAGGTGGACCCCGGCGAGGGCGGCCACGTCGCCGCCCCAGGTGCCGGTGGCGTTGACGACGGCGGGCGCGTGCAGGTCGCCGCGGTCGGTGCGGACACCGCGGACGGCGCCGTCTGGGGTGCGCAGGATGTCGGTCACGATGTGGCCGGTCAGCAGGCGGGCGCCCGAGGCACGGGCCAGGACGGCGGCGGCCAGCGCGGGCATCACCTGGGAGTCCTGCGGGTACAGCACGCCGCCGGGCAGGCCGGGGGCGAGGTGGGGTTCGAGTTCGTACAGCTCCTCCCCCGCGACCGTCTCGGCGGCGACTCCGGCCGCGCGCTGGGCGGAGGCGAGGCGTTCCAGGGCGGTGAGGCCGTCGGGGGTCGGGGCGACGACCACGCCGCCCTTGGCCTCGTACTCGACGGCGGGCCCGAACTCGTCGGCGAGCCGCGCCCACAGGCGCAGGGAGAGGAGGGCCAGGTCCAGTTCCGGACCGGGTTCCTTGTCGGAGACCAGGAGGTTGCCCTCCCCGGCGCCGGTGGTGCCGCCCGCCACCGGGCCCCGGTCGACGAGGACCACGTCGAGGCCCGCCCGGGTCGCGTACCAGGCGCAGGCCGCGCCCACCATTCCGGCTCCGACGACCACGACATCGCAGGTCAGACGCTTGCTCACGCCAGTACTATGTCACACAACACTCTCTGTGGGAATGACCCGCGCGGGGAGGAGGAGCGGTGCGGGGGAACGGGACGCTGACCAGGCGCCGTCGGCGACCTGAACGCCGACGGTGCCTGTCAGACCTCGGGGGCGGGCACCACGCTCAGGTGGGCCGCCGTGCGGCGCGGACGCCCCGCCCGGCGGGAGGAAGGCGCGGGGCGACGCGCGTCACGCAGCACGAAAGTGATCCGCGTGCAGCCCATCTCCTTCAGGAAGTCGGGCGTCTCGTCGACGATCCGGCAGTCGGTGGCACCCCAGCGCGGGTCCGGGTGCAGCAGCGGCCGTACGGCGCCGTCCGCCGCGACCGCCCGCTCGCCGACGGTGCGGATCCAGTGCGGCAGCCCGTGCCGGTAGGCGGCCTCCATGATCGGGTCCTGGGCGATGTCCCGGCGGATCGCCTGGAGCCCGGCGTCGTGACCGTGACGCTCCACGGCGGCCGCGAAGTTCGCGAGCATCGGCAGGCACCAGCCCGCCTCGTGGTCCCCCAGGACGGTGGCGGCGTCGGGGTGAAACAGCACGAACCGGAGGAAGTTGTCACCGGGCATGGCCGTGGGGTGCGGGCCCACCTCGCGGAAAAGTGACGCGAAAGCGCTGTTCGCCAGGACGACGTCCCAGCGGTGGTCGAGCACCACGGAGGGGAACGAGACGGCTTCCAGGAGCAGGGCGTAGTCCTGGAGGTAGGCATCGGCCTCGGGATTCTCGGGGACGGGCCGCGGTGCCGATCGCTGCCCTCCTGCCTGATATGCCATCGGGAGGTCACCCCTCTTGCCTGTGCGGCCTTGACGCGGCGCCCCGATCCTGCGGCCCCGACGCGATCCGTGTCAACTATCGTGGCATTTCATGCCCGTTGACGGCTGAAATTGGCCACAGTTGTGGCGAGACCTGGATGCAAGTTCGAACGACCCGCTAATCTCCGGGAAGTTCACGGCGACCGATGGTGAGAAGTCGGTAGAGAGACGTAGGAGTTCTGTCGGTGACGGGTGGCTTCGAGGGTCCGGGCGCCACGGGGACGGCGGCACTGCCCGCCGTCGTCGGTCGGGTGGCCGCGCTCGCCGACCGACTGGGCGTAGCCCACTCCGAGGTCTTCGACACCGGCCGGCTGTCCGTCGCCTCCGGTGTCCCCGAGCCCGTGGTCAAGGCGCTGCTCAGCGGCCGCCCCGCGGGCGAACCCGATGTCCAGGCCCGGTTCCTCCAGCGGCTGGACCTGCTGCGCCGTACCCGGCTGAAGCCCAACGGCCGCAAGTACACCCAGCAGGAGATCGCCGACGGCGCGGGCATGTCGCGGCAGCAGGCGGGCGCGCTCATCAACGGCGACCGACGGCCCACGATGGAGCACTGCGACGCCATCCAGCGCTTCTTCCGGGTGCACGCGGGTTTCCTCACCGCCGAGGACCCCGAGGCGCTCGCGGGTGCCCTCCAGCGCACCGAACAGGAACTCCTCCAGCAGCTCGCCGAGCGGGAGGCGGCCGTCGCCGCCGAGGACCCGCTGGAGCGGCTGCTGCAGGACCACGGCGTGCGCGGGATCGCCTGGCGGGCCGCGCAACTGCCCACCGACCAGCATCGCGACAAGGTCGCCGAATGGCTGGACATGCTCCTGGAGAGCGTCAAGCGGCCCGAGTCGTGACCCGGGGGAGAACTGTGGGCATCCGTAGGGACATGCACCGCCTGTGCGGCGAACTCGTCGGCGAGCTGGAACTTCCCGTTCCGGCGCATCCGCAGGACCTGTACGGCGCGTTGTGCTCGGCCATGGCCAGGCGCCGGGGCCGCCCGGTGCGGTACCGCATGGCCGCCTTCCCGCCCGACACGGCCAGCGGGCTGTGGCTGGACATGGCGGACCAGGACCTCGTGGTGATCGAGGAACGCACCGCGCCGGACCACCAGTTGGTGATCCTCGGCCACGAGCTGTGGCACATGCAGGCCGGGCACAGCGGCCACCACGTGGACGGCGCGGCGGTGGCGGCCCGCCTGCTGCGGGACGACGCCCAGCTGGAGGCGACGGTACGGCAGGTGGCGGCGCGCAGCCGCTTCGACCTGAGCGACGAGCAGGAGGCGGAGAGCTTCGGCCTGCTCCTGGCCAGCAAGTGCCGCGCCTGGCTCGCCGGTTCCTCGGTGCGCGGCCCGGTCCAGCGCGACCACCTGGCGGGCCGTATCGAGGCCACCCTCGGGTACCGCAGAGCGCAGGGCTGAGCGGGCGCCGAGGGCTGCGCTGAGTGGGCGAACCGGCGGGTGGTCGGACCCGATTGTCAGTGGTGGGCGGCAAGCTGGTGGTGCGCCCCGTTTTGCGGGGCGGCGACGACGCCGACTTTGGGGAGAGCCGACCGATGCCCACCGCCGTACTGACCGACCGCGAGCGCATCGCCGTGCAGGCGTATCTACGGCTGCTGCACACCGTTCGGGCCGCCTTCGACGCCGCCGGAGGCCCGCCCGGCGCCCAGCGACCACCCGTGGTGCCGCCCGGCGTCCTGGCCGAGGCGGAGCGCGCCCTGGCGGCCGCCGGACTCACGGGCAACGAGGAGGAGTTCTTCCGGCTGCTCCAGAGCTGGTGTCCGGAGCCCTGACGGTCCGCCGGATCAGGCGTGCGGCACCGTGACCGCCGTGGCCACCAGTCCGCGGCCCGCCGTCCAGCGGCCCTCGAAGACGTCCAGGCGGCGGCCGCGGACCAGGGGGCCGGGGACGAGGAGCGTGGCGGTGAAGGTGCCGCCGGGGCGCAGGTCGATGTCGGCCTCGGTGAAATCCAGCCACTTGCCGGTGAGCGGGAACCACGCCTTGTAGACGGACTCCTTGGCGCTGAACAGCAGCCGGTCCCAGCGGATCTCCGGGCGCTCCCCGGCGAGCCGGTCGATCCGCTGGGCCTCGCCGGGCAGGGACACGGCGGGCAGCACCCCGTCCGGGAGCCGTTCGTCGGGTTCGGCGTCGATCCCGAGGGAGGCCAGGTCCTCGGCGCGGACCAGGGCGGCGGCGCAGTAGCCGTCGCAGTGGGTCATGCTGCCGGTCAGGCCGTCCGGCCAGCGCGGGGCGCCCCGTTCGCCTGGCAGCAGCGGCTGCGGGGGGACGCCGAGCTTTTCCATGGCCCGGCGGGCGCAGGAGCGTACGGCGGCGAACTCGCGGCGGCGCTTGTCCACCGCCTGCGCGACGACGGCCGCCTCCTCGGGGTACAGGTCGGCGGGCGAGGCGTCCTCCTCGCCGTACGCCGCCACGGTCACCACCGAGTCCGGCAGCAGTTCCTCGATCACGGGGCCCCTACCTCCCTGGGCAGTATGCGGCGCAGCCGTCCCGGCGGCTCCGGGCGCTTGCGCCACTCGCGCGGGTAGCCCACCGACACCTCCTCGAACCGCACGCCGTCGTGGAAGGTGGTCCGGGGGATGTGCAGATGGCCGTAGACCATGGTCTCCACCCGGAACCTGCGGTGCCAGTCCGCGGTCAGCTCGGTGCCGCACCACATGGCGAACTCCGGGTGCCAGAGGATCTCCATGGGGTGCCGGTCCAGCGGGTAGTGGTTGACGAGCACCGTCGGCAGGTCCCCGGGGAGTTCGGCCAGGCGCCGCTCGGTGGCGGCGACCCGGGCCCGGCACCAGTCCTCTCGGGTGGGGTAGGGGTCGGGGTGCAGCAGGTACTCGTCGTTGCAGACGATGCCGGTGCCGTGCGCGTACTCCAGTCCCTGTTCCTTGGTCACGCAGCCCTTGGGCAGGAAGGAGTAGTCGTAGAGCAGGAAGAGCGGGGCGACCGCGACGGGGCCGCCGGGACCGTCCCAGACGGGATAGGGGTCCTCCGGGGTGAGCACGCCCAGGTCGCGGCAGAGGGCGATCAGGTACTCGTAGCGGGCGACGCCGCGCAGCGTGACGGCGTCCCTCGGGTGGGTCCATAACTCGTGGTTGCCCGGGGCCCAGATGACCTTGGCGAACCGTCCCGCAAGCGTTTGCAGGGCCCATCGGATGTCGGCCACGGTCTCCGCGACGTCGCCGGCGACCACCAGCCAGTCGTCGTCGGTCTCGGGGCGCATCTTCTCGACCAGGGCGCGGTTCTCTTCGTAGCCGATGTGCAGGTCACTGATGGCCAGCAGCTGTCCGGCACCGCCGACCGTCGACGCCACCTTTCGTCCCCCTCCGTAGGTGGAAAGCACCACGAGAACACATTTGCGGTTCCGGGACAAGGCGGGTTCGCGCCCATGGCGGCGTTGCGGGGCGGGTGACGTCGGGGTCTCCCGACCGGGCCGGCCGTGATCGGGAAATCCGTAACACGCATGTTGCACGCGGGGCCTCGCGCAAGCCGTATGATCGCCCCAACACCACCGCTGGAACTTCCCTTCGTACGGGGCGGTTTGGTGTCCCTCCATACTCCCTGGCCGGGCACGGCCCGCTTCGCCGTGCCCCGAAACCCGAAAGGCGGCCTGCATGGTCTCTCGCGTACGCGTCTGGCTCAACCGCACGTACGCGGAGAACGTGTTCTTCATGGATCAGCTCCGCCGAAATCCCAGTGATCGCGCGGTGGAGATCCATGCGACGCACGGTGACGCCGACTCCCCCGTGCTGGCCGCCGCCGACACCGCCGACCTGGAGCCGGAGGGCCTGTCCCCCGCCGCGTACGTGGAGTACGCGCTCGACCAGTGTGTGCGGCGCGGTATCGATGTCTTCGTGCCGCGGCTGCACCAGGCCGCGGTGGTGGCGCACCGCGCCGAGTTCGAGGCGGTCGGCACCGCGCTGCTGGCGCCGCCGCCGGAGGCCGTCGCGGTCTTCCAGGACAAGGTGATCGCGTACGAGGCCGTGCAGGCGATCGGTGTGCCGGTGCCGCCGTGGTGGCGGGTGCGCGGTGCCGAGGAACTGGTGGCGGCGGTCGAGGAGCTGGAGGCGGCCGGGCACCGGGCCTGCTTCAAGCCCGCGTCCGGCGCGGGCGGGGTGGGCTTCCGCGTGATCACCCGCGCCCCCTTCTCGCTGGTGCACCTGGAGGGCTTCCCGAGCCCGTACGTCCCGCTCGACCTGGTCGTGGACGCGCTCGCGCGGGCCGAGGAGGAGGTCGACTGGCTGGTCATGCCGCGGCTTGAGCAGCCGGAGGTGTCGGTGGACTGCCTCACCGGCCCCGACAACCGGATCCGGATGGCGGTGGGCCGCACCAAGAACGGCCGCCGCCGCGGGTTCACGCTGCACGAGCAGTGGCTGGAGCCGGCCCGGGCGCTCACCGAGGGCTTCGGGCTGCACTACCTGTCGAACATCCAGTTCCGGATGTTCGGGGACCGTCCGGTGCTGATGGACGTCAACACGCGTCCGGCGGGCGGGCTGCACCAGCTGTCGCTGTGCGGTATCAACGCCCCTTGGGCCGCTGTGCAGTTGGCGCTCGGCGAGGACCCGGGCGAGATCGTCCCGCCGTTCCTGGGGCAGGACTACACGGTCGTTTCCGGCCCCCGTCCGCTGCGGGGCGTGTCCCTGCCGCAGCAGCGTCCCGCGGAGCCGCAGCAGGCGCTGCCCGCCGTTCCGGCGCCGGTGGGCGCCGTCGAGGCGACGCGGGAGGGCCAGGCCCTGCCGCTGTAGGGGTACCGCGGTACGGACCAATTCCCGCCGAACTCCTTGACAGTTCAGTTGGTCCATACCAATTTGGGTTGCGCACTCTCGTTCTGCACCACCTCCCGAACCACCCCCATATCTTCAGGGAGTTCGCGTGCGCACCTCACTGTTCAGACGTCCCGGACGTCGTCTCCTCGCACTGCTGGGCTCGGCGGCCCTCGCGCTCACCGGAGCGGTCGCCCTGCCCGGCACGGCCCACGCGGCCAACATCCTGTCCAACCCGGGCTTCGAGTCCGGCTCCCTCTCCCCCTGGACCTGCACCGGAAACCTCGGCTCGGTCGTCTCCTCGCCCGTGCACGGCGGCTCGCGGGCCCTGCAGGGCGCGGTGAGTTCGAGCGACATCGCCAGGTGCAGCCAGACGGTACGGGTCCAGCCGGGCACCGCGTACACGCTCAGCGGCTGGGTGCGCGGCAGCTATGTCTACCTCGGCGTCGAGGGCGGCGCCTCCACCTGGACCACCTCGCCGTCGGCGTACAGCAGGCTCACCGTCTCCTTCACTACCGGCCCCTCTCAGACCTCGGCCACCGTCTACACCCACGGCTGGTACGCGCAGGGCACCTACTACGCCGACGATGTGAGCCTGGACGGGCCGGGCGGCGGCTCGGACACCCAGGCGCCGACCGCGCCGGGCAACCTGCGCTCCACCGGAAAGAGCTCCACCAGCGTCTCGCTGGCCTGGAACGCCTCCTCCGACAACGTGGGCGTCACCTCCTACGACGTCTACCGCGGCTCCACCCTGGCGACCAGCGTGTCCGGGACGAGCGCCACGGTCGGCGGACTGTCGCCGAGCACCGCCTACACCTTCACCGTGCGGGCGCGCGACGCCGCCGGGAACACCTCGCCGGCCTCCAACGCGGTCAGCGTGACCACCGACCAGGGCGGCGGCGGAGGCGGCTTCAAGCAGGCCGCGCCCTATCTGTACCTCGGCTGGGGCGACCCGCCGAACGCGGCCTCGGTGATGAGCCAGACCGGTATCAAGTGGTACACGATGGCCTTCATCCTCTCCTCCGGCGGCTGCAACCCGGCCTGGGACGGCAACCGTCCGCTGACCGGCGGCAACGACCAGAGCGTCATCAACTCCATCCGCGCGGCGGGCGGTGACATCGTGCCCTCGATCGGCGGCTGGAGCGGCAACAAACTCGGGCCGAACTGCTCGTCGGCGGAGGCCCTCGCGGGCGCCTACCAGCGGGTGATCGACGCCTACAACCTCAAGGCGATCGACGTCGACATCGAGAACACCGACGAGTTCGAGAACGCGGTGGTGCAGGACCGCATCCTCAACGCCCTGAAGATCGTCAAGGCCAACAACCCGGGCCTGCGCACGGTCATCACCTTCGGTACCACGACCACGGGACCGAACTACTGGGGCAACCGGCTCATCGAGCAGGCCAGGGCGCTCAACGCCGACATCGACGTGTTCACGATCATGCCGTTCGACTTCGGCGGCGGCGCCGACATGTACGGCAACACCGTGAACGCGACGGAGGCCCTGAAGAACAAGCTCAAGTCCACCTTCGGCTGGGACGACGCGACCGCCTACGCGCACATCGGGATCTCCGGCATGAACGGGCTCAGCGACCAGCAGGAGCTGACCTCGCCGGGCACCTGGACGCAGATCCGCGACTGGGCGAACTCCCACCACATCGCGCGGCTCGCCTTCTGGTCGGTCAACCGTGACCGGCCGTGCCCCGGCGGCGGCGTGGTGAGCAACTGCTCCGGCATCAGCCAGAGCAACTGGCAGTTCACCTCCATCACGGCCGGGTTCACCGGCTGACGACCGCCTGACGGGCGTGGGGAGCACGGCTGGCATCCCCACGCCCGTCAGGCACGTCCGGCACCCCGGTACACCTCCAGCTCGCCGTCGAGTTCGACGGCGAGCACGGTGGCGTACGGGTCGAGGTCGGCCCCGTCCGGCGGGTCGATCCACAGCACGCCCGGCGTCTCGTGCAGCCCGCCGATCACCCGGTACGGCAGTTCCCGGCCGCTCCCCAGCACGGTGACCCGGCGCGCCCTGCTGACCAACCCGCGCACCCCGATCTCGGCGCGCGGGATGTCGAACAGGGTCAGATACAGGGTGCGCCGGTCCGCCGACAGGGTGCTCGGGCCGTAGTGATGCCCGGCGGGCAGCCCCCGCCCGGTGCCGTACACGGCGTCCGCGTGCCGGGCGATCCAGTCGCCGAGCCCCTCCAGCCGCTCGGCCTGCGGGGCGGGGATCGTGCCGTCCTCGCGCGGGCCGACGTCGAGGAGCAGGTTGCCGCCCCCGCCGATGGTCTCGGTGAGGTAGCGGACCAGTTGGGCGACCGACTTGTGGTTGTGGTCCTGGTGCTGGAAGCCCCAGGAGTCGTTGACCGTCAGGCACAGCTCCCAGGGACCGTCCGGCGGGATCACCGGGGCGCCCTGCTCGGGGGTGGCGTAGTCGCCCTCGCTCAGCATGCGCGCGTTGAGGACGACGTCCGGGACCTCGGAGCGGATCAGGGCGGCCAGTTCGGGGATGCGCCACTGTTCCTCGCTGCGCTCCCACTCCCCGTCGAACCACAGCAGGTCGGGCCGGTAGCGGGTGGTCAGCTCGCGGATCTGGCCGTCCCGGTAGGCCAGGTACCGCTCCCAGGCGGCCGGGTCCTCGTCCCCCTCGGCGGGCTGGGCGTAGGGGTTCTCCTCCTGGCCCGGCAGTCCACCCGGCCTGCGGACGGTGGCGTAGTCGGGGTGGCTCCAGTCGGAGTGCGAGTAGTACAGGCCGACCTTCAGGCCCTCCTCGCGCAGGGCGTCGGTGTAGCCGCGGATCAGGTCCCGGCCGACGTTCAGCTTGCCGTGGGCGGAGTCCCACAGGGCGACGCCGTCGTGGTGACGGCTGGTGAGCACGGCATACCGGGCTCCGGCGCGCGCGAAGAGCCGTGCCCATTCCCTCGGTTGGTACCGGGCGGCGGTGAAGCGGTCGAGCTGGGAGAGGTAGCGGTCGTAGGGGACGCGTCCGTCGTAGAAGGACCAGGACTCCGCGACGCCGTCAACCGCGTAGATCCCCCAGTGGACGAAGATCCCCAGCTTGGCGTCGGTGAACCAGGGCGGTATCGGCACGGTCAGCTCCTCGCCAGGCGGAGGGTCAGGATCTGGAACGGGCGCAGTTCGAGGGGGACGGCGCCGTCGGCGAGGGCCGCCTCGGACAAGGGGCGTTCCAGGAGGTCGGTGATGTGGGCCCGGGCGGTGCGGAAGCCGGGGCGCAGGGTGCCGCGGGCGCGACCGCCGCGGGACTCGTAGAGCCGTACGACCACGTCGCCGGAGCGGTCGTCGGCGAGCTTCACGGCCTCGACCGTGATCCCGTCGCCGTCGACCGCGACGACGGGGGCGGGCGGTGCGGCGGCGTCCGCCAGGCGCAGGGGCAGGTTGAGGGCGTAGCCCTCGGCGACCGCGTCCGCGATGTCGGCGCCGGGGAGCAGGGCGTAGGTGAAGCGGTGCCTGCCCTGGTCGGCCTCGGGGTCGGGGACGCGCGGGGCGCGGACCAGGCTGAGCCGGACCGTGGTGGTCGTACCGCCGTCCTCGCGGACCGTGCGGGAGACGTCGTGGCCGTAGGTGGAGTCGTTGATGACGGCGACGCCGTAGCCGGGTTCGCCCACGTGCACCCAGCGGTGGCCGGACACCTCGAAACGGGCCGCCTCCCAGGTGGTGTTGGTGTGCGTGGGCCGCTGGACGTGGCCGAACTGGATCTCGGCGGCGGAGTGCGGGGCGCGGATGTCGATCGGGAAGCCCGCCTTGAGGAACTTCTCCGCCTCGTGCCAGTCGAGGTCGGTCGCGAAGTCGATGCGGGGGCTGTCGGCGCGCAGGGTGACGGTCTGGGTGATCGTGGAGCCGTTGCCGAAGGTGCGCACGACGCGGATCGCGCCGATCAGCGGGTCCTGTTCGACGACCGTGATCCGCGTGGTCTCCAGCAGGTCGGTGTAGCGGTGCTGGTAGTGCTTGTCGACGTCCCAGGCGTCCCAGTAGTTGGGCAGGTCGGTGTGCAGGCGCAGCAAGTTGCCCTTGCCCGCGAGGACTTCGCGGCCCGCACGTCGGTCGAGGACGGAGGCGAGGGTGCCGTCGTCGGCGAGTTCGACGCGGACGAGGCCGTTGTCGAGGACGCGTTCCTCGACGGTCACGGGGTGCTGGGGCGCGACCGGGGTGAGGGGCGCGCTGCCGTTCGCCGGGACGCGTACGAGGGCCGCGCTTCCGTCCGGCCTGCGCACCACCTCGCGCCGCTCGCAGGGACTGGTGTTGAAGACACGGCCCTCCCCCGCGCCCAGCGCCGCCAGCGCCTCCGCCGTCAGGGCCTCCGACTCCTCGGCCACACGGGCGTATTCGGCCTCCGCCTCCCGGTGCACCCAGGCGATGGAGGACCCGGGCAGGATGTCGTGGAACTGGTGCAGCAGCACCGTCTTCCACAGCCGGTCCAGTCGCTCGTACGGGTAGGCGTACCCGGGTGCGTGCAGGGCCGCCGTGGTCGCCCACAACTCGGCCTCGCGCAGGGCGTGTTCGCTGCGCCGGTTGCCCTGCTTGGTGCGGGCCTGGGTGGTGTAGGTGGCGCGGTGCAGTTCGAGGTAGAGCTCGCCGACCCAGACGGGGGCGTCCGGGTACTCCTCGCGGGCCTTGGCGAAGAACTCGTCCGGGTGCTCCACCACGACCTTCGGGGAGCCCTCCAAGTCGGCGAGCCTGCGCGCCCGTTCCATGATCTCGCGGGTGGGGCCGCCTCCGCCGTCGCCCCAGCCGAAGGGGGCGAGCGAGCGGGTGGCGCCGCCCTTCTCGGCGTAGTTGCGGACCGCGCGGGACATCTCCTCGCCGCTGAAGCGGGCGTTGTAGGTGTCGATGGGCGGGAAGTGGGTGAAGATGCGGGTGCCGTCGATGCCCTCCCACCAGAAGGTGTGGTGGGGGAACCTGTTGGTCTGGTTCCAGGAGATCTTCTGGGTGAGGAACCACTCGTTGCCCGCGAGCTTGGCGAGCTGCGGGTAGGCCGCGTTGTAGCCGAAGGAGTCCGGCAGCCACACGCCCTTGGTCTCGATGCCGAAGTGCTCGATGAAGAACCGCTTGCCGTGCACGAACTGCCGGGCCACGGCCTCCCCGCCGGGCAGGTTGCCGTCGGCCTCCACCCACATGCCGCCGACCGGCACCCACTGCCCCTTGCGCACCGCCTCCTCGATACGCGCCCACACCTTCGGATAGTGGTCGCGCACCCACGCGTACTGCTGGGCCTGGGAGCAGGCGAAGACGAAGTCGTCGTACTCCTCGGCGAGCGCGGTGACATTGGAGAAGGTCCGGGCCGTCTTGCGCTTGGTCTCCCGAATCGGCCACAGCCACGCGGAGTCGATGTGGGCGTGGCCCACGCCGGAGATCACATGGGCGCTGGCGTGCGCGGGCCGGGACAGGGACGGTTTGAGGGCCTCGCGCACGGCGGGCGCCGAGCCGGGGATGTCGTCCAGGTCGAGGAGGTCCATGGCCCGGTCGAGGGCGTGCGCGATCTCGTGGCGGCGCGGGTCGTGCTCGCCCAGCTCCCGCATCAACTCGCTCAGCACCTGGACGTCCAGGTCGAGGTGGAAGACCTCCTCGTCGAGGACGGCGAGGTCGGCGCGGCGGAAGGTGTAGAGGGGGCGGTCGCCCGCGGTCAGGACGTCGCCGAGGGGGGTGGGACGGGCGAAGCCGTCGGCCAGGATGTCGGGGTTGGAGGCCGCCTCGACGAGGTAGTCGATCCGCTCGCCGCCGGTCGCCGCCCGCGCCACGGGGACGTACTGGTTGAGCGGGTTGACGGCCTTCAGCGGGGTGCCGTCGGGGAGGTGGACGAGGGCCTCGGCCTGGTTGCCGGGCCAGTCGCCGGTGAAGCCGAGGTCGATGACCGTCTCGACGCGCCTGCCCGCCCAGGCGGCGGGCACCTCGCCGCGCACCCGGAACCAGGTGGTGCCCCACGGCGGCCCCCACGGGGTGTCCATCGCGAACGGGGTGTACGGGGCGGCGGCGGCCTCCTCGAACGGCACCGGTTCGCCCGGTGCCTGCCACGCCTCCACCGTCAGCGGCACGGTGGCCGCGTACAGCGCGGGGCGGATGCGCTGGTGGTGCAGGCGCTCGACACGCTGCTCGATCCTCCGGCGTTCGTCGTGCATGGGGTCTCCAATGGGGCGGGCGGAAAGCCGACGGTAAGCCGGGGAAAGCGCTTACACAAGGTACGCCAGGCCCGGATGTACCGCGGTGTACCCCTCCACCAGCCTGCGCGCGACGTTCACCGAGTCGACCAGCGGATGCAGCGCGAACGCCTTCAGCGCCGTCGCCCGGGACCCGGACTCGGCGGCCGCCAGCACCTCCCGCTCGACCGCCTTCACCGAGCACACGAGCCCGGTGGCGTGGCCGGGGAGCGGGTCGACGGCGACCGGGTGGGCGCCGTTGGCGTCGACCAGGCAGGGCACCTCGATGACGGCGTCGGTGTCGAGCGCGGAGAGGGTGTGCCGGTTGCGGACGTTGAGGATCAGGGTGGTGCGCTCGTCGCGGGCGATGGCCCGCATCAGGGCGAGCGCGACCTTCTCGTAGCCGCCGGAGAGGTCGTCGGCGTCGCGCTCGCCGGCGCCCGCGGTCTCCCGGTTCTCGGACATGTAGGTGGCCTCGCGCTCGGCCCGGGTGCGCTCCCAGGCGGCCAGCGCCTGGGCCTGCGGGTCGGTCATCCCGTCGTAGAACCCGGCCTGCTGGTCGCGCAGGAAGGCCCCGCGGGTCCGCTCGGCACGCTGGTAGGCGAGGACGGTCTCGCGGTTGAAGTAGTAGTAGTGCAAGTACTCGTTGGGGACGGCGCCGAGTTCGCGCAGCCAGTCGGCGCCGAAGAGCTTGCCCTCCTCGAAGGAGGAGAGCAGGGCCGGGTCGGCGAGCAGCCGCGGCAGTTCGTCCCGGCCGCCGACGCGCAGGCCGCGGACCCAGCCGAGGTGGTTGAGGCCGACGTAGTCGATCCACGCCTCGGCCGGGTTCTTCACGCCGAGGACGCGCGCGATACGGCGGCCCAGGCCGACCGGTGAGTCGCAGATGCCGATGACCCGGTCGCCGAGGTGGCGGGACATGGCCTCGGTGACCAGGCCCGCGGGGTTGGTGAAGTTGATGACCCACGCGTCCGGGGCGAGCCGGGCCACCCGGCGGGCGATGTCCACGGCCACCGGCACGGTCCGCAGCCCGTAGGCGATGCCCCCGGCGCCGACCGTCTCCTGGCCGATGACGCCCTCGGCGAGCGCCACCCGCTCGTCGTTCGCCCTGCCCTCCAGACCGCCGACGCGGATCGCCGAGAAGACGAAGTCGGCGCCGCGCAACGCCTCGTCGAGGTCGGTGGTGGCGGTGACCGCGGGCGCGCCGGCGACCGGCGCCGCCTGCTCCGCCAGCACCCGGGTGATCGCGGAGAGCCGCCCGGCGTCCAGGTCGTGCAGCACCACCTCGGTCACCCCGCCCTCGCCCCGGTCGGCCAGCAGCGCCCCGTACACGAGCGGCACCCTGAATCCGCCGCCGCCCAGAATCGTCAGCCTCACGCCCGCACCTTTCCTCGCCCGATCACCGGTCACAGAGCCAGGGGCATCCTGTCCCTCCCTCGGGAGGGGGATTCCGGCCCGGTCGAATTGTCCATCGCGGGGACGGCATCGGACCCGAACCGCCGCTTCCCGGGCGGTGACCCGGGCCCCGATCCATGGTTCGATTCCCCCTGTCCTCGTCGATGGGAAGGGAGCCTGATGAAACGTCAACTCACCTGTGCGGCGGCCTTGTTCGGTGCGCTGGCGCTCGGTGCGAGCACGGCCACGGCGGCCGGTGACCCGCAGTGGGCCGAGGCCGGTACGGCGTACACCGACAGCCTGGGCGGCGGACAGGGGCTGGCGAGCCGGGCCGACGGCTCACTGCTGTACCGGGGACTGCTCGACATACCGCTCTCGCTGCGGATCAAGGGCTGGAACCACGTCGGCGACCCCGACATCGCCGAGGGCCATGTCTTCGACGCCTACCAGGGCCCGGACAACGCGACCTCGAAGATGTTCGCGGTGACCACCCCGTCCGGCAAGCGCTACGAGTACGTGCACCAGCTCAACCCGGGCGAGAAGCTGAACAACTCCTTCGCCGCCGTCTCCCCGGACGGGCAGTGGATGGTGGCGGGCGAATGGGGCGAGCAGCACCGCCTCCAGGTCTTCCCGACGCCGGTGCTCAACAAGTCCACGCCACCGACCGGCGGTGACCTGAAGGAAGCCTGGCAGATCACCCTGGACAAGCCGGTGCGGGACATCCAGGGCTGCGACTTCGTCACCGACACCCGCCTGGTCTGCGCCTCCAACGACGCGACCGGCTCCAACTTCCCGGAGATCCGCCCGCTCCTCCAGGTCGACCTCCCCCGCAAGCTGGACGGCCAGCCCGTCACCGGCACGGTGAAGTCCCTGTTCGCCCTGCCGCAGCGCAGCTGGTGCTCGGGCACCTTCGAGACGGAGGGCGTGGACTACGACGCCAGGAGCGGCACCCTGCGCGCCCAGGTGATCCAGCCGGGGGTGTGCGCGGTGTCGACGACCGTGTACTCCTACCGGCAGGCCACCGGCTGACGCCACGTCATGACCCCGCGTTCCGCGCCCGACCGGCTGCTGGCCGTGCTCGCCGCCTTCGACCACGAGCATCCGGCGCTGCGTCTGACGGACATCAGCCGGCGGGCCGGGCTGAGTCTGAGCACCGCGCACCGGCTGGTGCGGGTGCTCAGCGCGTGGGGCGCGCTGGAGCGGGACCCGGAGGGCCGGTACCACGTGGGGCTCCGACTGTGGGAGCTGGCGGCACTCGCGCCGCGCGGGCTCGGCCTGCGCCAGGTGGCGCTGCCGTACCTGGAGGACCTGTACGAGGCGACCCACGAGAACGTGCAGCTCGCGGTGCGCGACGGCGACGAGGTCGTCTACATCGAGTGGCTCTCGGGCCGCTCCGCCGTCGGCGTCCACATCCGGGTGGGCGCCCGCTGGCCCCTGCACGCCACCGGGGTGGGCCTGGCCCTGCTGGCCCACGACGACCCGGCCCGGCAGGAGGAGTACTGCGCGGGTCCGCTGCCCGCCTTCACCCCCTACACCCTCACCGATCCCGCCCGGCTGCGCCGCGCACTGGCCGAGGTGCGGCGCACGGGTGTCGCGGTGAGCAGCCGCCAGGTCACCGACGACGCCCTGTCGGTGGCCGCCCCGGTGCGCGGCGCCGACGGCACGGTCGTCGCCGCCGTGTCGGTGGTGGTGCCCGAGGCGGGCGCCCAGGTCCCGGTGCTGGCCCCGGCGGTACGGCTCGCGGCGCGGGGGATCTCGCGGGCCCTGGGGTGGCTGCCGGACGAGGGAGCCACTGGATAGGCCGGTCCGCGCTCTCCTCCGCGGGCGGACCCGAGGGACTTCACGGCCACCTCCTTCCCAGCGGCCCGATATCCCTCTCACCGGTGAGGACGGTGCCGCGTCCGACTCCGATACTGGACGGGCCTCCTCCCCCGAGAGAGCCCAGGGAGCCGCCCATGCCCCCGCCGTCCTGGCTCGCGCCCGCCGTCACCCGGCTGCGCACGGCGAACCCGTACGTCGTCGACGCCGCGCTCGCCGCGCTGGTGCTGTTCGCCGCCTCCCTCCAATGGATGTTCCCGGACGAGGGCGACGACCGGCTCACCACACAGGGCTGGCTGCTCGCCCTGGCCACCGCACTGCCGCTGGTGTGGCGGCGCCGCGCGCCCTTCGCCACCGCCATCGCCGTCTCCGCGGCCACCGCCTCCATGGCCTGGTACCACGCCCCGCCCCCGGACGTCGTCTACGGGGGCCTGGTCGTCCTGTACACGATGGCCGCCCAGGGCAAGGTCTGGCAGCGCCGGTTCATGCTGACGGGCTGGATCCTCGGCGTGGTCCTCACCATGCAGCACAAGGAGGATCCCCTCCCCTTCGAGTACGCCTTCCAACTGCTCAGCCTGGTCTTCGGATACGGCTTCGGCATGCTCGCCCGGGTGCAGCGCGCCTACACCGCGGCCCTGGTGGACCGGGCCCGGCGCCTTGAGCAGGAGCGGGCCGCCGACACCGCGCGGGCCATGGCGCAGGAACGGGCGCGCATCGCCCGGGACATGCACGACATCCTCGCCCACGCCGTCAGCCTGATGGTGGTGCAGGCCGAGGCGGGTCCGGTGGTGGTGCGCAGCGATCCGGAGCGCGCGGAGGCCGCGTTCGACGCCATCGCGGCGACCGGCCGGGACGCGATGGCCCAGTTGCGGCGCATCCTCGGGGTGCTGAAGGAGGAGGAGCGCGAGGACGGCGCGCGCCGCGTGCCGCAACCGGGTGTGGCGGCGCTGCCCGCACTGGTCCGGCAGGTCACCGAGACCACCGGGCTCCGCGTCGGCCTGTGCACCGACGGCGATCCGAGCCCGCTGCCGCCGGACACCGAGGTCGCCGCGTTCCGCATCGTGCAGGAGGCGCTCACCAACACCGTGAAGCACGCCCACGCCTCGTCCGCTACCGTCGCTCTGGAGTGGGGGGAGGACGAGTTGACGCTGTCGGTGACGGACGACGGACAGGGCCCGTCGGGGCCGGGCGGCGGCCATGGGCTGATCGGCATCCGGGAACGGGCCGCCGCCTGCGGAGGCAGCGCACGTACCGGGCGCGGTCCCGAGGGCGGGTTCCGGGTCGTCGTACGCCTTCCGGCCGGTGACCGGCAGGCGGCGCTCGGGTGAGCATCCGTGTGGTGGTCGCCGACGACCAGGAACTGGTCCGCAGCGGCTTCAGCATGATCCTGGAGGCGCAGCCGGACATCGAGGTGGTCGCCGAGGCCGGGGACGGCGCGCAGGCGGTGGCCGCCGTGCAGGCGCACGCGCCAGACGTGCTGCTGCTCGACATCCGGATGCCCGTCATGGACGGTCTGGAGGCGGCCCGCCGGGTGTGCGGGCAGTCCGCCTGCAAGGTCGTCATGCTCACCACCTTCGATCTGGACGAGTACGTGTACGAGGCGCTGTGCGCGGGGGCCAGCGGGTTTCTGCTGAAGGACGTGCGCCGGGACGACCTGGTGCACGCGGTCCGGGTGGTCGCCGCCGGGGACTCCCTGCTCGCCCCGACCGTGACCCGGCGCCTGGTCGCGGACCTGGTGCGGCGGCGCCGTCAGGAGACGGCGGCGGAGGTCACGCCGGAGCGCCTGGAGGTGCTCACCGCGCGGGAGGTGGAGACCCTGCGGATGCTGGCCCGCGGGCTGTCCAACGCGGAGATCGCCTCGGCGCTGTTCGTCAGCGAGCACACCGTGAAGACCCACGTCAGCAATGTGCTGAGCAAGCTGGGGCTCAGGGACCGCGTGCAGGCGGTGATCTGCGCCTACGAGACCGGGCTGGTGACGCCCGGGGAGCATCAGTCCTGACCGTCCCCCAGTTCGGTGAAGAGCGTGAGCTGCAGGGCGCCCGGGGCCTCCAGACGGGAGTTGAGCGAGTTCCATGGCGTGCGCGTCGGCTCGGCGACGACCTGGGCGCCGGCGTCCGCCAGTCGGCGCGTCACCGCCGGTGAGTCGGCCACCTCGAACGCCACCCGTATGTGCCCGGCAACCCGCCGTCCGACCTCGACCTCGTCGATGAACTCCGCGTGGTTCGGATCGGTCAGCTCCAGCGTGGCCCGGCCCGCCTCCAGGATGCTCACCCGCCCGCCCGGCGAGGAGAACGCGGCCCGCTCGGGCAGGCCGAGGACATCCCGGTAGAAGCGCAGCGCGGCGTCGTAGTCCTCGGCGGTGACAACGAGCCGCATTTCACGGACCGCCGGCTCGGGCTGCTCCGGCCCCTCTTCCCGCTCCCGAGACTGCTCCGGAGTCCGTTCCTGCCTCTGCTCCTCGGACATGTGCGCTCCCCCGTGAACGACGTTCCCGACCCCGTGGCCGTCCTCGACTTCCCCGACCCCGCGATCAAGCTTTCCTGACCGGACAACTCCCGGCGCGCACCCGAAGATTCCCACCGCCCCATCCCTCGTACGAGTGAGTCGGCCCGGTCACTCCCCCGTACGACGGACCCCCGCAAACCGCTCCCTCCGGCGATCCGGCGCACCCCGGTCCGGGACGAGTCTGGGGGCACTTGACCACTGTCCCTATTCGCCGGAGGCTCCCGTGCTCTCCACGTTCGCCCGGGCGGCCACCCGCCGCCCCCTCACCGTCATGCTGCTCTGGCTGCTCTTCCTACTGCTCGGCTTCGGGCTCGGCACAGGCGTCTTCGGACGGCTCTCCGACGAGGTACCGAACGTCCCCGGTACCGAGTCGGAGCTGGCCGAGGAGTACCTCTCCTCGGTCGACCCGACCGGCGAGTCCATTACCGCGGTCGTCGCGGGCGGTCCGGTCTCCGACGCCGCGCTGCGCGCCCAGGTGGAACGGGCCGTCGCCGATGTGCGCGAGATCGCCGGGGTCGCGGCCGTGCCCGATCCGTACACCACGCCCGGTCTCACCGCCGAGGACGGGCGGGCGCTGATCATCCCGGTCACGTTCGAGGGCGGTCTGGACGACGGGGCCGAGGAGGAGGCGACCGACGCGGCCGCGGACCGTATCCGGGAGATCGACGCGCCCGACGTCCACGTCAGCGGCGGCGAACTGCTCGGCACGCAGATCGGCGAGCGGGCCCAGGAGGACGTCAAGAACGCCGAGTTGATCTCCCTGCCCGTCGTACTCGCCCTGCTTCTGGTGGTGTTCGGCGGGCTGCGCGCCGCGGCGCTGCCGCTGGTGATCGCGGTCAGCGGGATCGCGGGCGCGTTCCTGGCGCTGTTCGCGTTCAGCGAGGTCACCGACATCTCCGTGTACGCGATCCAGGTGACCACCATGCTGGGGCTCGGACTCGCCGTGGACTACGCCCTGTTGATGCTGGTGCGGTTCCGGGAGGAGCGCCGGCACACCGAGGACGTGGTGGAGGCCGTGCACCGTACGGTCGCCGCGGCCGGGCGTACCGTGCTGTTCTCCGGGCTCACGGTGGCCGTCAGCCTGACCGGGCTGCTGGTCTTCCCGAGCGTGTTCCTGCGCAGTATGGGCCTGGCCGTGGCCGCCGTGGTGGTCGTCGACATGCTGGCGGCGCTCACCCTGCTGCCCGCGCTGCTGGCCAGGTTCGGCGGGCGGATCCCGGCCGCGAAGGTCCGCCCGGAGCGTGAGGAGGGGCGGCTGTTCGCACGGCTGGGCCGGTTCGCGGCGCGCCGCCGGATCGCCGTGGTCGCCACCGTCGTACCGGTGCTGCTGGTGCTGGCCCTGCCCGTGGCCGGGCTGACCATCGGCATCGGCGACGCCAAGCAACTGCCCACGAGCACCGAGGCGCGGCAGCTCTACGACACGATCGACGCGCACTTCCCGACCGGTACCGGGGTAGAGCCGATCACCGTGGTCGTCCGTCCCGGCACCGACCCTGCGACGGCCGAGCGGATCGGCTCGCTGTCGGGTGCCGAGTCGCGTGAACTTCCGGGCGGGACCACGGTGGTGGAGATCCAGCCGCCGGGGAGCGCGGACGGCGGGGCCGCCACGGACCTGGTGGAGCACATCCGGGAACTGCGCGGTGACGAACCGGTGGAGGTGACCGGGGTCGCGGCGCGGCTGGTGGACTTCCGGGAGATGCTCGCCGAGCGGGCCCCCTGGGCGGCGGTGACCGTGCTCGCGGGGATCTTCGCGCTGCTGTTCGCCTTCACCGGTTCGGTGCTCATCCCGCTGCGCACCATCGCGACCACGCTGCTCAGTCTGGGCGCGGCGCTCGGTGCGGTGGTGTGGGTGTTCCAGGACGGGCATCTGGCCGGGCTGCTGGGCGCCGAGGGCCTGGGCGCGCTGAGCCTGACCGCTCCGCCGCTGATCGTGGCCATCGCCTTCGGACTCGCCATGGACTACGAACTGTTCATCCTGGCCCGGATGCGGGAGGCCCGGGAGCGCGGTGAGGACGAGCGCGAGGCCGTCGTGACCGGTCTGCGCCGCTCCGGGCGGGTCGTCACGTGCGCCGCGCTGCTGCTGGCGGTGGTCTTCGGCGCCTTCATGACGGGCGGCTTCTCCCCGATCCTGCAGATCGGGCTGGGGCTCACGCTGGCGGTGCTCATCGACGCCACCGTCGTACGGATGCTGCTCGTCCCGGCGACGATGGCGCTGCTCGGACGGCACGCCTGGTGGGCACCGCGGCCACTGCGCCGGCTGCACGACCGGATCGGGATCAGCGAGGCACCCGAACTCCCGGAGCACGAGCGGGCGGTGAGCACGGGCGCGCGGCCGTAGGTACCGGCGCCTTCCTCGGACCGGCACGGCCGCAAGGTGCTGGTCACCGCGACTACCGGATCAGCACGGCCGCGAGGGGATGGTCACAGCAGCTTCCGCATCAGCACGGCCGCACCCCGGCCGTGCTGACCCGTGCAGAACACCTCGCATCACACCCCCAGCCCCCCTTCACCGCGTGAACTCACCACTACCGAGCGGGATTTCTCTGCTTCACCTCTTGACGGCCGAGGTGCCGAGCGGCACATTGACGTCACTTTGAGAGCGCTCTCAGGGTGCTCTCAAGGGCTCCCCACACCCGTACCCGAGAGGCAGCACCCGATGAGTGAATCCTCCGGCACCCCCCACAGACGACGGCGCCCGGTGCGGCGCGCACTCGTCGCGGCGTTCAGCGCGCTCGGCCTCGCGGCGGCGGCCGTAGCGTCCGCCGACGCCGCCGCGCCTCCGCCCCCGTCGGGCTGGACGCAGGTCTTCGTGGACGACTTCAACGGCCCCGCGAACACCGGCGTCAACACCGCCAACTGGCAGTACGCGACCGGTCACGGCTACCCGGGCGGGCCCGGCAACTGGGGCACCGGCGAGATCGAGAACATGACGTCCAGCACGAACAACGTGTCCCTGGACGGCAACGGCAATCTGCGCATCACCCCGCGCCGGGACGCCGCCGGCAACTGGACGTCCGGCCGGATCGAGACCGTGCGCGGTGACTTCCAGCCCCCGGCGGGCGGCAAACTGCGGGTGCAGGCCCGTATCCAGATGCCCAACGTCACCGGCGCCGCCGCCCGCGGCTACTGGCCCGCGTTCTGGATGCTGGGCACGCCCTACCGGGGCAACTGGTGGAACTGGCCGAGCGTCGGCGAGCTGGACATCATGGAGAACGTCCAGGGCCTCAACACCGTCTGGTCGACGATGCACTGCGGTACGTCCCCGGGCGGCCCCTGCAACGAGACGTCCGGCATCGGCGGTTCGCGTGCCTGTCCCGGCGCCACCTGCCAGGCGGGCTTCCACACCTACGCGCTGGAGTGGGACCGCTCCACCAGCCCGGAGCAGATCCGCTTCTACGTCGACGACATCAACTACCACACCGTGCGCTCCAACCAGGTCGACGCGACGACCTGGAACAACGCCACCAACCACGGGTACTTCATCATCCTGAACGTGGCGATGGGCGGCGGATTCGTGGACGCGTTCGGCGGCGGTCCGGACGGCGCGACCGTGCCCGGCCACTCGATGGTCGTGGACTACGTCCAGGTGCTGTCCAGCGGCGGCGGTCCCACGACGCCTCCGCCGACCGGCAACCGGGACGCCTACAGCACCATCCAGGCCGAGTCCCACGACAGCCAGTCCGGCACGTTCGTCGAGGCCACCTCCGACTCCGGCGGCGGCCAGAACATCGGGGCGATCGCCAACGGCGACTGGGCGCTGTACAAGGGCGTCAACTTCGGTTCCACGGCGGCCACTCAGTTCGTGGCGCGGGTCGCGAGCGGTGCCGGGGCCGGAGTGAGCGGCCTGGTCGAGGTGCGCCTGGACAGCCGTAGCAACGCCCCCATCGGGAGTTTCGCCCTGGCCAACACCGGCGGCTGGCAGAGCTGGCGGACCGTCCCGGCGAACATCGGCGCGGTAACCGGCACGCACGACGTGTACTTGACCTTCACCAGCGGCCAGCCGGCCGACTTCGTGAACGTCAACTGGTTCCACTTCGGCCGCTGACACCGGCGGCGAGCACTTCGGCGGTCCGGATTCCCGAGCGGGAGTTCCGGACCGCCGTCGCACGTACGGCGAGGAACACGCGCACCCCCACCCCGCTACCGCATCTCCGCCCGGAACGCCGCCGGAGTCGTCTCCGTGTGCTGGTGGAAGAACTTGCTGAAGTTCGCCGCGTCCGGGAAGCCGATGGCCGCGCCCACCCGGCCGACCGGGAGGTCGGTGTGGGCGAGGAGGCGTTTGGCCTCCAGGACGACGCGTTTGTCGATGAAGGACTTCGGTGTCTCCCCGGTCGCCGCGCGGACCGCGCGGACCAGGGTGCGGCGGGAGCAGCCGAGTTGGTCGGCGTAGGCGCTGACGCTGTGGTTGGTGGCGAAGCCGCGCTCCACGGCGTCCCGGAACTGGGTGAAGGCGGAGTCCGCCTCCCGGCGGGCGGTGTCGTGCGCGCTGGCCGCGAGATGGGCGAGGCGCAGCAGGAACGCCGACAGGGAGTGGCGCAGGACCGCCGTGTGCAGGCTCAGGGGGAGTGTGGTCGAGTCCTTGTACTCGCGGCGGAGCTGACGGAGCGAGGAGCGCAGCGCCGCGCGTTGCGCCTCGTCCGGATGGAGCAGTGGGGGCAGGTCGTAGCGGTACAGGCCGGTCGCCTCGACCGTCGCGCGGGGCAGGAAACCGGGCTGCATGGTCAGGACGGTGCCCCGGTAGGCGCTCGTGTCGCTGAAGCGGTGGATCTGGCCGGGGCGGATCCAGAGGAGGTCGCCCGCGCCCGCCTCGTACTCGGTGAAGTCGATCATGTGGCGGACGGGGCCGTCGTCGAACAGCATCACGACGTGGAACTCGATGCGGTGCACCCGTCCCGGCGGCGCCTCGGCGTGCCAGGTGCGTTCGGGCTTCATCGGCCCGACCCGCATGCCGACGCCGAGCACGCTCAGGTCGACCGGGAAGGGGAAGGTTCTGATTCCTTCCGCGCCGTCGCCTTGCACTGTTCTGTCCGCCATGTCGCCCTCGTACCGCCTCGGCCCCGCACTGCGTGTCCCACTTTCACCACAGGCTGACACACCTGGACCTTCCCTCGAAAAAGTCAGACTTTTACAGTCGAACGCGCCTCACCAGCAAAGACGCCGTATTCGATGAACTCTTGAAGAGGACTGGCTTCAGATGAGCACGCAGCACCCGGACCCCCTGGACTGGATCGACCTCGACCGGCGTGCCGTCGACACCGCGCGCCTGCTGGCCGCCGACGCCGTGCAGAAGGTCGGCAACGGCCACCCCGGCACCGCGATGAGCCTCGCGCCGGCCGCGTACACGCTCTTCCAGAAGGTGATGCGGCACGACCCCGCCGACCCGGAGTGGACCGGACGCGACCGCTTCGTCCTCTCCCCCGGCCACACCTCGCTGACGCTCTACACGCAGCTCTTCCTCGCCGGGTACGAGCTGGAGCTGGCCGACCTGAAGGCGTTTCGCACCCAGGGCTCGAAGACCCCCGGCCACCCCGAGTACGGCCACACCGCGGGCGTGGAGACCACCACCGGACCGCTCGGGCAGGGTGTCGCCAACGCCGTCGGCATGGCGATGGCCGCCCGCTACGAGCGCGGCCTGTTCGACCCGGAGGCCCCCGAGGGCGCCTCCCCCTTCGACCACACCGTCTGGGCGATCGTCTCCGACGGCGACCTGGAGGAGGGCGTCGCCGCCGAGGCCTCCTCCCTCGCGGGCCACCAGAAGCTCGGCAACCTGGTCTTCCTCTACGACGACAACCACATCTCCATCGAGGGCGACACCGCGACCGCGTTCTCCGAGGACGTACTAGGGCGCTACGAGGCCTACGGCTGGCACACCCAGCGCATCGAGCCCACCGAGGACGGCGACGTCGACGTCCGCGCCCTCTACACGGCGCTGAAGGCGGCGCGGGCGGAAACCGGGCGACCCTCGATCATCGCGATGCGCACGATCATCGCCTGGCCCGCCCCGAACGCCCGCAACACCGAGGCCTCCCACGGCTCCGCGCTCGGCGAGCAGGAGATCGCCGCCACCAAGCGCCTGCTGGGCTTCGACCCCGAGCAGACGTTCGAGGTTGCCGACGAGGTCCTCGCCCACAGCCGCCGCGCCCTGGACCGCGGTGCCGAGGCGCACGCCGCCTGGGACAAGCAGCTCGCCGAGTGGCGCACCGCCAACCCCGGGCGCGCCGAACTGTTCGACCGGATCGTCGCCGGGCAGCTCCCCGAGGGCTGGGCGGCTGCCGTACCGGTGTTCGAGCCCGGCAGGTCGGTGGCCACCCGCGCCGCCTCCGGGAAGGTGCTCCAGGCGCTCGGCCCGGTCATCCCCGAACTGTGGGGCGGTTCCGCCGACCTCGCCGGGTCGAACAACACCACCATCGACAAGAACAGCTCCTTCCTGCCCAAGGGCAACCCGCTCCCCGAGGCCGACCCGTACGGACGCACCATCCACTTCGGCATCCGTGAGTTCTCCATGGCCGCGGAGATGAACGGCATCGCCCTGCACGGCAACACCCGCGTGTACGGCGGCACCTTCCTGGTGTTCTCCGACTACATGCGCAACGCCGTGCGCATGTCCGCCCTGATGCAGCTCCCGGTCACCTATGTGTGGACCCACGACTCCATCGGCCTCGGCGAGGACGGCCCCACCCACCAGCCGGTCGAACACCTCGCCTCGCTGCGCGCGATCCCCGGCCTGAACGTCGTCCGCCCGGCCGACGCCAACGAGACCGCCGTCGCCTGGGCGGAGATCCTGCGCCGCCACGCCACCGCCCCCGCCCCGCACGGCCTGGCCCTCACCCGTCAGGGTGTACCGGTCTACGAGCGCAACGAGGACGCCGCCAAGGGCGGTTACGTCCTGCGCGAGGCCTCCACCGAGGTCCCGGAGGTCGTGCTGATCGCCACCGGGTCCGAGGTCCAGCTCGCCGTCGCCGCCCGCGACCTGCTCGAAGCCGAGGGCGTCGGCACCCGCGTGGTGTCCATGCCGTCGGTGGAGTGGTTCGAGGAGCAGCCCCGCGAGTACCGCGACTCCGTCGTTCCCCCGTCCGTGCGAGCCCGGGTCGCGGTCGAAGCCGGGATCGGCCTGACGTGGTACCGGTTCGTTGGGGACGCGGGACGCATCGTCTCCCTCGAACACTTCGGCGCCTCCGCCGATGCCCAGACCCTGTTCGCCCAGTACGGCTTCACCGCCGAGAACGTCGCAGCAGCAGCCCGGGAGTCCCTGGCCGCCGCGCGTGGTTGATCCGAACGCCAGAAAGAAGTTGATCGCAGTGACCGAAGCAACCGCCGCCGCGGGAGCACTCCAGCGCCTGTCCGACGAGGGCGTCTCCATCTGGCTGGACGACCTGTCCCGCACCCGGATCGCCTCCGGCAACCTGGCCGAACTCCTCGCCACGAAGAACGTGGTGGGCGTGACCACCAACCCGTCCATCTTCCAGGCCGCCATCGGCAACGGCGACGGATACGAGGACCAGCTCGCCGACCTCGCCCTGCGCGGGGTGACGGTCGAGGAGGCCGTACGGATGATGACGACGGCCGACGTGCGCGCCGCCGCCGACGTGCTGCGCCCCGTGTACGAAGCGACCGGGGGCCGGGACGGCCGGGTCTCCATCGAGGTCGACCCGCGCCTCGCCCACCACACCAAGGCCACGATCGCCGAGGCCAAGCAGCTCGCCTGGCTGGTGGACCGGCCCAACGTCATGATCAAGATTCCGGCGACCAAGGCCGGTCTGCCCGCCATCACCGAGGTCCTCGCCGAGGGCATCAGTGTCAACGTCACGCTGATCTTCTCGCTGGAGCGCTACGGCCAGGTCATGGACGCCTACCTCGCCGGTCTGGAGCAGGCCGCCGAGCGGGGCCACGACCTGTCGACGATCCACTCCGTGGCCTCCTTCTTCGTCTCCCGCGTGGACAGCGAGATCGACAAGCGGCTGACCGCCCTCGGCACCGAGGAGGCGCTCGCGCTCAAGGGCCGCGCCGCCCTCGCCAACGCCCGCCTCGCCTACGCGGCCTACGAGGAGGTCTTCGCCTCCGACCGCTGGCTGAAGCTGGTCTCGGCCGGCGCCCACAAGCAGCGCCCGCTGTGGGCATCCACGGGTGTGAAGGACCCGGCCTACAAGCCGACCCTCTACGTCGACGAACTGGTCGCCCCGGGCACCGTCAACACCATGCCGGAGGCCACCCTCGACGCCACCGCCGCGCACGGCGTGATCACCGGCGACACCGTCACCGGCGGCTACCCGCAGGCCCGCGCCGACCTCGCGGCCGTGGAACGGCTCGGCATCTCCTACGACGAGGTCGTCACCCGGCTGGAGGACGAGGGCGTCGCGAAGTTCGAGACGGCCTGGGAGGAGCTCCTCGCGGCGGTCGCCGAGTCGCTGGAGAGCAAGGGGGCGGACGCGTCATGACCTCCGAATGGACCAACCCGCTGCGTGACCCGCGCGACCGGCGCCTGCCGCGGATCGCCGGGCCGTCCGGGCTCGTCATCTTCGGCGTCACCGGCGATCTGTCCCGCAAGAAGCTGATGCCGGCCGTCTACGACCTGGCCAACCGCGGTCTGCTGCCGCCGGGCTTCTCGCTGGTCGGGTTCGCCCGCCGGGACTGGGCGGACCAGGACTTCGCGCAGGTCGTGCACGACGCGGTCCGGGAGCACGCCCGCACGCCGTTCCGCGAGGAGGTCTGGCAGCAGCTCTCCGAGGGCATGCGGTTCATCCCGGGCGACTTCGACGACGACAACGCCTTCAAGCAACTGCGCGCGGCGGTCGAGGAGTTGGACGCCTCTCGGGGCACCAGCGGCAACTACGCGTTCTACCTGTCCGTACCGCCGAAGTTCTTCCCGAAGGTCGTCCAGCAGCTGAAGAAGCACGGGCTGGCCGACGCGCCGAAGGGTGCGTGGCGCCGGGCCGTCATCGAGAAGCCGTTCGGGCACGATCTGAAGTCGGCCGAGGAGCTGAACGCGATCGTGCACGACGTGTTCGACCCGGAGCAGGTCTTCCGGATCGACCACTACCTGGGCAAGGAGACCGTCCAGAACATCCTGGCGCTGCGCTTCGCCAACCAGATGTTCGAGCCGATCTGGAACCGGTCGTACGTCGACCATGTCCAGATCACGATGGCCGAGGACATCGGCATCGGCGGCCGGGCGGGCTACTACGACGGCATCGGCTCGGCCCGTGACGTCATCCAGAACCACCTCCTTCAGCTGATGGCGCTCACCGCGATGGAGGAACCGGCCGCGTTCGACGCGCACTCGCTGCTGACGGAGAAGCTGAAGGTGCTGCGGTCCGTGCGGCTGCCGGAGGACCTGGGCAGGCACACCGTGCGCGGGCAGTACGCGGGGGGCTGGCAGGGCGGCGCGCAGGTGCCCGGCTACCTCCAGGAGGAGGGCATCGACCCGTCGTCGGTGACCGACACCTACGCCGCCATCAAGCTCGGCGTGGACAACCGGCGCTGGGCCGGGGTGCCGTTCTACCTGCGCACCGGAAAGCGGCTGGGCCGCCGGGTCACCGAGATCGCGGTGGTCTTCCAGCAGGCGCCGCACTCCCCCTTCGACCGCACCGCCACGGAGGAGCTGGGCAAGAACGCCATCGTCATCCGCGTCCAGCCCGACGAGGGCGTCACCGTCCGCTTCGGCTCCAAGGTGCCCGGCACCTCCATGGAGATCCGGGACGTGACGATGGACTTCGCCTACGGCGAGTCGTTCACGGAGTCCAGCCCGGAGGCGTACGAACGGCTCATCCTGGACGTTCTGCTCGGCGACGCCAATTTGTTCCCCCGTCACCAGGAAGTGGAAGAGTCCTGGAGGATCCTCGACCCGATCGAGGAGTACTGGGCGCGCAGCGGAAAGCCGGCGCAGTACCCCTCGGGCAGCTGGGGACCCGTGGAAGCCGACGAGATGCTCGCACGAGACGGACGGAGCTGGCGCAGGCCATGAAGATCGACCTGACCGACACCACGGCAAGCAAGATCAACAAGGCACTGGTCAAGGGCCGCCGCGCCCTCGGCACACCCGCGGTGGGCATGGTCCTGACGATGGTGATCGTCACGGACGAGGAGAACGCCTACGACGCCATCAAGGCCGCCGAGGAGGCCTCGCACGAGCACCCCTCGCGCACCCTGGTCGTCATCAAGCGGCACGCCCGCACCCCGCGCGACCGGACCACCTCCCGCCTGGACGCGGAGGTACGGGTGGGCGCCGACGCGGGCACCGGCGAGACCGTCGTGCTGCGCACCTACGGCGAGGTCTCCGACCACGCCGACTCGGTCGTCCTGCCACTGCTGCTGCCGGACGCCCCGGTGGTCGTGTGGTGGCCGGTGGACGCGCCGGACAACCCCGCCCAGGACCCGCTCGGCGCGCTCGCCCAGCGCCGGATCACCGACCTGTACGCGGTGGAGAACCCCCTGCAGGTGCTGGACACCCGGGTGCGCTCCTACGCGCCCGGCGACACCGACCTCGCCTGGACCCGGCTCACCCCGTGGCGCTCAATGCTGGCCGCCGCCCTGGACCAGGCCCGCGAGAAGATCGTGTCCGGCGCGGTGGAGGCCGAGGCCGAGAACCCGGCCGCCGAACTGCTCGCCCGGTGGCTGGAGGCGCGGCTGCGGGTGAGGATCGAACGGATCGTCACCGCCGGTCCGGTGGTCACCGCGGTACGGCTGGGCACCGCGAACGGCGAGGTCGTCATCGACCGCCCCGAGGGCCCGCTGGCCACGCTGTCCCTGCCGGGCCAGCCCTCGCGCACCCTCGCGCTGAAGGTGCGCACCACCTCCGAACTCATCGCCGAGGAGCTCAGGCGCCTCGACGCGGACGAGATGTACGCCGTCGCCCTGCGGGGCGAGGCCGCCAAGGAGACACCCACTCATGTCTGACGCCCCGAAGCTCACCCGGCGGCCCCAGTGGACCGCCCTGGAGGACCACCGCGCCGCCTGGCGCGACCACCTGCGTGACCTGTTCGCCGCCGACCCCGGGCGCGCCGAGCGGTACGTGGTGCGCGTCGGTGACCTGCGCATCGACTACTCCAAGAACCTCGTCACCGACGAGACGCTCTCCCTGCTCCAGGAACTGGCGGCGGCCACCGATGTGTTCGGGCTGCGCGACGCCATGTTCCGCGGCGAGAGGATCAACACCACCGAGAACCGTGCGGTGCTCCACACCGCGCTGCGCGCCCCGCGCGAGGCGGTGATCGAGGTGGACGGCGAGAACGTGGTGCCGGGTGTGCACGCCGTCCTCGACCGGATGGGTGACTTCGCGAACCGGGTCCGCTCCGGCGAGTGGACCGGCCACACCGGCAGGCGCATCAGGCACGTCGTCAACATCGGCATCGGCGGCTCCGACCTCGGCCCGGCCATGGCCTACGAGGTGCTGCGGCCGTACACCGCGCGCGAGCTGACCTTCCGTTTCGTCTCCAACGTCGACGGCGCCGACCTGCACGAGGCGGTGCGCGACCTCGACCCCGCCGAGACGCTGTTCATCGTCGCCTCCAAGACCTTCACCACCATCGAGACGATCACCAACGCCACCTCGGCGCGGTCCTGGCTGCTGGCCGGGCTCGGCGGCGAGGAGAAGGCGGTCGCCCGGCACTTCGTCGCCCTGTCGACGAACGCGGAGAAGGTCACCGGCTTCGGTATCGACGCGGACAACATGTTCGAGTTCTGGGACTGGGTCGGCGGACGCTACTCGTTCGACTCGGCGATCGGCCTGTCCCTGATGATCGCCATCGGGCCGGACCGGTTCCGCGAGCTGCTGGACGGCTTCCGCGTCGTCGACGACCACTTCCGCACCGCGCCCGCCGAGTCCAACGCCCCGCTGCTGCTGGGCCTGCTGGGCATCTGGTACGGCAACTTCTTCGACGCCCAGTCGCACGCGGTGCTGCCCTACAGCCACTACCTGTCGAAGTTCACCGCCTACCTCCAGCAGCTCGACATGGAGTCCAACGGCAAGTCGGTGGACCGTGACGGCGACCCGGTGGACTGGCAGACAGGGCCGGTGGTGTGGGGCACGCCCGGCACCAACGGGCAGCACGCCTACTACCAGTTGATCCACCAGGGCACCAAGCTGATCCCGGCCGACCTGATCGGCTTCGCCCGGCCGGTGGCCGAGCTGAGCGACGAACTCAAGGCGCAGCACGACCTGTTGATGGCGAACCTGTTCGCGCAGGGTCAGGCGCTCGCGTTCGGCAAGACCGCCGAGGAGGTCCGCGCGGAGGGCGTGGCCGAGGAGCAGGTGCCGCACCGCACCTTCCGCGGCAACCACCCCACCACCACGATCCTCGCCCGCGAGCTGACGCCGTCGGTGCTCGGTCAGCTCATCGCGCTCTACGAGCACAAGGTGTTCGTGCAGGGCGCCGTGTGGAACATCGACTCCTTTGACCAGTGGGGCGTGGAGCTCGGCAAGGTCCTTGCCAAGCGCGTCGAACCCGCTCTCACCGAGGGCGCCGAGGTCCCCGGCCTCGACGCCTCCACCGCTGCCCTCGTGGCCGCCTACCGTGAACTGAAGGAAGTGCACTGAAATGCAGCTCGGACTCATCGGCCTCGGCAAGATGGGCGGCAACATGCGCGAGCGGATCCGCCGCGCGGGCCACACCGTCGTGGGCTACGACCGCAACCCGGACCTCGCCGATGTCGCCTCCCTCTCCGAACTGGTCGAGCGGCTCGACGGCCCCCGCGTGGTGTGGGTGATGGTCCCGGCCGGTGCCGCCACGCAGTCCGTCATCGACGAGCTCGGCGAGCTGCTGTCCCCGGGCGACACCGTGGTCGACGGCGGTAACTCGCGCTGGACGGACGACGAGAAGCACGCCCGCGAGCTGGCCGAGAAGGGCATCGGTTTCGTGGACTGCGGTGTCTCCGGCGGTGTGTGGGGCCTGGAGAACGGCTACGCGCTGATGTACGGCGGCGACGCCGAGCACGTCGCCAAGGTCCAGCCCGTCTTCGACGCGCTCAAGCCCGAGGGCGACTTCGGCTCCGTCCACGCCGGCAAGGTCGGCGCCGGGCACTTCGCCAAGATGGTCCACAACGGCATCGAGTACGCCATGATGCAGGCCTACGCCGAGGGCTGGGAGCTGCTGGAGAAGGTCGACTCCGTCACGGACGTGCGCGAGGTCTTCCGCTCCTGGCAGGAGGGCACCGTCATCCGCTCCTGGCTGCTGGACCTCGCCGTCAACGCCCTCGACGAGGACGAGCACCTGGACAAGCTGCGCGGCTACGCACAGGACTCCGGCGAGGGCCGCTGGACCGTCGAGGCGGCCATCGACCACGCGGTACCGCTCCCGGCGATCACCGCCTCCCTCTTCGCGCGGTTCGCGTCCCGCCAGGACGACTCCCCGCAGATGAAGATGATCGCGGCGCTGCGCAACCAGTTCGGCGGCCACGCCGTCGAGACGAAGTAGGGCCGTGCGCACAGGAGTTTGACACCTGAGGGAGGGGCCCGCCAGAGTCGCGGCTGATGGAGATCAACGATCTGACACCGGCCGAACAGCGCGTCTGGCGGGCCTTCGCCACGGGTACGGTGGTGGACCTCCGCGACGGCGGCACCGAACTCACCGTGCGGGCACGGGTGTTGCGGGCCCTGCTGCTGAACGGGCCGCGCGAACCGGACGAGATAGCCGCCGTCAAACTTGAGGGCGCCCACATCACCGGAGTTCTGGACCTGCGGTACGGGACCGTGGACTGCGTCGTACGGTTCAGCGACTGCCGCTTCGACTCCGTGCCGTCCATCTCGGGCGCCCAGTTGAGCTATCTCAACCTCTCCCGCTCCGAACTGCCGGGGCTGTCGGCGGCCCGGATCAGGGTGGACGGCAGTCTCCGGCTCACCGACTGCCGCTTCGGCGGGCCGGTCCATCTCGGTGGCGCCCAGATATCCGGGGCGCTGTTCTTGGAGCGGGCGCGGCTCAGCGCCGCCGACTCGGGCCACCCCGCACTGCGGCTCAACCAGATCACCGTCGAGGACGACCTGTGCGCGCCGGGGTTGCGCGTCGAGGGCGAGATACGGCTCGACGGCGCCCGGGTGGCCGGTTCGATCGACCTGGAGGACGCCGAGCTGAGCAACCCCGGCGCCGATGTCCTGGACTCCGAGTCCCTGGAGGTCGGCGCGAATGTGCAGGCACGGCGGCTGCGCGCCGAGGGCCGGATAGACCTGCGCGGCGTCCGCATACCGGGCCGCCTGGATCTGTTGCGGGCGACGCTGTCGAACCCCGGCAACACCGCGCTGCGTGCCAGCAGCGCCGTCATCGGCGAGCTGTGGCTGCGCGAGGGGCCCCGGATGACCGGGCGGCTCAATCTGCGCCGCGCCCAGATCGAACAGCTCGACCTGGAACCGGAGATGCTGCCCGACGAGGTGCGGCTCCTGGACCTCACCTACACGTTCCTGACGCCGCACGAGCCGGTCGAGCGTCGGCTGCCGATGCTGGAGCGCGACAGCAGCGGCTACGACCCGCACGGCTACGAGCAGTTGACCGCCGCCTACCGGCACATCGGCGACGACCACGCGGCCCGCCGGGTGCAGCTCGCCAAGCAGCGGCGCCACCGCACCACGCTCTCCTGGTACGGCAGGCTGTGGGGGCATGTCCAGGACGCCACCGTCGGCTACGGCTTCCGTCCGCTGCGCGCCTTCGGCTGGTTACTGTCCCTGCTCGCGGTCGGCTCCATCGCCTTCGCGCTGAATCCGCCGCCCGCGCTCAAGCCGGACGAGGCCCCGGACTTCAACCCGGTGTTCTTCGCCCTGGACCTGCTCATCCCGGTGATCACCTTCGGCCAGGAGACCGCCTACGCCCCGGAGGGCTGGGCGCAGTGGCTGGCCTACGTCCTGGTGCTGGCGGGCTGGGTCCTCGCCACGACCGTGCTGGCCGGTGTCACCCGCACCGTCAGCCGCCAGTGATCACTTCTTGGGGATGCCGTACGCCCGGTCCACCTTCAGGCGCAGCACCAGCCGCCGGTCGCGGACCATCGCGGCGCGGTAGTCGTCCCAGTCGGGGTGCTCGCCCTGCACGTCCCGGTAGAGCCTGATCAGCTCCTCGACGGTGTCGTCGTGCGGGTCCTCGGCGACCGGCGTCAGTTCGGCGGTGCCCTCGGCCACGGTGTACGCCCAACGGTCGGCGGTGGTCACGTGGTAGGAGGCACGCGGGTCCCGGCGCAGGTTGCGGGTCTTGGCGCGGTCGTCGGTGAGGGAGACGCGGATGATCCGCTCGTCCGGGTAGTAGGCGTGGGTGACGTTCGACAACTGGGGGCGGCCGTCGCGCTTGAGGGTGACCAGCACACCCCCGTGCCCCTCGGAGAGCAGGTTCAGCAGAGCCTCTTCAGTGCGGTCCTCAGTCATGTCCGGGTAACGGGCCGGGCGGCGCCGATCATTCCCGCGACCAGACGTAGACAGTGTCTACGGACACCTGGTAGACAGTGTCTATGGGGGATTCCGAGGCAGGACTGCGCGAGCGGCTGGTCGACGTGGGTGCGGAACTGGTCGCCGCCGAGGGCCTCCAGGCGCTCACACTGCGGGAGATCGCCCGCCGGGCGGGCGTCTCGCACGGGGCGCCGCGCCGCTACTTCCCCACCCATCGGGAGCTGCTCTCGGCCATCGCGCGCCGTGGCTTCACCGAGCTGGCGGAGCGGGTCGGCCGGGCCGAGGAGGAGAGCGGCCCCGACCCGCGGGCCCGGCTCGCCGCACTGGCCCGCGCCTATCTGCGGTTCGCGGTGGAACAACACGGCATGCACGAACTGATGTTCCGTCACGATCTCCTGGAAAGCGGCCACTTGGGACTGCGCGAGCACAGCCTGCCGCTGTTCGGGCGGCTGGTGGAGCTGGTGGCCCGGGTCCGGCCCGGTGCCGATGCCCGGCTGGTCGGCGGCGCCCTGTGGGCGAACCTGCACGGCGTGGGCCGGCTGTGGGGCTGGGGCGGTCTGCAACTCGCCGTGGGCACCGACGACTTCGAGCGCATGGTCGACACGGTGCTGGCCGTGTACGCCGGTTCGGACGGCGAGTGAACCCGCGCCCCACCCTCGCCGCGAGCGTGGCGGGAGCGGTGGTCGTCGCCCTGGACGGCACCGTCCTCACCCTCGCCCAGCCCGCCCTCCAGCGTGAACTCGGCGCCTCCCACGCGCAGGTCCAGTGGACCAGCACCGCCTATCTGGTGGCCGTGGCGAGCCTGCTGGTGTTCGGCGGACGCCTGGGCGACCGGTACGGACACCACCGCCTGTTCGCGCTCGGCATGCTCGGCTTCGGCCTCACCTCGGCGGGCATCGCCCTGTCCTCCGGCATCGGCACGGTGATCGGACTCCGGGTCGCGCAGGGCGTGTGCGGCGCCCTCCTGCAACCGGCCACCCTGGGCATGCTCCGCGCGGCGTACCCGCCCGACCGGCTGCGCACCCCGATCGCCGTGCGGACCGCGGCCATCGGGGTGGCTGCCGCGGCCGGTCCGCTGGTGGGCGGCGCGCTGGTCGCCGGGCCCGGCTGGCGGGCGGTGTTCCTGCTGAACGTCCTGCCCGCGCTGGTGTGCGGCCTGTGGGCCCTCACCGCACGCGCCCCGCGCCCCACCGCCCAGGTCCGCCTCGACCTGCCCGGCGCCCTCCTGCTCGCGGCGACCCTGGCCACGCTGGTGCACGCCCTGGTCGCCCTGCCCGACCGGGCCCCCGCCCTGTTGCTGACGGCGGTCACCGGCGCCCTGTTCCTGCGCCACGAACACCGCACGCCGAGCCCCTTGCTGCCACCCGCCGTCATCGGCGCACCACCGGTCCGGGCCGGGCTCGGCACCCTCACCGCCGCCTCGGCCGCACTGTCGGGCACCCTGTTCGCCGCCACCTTCCTGCTCCAGGACACCCTCGGCCTCGACCCGTGGCGCACCGCGCTGTGCTGTCTGCCGCTGGCGGTGCTGATGGTGGCCGCCGCGCCCTGCTGCGCGGTGCTGCTGCGCCGGGCCGGGCCGCGCCGCACCACCGTGACCGCCCTCGCCGTCCTCGCCGCCGGGATCTGGCTGCTCTCCCGCTCCTCCGGGCCCCTGGGCCTGGGTGCCGGGTTCGGGCTGCTCGGGGCCGGGTTCGGCACGGTGATGGTGGCCGCCACCCATGTCGTCGTACGGGAGGCTCCGGTCGCCTCGGCGGGTGTGGCGGGCGGGCTCCAGCAGACCGCGATGAACCTCGGCCCGGTGCTGGGCGTGGCCCTGGCGACCGCCCTCATGGGAGCCGACGGGGACGCCCGGCTGCCGCTCGCGGTCCTCCCCGTTCTCGCGCTGGCCGGAATGGCGGCGGGCACCGCGCTGCCGGGACGGGACCCGGCAGCGGCCGGCGAGAGCGGCACCGATCCACGGAACCGCACGCGTGTTCCTGAACGACGTTGAGATCGCGGGCCGTACCAACTGGGTAAACCGGCCATCCGACGGGCCGCACAGATAAGGAGAGCGATGGCACTGCTGCGACAACAGGTCGAACCGGGCGAGGCCGGACTGGACGCCGAGGCGCTCCGGCGCCTGGACCGGCATTTCGCCCACCACGTCGACGAGGGCCGCCTGCCCGGCTTCCTGGTCGCCGTGGCCCGCGGCGGACGCGTCGCCCATCTGACCACGTACGGGCAGCGGGACATCGCCGCCGGTCTGCCGGTGGAGGCGGACACGCTCTGGCGGATCTACTCCATGACCAAGCCGGTCACCTCCGTCGCCGCGCTGCTGCTGATGGAGGAGGGCAGGCTGGACCTCGACGACCCGGTCGGCCGCCATCTGCCCGCCTTCGCCGAACCGCGGGTCTACGTCTCCGGCTCCGGCGCCAACGTCCGCACCCGCCCGGCCGCGGGCCCCCTGCTGATCCGGCACCTGATGACCCACACGGCCGGACTGACCTTCGCCTTCTACAACTGCCATCCCGTGGACGCCCTCTACCGCGACGCCCGCCTGGACTCCGCGGTGCTGCCCGGCTCGGACCTGGCCGAGACCGTCGACGTGTACGCGAGCCTGCCGCTCCAGTTCGACCCGGGCACCCAGTGGAACTACTCGGTGGCCACGAATGTCCTCGGCCGGGTCATCGAGGTGGTCTCCGGTCAGCCGCTGGACACCTTCATGGCCGAACGGGTCTTCCGCCCGCTCGGCATGACCGACGCCGGTTTCGAGGTGAGCGGCGAACAGTCGGACAGGCTCGCCGAGTTGTACGGCGGCACCGACGACGGCGGTATCACGCCGATCCCGGGCCTGCCGCTGCACGGCCGCCCCCGCTTCCTGTCGGGCAGCGGCGGCATGGCGGCCTCCGCGTACGACATCCACCGGTTCATGGAGCTGCTGCGCCGCCGCGGCGAACTCGACGGCACCCGGCTGCTGGCCCCCGACACGGTCGACCTGATGACCTCCAACCACCTGCCGGGCGGCGTCGATCTGCGCTCCTTCGGCAGCCGCCCGGCCCACGACGAAGCCTGCAACGACGGCCTCGGCTTCGGCCTCGGTGTCTCCGTGGTCGTCGACCCCTCACGCACCCGTGCCCCCTCCCGCACCGGCACCTACGGCTGGAGCGGCGCCGCGACCACGACCTTCTGGGTGGACCCGTCCCGCGATCTGACGGTGCAGTTCATGACGCAGCTGCGGCCGAAGACCTCGCACACCGTGTTCCCGGACCTGAAGAGGCTGGTGCACGAGGCCGTCACCGGCTGACGCGGAGGGTGAACTCCACTCCCTCCGGGACGAGTTCGCGCAGCCACTGCTCCGAGCGGGCCGCCGACTGCGCGGCCCGGCTCAGGCCCGGCGGCAGGGAGCCGTCCAGAATGTGCCGGACGCCGAGCGCGAGGGGCCGGGAGACACAGCGGGCCATCGCGCTCTCCTCCTCGTCGCCGACCATGTCGAGCAGGTAACCGCCCGACCAGGAAACGCCACCCGCGCCCCGTACGTCGAGGGAGACCTCCAGGACCACCCGGTCCCGGTCCTTCTCCGTCGTCGGATACCGGGCCGCCAACTCCTGGGCCAGCGCGGCGATCCGCTCGTCGTCGCCGCGCCGCAGTTCGGCGAACACGCCGTCCCAGGCGCGCAGCCAGCCGTCCAGCCGCAGGGTTCCGCGCACGAAGGTGCTCGGCTTCCACGCGGCGGGCAGCTCGTACTGCTCGACGAAGGGCAGGCTGTCCCGGTTGGGGTACGCCTCGAAGGCCTCGCCCTCGATGGTGTGCCGCCGGGTCGCCTCCCAGGGCCGGTCGGTGGTGGTCTCGGCGCCGTTGTCGATGTAACGGGCGGGCGAGCGCAGGGCGTTGAGCACGCCGAGGGGCGCCCAGCTGAAGCGGTAGCGGAAGTCGTTCGGGTCGGCGGGGACTCCGCCGCAGTAGGAGGTCAGCCGGTACGTGGCGGCCGTACCGTCACCGACGGCCTCGCGGGCGCGGGCGACCAGGCTGTGGGCGAAGAGGTGGTCGATGCCGGGGTCGAGGCCCGCCTCGGTGAGCACGACCAGACCGGCCGCGCGCGCCACCGGGACCTGTTCCAGCACCGCGTCCGACACATAGCTGGAGCAGGCGAAGTGGGCCCGCCGTGCCACGCAGGCGGCCAGCAGCCCGGCGTGCTCGGGCGCGGGCAGCATCGACACGACGACATCGCCGGGGGCGAGTTCTGCGCTCAGCGCGTCCGGGGTGTACGCGCGGGGCTCGGCGCGTCCGGTCAGGCCCCGGGCCGCGAGCGCGTGCGCCGCGCGGTCCTCGGTGCGGTGCCACAGACGCACCCGTGCGGCCGACTCGCACAGCCGTGCCAGACCGCTGCCGGTGGACAGTCCGGCGCCGACCCAGTGGACGGTGCCGCTCGCCCCGGTCACGACGCGACCCCGGTCTCCGCACTGGCCCGCTCGAACCGCTCCCGGCACCGCGCCCAGGCCGCCCCGGTCCCGAACTCCATCAGCTGCGGCACCAGGGCCGCCGAGAAGTCGGTGCTGGACTCGGCGGGCAGCAGAGAGGGCAGGTTGTCGATGGCGATCAGGTCCAGCGGAGGTTCCTCGCGCAGGCGGCGGGCCGGGTCCGTCCAGTCCGTGGTGCGGTCGTAGATCGGCAGCACGTTCAGCGGTGAGCCGACGTCGCAGGTGACGTCGCACAGGGTGCGCAGCCTGCGGCCGGGGGTGTCGAGGTCCTCCTCGCGCAGGAAGGGCGGGATCGGGGTGGTGGCGAGGACGGCGTTGACCATCACGTCGTGCGCGAGCAGGGCGGGGCGGTCCAGTTCGCGGGTCTCGGCGAGGTCCCAGCGGGTCGGCTCGACCCCGGCCACCCGGAACGCCTCGCAGGCGCCCCGGCCACTGCGGCCGAGGGCGCCGATCACCAGCGCCGTGAAGTCCCCGTCGCCGCGCAGCCGCTCGTCCAGCTGCGGCCTGGTCGTCGGCTCCAGCGGCGCGGTGAGCCGCCCCCGGTGCCGGAGCACGGCGAGGGCGGCGCCGAGGTATCCGGCCCAGAACCCGAAGGCGGCCAGCCGCCGCCCGCTGTCGTCCACCAGGTACTCGACGTCGTAGAGCGCCCCTCCCCCGGCGGCGAACCGCTCCAGCAGCGCGCGGGCGCCGGGCTGCCCCTTGTAGGCGTGCCCGAAGAACACATGCCGGTGCCGCAACTCGGCGGGCTCCTCCGGCAGTTCCTTCAGTCCCACGATCACGGCGTCGTCGGGCGCTGACACCCAGGAGCCCGCCTCGGCGGTCCGGCAGCCGGCCTTCTCGTACTCCTCGACGGGGAAGATCCGCTGCGGGGACTCCTCGACGGTCACCGTCACGCCGCTGTCGACGAGTCGGCGGGCGTCGGACGGGACGACGGGGGTGCGGCGCTCGGTGGTGCGGACCTCGTGCCGCAGCCACAGGTGGAGTTCGGTCATACGCAGTTGACCTCCGGGCGCAGGGCGTCGGCCGCGAACCGGTCGGCGCTCAAGGGGCTGACGTCCACGAAGGGTACGCGGCCCAGGTACAGGTCGCGGACGACCTCGCCGACGGCGGGCCCCTGGAGGAAGCCGTGGCCGCTGAACCCGGTCGCGTACAGAAAGCGGGAGACGGAAGGGGACTCGCCGATCAGGGCGTTGTGGTCCGGGGTGACCTCGTACAGGCCCGCCCAGCCGCCGGTGCGGCGCAGGTCGAGCAGGGCGGGGGCGCGCTGCTCCATGGCCTCGTACAGCCGGGGGATCCAGCGGTCGTGGGTGCGGGTGTCGAAGCCGGGACGTTCGTCGGGGTCGGACATGCCGAGCAGCAGGCCGGGGCCTTCGGTGTGGAAGTAGAGGCTGGTGGTGAAGTCGATGGTCATGGGGAGGTTCGGCGGCAGGTCCGGGACCGGTTCGGTGACCGCGATCTGGCGGCGCAGCGGCTCCACCGGCAGCTCGACCCCGGCCATCGCGCCGACGGCCCGTGACCAGGCTCCGGCCGCGCAGATCACGGTGTTGGTGGCGATGGGGCCCTGCGTCGTCCGTACCGCGGTGATGGTGGTGCCGCTGACGTCGATGCCGGTGACCTCGGTGTGGCGCAGGATCGTCGCGCCGTGGCGGCGGGCGGTGGTGGCGTAGCCCTGGACGACCGATTCGGGGGTGCAGTGGCCGTCGTCGGGCGAGTAGGCGGCGGCGAGCAGTCCGTCGGTGCGGATGAGCGGGGACAGGGCGCGGGCCTCGGCCGGTTCGAGCATGCGGCTGCGGACGCCGAGGGAGTTCTGCAGGCGTACGCCCGCCTCGAAGGCTGCGACTTCCTCGGGGGTGGAGAGCAGGAACAGGTAGCCAACCTTGTGCAGGCCGATGTCCTGCCCGGTGTCCTCTTCGAACCGGTCGAAGGCGGCCAGGCTGCGCGCCCCGAGCCGGATGTTCAGCTCGTCGGAGAACTGCGCCCGCACCCCGCCCGCCGCCTTGGAGGTGGAGCCCGACGCCAGTTCGTCCCGCTCGACGAGCACGACGTCCCGGACGCCCGCGCGGGCCAGGTGGCAGGCGATGCTGGTGCCCATCACCCCGCCGCCGACGATCACCACCTCGGCCCTCACCGGTCCGCCTCCCGCGCCGCACGGATGACCGCCCAGGCCGCGGCGGCGTCCTGCACGCCCAGGCCGACGCTGTTGTAGTAGACGATGTCCCCCGGTCCGGTGCGGGCGGTGCGGGCGCCGGTGACGACGCCGCCGAGGGGGATCAGGTCGTCCGGTTTCAGGCCCGCGGCGACGATCGGCCCCGCGTGGTGGGCGGCGGTCTCCGGGTCGTCCACGACCACGGCCGCCGCCCGGAGCAGCACCTCCGCGTCGGCCTCGCACCGGTTCGGTTCGAAGGAGCCCACGCTCACCACCGTGCAGCCGGGCGCGAGCCACGCCCCGTGGACGACCGGCGTGGTGCTGAGGGTGCAGGCGACGACCAGCGAGGCCTCGCGCACGGCCTCCTCGGCGCTGCCGACCGGCTCGACGGTGAGCCCGAGTTCGGCCGTGAGGGTGTCGGCGGCGCGCTCCCGGTTGCGCGCGGTCGGGCTCCACAGCCGTACCGACTTCAGGTCCCGCACCCGGGCCAGGGCACGGACATGGGCGAGGGCCTGGGTGCCGGAGCCGAGGACGGCGAGGTCCGCGCCGCCGGGCGGGGCGAGCAGGTCGACGGCGACGGCGCTGCCCGCGGCCGTGCGCAGGGTGGTGAGGGCGGTGCCGTCCAGGACGGCGACCGGCCGGCCCGTCTCCGGAGCGAGGGCGGTGACCAGGGCGTGCACCGTGGGCAGCCCGGCCGCGGCGTTGCCCGGATTGACGCTGCCGATCTTCGCGACCGCCCCGGTGTCCGCCGACAGCCGGGACAGGTACGCGAACATCACGCTGTCGTCGAAGCGGCTCGGGTGCATGATCTTCCCGGGCGCGTCGGCGCCCGAGGTACCGAGGGCTTCGAACGCGGCGCGCTGCGAGGCGATGGCCGCGTCCCAGGACAGCAGCCGGGTCACCCGGTCGCCGGAGAGGAAGAGGATGTCGTCGCTCATGCCCTCTTCCTGTCCGGGCGACCGGGTCCGGAATCAGGACCAGTGGGCCACGGCGTCCAGATGGGGCAGGTGGTGGTCCAGACGCTCCCGCTTGGTGCGCAGGTAGGTGATGTTGCTCTCGCACGGCGGGATGAGCAGCGGGACGGTCTCGGCGACCGTGATGCCGTGCTCCACCAGGGCCTCCCGCTTGCGCGGGTTGTTCGACATCAGCCGCACCGAGCGCACCCCGAGGTCGGCGAGCATCCCGGCGGCGACGCCGTAGTCGCGGGCGTCGACGGGCAGGCCCAGGGCGAGGTTGGCCTCCACGGTGTCCAGGCCCTCGGCCTGGAGGGCCATCGCCCGCAGCTTGGCGAGCAGGCCGATACCGCGGCCCTCGTGCCCGCGCAGGTACACGACCACACCGCTGCCCTCGGCGACGACGGCACGCAGCGCGGAGGCCAGCTGGTCACCGCACTCGCAGTGCTGCGAGCCGAACGCGTCACCGGTCAGGCACTCCGAATGCAGCCGCGTGAGGACGTTCTCGGAGCCGATCTCACCGTAGACCAGAGCCACTTGCTCGTCCCCGCGGTCGTGGTCGAGGTAGCCGACCGCGCGGAATTCCCCGTACACCGTGGGCAAGGGCGCATTCACTACGCGTTCCACACCGGTGCGCTTGGGGGTCTTCGATCCGAGTACGCCAACTTTTTCTGTCATGATCTGGTTCCTAAGCAGAGACGAAAGGCCGTGAAAAGATGAGTGGTTCGGGGACTCGGTCGGCATCCGGGCTGGTGCCGGCGGACACCACGGAGGACGTACGGACGCGCGGGGCGGGCGTCTCACGGCAGGTCGCCGTCCTTCCCGTGGGCAGCTTCGAACAGCACGGCCCCTTCCTGCCGCTGGCCACGGACACGCTGGTGGCGTGCGCGATCGCCCGGCAGATCGCCGAGGCGTATCCGGTGCACCTCCTTCCCCCGGTGACGATCTCCTGCTCGCACGAGCACGCGGCGTGGCCGGGGACCGTCAGCATCTCGTCGGTGACCCTTCATGCGGTGATTCGGGACATAGCGGATTCGCTCCGCCGTTCCGGTGTGGACGCCCTGGTGGTGGTCAACGGCCACGGCGGAAATTACGTACTGGGCAATGTGGTTCAGGAAGCCTCCGCGCGCGGTGAGCGGATGGCGCTGTTCCCGGCGGTCGAGGACTGGGAAGCGGCTCGGGAACGGGCCGGGGTGGCCACCTCGCTGCTCACCGACATGCACGCCGGGGAAATTGAGACCTCCATCCTTCTCCATACGCATCCGGAAATGCTGCGGCCCGGATACGAGACCTCCGATTTCGTCGCTGACGACCGGCGTCATCTGCTCTCCCTCGGTATGTCCGGCTATACCGATTCGGGTGTCATCGGCCGTCCTTCCTTGGGCTCGGCGGAAAAGGGGAAGGAGTTGTTGGCGAGCCTTTCGGATTCCTTCGCCGCGTATTTCGCGGTGCTGGGCGCAGAGTAGGACGTCCGGCGGCGTCCCACCAGCACCAGAACACCGGGCAGGCTCGCGGCCAGGCACAGCACGCCGTACACGACGGCCACCGCGAGCCCGCTGCCCGCGCCGAGTCCGGCGGCGCCGAACGCCCAGGCGGTGACGCCCTCCCGGGGTCCCCAGCCGCCGACGTTCAGCGGCAGGCTCATCGCCAGCAGCGCGAGCACGGCCAGCGGCAGGAGTACGGCGACGGAGGCGTCGCTGCCCGCGACCCGGGCGGCGAGGACGAACGTGGCGATGTGTCCGGCCAGGACGACGACGGAGGACACGGCGACGCCGGGCCCGTACCGCAGCCACGACGCCTTGCGGAGCGAGGCGGGCAGCACCGGGCGCCGCCGGGAGGCCGGCCGGCTGAGCCGTACGGCGAGGATCACCGCGAGCGTGCCGAGGGCGGCGAGCGCGACGAGCGGCACGAAGTGGCGTGCCTCGTCGCGCACCGGCGACTCCATGGTCAGCAGGACGACCCCGCCGACCAGCGCCAACGCGACCTGTCCCGCGACCCGTTCGAGGACAACGGAGCGCACTCCGCGGCTCAGGTCGCCGGCGCTGCGGCCGTGGCTGACCGCCCGGTGCACATCGCCGAGGACGCCGCCGGGCAGCGCCGCGTTCAGGAACAGTGCCTGGTAGTAGTCGGCGACGGCCGCGCCGAGCGGCAGCCGGATGCCGAGCCACTGCGCCGTCAACTGCCAGCGCCAGGCACTGAACACGGTGGTGACGACACCGATCCCGACCGCCGCCAGCACGGCCGGGGCGTCGATGCGCCGCAGCCCGTCCACGAAGGCGCCGGTGCCCAGCCGCCACAGCAGGATGCCGAGGATGGCGAGGCCGGCGAGGGTGCCCAGGTGGGCGCGGAGGTTGCGGCGGCGGGGGCCGGGGTGTCGGTGGGTGCGGAGACGGCGGGGACCTCCGGAGTCGCCGGC
>NZ_FLSP01000002.1 GCF_900091315.1 Streptomyces sp. DI166
CCTGCCGTCCCGCCCGCCATGGGGCTCCGCCCCTGCCGCCCCGCCCGCCGTGGCGCCTCGCCCCTGATGTGCCGCCTGCCATGGGCCCCGCCCCTGCCGCCCCGCCCGCCGTGGCGCCTCGCCCCTGATGTGGCGCCCTGCGTCGTCCCGCCCCGTGGTCTCGTCCTGTCGCGGGCGTCGTCGGGACGGGCTGTCAGTCCCCCGTGACATGCTTGTTCCGATGGCCAAGAAATCTGCTGCTGATGATCCGCTCGCTCCTGTGACCGTTGCTGTCGGGCAGGAGGAGTTGTTGCTCGATCGGGCCGTGCAGGAGGTGGTGCGGGCGGCGAAGGCCGCTGACGCCGATACCGATGTGCGGGAGCTGGGGCCGGAGCAGTTGCAGCCGGGGACGCTGGCCGAGCTGACCAGTCCCTCGCTGTTCGCCGAGCGCAAGGTCGTCGTCGTGCGCAACTCGCAGGATCTCGGCGCCGACACCGTCAAGGACGTCAAGGCGTATCTCGCGGCGCCCGCCGAGGAGATCACCCTGGTGCTGATCCACGCCGGTGGCGCCAAGGGCAAGGGGCTGCTCGACGCCGCGCGGAAGGCCGGGGCGCGGGAGGTGGCGTGCCCGAAGATGACCAAGCCCGCCGACCGGCTGGCCTTCGTGCGGCAGGAGTTCCGGGCCACCGGGCGGTCCGCGACGCCGGAGGCGTGCCAGGCGCTCGTGGACGCCATCGGCAGCGATCTGCGGGAGCTGGCGTCCGCCGTCAGTCAGCTGGTCGCCGATGTCGAGGGGACCATCGACGAGGCCGTCGTCGGGCGGTACTACACCGGCCGTGCCGAGGCCTCCAGCTTCACCGTCGCCGACCGGGCCGTGGAGGGCCGTACGGCCGAGGCGCTGGAGGCGCTGCGCTGGTCCCTGGCCACCGGCGTCGCCCCCGTGCTGATCACCAGCGCCCTCGCCCAGGGCGTGAGGGCCATCGGCAAGCTCTCCTCCGCGCGCGGCGGCCGCCCCGCCGACCTCGCCCGTGAGCTTGGCATGCCCCCCTGGAAGATCGACCGGGTGCGCCAGCAGATGCGCGGCTGGACCCCGGACGGCGTCGCCGTGGCGCTGCGTGCCGTCGCCGAGGCGGACGCCGGGGTCAAGGGCGGCGGGGACGATCCCGAGTACGCCCTGGAGAAGGCCGTCGTCACCATCGCGCGGGCCGCCCGCTCCAGAGGACGCTGACCCGGCCGCGGGGGAAAATGGTCCTTGTCAGCCGCCCATCCGCCGGAAAGCAGGAAAGGTGGCGGTAACCATGGCTGAACACCCCCACGTAACGCTCGTCCGCAAGGGATACGAGGCCTTCGGACGCGGTGACATGGCAGCGCTGCGCGAACTGCTGACGTCGGACTGTACGCACCACGTACCCGGCAACCACATGCTCTCCGGTGACTACAAGGGCCGGGACGCGATCATCGAGATGTACGGCCGGCTCGCCGAGGAGACGGACGGCACGGTGCGGGTCGAACCGCGCTCCTACATGGTCGACGGCCGCGGCCATGTCGTGGCCTTCCACCACGTCTCCGCCACCCGCAAGGGCAAGCGGATCGAGGAGGACGGCTGCATCGTCTTCCGGATCGTCGGGGACAAAGTCACCGACCTCGACGAATGCATCGAGGATCTCGACGCGTCCCAGGAGTTCTGGAGCTGAGGCGGGCAGCGACACGCCGAAGGCCCCGGTACCCGTCCTGGGGAAGGACAGGTACCGGGGCCTCCGGTTCACGATGTCGAGCCCGTACCCGCGTGGCGAACGCAGGCCGCGTACGGGCTCAGGGTGCCGGTCGGGGGCGGATGAGAGAGGGCCCGCCCGGGGTCCCACCGGCGGCTGGACCCGGCATGCCGGGTCCGTCAGACCAGAAGGGTTCAGCCCTTGAGCGCGGCGACCTTCGAAGCAAGCGCCGACTTCTTGTTGGCGGCCTGGTTCTTGTGGATGACGCCCTTGGAGACGGCCTTGTCGAGCTGACGCGCGGCAGCGCGCTGGTACTCGGTGGCCTTCTCGACGTCACCCGCGGCAGCGGCCTCGCGGGCCTTGCGGATCGCGGTCTTCAGGGAGGACTTGACGGCCTTGTTGCGCAGCCGAGCCTTCTCGTTGGTCTTGATCCGCTTGATCTGGGACTTGATGTTCGCCACGAATGAGCCTTCACAGGTTCAGGCACGGGACCGCACGGGACCCGTACCGGTGATTTTCTTGGGGTGTGCCTCGCGCTGAGAGGGCATGAGACACAGCCACCCAGACTACCAGCGGCCCAGCATGCGGCCCAAACCGGTCTCCGGTCGCCGCCCGTGGGACCATGGAGCCTACGTATAGACCCGATCGTTGTTCCGACCCGAGACCGCAGACGGCTGCGGACGCCTCAAGAATCAGGACCCTGCGTGCCCGCGATCCCTAGCCATGTGCCCGAGCCGAGCCGTACCGACCCGGCTCTGATCCGCAATTTCTGCATCATCGCGCACATCGACCACGGCAAGTCCACGCTCGCCGACCGGATGCTCCAGCTGACCGGAGTGGTCGAGCAGCGGCAGATGCGCGCTCAGTACCTCGACCGCATGGACATCGAGCGCGAGCGCGGCATCACCATCAAGTCCCAGGCCGTGCGTCTGCCCTGGGCGCCCACCACGGACCCGGGCAACACGCACATCCTCAACATGATCGACACCCCCGGGCACGTCGACTTCACCTACGAGGTCTCCCGGTCGCTCGCCGCGTGCGAGGGGACCATCCTCCTGGTGGACGCCGCCCAGGGCATCGAGGCCCAGACCCTCGCCAACCTCTACCTGGCGATGGAGAACGACCTCACGATCATCCCCGTGCTGAACAAGATCGACCTGCCGGCCGCGCAGCCCGAGAAGTTCGCCGAGGAGCTGGCCAACCTGGTCGGCTGCGACCCGAGCGACGTGCTGAAGGTCTCGGCCAAGACGGGCCTGGGCGTGGAGGCGCTGCTGGACAAGGTCGTCGCCGAGATCCCGGCCCCGGTCGGCGTCAAGGACGCCCCCGCCCGCGCGATGATCTTCGACTCGGTCTACGACTCCTACCGCGGTGTCGTCACCTACGTCCGTGTCATCGACGGCCAGCTCAACAAGCGCGAGCGCATCAGGATGATGTCGACCGGCGCCACCCACGAGCTGCTGGAGATCGGCACCAACTCGCCGGAGATGCTCCCGGCCGACGGTCTCGGCGTCGGCGAGGTGGGCTATCTGATCACCGGTGTGAAGGACGTCCGCCAGTCCAAGGTCGGTGACACCGTCACCAGCCAGGCCAAGGGCGCCACGGAGCCGCTGGGCGGCTACAAGGACCCCAAGCCGATGGTCTTCTCGGGCCTGTATCCGCTGGACGGCTCGGACTACCCGGAGCTGCGCGAGGCGCTGGACAAGCTCCAGCTCAACGACGCCGCCCTGGTCTACGAGCCGGAGACCTCCGCGGCCCTCGGCTTCGGCTTCCGTGTCGGCTTCCTCGGTCTGCTGCACCTGGACGTGATCCGGGAGCGGCTGGAGCGCGAGTTCGGCCTCGACCTGATCGCCACCGCGCCGAACGTGGTCTACCGGGTCGTGATGGAGGACGGCAGCGAGCACACCGTCACCAACCCGAGCGAGTTCCCCGAGGGCAAGATCAACGAGGTGTACGAGCCGGTCGTACGCGCCACGATCCTCGCGCCCACCGAGTTCATCGGCTCGATCATGGAGCTGTGCCAGACCCGGCGCGGCACCCTTCTCGGTATGGACTACCTGTCCGAGGACCGCGTGGAGATCCGCTACACGCTCCCGCTCGCCGAGATCGTCTTCGACTTCTTCGACCAGCTGAAGTCCAAGACGCGCGGCTACGCCTCCCTGGACTACGAGCCCACCGGCGAGCAGACGTCCAGCCTGGTCAAGGTCGACATCCTGCTGCACGGCGACAAGGTCGACGCCTTCTCCGCGATCACCCACCGGGACCAGGCGTACGCGTACGGCGTGCGGCTGGTGGCCAAGCTCAAGGAGCTGATCCCGCGGCAGGCGTTCGAGGTGCCGGTGCAGGCGGCCATCGGCTCCCGGGTGATCGCCCGCGAGACCATCCGCGCCATCCGCAAGGACGTCCTCGCCAAGTGCTACGGCGGTGACATCTCCCGTAAGCGCAAGCTGCTGGAGAAGCAGAAGGAAGGCAAGAAGCGGATGAAGATGGTGGGTTCCGTGGAAGTTCCGCAGGAGGCCTTCATCGCCGTGCTGAGCAGTGATGACAGCGCGGGGTCGGGCAAGAGCAAGAAGTAACCGCCGGTTACAGCCGCTCAGCTCGGCAAAAAGGGCACTCAGGGGTCCGTCGTACGAAAGTGCGGCGGGCCTCTGCCCATGTCGGGGGCGCGTCTCTGTAGGAAGTGACAGGGCGCGGGCTCTTACCCTTCGGGCGGTCGAGCCTTACTCTGATCCCTGCTCGATAGTTACTCGTGAGTTAAACAAGCATGCGAGTGTGAGTGGAACGAACACGCGTGTGTGAACCAGCCGCAGCCTGAGCCAGCCGCAATGTCGCGGGCCCCGGAGGATGTCGTGAGCGACGCACAGACCTTGATCGAGAACCGTCCGCCGAGCGTGGCGGCCCTCTTCCTGGAGCGCGTGGCCGCCACGCCGGACGCGGAGGCGTACCGGTATCCGGTGCCGAACCCGGCCGGTGAGGGACCGGACGAGTGGAAGTCGCTGACCTGGGGCCAGGCCGCCGAGCGCGTCTACGCGATCGCCGCCGGCCTGATCGAGCTGGGCGTGCAGCCCGAGCAGCGGGTGGCGCTGGCCTCCTCGACCCGGATCGAGTGGATCCTCGTCGACCTCGGCATCATGTGCGCGGGCGCGGCCACCACCACCATCTACCCGCAGACCAACGCGGACGAGTCGGCGTTCATCCTCTCCGACTCCGAGAGCCGGGTGCTGATCGCCGAGGACGCCGCCCAGGTGGCCAAGGCCGTCGAGAAGCGCGAGGAGCTGCCCGCCCTCACCCATGTCGTGGTGATCGACCCGGCCGGGGTGGAGACCTCCGACTGGATCCTCACCCTGGACGAGCTCCAGAAGCGCGGCGCCGCCCGGCTGGAGAAGGAGGGCGAGCTGGTCCGCAAGCGGGTCGAGGCCATCACCAAGGACCAGCTCGCCACGCTCATCTACACCTCCGGCACCACCGGCCGTCCCAAGGGCGTGCGCCTGCCGCACGACAACTGGGCCTACATGGCCAAGGCCATCCCCGCGACCGGTCTGGTCGGCCCGGAGGACGTGCAGTACCTGTGGCTGCCGCTCGCCCACGTCTTCGGCAAGGTGCTCACCTCCGGCCAGATCGAGGTCGGCCATGTCACCGCCGTCGACGGCCGCGTCGACAAGATCATCGAGAATCTGCCGGTCGTCCAGCCGACCTACATGGCGGCCGTGCCGCGCATCTTCGAGAAGGTCTACAACGGCGTCGCAGCCAAGGCCCGCGCGGGCGGCGCGGCCAAGTACAAGATCTTCCAGTGGGCGGCCGGTGTGGCCCGTGAGTACGCCAAGGTCAGCCAGGACAACTTCCGGCGCACCGGCACCGCCTCGGTGCCCTTCGGGCTCGGCGCCAAGCACAAGGTCGCCGACGCCCTCGTCTACTCCAAGCTGCGCGAGGCGTTCGGCGGCAAGCTGCGCGCCTGTGTCTCCGGCTCGGTCGCGCTCGCCCCGGAGATCGGTTACTTCTTCGCCGGCGCCGGCATCCACATCCTGGAGGGCTACGGCCTGACCGAGTCCTCCGCCGCGTCCTTCGTGAACCCGGGCGAGGCCTACCGCACCGGCACCGTCGGCAAGCCGGTCCCGGGCTGTGAGGTCCGTATCGCCGACGACGGCGAGATCCTGCTGCGCGGCCCCGGCATCATGGAGGGCTACCACGGGCTGCCCGAGAAGACGGCCGAGGTGCTGGAGCCGGACGGCTGGTTCCACACCGGTGACATCGGCGAGCTGTCGCCCGACGGCTACCTGCGGATCACCGACCGCAAGAAGGACCTGTTCAAGACCTCCGGCGGCAAGTACATCGCGCCGACGGAGATCGAGGGCTCCTTCAAGGCGGTGTGCCCCTTCGTCTCCAACATCCTGGTGCACGGCGCCGACCGGAACTTCTGCACCGCGCTCATCGCCCTGGACGAGCCCGCGATCATGGGCTGGGCCGAGGAGAACGGGCTCGGCGGGAAGACCTACGCGGAGGTCGTGGCCGCGCCGGAGACCGTCGCGATGATCGACGGCTATGTGAAGCGGCTCAACGAGGGCCTGCAGCGCTGGCAGACCATCAAGAAGTTCCGGCTGCTGCCGCGCGACCTCGACGTGGAGCACGGCGAGATCACGCCCAGCCTGAAGCTGAAGCGGCCGGTCGTGGAGCGGGAGTACGCGCATCTCATCGAGGAGATGTACGAGGGGACCCGCGAGGCGTAAGGAGCCGTACGGGAGGGACCCGCGCGGCTAGCCGGTCGTCGTGGCCGGTCGCGCGGGTTCCCCCGACGCCTCCACCAGCGCCCGGAGTTCCCGGACCTCGGCCCGCAGCGCCTCCAACTGAAGCTGCTTGCTGTGCAGTTCCAGGAACACCCGCACCTTCGCCCTGAGCACCCACGGGTCGAAGGGCTTGGTGACGTAGTCGGCCGCGCCGGTCGCGTAGCCGCGGAACGCGACGCCCGCGTCGTCGTCCGCTCCGGTGAGGAAGATGATCGGGACGTCCTTCGTCTGGTCCAGGCGTTTGATGTTCGCCGCTGTCTCGAAGCCGTCCATGCCGGGCATCCGGATGTCCATCAGGACCAGGGCGAAGCGGCGGCGCAGCAGTGCCTTCATCGCCTCCTCGCCGGAACGGGCGCGCACCAGCGGCCGGTTGAGCGAGGCGAGCACCGCCTCCAGGGCGATGAGGTTGTCCTCCATGTCGTCGACGAGCAGGATCCCGGCGCGGCTGTCGTGGGCGTCTGTGGCGTTCATGATGTGGCCTCGTCGGCTTCCTCCGGGTCCAGCAGCGCGCAGACGGCGGTGAGCAGCCGGTCCACGTCCACCGGTTTGGGTACGTAGTCGTTGGCGCCGCACACGATGGACCTGCCCCGGCCGCCGGGGATCGCTTTCGCGGTCAACGCGAAGACGGTGCGGATGTCGTCGTCCACGATCAGCACCCGTCGCCCGACGCAGATCCGATGCTCGAATCTGTCCGTTTTCGAGCACGCGTGTACCACTGTTCTCACTCATGGCGGCCCGATTCGGTAACTCGGTGCTTATGGGCGTGGTCAGTCTGTCACTCTGTCCGCGTCCACTGAGGCGTATTCGCACGAACCGTTCGGGGAGCTGTCCATGAGTGCCATTCCGACGCAACGGGAGACCGCTTCCCTTGCCTCTGATGCGCACGCCCCCTCCGACGCCTCCGTGCTCCCCCGCGCATGGAGTCACGCGAGCCTGCCCGGAAGCTCCCTCGCGCCGGGCTCCGCCCGCGCCCTGGTGCGCGGCGCCCTCGCCGAGTGGGCCGAACTCGGCGTGCCCGGCACCGAGCACCACACCCCGCGGCTCGTCGAGGACGCCATCCTGGTCGTCAGCGAACTCGTCACCAATGCCGTCGTGCACGCCGGGACCGACATCGAGCTGGTGTGCCGGGCGGAGGAGGCGACCGGCGCGATCGTCGTCGAGGTCTCCGACCGCCACCCCGGGCGCGCCCCGCGCGACGGCGCGGCGGAACCGGCGCACGACACCCCGGAGTACGGCCGCGGCCTGAACCTGGTCGCCCGCCTCGCCGAGTCCTGGGGTGTCACCTACCGCACCGGGGTGAAGACGGTCTGGGCCCGGCTGCCCGCCGAGGAGGACCCCGAGGAGTTCGGACCGCTCGGCGGCCCCCGCCCCTCCGCGCTGCCCGGCCCCGGACCGCACCGCTTCGAACGCGACCAGGACTGGCTCAACCGCGGCGCCCTCTCCTTCCTCGCCGAGGCCTCCGACCTGCTCGCCGGACAGCTCGACGAGAACCTGGTCGCCGCGCTCACCGGCCAGCTGCTGGTGCCGCGGCTCGCCGACTGGTGCGCGGTGTGGCTGGAGGACGAGGTCACCGGCCGCGGCTGGCCGCTGCCCGGCGCCGCGGGCACCGGACCCCGGCTCGCCCGGGTCTGGCACGGCAGCGAGAACCGCATCGAGGAACTGCGCCGGGCCCTGGAGAAGGACCCGCCGCGACCGCCCGGCGACCTGCGCTCCGGGCCCGAAGGGCACCCCTGGCCCGGTGAGGCGCTGGGCCCCGGGGAGGCCGTCGGCACGGCGCTGTCGTACCGGCTGATCGCGGGCGGCCGTCCGCTCGGCACGCTCGTCATCGGGCGGGCCGGTCCGGCGGGGTTCCCGGACGAGGTCACCGGGCTCGTGGAGGACCTCGGCCGCCGGGTCGCGCTCGCCATCGGCGCGGCCCGGCAGTACGCCCGGCAGGCCACCATCAGCGCCGTCCTCCAGCGCGGACTGCTGCCCGGCGCGGTCGCCGAGATACCGGGGGTGAGCAGCGCCCTGGTCTACGAGCCCTGCGACAAGGGCGGCCCCAGCGGCGACTTCTACGACCTGTTCCCGGCCGGGGACGGCCGCTGGTGCTTCGCGGTCGGCGACGTACAGGGCAAGGGGCCGGAGGCCGCGGTGGTGATCGGCCTGGCCCGGCCCTGGCTGCGGCTGCTGGCCCGCGAGGGGTACCGGGTCGCGGACGTCCTCGACCGGCTCAACCAGCTCCTCCTCGACGACGCCACCGAGGCCGCCGACGCCGGCGCCCGCGCGCTCGTCGGCCCCGCCGCGCCCGGCGACGGCCCGCAGACGCGGTTCCTGTCCCTGCTCTACGGCGAGCTGGTCCCCTTCGACGGCGGAGTGCGCTGCACCCTCGCCTCCGCCGGGCACCCGCTGCCGCTGTTACTCGGCCCCGACGGCGCCGTCCGCACCGCCGCGCAGCCGCAGACCCTGCTCGGCGTCGTCGAGGACGCCACGTACACCAGCGAGACCTTCGAGCTGCTTCCCGGCGACAGCCTGCTCTGCGTCACCGACGGCGTCACCGAGCGCCGCAGCGGCTCCCGCCAGTTCGACGACGGAGACGGCCTCGCGACCGCCCTGGCGGGCTGCGCGGGCCTGAGCGCCCAGTCCATAGCGGAACGCATCCGCCGGCTCGTGCACGAGTTCGGAGGCCCGACCCCCGAGGACGATCTGGCGCTGCTGGTGCTCCAGGCGGACTAGCACCCGGCGTACTGGACAATGGGGGACATGCCTTCCGCACTCCCCGACGGTGAGCCCGTGCCCGACGACGGCTCGCTGCCCGGTTCCGCCCTCGTCGGCGCCGCCGACCGGCCCCTCGGCTTCTACCTGCACGTCCCGTACTGCGCGACCCGCTGCGGGTACTGCGACTTCAACACCTACACCGCGACCGAGCTGCGCGGCACGGGCGGAGTGCTGGCGTCCCGCGACAACTACGCCGACACCCTGGTCGAGGAGATCCGGCTGGCGCGCAAGGTGCTCGGGGAGGACCCGCGCGAGGTGCGCACGGTGTTCGTCGGCGGCGGCACACCGACCCTGCTCGCCGCCGACGACCTGGTACGGATGCTCGCCGCGATCCGGGACGAGTTCGGGCTCGCCGCCGACGCCGAGATCACCACCGAGGCCAACCCCGAGTCGGTGGACCCGGCCTACCTCGCCCGGCTGCGCGAGGGCGGCTTCAACCGGGTCTCCTTCGGGATGCAGAGCGCCCGGCAGCACGTCCTGAAGGTGCTGGACCGCACCCACACGCCCGGCCGCCCCGAGGCCTGCGTGGCGGAGGCCCGCGCGGCGGGCTTCGAACACGTCAACCTGGACCTGATCTACGGCACCCCCGGCGAGTCCGACGACGACTGGCGGGCCTCCCTGGAGGCCGCGCTCGGCGCCGGGCCCGACCACATCAGCGCCTACGCCCTGATCGTCGAGGAGGGCACCCAGCTCGCCCGCCGCATCCGCCGCGGCGAGGTCCCGATGACCGACGACGACGTCCACGCCGACCGCTACCTCATCGCCGAGTCGGTCCTGTCCGAGGCCGGATTCGACTGGTACGAGGTCTCCAACTGGGCCACCTCCGAGTCCGCCCGCTGCCTGCACAACGAGCTGTACTGGCGGGGCGCCGACTGGTGGGGCGCGGGGCCGGGGGCGCACAGCCACGTGGGCGGGGTGCGCTGGTGGAACGTGAAGCATCCGGGCGCGTACGCGGCGGCGCTGGCGGCGGGACGGTCGCCGGGGGCGGGGCGCGAGCTGCTGTCGGAGGAGGACCGGCGCGTGGAGCGGATCCTGCTGGAGCTGCGGCTGCGGGAGGGGGTGCCGCTGGAGCTGCTGCGGGAGACGGGGCTTGCGGCCTCCCGCAGGGCGCTGGGGGAGGGGCTGCTGGAGGACGGGCCGTACGCGGAGGGGCGGGCCGTGCTGACGTTGCGGGGGCGGCTGCTGGCGGACGCGGTGGTGAGGGATCTGGTGGACTGATCACTCGGGCGAGCGAATCGGTGCGGGACCTCGGTTCGGTCCCTAACCTGGTTCGTAAGCTGTCGCCGTGAGTGCGGCGACAGGAAGCGGAGGGCCACGGAGATGACCGCTGTGGATGATCGCCGGGTGCACACAGCCTTCGAGAACCTTGAGGTTCCGGAGGGCTTCAAGGCTGAGCTCATCCGGGGGGAAATCGTGATGATGGCCGGGCCCGACAAGGTCCACAACCGCATCGTTCAGTCCGTCCAGGACCAGATCCCGGCCGATCGATGGGAGCGGCTGCAGACTCAGGACGTGGCCTTCCCCGCTGAAGACAGCGAGCCTCAGCCGGATCTCGTGGTGATGGAGATCGGCGCCGATGACAGCCCGGGACGCCTCGTCCCCGGACCGGCTGTGACGATGTTGGTAGAGGTCGTCTCCAAGACCAGTGTCCACCGGGACTATGTCGAGAAGCGCTCGATCTACGCTGCTGGACGTGTCGCGGTCTACCTGATCATCGACCCCTTCGAGGCCCAGTGCCTGGTGCTGACAGAGCCGACCGGTACAGGCTTGTCAGCGGACTACCAGTCGAAGCGGACCCGCAAGTTCGGCGACCCGGTGCCGCTGCCCATTATCGGCATCGAGCTCGACACCAGCGGGTTCGGGACTCTGCCGCCCCTCAGGGCTGCACCGTGACGAAGTCGATCAGTTCCTCCACCCGCCCCAGCAGCTCCGGCTCCAGGTCCTTGTAGGAGGTCACCCGCTTCAGGATCGCCTGCCACACCGCGCCGGTGTTCTCCGACGGCCAGCCCAGCGCCCGGCACACCCCCGTCTTCCAGTCCTGCCCGTGGGGGATTTTCGGCCAACCCGCGATGCCCAGGGCCGACGGCTTCACCGCCTCCCAGATGTCGATGTACGGGTGGCCGACGACCAGGGCGTGCTCGCTGGTCACCGACTGGGCGATCCGCCACTCCTTCGTGCCGGGGACGAGGTGGTCCACCAGGATCCCGAGCCGCGCGTCCGGGCCCGGCGCGAAGTCCTCGACGATCGACGGCAGGTCGTCGACGCCCTCCAGGTACTCCACGACCACGCCCTCGATGCGCAGGTCGTCGCCCCAGACCTTCTCCACCAGCTCGGCGTCGTGGCGGCCCTCGACATAGATGCGCCCGGCGCGGGCCACACGGGCGCGGGCGCCGGGGACGGCGACCGAACCGGAGGCGGTGCGGCTGGGGCGTACGGGGGCGGCGGACGACGGGCGTACGAGGGTCACCACCCTGCCCTCCAGCAGGAACCCGCGCGGCTCCAGCGGGAACACCCGGTGCTTGCCGAAGCGGTCCTCCAGCGTCACCGTGCCCGCCTCGCAGCGGATCACCGCGCCGCAGAACCCGGTGCCGGGCTCCTCCACCACCAGGCCCGGCTCCGCCGCGACCTCGGGAACGGGCTTCGGCTTCTTCCACGGCGGGGTCAGATCGGCGGAGTACTGGCGCATTCGGATGACGATAGGAGAACCGGCCGCCCGGGTCCTACGACACGCCGAAACGCGCCGCCAGCGCGTCCCGCTGCCCCCGTACGAACGCCGCGTCCACCACCGCTCCGTGACCGGGCACGTACCGCGCGTCCGGGCCGCCGAGGGACAGCAGCCGGTCCAGGGCGTCCGGCCAGCGCGACGGCACCGCGTCCGGCCCGGCCTGCGGCTCGCCCGACTCCTCCACGAGGTCGCCGCAGAACACCACCTCCGGGCTGCCCGGCACCAGGACCACCAGGTCGTGGGCGGTGTGCCCGGGGCCGACGTTCGCCAGCAGCACCTGGCGGCCGGGGCCGAGGTCCAGGGTCCACTCGCCGGAGACGTGGTGCCTGGGCGGCACCAGCACCTCCACCGCCTCGTCGGCCACGCGCGCGTCCAGCCCGTTCCGTACCGCGTCCGCCCGCAGCTCCGCCCGGCCGTGCGGCCCGTACACCGCGTCGACGCCCACCGCGCCGTACACCTCCGCCCCCGCGAAGGCCGCCGCCCCGAAGACATGGTCGAAGTGCGGATGGGTCAGCGCGAGATGGGTCACACGGTGACCGGCCAGTTCCTCCGCCGCCAGCCTGAGCCGCGCCCCCTCGGCCGGGCTCGACCCCGCGTCGACCATCAGCGCCGTACCCTCGCCGAGGACCAGCCCCACCGTGCAGTCCCAGCCCGGCAGCCGGCAGCGGCCCACCCCCGTCGCGACCTGCTCCCACCCGAGGTCTTCCCAAGTCACCGTCATACGGCGACGCTAGCGTCACAGGACCGGCCTTGCCCGGGGCGTACCCCGCCGCCGTACACTGGCTTGGTCGGAGTTGGCACTCGGAAGCACAGAGTGCCAAGCGAGGCGCCCCGGGGGACCGGGGGCGAACTTCTGGAGGTGTGCGCGGATGCTGAGTGAACGCAGACTCCAAGTGCTGCGCGCCATCGTCCAGGACTACGTGGGCACCGAGGAGCCGGTCGGGTCGAAGGCCCTGACCGAGCGGCACAACCTCGGCGTCTCCCCGGCGACCGTCCGCAACGACATGGCGGCGCTGGAGGAGGAGGGGTACATCGCCCAGCCGCACACCAGCGCGGGCCGGATCCCCACGGACAAGGGCTACCGGCTCTTCGTCGACAAGCTGGCGGGCGTCAAGCCGATGACCGCCCCCGAGCGGCGGGCCATCCAGAACTTCCTGGAGGGCGCCGTCGACCTGGACGACGTCGTGGCCCGTACGGTGCGGCTGCTCGCCCAGCTCACCCGGCAGGTCGCGGTCGTGCAGTACCCGTCGCTGACCCGTTCCACCGTGCGCCACGTCGAGCTGCTCTCGCTCGCCCCCGCGCGTGTGATGCTCGTACTGATCACGGACACCGGACGGGTCGAGCAGCGGATGGTCGACTGCCCGGCGCCGTTCGGCGAGACGTCCCTTGCCGACTTGCGGGCACGGCTGAACAGCCGGGTCGCCGGCCGGCGCTTCACCGATGTGCCGACGCTCGTCGAGGACCTCCCCGAGGGCTTCGACAAGGAGGACCGCGGCACGGTCTCGGCCGTACTCTCCACCCTGCTGGAGACACTGGTCGAGGAGAACGAGGAGCGGCTGATGATCGGCGGCACCGCCAATCTCACCCGCTTCGGACATGACTTTCCCCTCACGATCCGGCCCGTCCTGGAGGCCCTTGAGGAGCAGGTCGTGCTCCTCAAACTCCTTGGTGAGGCGAAGGATCCGGGTATGACCGTCCGTATCGGTCATGAGAACGCCCATGAGGGGCTCAACTCCACGTCGGTGGTGTCGGTCGGCTACGGTTCGGGCGGCGAGGCAGTCGCCAAGCTCGGCGTGGTCGGACCGACCCGCATGGATTACCCGGGAACGATGGGAGCGGTACGCGCAGTGGCACGGTACGTCGGACAGATCCTGGCGGAGTCGTAGGTGGCCACGGACTATTACGCCGTTCTCGGCGTGCGCCGCGACGCGTCGCAGGATGAGATCAAGAAGGCGTTCCGTAGGCTCGCGCGCGAGCTGCACCCGGACGTCAATCCGGACCCGAAGACCCAGGAGCGGTTCAAGGAGATCAACGCCGCTTACGAGGTGCTGTCGGACCCGCAGAAGAAGCAGGTCTACGACCTCGGCGGCGACCCCCTCTCGCAGGCCGGCGGCGGTGGCGCCGGCGGCTTCGGCGCGGGTGGCTTCGGGAACTTCTCGGACATCATGGACGCGTTCTTCGGTACGGCGTCGCAGCGCGGGCCGCGCTCGCGCACCCGGCGCGGCCAGGACGCGATGATCCGGCTGGAGGTCGACCTCGACGAGGCGGCCTTCGGCACCACGAAGGACATCCAGGTCGACACGGCCGTCGTCTGCAACACCTGCAACGGCGAGGGCGCCGCGCCGGGGACATCCGCGCAGACCTGTGACATGTGCCGCGGCCGCGGTGAGGTGTCGCAGGTGACGCGGTCCTTCCTGGGCCAGGTCATGACCTCGCGGCCGTGTCCGCAGTGCCAGGGCTTCGGCACCGTGGTGCCCACCCCGTGCCCCGAGTGCGCGGGCGACGGCCGGGTGCGCTCCCGCCGGACCCTCACCGTGAAGATCCCGGCCGGTGTCGACAACGGCACGCGGATCCAGCTCGCGGGCGAGGGCGAGGTCGGGCCCGGTGGCGGTCCCGCCGGTGACCTGTACGTCGAGATCCACGAGCTGCCGCACGCGACCTTCCAGCGGCGCGGGGACGATCTGCACTGCACGGTGACCATTCCGATGACCGCGGCCTCGCTCGGCACCAAGGTGCCGCTGGAGACGCTGGACGGGATGGAGGAGGTCGACATCCGGCCCGGTACGCAGTCCGGTCAGTCGATCCCGCTGCACGGGCGCGGTGTCACGCACCTGCGTGGCGGCGGGCGGGGCGACCTGATCGTCCACGTGGAGGTGCAGACGCCCACCAAGCTCGATCCCGAGCAGGAGCGGCTGCTGCGGGAGCTGGCGAAGCTGCGGGGCGAGGAGCGGCCGCAGGGGCAGTTCCAGCCGGGTCAGCAGGGCTTGTTCTCGCGGCTGAAGGACGCCTTCAACGGCCGCTGAGGGGTGCGGAGCGGTCCCTTCTCCAGTGGCCTATGCCTCTGGGAAGGGCCGATTCGGAACTGTTCGGGGGACGTGACAACATGCCGTCATGTCCTCCGCGCTGACCGATCTTTTTCCCCTTCCGATCGTGCAGGCCCCCATGGCGGGCGGCGTGTCCGTGCCGGCGCTCGCCGCTGCTGTGTCCGAGGCCGGCGGGCTGGGGTTCCTGGCCGCCGGGTACAAGACCGCCGACGGCATGTACCAGGAGATCAAGCAGCTGCGGGGACTCACCGGATGCCCCTTCGGCGTGAACCTGTTCATGCCGCAGCCGGAGTACCCCGGTGCAAGCACCGGCTCCACTGGAGCGGCTGCCGCCGCGCCCCCTGTCTCGGCCGCCGTGGACATGTACGCGCATCAGCTGGCCGGTGAGGCGGGCTGGTACGAGACCGAGCTGGGGGACCGGGACAGCGGCCGGGACGACGGCTACGACGCCAAGCTCGCCGTGCTCCTGGACAACCCGGTGCCGGTGGTCTCCTTCCACTTCGGCGTGCCGAAACCCGAGGTGTTCGAGTCCCTTCGCCGGGCCGGGACCTTCACGCTGGTCACCGCCACGACGGCCGAGGAGGCACTGGCCGTCGAGCGGGCCGGGGCCGACGCCGTGATCGCGCAGGGCGTCGAGGCTGGCGGGCACCAGGGAACCCACCGGGACAATCCGGAGACCGACGGGAGCGGGATCGGGCTGCTCTCGCTCGTCGCGCAGGTCCGGGAGACCGTCGGTATTCCGATCGTCGCCGCCGGGGGCATCATGCGCGGCAGCCAGATCGCCGCCGTGCTCGCCGCGGGCGCCAGCGCCGCCCAGCTCGGCACCGCCTTCCTGGCCACCGCCGAGTCCGGTGCGAGCGCCGTGCACAAGCAGGCCCTGACCAACCCCCTCTTCACCCGTACGGAACTGACCCGGGCCTTCTCCGGGCGCCCGGCGCGCGGTCTGGTCAACCGGTTCATGCGCGAGCACGGCCCGTACGCCCCCGCCGCCTACCCCGAGGTCCACCACCTCACGGCGCCGCTGCGCAAGGCGGCGGCGAAGGCGGGCGACGCGCAGGGCATGGCGCTGTGGGCGGGACAGGGTCACCGGATGGCGCGGGAGCTGACGGCGGGCCAGCTGGTGGAGGTGCTGGCGGCCGAACTCGCCGCCGCCAGGACAGCGTTGTCCGAGGGACGGGAAGGCGGTGCGCCGCGATGACGGCTCCGGTGTTCGTGGTCGAGCACATCGACGCGGGAAGCGGGGGACAGTACGCCCTGGAGGGGCCCGAGGGGCGGCACGCGGTCTCCGTGAAGCGGCTGCGGCCCGGCGAGGACGTCGTCCTCACCGACGGCGCCGGGCGCTGGGCGGAGTGCGTGGTGCTGGCCGCCGAGGGCAAGGACCGGCTGGTCGTCCGGCTGGACACGGTCTCCGAGGAGCCGGAGCCCACGCCCCGGATCACCGTCGTACAGGCCCTGCCCAAGGGCGACCGCGGTGAGGTGGCCGTCGAGACGATGACCGAGGTCGGCGTCGACGCGATCGTGCCCTGGACGGCGTCCCGCTGCATCACCCAGTGGAAGGGCGAGCGCGGCCTGAAGGCGCTCGGCAAGTGGCGGGCCACCGCGCGCGAGGCGGGCAAGCAGTCCCGGCGGGTCCGCTTCCCCGAGGTCACGGACGCGGCGTCGTCCAAGCAGGTCGCCGCCCTCCTGGCCAAGGCCGACTTCGCCGCCGTCCTGCACGAGAGCGGCACCGAGCCGCTGGCCACCGCCGAACTCCCCGCCGACGGGGAGATCGTGCTGGTCGTCGGCCCCGAAGGCGGCGTCTCCCCGGAGGAGTTGGCCCTCTTCGCGGAGGCGGGCGCCCGCCCGTACGTCCTCGGCCCGACCGTCCTGCGCACCTCCACCGCCGGCACGGCGGCCGCCGCGCTCCTGCTGGGCCGCACCGGACGCTGGAGCTAACAGCGCCTGCTCTTGGGGTCCTTGGCCGGGAGGAGCTGTACGTCCTCCCGGCGGATCGCGAAGGACTCCTGTACGGGGCCATCGTTGCGGCGGGGGTCCCAGAGCCAGACCCAGTCGCCGGAGGTGCCGAAGGAGAGCACCGGGTGGTCGGTGGGGGCGGGGCCGTTGTCGACGGCGAGGGGTTGGGCGGGGTCCACGGGGCGTACGCAGACGAAGTGGGCGTAGACGCCGTAGTAGTCCGGTGGGCGGGTGCCCTGGCGGGCGGCGTTCTCCGCTGCCCGGCCCGCCGCGCCGCCCGCGTCCTTGGTGCCGAGGCCGATCGCGGTCAGCGCGTAGGCGACGGACAGGAGCGTGGCCGCGAGCACGGCGAGCAGCCGGTTGCCGCGGTCCCGGCCCAGGTGGAAATGGCGCAGCCAGCCGATGACGGCGACGAAGAACAGGGCGCTGATCAGGGCTACCCCCATGGGCTGGGCCGCCGCCGAGTACCGGCCGAGGGTGGAGGTGGGCACCGCGTCCGCGCGGATGTCGAAGCGGTCCAGGTACGCGGCGTGCATCTGTCCGCCCAGCCAGCCCACCACGGACCACAGCACCGGCACCGACAGCGGCACCAGCCAGGCCGCGTGCCGGGTGAAGAAGGTCCGCCGCAGGGCGAGCGAGACCCCGGCGCCGATGAACAGGCCGAGCGCGGCCAACGCCGTTGCCGCCAGCAGTGGCAGGGCCTCGTAGCGGCGGCCCGCCATCGCTCCGAGCGCCGCCAGTGCCGTGGTGCCCAGGACCCCGACCGCCCACTGGACCGCCGTACTCCGGTCCCGGGTCTCCTTCGCCGTGCGGGACAGCGGCAGCGCCCCCGCCGGGCTGAGCAGCACGGGCAGCAGTTTCCAGGCTCCCTCCGCCCACACCACGCACATCCCGCAGACGAGCGCGTTGATCAAGCCCACCGCCCCCGCCGCCAGCCACATCCACCGTGTCCGTCGCTCGTGCGGTGTCTCGTCGCGCGGCGGGTCGGCGTCCGAGTGGCTCGGCACCCGCAGGGCGTGCTCGGCCGGGTCGTAGGCGCGTCCGCCCAGGTCGCGCGCCGTCAGTTCGGCCTCCGCTGTCTGCCGGGAGTCCGGGCCCGCCGGTACGGTCACCGCGCGCTGCTCGTCCGCCGCGCCCAGGCGGATCCACCAGCGGCCCAGCGTCGGGTGGGCGCGGTGGACGTAGTACGTCGTCCGGGGCGGGCGCCGGTATTCGACAAGGGCCGCGTCCCGCACCCAGGCGCCCAACTCGGCCTGCTTGACGAGCCGTTCCACTTCCACGGTCGCCGTGCGCAGGGCGCCCAGCCGGGCGCCGTGCAGACGGACCTCGACGATCAGCGAGGTCCGGTGCGCGACCGCGGGCGCGGCCTCCGCGGCCTCCGCCGGGCGCACCGTCCATCCCCGCTCCTCGAACAGCGCGGTCACGTAGGCCACTTCGTCCTGCTGGTCGACGACGTCGACGAGCATCCGTACCCGGCGCCGGTACGGCGGCGCGGGAGGGCCCGCCGCCGGGTCGGGGGAGGCCGGCTCGGGCGTGGGCGGGGTGTCGTCCGGGGTGCGGGGGGACGGCAGCAGACGGCGGGTACGGATCCGAGGGGGCGTCAATGGGGCTCCGGTAGCGGGCGAGTTGGGCAGCACTCGATTGTGACGTGAGGGGGCGCTGATGACCGAATGGTGCCGGCGCAAGCCCCGTCCTTCAGGGCGGCGTAAGCCGGAACGGTCCGCAGAGCGAAGCTAAAGCGGACGGCGCTGCTGCTCGATGTACTGCCGCACCACGGTGAGCGGTGCGCCTCCGCAGCTCGCGGCGAAGTAGGACGGCGACCAGAAGCGGCCGTGCATGATCGCTCGGTTCACGCGGCCGGTGAAGTCTCGGCGCAGGATGCGGGCGGAGACGCCCTTGAGGCTGTTCACGAGGCTCGACACGGCGACCTTCGGCGGGTAGTGCACGAGCAGGTGCACGTGGTCGTCCTCGCCGTTGAACTCGACCAGCTCGGCCTCGAAATCCTCGCACACCTTCCGCATGGCCGCCTCGCACACGGCCAGCATGTCGTCGTTGAACACGCCGCGCCGGTATCTGGTCACGAAGACCAAGTGAACGTGCATCGCCGAAACCACGTGTCTGCCGCGCCTGTACTCGCCATTGGCAGCCATAGACCAAAAGATAGGATCACGGTCGTGCAGCTCCGGTACAACTTCCGCGTGTACCCCGAGCCCGCCCAGCGCCACGCGCTGGCCAGGGCGTTCGGGTGCGCCCGCGTGGTCTTCAATGACGGCCTGCGGGCCCGTCAGGAAGCCCATGCGGCGGGGCTGTCGTACGTCAAGGACACCGACCTTCAAAAACAAGTCGTCACCGCCGCGAAGCGCACCGACGAACGGGCGTGGCTGGGCGAGGTGTCCTCCGTCGTGCTCGTGCAGTCTCTGAGGGACCTGCACACCGCCTACCGGAACTTCTTCAACTCGGTCACCGGCAAGCGCAAGGGCCCGAAGATCGCGCCGCCCCGGTTCAAGTCCAAGCGCGACAGCCGGCAGTCGATCCGGCTCACCGCCAACGGCTTCTCCCTGCGCGACAACGGACGCCTGTACGTGGCGAAGGTCGGCGACCTCCGGGTGCGCTGGTCCCGCCGGCTTCCGGCCGTACCGACCTCGGTCACGGTCACGATGGACGCGGCCGGCCGGTACTGGGCATCGTTCGTCGTCGACACCGACCCCGACTTTTTCCCCGAGACGGCCGCCGAGACCGGCATCGACCTCGGTCTCTCGGCGTTCGCGGTCCTCTCCGACGGCCAGAAGATCGCATCCCCGCGCTTGCTGCGCCGCGCCGAGCGCAAGCTCAAGCGGCTGCAGAAGGACCTCAGCCGCAAGGCCAAGGGATCGAAGAACCGGGCCAAGGCCCGCATCAAAGTCGCACGCCAGCACGCCCGCGTGGCGGACCGGCGCCGGGACTGGCACCACAAGGAATCCACGAAGATCGTCCGCGAGAACCAAGCGGTGTACGTGGAAGACCTCGCGGTGTCCGGCCTGGCCCGTACCCGCCTCGCAAGGTCCGTGCACGACGCCGGATGGTCGGCGTTCGTCGGCATGCTGGAGTACAAGGCCGCCAGGCACGGTCGGTACTTCAGCCGCATCGGCCGCTTCGAGCCGACCTCTCAGGTCTGTTCGGCCTGCGGGATCAAGGACGGCCCCAAGCCCCTGTCGGTCCGCGAGTGGACATGCCAGGAGTGCGGGACCGTCCACGACCGCGACATCAACGCAGCACGCAACATCCTGGCCGCCGGACGGGCGGACAGGCTAAACGCCTGTGGAGCGAAGGTAAGACGGGCACCCGTGCCCGCACCGCGCCGTGAAGCAGGAAGCCCCCAGAAGGGCCAAACGGCCCAGGTTGGAATCCCCGTCCTTTAGGGCGGGGAGCACGTCAACGTATGCGCTCTACCGCCGCGGGCCGGACAGTGGCAGGCTGCCCTCCGTGGGGGTATTGAGGCGGGTTTGGGTTCGGCCGCGTGGGACGCGTGTGGCGGGTGCGGTGGGACTGGTCGTGCTGGCCGTCGGCGGGGTCGCCGCGTGCGATGCCGTGGGCATGAGCACCGCGGCCGTCGCCTGGACCACCGACCAGACGGCGACCAGGGAACTGGACCGCCGCAAGGCCGACGTCCAGTGGCTCACCTGCACGGCCTCCTACGGGGACCGAGGCGACGGGTCGAAGCCGAGCGCGGGCGAGGAGACCGTCGCCGAGGTCGACTGCACCGGCAAGACCAAGGACGGCAGGGACATCTCCGTCGAGGGCGTCGTCACCCGGGCCGTCGACAACAAGTGCGTGCGCGGGCACATCACCGCGAAGGTCGGCGGGAAAACGCTGTTCCAGGTCGACGGGCTCGGCAACTGCGAGGGCACGCCGTCGCCGGTCGCGCCGCCGCCCAGCAACGGCGGTGGACAGGGACCCCGGCCCACGGTCACGGTGACCGTCACCAAGACGCTGTGGTGCAAGGAGGACCCGCAGTGCTGGCCCGAGGGCAAGTGATCGCAAACCCCTTACTCTGGGTCACCTGTCTGCGTAGGGTGATCAGGTGACTCAGCCTGCCGCGTATCTCCGGTTCCCGCATCTGCACGGCGAGTTGGTCGCCTTCACCGCCGAGGACGACGTCTGGCTCGCCCCCCTGGAGGGCGGCCGGGCCTGGCGGGTGAGCGCCGACAACATGCCGGTCACCGCGCCGCGGATCTCCCCCGACGGCACCACCGTCGCCTGGACCTCCACCCGCGACGGCGCCCCCGAGGTGCACATCGCCCCGGTGTCCGGCGGCCCCGCCACCCGGCTCACCTACTGGGGCACCCGCACCCGCGTGCGCGGCTGGACCCCCGACGGACACGTCCTGGTCACCAGCAGCCGGGGCCAGGCCAGCCGCGACCGCACCTGGGCGCACGCCGTCCCGCTGGACGGCGGACCGGCCACCACCCTGCCGTACGGGATCGTCGGCGATGTCGCCCACGGCCCGCACACCGTGCTGCTGTCGGCGGTGATGAGCCTGGAGGCGGCGTACTGGAAGCGGTACCGCGGCGGCCGGGTGGGCAAGCTGTGGATCGACCGGGAGGGGCAGGGGGAGTTCGTCCGGCTGCACGAGGAGCTGGACGGCAACATCGAGTACCCCGTCTGGGCCGGGGAGCGCATCGCCTTCCTCAGCGACCACGAGGGCACCGGCGCCCTCTACTCCTCCCTCGCCGACGGCTCCGACCTGCGCCGCCACACCCCCGTCGACGGCTTCTACGCCCGCCACGCCGCCGGTGACGGCACCCGGATCGTGTACGCCTCGGTCGGTGAACTCTGGCTGCTGGACGACCTGGACGGCGCCGAACCGCGCCGCCTGGACATCCGGCTCGGCGGCCAGCGCACCGACCGCAGGCCCCGCCCGGTCAGCGCCGCCCACTGGTTCGGCTCCGCCGCCCCCGACCACACCGCGCGCGGCAGCGCCGTCCTGGTGCGCGGCGCCGTCCACTGGGTCACCCACCGCTCCGGACCCGCCCGCGCCCTGTCCGCAGAACCCGGCGTCCGCGCCCGCAGGCCCCGCACCTTCCGCGTCGACGGCGAGGAATGGGTGGTGTGGGTGACCGACGCCGAGGGCGACGACGCGCTGGAGTTCGCCCCCGCCACCGGCCTCGCCCCGGGCGCCACCCCGCGCCGCCTGGCCGCCGGACAGCTCGGCCGCGTCCTTGGCCTCGCGGTCGCCCCCGACGGCAGCCGCGCCGCCGTCGCCTCCCACGACGGCCGCGTCCTGCTCGTCGAACGGGAGACCGGCGAGGTCCGCGAGGTCGACCGCAGCGAGGACGGCGATGTCTCCGGCCTGGTCTTCTCACCCGACTCCGCCTGGCTGGCCTGGTCGCACCCCGGGCCCCGCCCGCTGAGCCAGCTGCGCATCGCCAACACCACCGACCTGTCGGTCACCGAGGCCACCCCGATGCGCTTCCAGGACTACGCGCCCGCGTTCACCCTGGACGGCAAGCACCTCGCCTTCCTCTCCGCCCGCTCCTTCGACCCCGTCTACGACGAGCACGTCTTCGACCTGGCCTTCGTCGTCGGCTCCCGCCCGTACCTGATCCCGCTCGCCGCGACCACGCCCTCACCGTTCGGCCCGCAGCGCCACGGCCGTTCCTTCGACGCGCCCGACAAGGACGAGACGCCCGACAGCGAGGGCACCCCCACCACCCGCATCGACATCGAGGGGCTCGCCGACCGCATCGTGCCGTTCCCGGTCGAGGCCGCCCGCTACAGCGGACTGCGCGCCGCCAAGGACGGCGTGCTCTGGCTGCGCCACCCGGTCACCGGCGAACTCGGCGCCTCCCGGGCCACCCCGGACGACCCCGACCCCAGCAGCGAGCTGGAGCGCTACGACCTCGTCCAGCGGCGCGTGGAGCATCTGGCCGCCGACGCCGACCACTTCGAGGTCAGCGGCGACGGCAAGCGGGTGCTGCTGTGGACCGACGGCCGGCTGAAGGTCGTGCCCAGCGACCGGCGCGCCCCGAACGACGACGACAGCGACGCCAACATCACCGTCGACCTCGGCCGGATCCGCCAGACCCTCGACCCGGCCGCGGAGTGGCGGCAGATGTTCGAGGAGACCGGCCGCATCATGCGGGACCACTTCTGGCGCTCCGACATGAGCGGCGTCGACTGGACGGGCGTCCTGGACCGGTACCGGCCCGTGCTGGACCGCGTGGCCACCTACGACGACCTGATCGACCTCCTCTACGAGGTCCAGGGCGAACTGGGCACCTCGCACGCCTACGTCGTCCCGCGCGGCGGCTCCGGCGGCGGCCGCCAGGGACTGCTCGGCGCCGACATCTCCCGCCACGCGGACGGCACCTGGCGCATCGACCGGATCCTGCCCTCGGAGACCTCCGACCCCCAGGCCCGCGCCCCGCTCGCGGCCCCCGGTGTCGCGGTACGGGCGGGCGACGCGATCGTTGCCGTCGGCGGGGTGCCGGTGGACCCGGTGGCCGGGCCAGGACCGCTCCTGGTGGGCACCGCGGGCAAGCCGGTCGAACTGACGGTGTCCCCGGCCGGGGGCGGGGAGCTGCGCTACCCGGTCGTCGTCCCGGTCTCCGACGAGGAACCCCTGCGCTACCACGACTGGGTGGCCGGCCGGCGGGCCTACGTCCACGAGCGCTCCGGGGGCCGCCTCGGCTACCTCCACATCCCCGACATGCAGGCGCCGGGCTGGGCCCAGATCCACCGCGACCTGCGTGTCGAGGTGGCCCGCGAGGGCCTGATCGTCGACGTCCGCGAGAACCGCGGCGGCCACACCTCGCAGCTCGTCGTGGAGAAGCTGGCCCGGAAGATCGTCGGCTGGGTCGTCCCGCGCGACCTGCCGCCGTACGCCTACCCCCTGGACGCCCCGCGCGGCCCGGTCGTCGCCGTGGCCGACGAGTTCTCCGGCTCCGACGGCGACATCGTCAACGCCGCCATCCGCGCCCTCGGTATCGGCCCCGTCGTCGGCACCCGCACCTGGGGCGGTGTGATCGGAATCGACAGCCGCTACCGGCTGGTCGACGGCACGCTCATCACCCAGCCCAAGTACGCGATCTGGCTGGAGGGTACGGGCTGGGGCGTGGAGAACCACGGCGTTGACCCGGACGTGGAGGTCGTCCAGCGCCCCCAGGACTACGCGGCGGGCAGGGACGCCCAGTTGGACGAGGCGATCGACAGGGCCCTTCAGGCGCTGGAGGACACTCCGGCGAAAACCCCGCCCGGAGTACCCGGGTAAGGGGCGCGGGAACGGCGCGGCAGCCCGAGGCCGACCCGCACCCGCCGACGATACGATGCCCCCGAATCATCAGCCGCACCCGCACCGGAGGATCCGTATGCCAGGAGAACCCCAGGAAGACTGCCTGTTCTGCAAGATCGCGGCGGGCCAGGTCCCGGCGACGATCGTCCGGGAGACCGAGACCACCCTCGCCTTCCAGGACATCAACCCCCAGGCCCCGGTGCACATCCTGGTGATCCCCAAGGCGCACTACGCCAACGCGGGCGAACTGGCCGCCGGCGCCCCGGAGCTGGCCGCCGACGTCCTGCGCGAGACGGAGGCCGTGGCCAAGGAGCAGAAGCTCGACGCCCACCGCACCGTCTTCAACACCGGCGCCGGCGCCGGTCAGACCGTCTTCCACGCGCACGCCCACGTCCTCGGCGGCCGCGGCCTGGAATGGCCCCCCGGATAAACACACATGTCCGTACGCGAACTCGTGGTCCTCGGCACCGCCAGCCAGGTGCCGACCAGACACCGCAACCACAACGGCTATCTGCTGCGCTGGGACGGGGAGGGCCTCCTCTTCGACCCCGGCGAGGGCACCCAGCGGCAGATGCTGCGCGCCGGGGTCGCCGCCCACGACCTGAACCGGATCTGCGTCACGCACTTCCACGGCGACCACTCGCTGGGCCTGGCGGGGGTCGTCCAGCGGATCAACCTCGACAAGGTGCCGCACCCGGTCACCGCGCACTACCCGAAGTCCGGCCAGCGGTTCTTCGACCGGCTGCGGTACGCGACCGCGTACCGGGAGACCGTCGACCTCCAGCAGGCGCCGGTCGACCGGGACGGCGTCCTCGCGACGACCGGGTCGTACACCTTGGAGGCGCGCAGGCTCTCCCACCCCGTGGAGTCCTACGGCTACCGGCTCGTGGAGCCCGACGGCCGCCGGATGCTGCCGGACCGGCTCGCCGCGCACGGCATCAAGGGCCCGGACGTCGGCCGTATCCAGCGCGAGGGTTCCCTCGGGGGTGTGACGCTGGACGACGTCAGCGAGGTGCGCCGGGGGCAGCGGTTCGCGTTCGTCATGGACACCCGGCTGTGCGACGGGGTGCACGCCCTGGCCGACGGCTGCGACCTGCTGGTCATCGAGTCGACCTTCCTCGACGAGGACACCGACCTCGCCGTCGAGCACGGCCACCTCACCGCCGGTCAGGCGGCCCGGGTGGCCCGGGAGGCGGGCGTACGGCACCTGGTGCTGACCCACTTCAGCCAGCGCTACTCCGAGCCCGACGAGTTCGAGCGACAGGCGCGGGCGGCCGGCTACGAGGGCGAACTGACCGTGGCGCACGACCTGCTGCGGGTGCCGGTGCCCAAGCGCCGGTGAGGAGCGGGGTTCAGGCGGCCCTGGCGGGTTCGTAGGCCGGCGTGTCCACCGCGATCTCCACCACCGGCAGCGACCGCCGTTTCGCTCCCACGGCCACCGCGGTCATCGGAACGGCCACCACCAGCAGCCCCGCCGCCAGCACCGTTCCCATCACCGGGAACCCGGCGGCGGCCGACAGCGCGCTGCCGGTCAGCGGTCCCGCCGCCGTACCGAGCGAGGACGCCGAGCCCACCAGCACCGCCCACCGTCCCCGCCCGTCCAGGGAGGCGGCGAGGCCGATGACGTAGGACAGGACAATCGGGTAGAGGGCGTTCCAGGCGATCTCCCCGGCCGCGAAGGTCACCAGGTCCCGGGCCGACGCGCTCACCGCGACGCACAGGGCGATCACCGCCGTACCGGCCCCGATCGGCACCGCCAGGCCGATCCGCGGCCCGAGCGCGCTCGCGGCGACCACACCGAGCAGACCCGCGCCGAGCGCGACCGCGAACACCGCGCCGACCGTGACCTCGCTGAGGTGGGCCTGGCCGATCCCGATCCGCCCGCTGACGCCCCACAGGGAGTTCTGTACGAGCGACCAGCACATCAGGGCCGCGGCGAGGGCGAGCCCGGAGCGCCGATGGGGCAGGGGGCCCGCCTCCCGGTGGGTGCGGGTGCCGGTGCCCGCGGTGCCGAGGCGGCCGGTCAGCGGCCACACCGCCAGCGCGGTGAGCGCGATCGCGGCGAGCGGCAGGCCGTGGCCGGGGCCGAGGCGCGGCACCGTCAGATACACGGCGCCCGCGAGCGCGGAGACGCCGAGCAGGCCGTAGGTGGTGACGCGGTGCGGGTCGGGGCGGCCCGCGATACCGGTGGCGGCGACCGCCGTGGCCGTACCGGAGCCGAAGCCGCCGACCAGGGCGCCCGCGACGACGGCCGGGATCCAGTGGGCCAGCGCTGCCCCGCCGTAGCCGACGACGGCCAGCGCCAGGCCGAGACGGGCGAGGGGGCGGGCGCCGACGCGGTCGACCCGGGAGGCGAGCGTGAATCCGGCCGTAGCGGAACTCAGCAGCAGCGCGCTGCCGATGGCGCCCGCCTGTGTGGCGGTCAGACCGAGGCCCGAGCCGAGTCGGCCGACGGTGGTCGGGAGGAGGTAGGGGGCGAGGTACCCGGCCGTGAAAAGGGCGACGAGGGGCCAGGGCGGGGTGGTGCGGGCGGACACGGGCGTTCCCAGGGCGTGCGAAAGGAGCGGCTCGAAAAGGGGGATGGGCGACGACCGTCGACGGACAGGAACGCGCGGGCAATTTGTATCAAGCGGGGACAGGCGCGAAGAAGGGAGTGCGGTGTGATCCGGGGCACATACGGTTTGGGTCGGTCGCAGGCGGGCAGAAGCGGCGCCTACCGCCAGCTCACGGAGCCCCCGCCGGTCGGTACCGCCGACTCGATCTTCGCGCGGATCTCCCGCATCACGGCCACGATCCGCTCCTCGTGCCCGGGGGTCAGCCGGGCCACCGGCACCGAGCAGCTGATGGCGTCCTGCGCAGGGGTGTCGTAGCGCAGGGCGAAGCCGAAGCCGACGATCCCGGTGACGCCCTCCTCACGGTCGATCGAGTAGCCGCGAGCGCGGGTCCCGGCGAGGTCGGCGGCGAGGGCGTCCCGGGTGGTGCGGGTGCGCGGGGTGAGCGCCTCGTACGGGCCCTCGGGCAGCTCCTCGTCCGGACGTTCGGCCAGCAGGGCCTTGCCGAGGGCGCCGACGTGGGCGGGGAGTCTGCGGCCCACCCTGCTGATCGTGCGCAGGTATTCGTGGGACTCGCGGGTCGCGAGGTAGGCCACGTCCCGGCCGTCCAGACGCCCGAGGTGGAGGGTCTCGCCGAGCGCCTCGGACGCCTCGTCGAGGTAGGGGCGCACCAGGCGCACCCGGGGGTCGGAGTCCAGGTAGCCGGTGCCGGTAAGCAGGGCGTGGATGCCGATGCCGTACAGCGAGCCGGTGACGTCGGTGCGCACCCAGCCGCGGGAGATCAGGGTCTGCAGCAGGGCGTACATCGAGCTGCGCGGCACCCCCAGCTCGTCCGCCAGCTCCTGGAGCCGGGCCGGGCGGTCGCCGCGCGCGGCGAGCAGTTCCAGCAGCTCGACCGTGCGCGCGGCCGACTTCACTTCGCGGACGCCTCCTGACTCTGGCATGCGCCGATCGTATTGCGCGCGTGCCGCCCCATTGACGGTCCGTCGTTCGCATACCTAACCTCCATCTACATACATGTACCTCGTCTGCATAGGGAGATGGATGACGGTGGCCCTCGATACCGGTACGGCCGTGGCGCGGCGGCTGCGGGACGGGATGGCGGGCGGGGTGCTGTCGTTCCCGCTGACGAGCTTCCACGACGACGGCTCCCTCGACCCCGAGGGCGTGCGCGCGCATGTCGCCGCGTGCGTGGCGGCCGGGCCCGGGGCGCTCTTCCCGGCCTGCGGCACCGGCGAGTTCTTCTCCCTCGACGAGGACGAGTACCGGACGGTCGTCTCCCTCGCCGTCCGGGAGGCCGGCGGACGGCTGCCCGTCGTCGCGGGCGTCGGCTACGGCTGGGCGCAGGCCCTGCGGTTCGCGCGGATCGCCGAGGAGGCGGGCGCCGACGCCCTGCTCGTCCTGCCGCACTACCTGGTCGCTGCACCGCAGGACGGGCTCGTACGGCAACTGGAGCGGATCGCCGCCGGGACCCGGCTGCCGCTCATCGCCTACCAGCGCGGACAGGTCGCCTTCACCGCCGACTCGTTGCGTCGGATCGCCGCGCTGCCGAACGTCATCGGGCTCAAGGACGGCCACAGCGACCTCGACCGGCTCCAGCGCCTCACCCTCGCCGCCCCGGAGGGCTTCCTGTTCTTCAACGGCGCCGCGACCGCGGAGATCCAGGCCGGTGCCTACGCCGCCGTCGGCGTCCCCGCCTACTCCTCCGCCGTGCACGCCTTCGCGCCGGAGATCGCGACCACGTACTTCACGGCCCTGGGCGCCGGGGACGACAAGACCCGCGAGCGGCTGCTGCGGGAGTTCTACGTCCCGTTCGTCGAACTCCGCGACCGGGCGCCCGGATACGCCGTGTCCCTGGTGAAGGCGGCGGCACGGCTGCGGGGCCGCCGGGTGGGCCCGGTGCGCGCCCCGCTCACCGATCCCGCGCCGGGTGACCTGGCCGACCTGGAGATCCTGCTGGCCACCGGCCTCGACCTCGTGGGAGCCGTGCTGTGAACCTCACGATCACGGACGTCCGTCTGACCCCGATCCTGGTCGCCGACCCGCCCCTGCTCAACACCCAGGGCGTGCACCAGCCCTACACCCCCCGGCTGATCGTGGAGGTGGAGACGGCGGACGGGGTGACGGGAGTGGGGGAGACGTACGGGGACACCAGGTACCTGGAGCTGGCCCGTCCCTTCGCGGAGCGCCTGACCGGCCGTCAAGTGAGTGATCTGAACGGTCTGTTCACGATCGCCGACGACGTGGCCGTGGACGGCTCACAGGTGTCCGGGGCGGTCGACGTCGGCGGACTGCGCGGGGTCCAGACCGCCGACAAGCTGCGGCTGTCCGTGGTCTCCGGGTTTGAGGTGGCCTGCCTGGACGCGCTCGGCAAGGCGCTGGGGCTGCCGGTGCACGCGCTGCTGGGCGGCAAGGTGCGCGACTCGGTGGAGTACAGCGCGTACCTGTTCTACAAGTGGGCCGCCCATCCCGAGGGCGTGGCGGCGGAGGAGGACGACTGGGGCGCGGCCCTGGACCCGGACGGGATCGTCGCGCAGGCGCGGAAGTTCACCGAGCGGTACGGGTTCACCTCGTTCAAGCTCAAGGGCGGGGTGTTCCCGCCCCAGGAGGAGATCGCGGCGGTACGGGCGCTCGCGGCGGCCTTCCCCGGGCATCCGCTGCGGCTGGACCCGAACGGCGCCTGGTCCGTGGAGACCTCACTGGCGGTGGCGAAGGAACTCGGGGACGTCCTGGAGTACTTGGAGGACCCCGCGCTCGGCACCCCGGCCATGGCCCGGGTCGCCGCGGGGACGGACGTGCCGCTGGCGACCAACATGTGCGTGACGACGTTCGCCGAGATCAAGGAGGCGTTCGCACGCGACGCCGTGCAGGTCGTCCTCTCCGACCACCACTACTGGGGCGGACTGCGCAACACCCAGCACCTCGCGGCGGTCTGCCGCACGTTCGGCGTGGGCGTCTCCATGCACTCCAACACCCACCTGGGGATCTCCCTCGCCGCGATGACCCACGTGGCGTCCACCGTGCCGAACCTCCACCACGCCTGCGACTCCCACTACCCGTGGCAGTCGGAGGACGTCCTCACCGAGCGCCTGCGGTTCGAGGGCGGGCGGGTCGCGGTCGGGGACCGGCCCGGGCTGGGGGTGGAACTCGACCGGGACCGGCTCCGGTTCCTGCACCGGCGGTGGCTGGCGGACGAGGGGACCCTGCGCGACCGGGACGACGCGGCGGCGATGCGGGCGGCGGAGCCGGGGTGGAGCGTGCCGCCAGCTCCGCGGTGGTGATGCGGGTGGCGAGTCCGGGGTGGGGTATGCCGCGTGCCGGGATGCCAGATGCTGGGGGCTGGGGTGGAGCGTGCTGAGGGTGGCGAGGTGGTGATGCGGGTGGCGAGTCCGGGGTGGGGTATGCCGGGGGTACCGCGTGCCGGGATGTCGGGATGCCGGGGGTCGGGGTGGCGCTTGCCGAGGGTGCCGCGGTGGTGACGGAAGCGGTCTGACGCGGTGGGTGGTTCCCCCGTGAGCGGCGGCATCCGGCCGGTGCGGTGGTGCACACTGGCCTGATCCGCACCATGTCAGGGAGCGCACCGTGATCGCGTCCGCCGCGTCCGCCGGAAAGGGACCCTCTTCCTCCGCCGCCGGGAGGCCGCAGAGCCAGGCACAGGTCGACCCCCTGGCCGGACTGCGCCGCCCCACGGACCCGCCCTGGGACGTGTACCTCACCGGCACCGTCTTCCTCGACATCATCTTCACCGGGCTCGACTCCGCCCCGGTGCGCGGCACCGAGTCCTGGGCCCGGGGCATGGGGTCCAGCCCCGGCGGCGTCGCCAACATGGCCACCGCGCTGGCCCGCCTCGGCCTGCGCACCGCGCTCGCCGCGGCCTTCGGCGACGACCACTACGGGGAGTACTGCTGGGACGCCCTGGAGCAGGGCGAGGGCATCGACCTGTCCGCCTCGCGCAGCGTGCCCGGCTGGCACTCTCCGGTGACGGTCTCCATGGCGTACGAGGGCGAGCGGACGATGGTCTCCCACGGCCACGAGCCGCCCCCGGAGGAGCCCGCCCCCGAGTGCCCGCCCCGCGCCCGCGCCGCCGTCGCCTCTTTGGAACCCGGCAAACGGGCCCCCTGGATCGCCCAGGCCGCCGCGAAGGGCACCCGGATCTTCGCCGACGTCGGCTGGGACGAGACCGGCGCCTGGGACCTGGCCGGGCTCGCCGACCTCGCACACTGCGAGGCGTTCCTGCCGAACGCCGAGGAGGCCATGCGCTACACCGGCGCCCACTGCCCCCGCGCCGCCGCCCACGCCCTCACCGAGCACGTCCCGCTCGCCGTGGTGACCCTCGGCGCGGAGGGCGCCTACGCCGTGGACGGACGTACCGGTGAGACGGCCTCGGTGCCCGCCATCGCCGTGGAGGCCCTCGACCCCACCGGCGCCGGGGACGTCTTCGTGGCCGGATTCGTCACCGGCACCCTCGCCGACTGGCCGCTCGCCGACCGCCTCGCCTTCGCGGGCCTGACCGCCGCCCTCTCCGTCCAGGAGTTCGGCGGCTCCCTCTCCGCCCCGGGCTGGGCGGAGATCGGCGCCTGGTGGCGGGAGATCCAGTCCCACACCGACCAGGACCCGGCGGCCCTGCGCCGGTACGCCTTCCTCAGCGACCTGGTCCCCACGGAACTGGCCCGGCCCTGGCCGCTGCGCAGGGCGGTACCGACGATCGGCTTCGGGCGGAGCGCGTAGACCCCTGGGTCAGAAGCCCAGGCGCCGCAGCTGCTTCGGGTCGCGCTGCCAGTCCTTGGCCACCTTCACATGCAGGTCCAGGAAGACCGGCGTGCCCAGCAGGGCCTCGATCTGGCGGCGGGACTTGATGCCGACCTCCTTCAGGCGCTTGCCCTTGGGGCCGATGATGATGCCCTTCTGGCTGGGGCGCTCGATGAAAAGGTTGGCGTGGATGTCGAGCAGCGGCTTGTCCGCGGGACGGTCCTCCCGGGGCAGCATCTCCTCCACCACCACCGCGATGGAGTGCGGCAGCTCGTCGCGCACGCCCTCCAGCGCCGCCTCGCGGATCAGCTCGGCGATCATGATCTGCTCGGGCTCGTCGGTGAGGTCGCCCTCGGGGTAGAGCGCCGGGCCCTCCGGGAGCATCGGGACCAGCAGGTCCGCCAGCAGGTCGACCTGCTTGTTCGCGGTCGCCGACACCGGGACGATCTGCGCCCACTCGATGCCCAGCTCCTTGCCGAGCTGGTCGATCGCGATGAGCTGGGCGGCCAGGGCCTTGGAGTCGACCAGGTCGGTCTTGGTCACGATCGCGACCTTCGGGGACTTCTTGATCCCCGCCAGCTCCTTGGCGATGAACCGGTCACCGGGACCGATCTTCTCGTTCGCCGGCAGACAGAAACCGATCACGTCGACCTCGGCCCAGGTCGTCCGGACCACGTCGTTCAGCCGCTCGCCGAGCAGCGTGCGCGGCTTGTGCAGTCCCGGGGTGTCCACCAGGATCAGCTGCGCGTCCGGCCGGTGCACGATGCCGCGCACCGTGTGCCGGGTGGTCTGCGGCTGGTTGGCGGTGATCGCCACCTTCTGCCCGACCAAAGCGTTCGTAAGGGTGGACTTGCCCGCGTTGGGGCGGCCCACGAAGCAGGCGAAACCGGCGCGATGGACGGCCTCGGCCGACTTGTCGGATGACTGGGTGCGAACGCTCATGCCGCCCATTCTCCCTGATCCCCGAAGGCACCGTGGCCCCGGAGGCCGCGAGCGCATACGATCTCGGCGTCCCGGGCCCCGGCGCCCCTGTCGGCGCCCTCCCTCCCGCTGCCCAGAAGGCCGAGGCATGAAGCTCATCACCGCGATCGTCAAGCCGTTCCGCCTCGACGAGGTGAAGTCGGCGCTCCAGGAGATCGGCATCCACGGTCTGACCGTCTCCGAGGCCAGCGGCTACGGCCGTCAGCGCGGCCACACCGAGGTGTACCGGGGCGCCGAGTACCAGATCGACCTGGTGCCGAAGATCCGGATCGAGGTCGTGGTCGAGGACGCGGACGCCGACACCGTGATCGACACGATCGTCAAGGCCGCGCAGACCGGCAAGATCGGCGACGGCAAGGTGTGGGCGCTGCCCGTCGAGACGGTCGTACGGGTGCGGACGGGCGAGCGCGGCCCCGACGCGCTCTGAGGAACCCCGCTCGCCCGCGCACCGGCGTCAGAACACGAACGGGCCCGGTGACTGCGGCGCCGTCGCCGTGCAGGTGATGGTGATGCCGAAGACCGTCATCGTCAGCGAGCCGCCGTAGGCCTCCAGGGTGTCCCCGGCGGCCACCGTGCCGGGCAGCGGGCCCACCTGGACCGGGTCGCCGGCCGCCATCGCCGGGTTCTCGGTGGCGGTGAACACGGTCGTGCCGCCGCCCGCCTTCACCAGGGTCAGCGTGGAGGCGATGGAGTCCTCGCCGAGGGCGAGCGGGGCGGTGATGGCGGACGTGGTGAGGGTGATGGTGGCGGACGTGCCGTCCTGGGTGGCGGTCAGGGTGGCCGCGCCGCCGCCGAAGAAGCCGCAGTTCGCGTTGATCGTGGCCGAGGTGGGGGTGACCGCCGCGGCCGTGGGGGCGAGGGCGAGTCCGGTCAGGGCGAGCGCGCCGGCCGCGAATGCCGCACCGGTGAATAAGCGTGTACCTCTCATGGGGGTTCCGGGTCCCTTCGGATGGTGTGGGGGGACCGACGGCCCGTCCGCGGCAGGTGGGTGCGGGCACACTGCGGGAGGGCCGGATCTGACGGTCCGTCGGAACTTACGGTCCCATTGATGCGCGAGAGACGAACCCCGGCAAGGATGAAATCCGGACTACTCCGCGGATCCGGACTACTCCATGAATCCGGACCGCCCCGCGCATCCGGACTACTCCGCGGGCACCGTGGCTCGTACGGCACCGTCCGGACCCGCGAGCAGCACCGGCGTCCCCGCCCCGCCCAGGTCCCGTACCGCCGCCAGGTCCTCCGCCGACGCGCTCTCCGCCTCGCTCACCACAGCCGCCGCCTCCAGCGACTTCGCCCCGGACGCCACCGCCATCGCCACCGCCGTGCGCAGCGCGCTCAGCTTCAGCGAGTCCAGGTCCACGGTCCCGGCGACATACGTACGGCCCGTCTCGTCCCGTACCGCCGCGCCCTCGGGCACGCCGTTGCGGGCCCGCGCGGAGCGGGCCAGGGTGACGATCTTGCGGTCCTCGGGGTCAAGCGCACTGGTCTCGGTCATGCCCCGAGCATACGAAGTGCCGGTCAGGGCCGGTCCAGGCGGAGCCGCTCGGCGCGCGGCAGTCCGGCCACGACGAGGTCGTAGGAGTCCTCGATCAGCTCCCGGACCAGACGGTCGGGCAGGCCCCCGTCGAGGGTGACCGTGTTCCAGTGCCGCTTGTTCATGTGGTACCCGGGGATGATCAGATCCGGGTGCTCGGAGCGCAGCCGGACGGCGTCCTCCGGGTCGCACTTGAGGTTGACCTTCAGCGGGCGGGCCTCGATCCAGCTCAGTGCGAACATCTTGCCGCGCACCTTGAACACCGAGATCTCCGGGGAGAACGGGAAGTCCTCCTCGGCCGCGTTGAACGACAGACAGAAGTCGCGCAGCTCCTTCGGGGTCACGCGCTCTCCGGTTCCTCCTCCTTGGCGGCGCCCACCGGCTCCACCAGCACCGTCACGATCTTGTTCCGGCGGCCCGCGGAGGCCTCCGCGGTCAGCCGCAGCTCCCGCTCGTCGGGCAGCGGTACGACCGCCGAGGCACCGGCGATGGGGACCCGGCCGAGCGCCTTGGCGAGGAGTCCGCCGACGGTCTCCACGTCCTCGTCGTCGTACTCGTCGAGTCCGTACAGCTCACCGAGGTCGGTGATGTCCAGGCGGGCGGTGACCCGGAAGCGGTCCTCGCCCAGCTCCTCCACCGGCGGCAGCTCACGGTCGTACTCGTCGGTGATCTCGCCGACGATCTCCTCCAGGATGTCCTCGATGGTGACGATCCCGGCGGTGCCGCCGTACTCGTCGATCACGACGGCGACGTGGTTGCGGTCCTGCTGCATCTCGCGCAGCAGATCACCGGCGTTCTTCGTGTCCGGCACGAACGCGGCCGGGCGCATGGCACTGGAGACCAGCTCGTTCTCGGCGTCCCGGCTGATGTGCGTCTTGCGGGCCAGGTCCTTCAGATACACGATCCCGACGATGTCGTCCTCGCTCTCCCCGGTGACCGGGATGCGCGAGAAACCGGACCTCAGCGCCAGGGTGAGGGCCTGGCGGATGGTCTTGTACCGCTCGATGACGATCAGGTCGGTGCGCGGCACCATCACCTCGCGCACCAGGGTGTCGCCCAGCTCGAAGACGGAGTGCACCATGCGGCGCTCCTCGTCCTCGATCAGCGACTCCTGCTCGGCGAGGTCCACCAGCGCGCGCAGCTCCGCCTCGGAGGCGAAGGGGCCGCGGCGGAAGCCCTTGCCCGGGGTGAGGGCGTTGCCGATGAGGATCAGCAGCGAGGGGATCGGGCCCATGATCCTGGCCAGCGGCAGCAGCACGTACGCCGCCGCGGTGGCCGTGTTCAGCGGGTGCTGGCGGCCGATGGTGCGCGGGGAGACCCCGACGGCGACGTAGGAGACCAGCACCATCACGCCGATCGCGGCGAGCAGGGCCTGCGTGGTGCCGTCGATCTCGTTGAGGCAGGCGTAGGTGACCAGCGCGGCGGCCGCCATCTCGCAGGCCACGCGCACCAGCAGCGCCACGTTCAGATAGCGGGTGGGGTCGGCGGCGACCTGCAGCAGACGGGCGCTGCCGCGCCGGCCCGACCGTACGGCCTCCTCGGCACGGAAGGTGGAGACGCGGGCCAGGCCCGCCTCCGCGCAGGCGGCGAGCCAGGCCACGACGACCAGCGCGATCGCGCCGAGGACGAGTTGCGGACTCATGAGACGGTCGGAGCCGGGGAGGGGCCGGTCAGGCCCTTCTCCGCGCGCCAGCCGTCCACGATGGCCGCCTGGAGGCCGAACATCTCGGCCTTCTCGTCGGGCTCCTCGTGGTCGTAGCCGAGCAGGTGCAGCACGCCGTGGACGGTGAGCAGCTGGAGCTCCTCGTCCATGGAGTGCTTCGTCGGCGCCTCCTCGCCCTGCTTCTTGGCGACCTCGGGGCAGAGCACGATGTCACCGAGCAGGCCCTGCGGCGGCTCGTCGTCGTCCTTGGACGGCGGGCGCAGCTCGTCCATCGGAAAGGACATGACATCCGTGGGGCCGGGCAGGTCCATCCACTGGATGTGCAGCTGCTCCATGGCGTCGGCGTCCACGACGATCACCGAGAGCTCGGAGAGCGGGTGGATGCGCATCCGCGCGAGCGCGTAGCGGGCGATGTCGAGGATCGCCTGTTCGTCGACCTCGGTGCCGGATTCGTTGTTGACGTCGATCGACATGGTCGTGCTGGTCTACTTCCCCTTGGAGCCCCGGGCTCCCGAGGAGCGGCCCTTGTGCGTGCCGTTCTCGGTGCCGTGCTTGCTGTCGTACTTCTCGTACGCGTCGACGATACGGCCGACCAGCTTGTGCCGGACGACATCGTGCGACGACAGCCGGGCGAAGTGGACGTCGTCGACCCCCTCCAGGATGTCCTGCACCTGCCGCAGACCGGACTTGGTGCCGCTCGGCAGGTCGACCTGGGTCACGTCACCGGTAATGACGATCTTCGAGTCGAACCCGAGCCGGGTGAGGAACATCTTCATCTGCTCGGGGCTGGTGTTCTGCGCCTCGTCCAGGATGATAAAAGCATCATTAAGGGTGCGACCGCGCATATAAGCCAGCGGTGCGACCTCGATCGTCCCGGCCGCCATCAACCGCGGAATCGAGTCCGGGTCCAGCATGTCGTGCAACGCGTCGTACAGGGGGCGCAGATACGGGTCGATCTTCTCGTAGAGCGTGCCGGGCAGGAAGCCGAGCCGCTCGCCGGCCTCCACCGCGGGGCGGGTCAGGATGATGCGGTTGACCTGCTTGGACTGCAGGGCCTGCACCGCCTTGGCCATGGCCAGGTAGGTCTTGCCGGTACCCGCGGGGCCGATGCCGAAGACGATCGTGTGCTTGTCGATCGCGTCGACGTACCGCTTCTGGTTGAGGGTCTTCGGGCGGATCGTGCGTCCGCGCGAGGAGAGGATGTTCTGGGTGAGCACCTCGGCCGGGGTCTCGGGCGTCCCCTCGCCGTTCTCGCTCGCCCGGAGCATGGCGATCGAGCGTTCCACTGCGTCCTCCGTCATCGGCTGCCCGGTGCGGAGCACCAGCATCATCTCGTCGAACAGGCGCTGGACGAGCGCCACTTCCACGGCCTTGCCGACCGCGCTGATCTCATTGCCCCGGACATGGATGTCGACCGCCGGGAAGGCCTTCTCGATCACACGCAGAAGGGAGTCGCCGGACCCCAGCACGGTCACCATGGGGTGCTGGGCGGGGACGGTGAACTGTGCTCTCGCCTGCCCCTGCGCGGGTGTGCGATCTGTGGGTGTCTGAGTCATGGGCCGGCTCTGTGGCCTTGCTCGTCCTCCTCGAAACGGTCCGTCCGCCCCCTGGGCGACCTGGCGCTTCCAGAGTACGCCGGGGGGCTGACAACCTCGTAGGACTTTTCCCGGGGGCACCGACCGTGCCCGGGCCGTCACTCCTGGGCCCGCAGCAGCTCCCGGTACCAGTGGTAGGACGCCTTCGGGGTGCGCTTCTGGGTGGGGTAGTCGACGTGGATCAGGCCGAAGCGGCGGGCGTAGCCCTCGGCCCACTCGAAGTTGTCCAGCAGCGACCAGACGAAGTAGCCGCGGACGTCCACCCCGGCCGCCACCGCGCGGTGCAGGGCCCGGATGTGGCCGTCCAGGAAGGCGATGCGCTGCCGGTCGTCCACTCCCTCGTACGAGCAGCCGTTCTCCGTGATCATCACCGGGGGGAGCCGGTCGCCGTAGCGGTCACGGAAGCCGGTGAGCAGTTCCGTCAGCGCCTCCGGCACCACCGGCCAGCCGAAGTCGGTCAGCGGGACGTCCGTGATCTCCCGTACGGAGAAGGGGAGGTCCGCCGGCATGGAGACGCCGCCGAATTCGATCTCGGCGCCCTGCGGTGCGCCGACCTTGGTCGGGGCGTAGTAGTTGACGCCGTACCAGTCGAGTGGCTCGGCGATCACCTTCAGGTCCGCCTCCACGTCGTCGCCCGGCATCAACTCGCCGAGCCCCGCCGGGTACGCGCCGAGCAGGACCGGGTCGGCGAACAGGCGGTTGAGCAGAACGTCGTAGAAGTCCGCCGCCTCCACGTCCGCCTGCTCGCGCGAGGCCGGCCAGGTCGGGCCGTGGGAGTTGGCGATGCCGATGTCCGTGACCCCGGCCGCGCGCAGCGCCCGTACCGCGAGGCCGTGCGCGAGCAGTTGGTGGTGGGCGACCGGCAGCGCGTCGAAGAGGAGCCGCTTGCCGGGGGCGTGGACGCCGAGGGCGTGGCCCAGCAGGGTGTGCTCGGCGGGCTCGTTGAGGGTGATCCACTTGTGCACCCGGTCCCCGAGGCGTTCGGCGACGCCGGAGACGTGGTCGGCGAACCGGGACGCGGTGTCCCGCTGAAGCCAGTCCAGGCCGGCCGGCAGGTCCCAGTGGAAGAGGGTCACCACCGGGCGGACGCCCGCCGCGCACAGCTCGTCCACCAGGCGGTCGTAGAAGTCCAGACCGCCGGGGGAGTTGACCCGCGGCCACGAGACCGAGAACCGGTACGCGCCCACCCCGAGGTCCGCCAGCAGGGCCACGTCCTCGCGGTAACGGTGGTAGTGGTCGCAGGCCACCGCCGCCGTCGAGCCGTCCTTCACCCGCCCCGGCCGGTCCGTGAACTCGTCCCACACCGACCGCTCGCGCAGCTCGGCCGCGCCCTCGATCTGATGGGCGGAGGTGGACACGCCCCACAGGAAACCGTCCGGGAACCGGGGCATCGGATGCTCTTGAGTCGCCATGCGCCGGATCATCCTTACCGGCGGTAAGGGAAGTCAACGGCCCGGCGTGAACACGCGGTTGCGCGACCCGGTCACGCGACCGGGTTACGCGATCCGGTTACGCGCCCTCCTTGAGCACCCTGCTGATCAGCTTGCGCTGCTCCGGGGTCAGTCGCGGGTCGGAGCAGTACACCGTCTTCCCGTCCACCGTGATCCGGTAGCTGAATCCGTCGGGCACCCCGACCGGCGGCGTGCCCCGTCCCGCGGCGAGCGCCTTCTGGGCCAGGGCATGCCACTCGGACGCGTCGGGCCGCCCCGAGGTGTCCACCTCGGCCTGCCGCTCGATGCCCGCGAATCCGCCCGTGCGCCTCACCTGAATACGCATGGCTTCTGTCTAGTACGGATTCACAGGGTGCGCACCCCGACCTGTTCCCAGGCCTTCTGCACCGCCTGGAACTCGTCACTGCCGTCGCCGTAGCGGGACTTCGCGGCGGAGACGGTGAGCGTGGCGAAGTCGGTGAACAGGGCCTGCGACTTCAACTCCCCGCCGATGAGCACGTCGTACCAGATCCGTCCGGCGCGCTCCCAGGCGTGGCCGCCGAGGGCGGTGGCCGCGAGGTAGAAGGCGTGGTTGGGGATGCCGGAGTTGATGTGCACGCCGCCGTTGTCGCGGCCGGTGCGCACGTAGTCGTCCATCGTCGCGGGCTGCGGGTCCTTGCCGAGGACGTCGTCGTCGTACGCCGTGCCCGGCTCCTTCATCGAGCGCAGCGCCTTGCCGGTGACCCGCGGCGCGAGCAGCCCGGCGCCGATCAGCCAGTCGGCCTCGGCGGCGGTCTGGCCGAGCGTGTACTGCTTGATGAGCGAGCCGAAGACGTCCGACATGGACTCGTTGAGCGCGCCGGGCTGGCCGAAGTAGGTGAGGTTGGCGGTGTACTGCGTGACGCCGTGGGCGAGTTCGTGGCCGATGACGTCGATGGGGATGGTGAAGTCGAGGAAGATCTCGCCGTCCCCGTCGCCGAACACCATCTGCTCGCCGTTCCAGAAGGCGTTGTTGTACTCCTCCTCGTAGTGGACGGTGGCGTCCAGCGGCAGTCCGTTGCCGTCGATGGAGTTGCGCTCGAACGCCTTCAGGAACAGCTCGAAGGTGGCGCCGAGGCCCGCGTAGGCGCGGTTGACGGTGGCGTCCTTGCCGGGCTCGTCGCCCTCCCCGCGGACCTTGGTGCCGGGCAGCTCGGTGCCGTGCCGGGCGTCGTAGACGGTGCGCTGCGGCTTGTCCGGCTCGGCGTCCGGAGCCAGGGCGACGGCGGGTGCTCCGATCACGGTGGTCAGCCGGCGCTGGGTGCGCTCGAAGGCGTCGCGCTGGAGGGTGCGGCGGGCGGGACGGGCGAGCGCGGGGTCCTCGGCCTGGGCCAGCTTGTCGAGGACATGCGGCGGTACGACAGTGCAGAAGACGGGCTCATGGCCCCCGTGGTTCGTCATGCCCGGCACCATTGCACTGCGTTATGCCGCTGTCACTACCCGCAACCATGATTGGTGAAATGTGCCGACAGCGGACCGTCTTCGCGGGTGCGGGGTGGTATAGCGCACTTTTTGTCCCGTTCGTCCGTGCGGTCCCGCATACTGATACGCACCGTCGCATCGCGGGCGGCTCGGCTAGCATGCTGCGCATCATGCTTTTCGGGCTGCTTCTTCTTAGCTGCCGCGGCGAGGGCCTGTAGTCCAGGTCGACTCCCTCCCCGCGGTGCTTGGTGTTGCGTCGTCGGCCGTCCGTCCGGACACCCTGAGGAGCCCCGCAATCATGGCGAACCGCCAGCAGCCCAGTTCCATGCCGATCCACAAGTACGGCCGCTACGAGCAGGTCGACATCCCCGACCGCACCTGGCCGAACAACCGGATCACCGTCGCCCCCCGCTGGCTCTCCACCGACCTGCGCGACGGCAACCAGGCCCTGATCGACCCCATGTCGCCCGAGCGCAAGCGCCGGATGTTCGACCAACTGGTCAAGATGGGCTACAAGGAGATCGAGGTCGGCTTCCCCGCCTCGGGCCAGACGGACTTCGACTTCGTACGGTCGATCATCGAAGAGCCCGGCGCCATCCCCGACGACGTCACCATCTCCGTACTGACCCAGGCCCGCGAGGACCTGATCGAGCGCACGGTGGAGTCCCTGAAGGGCGCCAAGCGGGCCACCGTCCACCTGTACAACGCCACCGCCCCGGTCTTCCGCCGGGTGGTCTTCCGCGGCTCCAAGGACGACATCAAGCAGATCGCCGTCGACGGCACCCGCCTGGTGATGGAGTACGCCGAGAAGCTGCTGGGCGACGAGACCGAGTTCGGCTACCAGTACAGCCCCGAGATCTTCACCGACACCGAGCTGGACTTCGCGCTGGAGGTCTGCGAGGCGGTGATGGACGTCTACCAGCCCGGACCGGGCCGCGAGATCATCCTGAACCTGCCCGCCACCGTCGAGCGCTCCACGCCCTCCACGCACGCCGACCGCTTCGAGTGGATGGGCCGCAACCTGTCCCGCCGCGAGTACGTCTGCCTGTCGGTCCACCCGCACAACGACCGCGGCACCGCCGTCGCCGCCGCCGAGCTGGCGCTGATGGCCGGCGCCGACCGCGTCGAGGGCTGTCTGTTCGGCCAGGGCGAGCGCACCGGCAACGTCGACCTGGTCACCCTGGGCATGAACCTGTTCTCGCAGGGCGTCGACCCGCAGATCGACTTCTCCGACATCGACGAGATCCGTCGCGTGTGGGAGTACTGCAACCAGATGGAGGTCCACCCGCGCCACCCGTACGTGGGCGACCTGGTCTACACGTCCTTCTCCGGCTCCCACCAGGACGCCATCAAGAAGGGCTTCGACGCCATGGAGGCCGACGCCAAGGCCAAGGGCGTCACCGTCGACGACATCGAGTGGGCGGTGCCGTACCTGCCGATCGACCCGAAGGACGTCGGCCGCTCCTACGAGGCGGTCATCCGGGTCAACTCGCAGTCCGGCAAGGGCGGTATCGCCTACGTCCTGAAGAACGACCACAAGCTGGACCTGCCGCGCCGGATGCAGATCGAGTTCTCGAAGATCATCCAGGCCAAGACGGACGCCGAGGGCGGCGAGGTCACCGGCTCCGACATCTGGTCGGTCTTCCAGGACGAGTACCTGCCCAATCCGGACAACCCGTGGGGCCGCATCCAGGTCCGCAACGGCCAGTCGACCACCGACACCGACGGCGTGGACACGCTGAAGGTGGAGGCCACCGTCGACGGCACCGACACCGTGCTGACCGGTACCGGCAACGGTCCGATCTCGGCCTTCTTCGACGCCCTGCAGTCCATCGGCATCGACGTACGCCTGCTGGACTACCAGGAGCACACGATGAGCGAGGGCGCCTCCGCGCAGGCCGCCTCCTACATCGAGTGCGCGATCGACGGCAAGGTCCTGTGGGGCATCGGCATCGACGCCAACACCACGCGTGCCTCGCTGAAGGCGGTCGTCTCCGCGGTGAACCGGGCCGCGCGGTAACCGGGAGACGCCTGGGGTTCCTCCGGGGGCCGTGCGCCGGTCGCGCCCGTGTCGCGGCCCGGCGCACGGCCCCCGCGCCGTTCACGCCGGTTCCCGTACCCGACATATACCGGCCAATCTCACCCCAGGTCACGGAAAGGTCTCGTCCAAGGTGCTGACTCGGGCCGTGGGATGTGGCTAACATCACGGGGCGCGGCGACGTTGCCGCGAGGTTTCGCGGAGGTGCGACGTGCTGCCAGGACGGGGACGAAACGGCCGTGCCACGTGGCCTGCCCGCATCCTGGGCACCCGTACGGCCTGGACGCCGGTCGGGGACGGTGAGTTCTTCTGCCCCGGCTGCGGCGGGGACCGCAACTACCAGCGGCTGACCGGACGCCGCCGCTTCACCCTGCTCGGCGTCCCGGTGCTGCCGCGCGGCGAGACCGGACCCGTGGTCGAGTGCGCGGCCTGCCGCCGCCACTTCGGCACCGATGTGCTGGACCACCCCACCACCACCCGCTTCTCCGCGATGCTGCGCGACGCCGTGCACACCGTCGCCCTCGCGGTCCTCGCCGCGGGCGGCTGCTGTGCCCGTACGTCCCTGGAGACCGCCGCCGCGACGGTCCGCGCGGCCGGGTTCGACGACTGCACCGAGGAACAGCTCGACGCCCTCGTGGAGGCCCTCGCCGCCGACACCGGCCGGGTCCTGGGCGAACCCTGCGGCGCGGGTCTGGCCATAGAGCTCCACGAGGCCCTGGACCCCCTCGCCCCGCACCTGGCCCCCGCCGGCCGCGAGTCGATCCTCCTCCAGGGCGCCCGCATCGCCCTCGCCGACGGCCCCTACACCCCGGCCGAACGCGAGGTCCTCGCCACGGTGGGCGCGGCCCTGACCATCTGCGGCGACGACGTGACCCGACTGCTGGCGGCGGCGCGCACGCCGTCGTAGTCCCGTCCGCAGTCACGCGGGCGCGTACTCCCCGGGGAGTAATACCCCCGCCGTGCCACCCCCGGTAGTAACCCCCAACTCGCCCTGCCGCCCGACGATTACGCCCCCTCCCCCCGGAAGTCTGGAACCCGAACCGGACGACACGTAACGGAGGGAGGCCCGCTCATGGGGGCCGCTGGGACTTCTGATCGGGGGCGGCGGCGGGCCGTGCCCTGGGTGGTGCTCGGGCTGTGGGTGGTCGTGCTGGCGATCGCCTCGCCGTTCGCCTCCAAACTCGCCGATGTGCAGCGCGACCGGGCGGTGGACTACCTGCCCGCAAGTGCCGACTCCACCCAGGTCGCCAAGATCCAGGACCGGTTGCCCGGGGGTGAGACCACGCAGATGATCGTGGTCTACCACCGGGACGGCGGGCTGACCGAGGCCGACCGGGCCACCGCCGCCGGGCAGATCGACGAGATCGCCGGGGCGCACCGGCTGGCCGCGGAGCCCGAAGGGGTGCCCTCGGAGGACGGCACTACTTTGATGTACCCGGTGGCCAGCAACGAGCCGGGTACCGACGAGGACGCCCGCGACGCGCTCGTCAACGCCGTGCGGGACGTCGCCGAGGGCGGGGACGGGCTGAGCGTCGAGGTCGGGGGCGAGGGGGCGCTGGCCACGGACGCCTCCGAGGTGTACGAGTCGCTCGACGGGCCGTTGCTGTACACGACCGTGGCCGTGGTGGCGCTGCTGCTCATCGTCATCTACCGCAGTCCGTTCCTGTGGCTGGTGCCGCTCGTCGTGGCCGGGGTCGCCAACTACCTCTCCATGGGCGTCGCCTACGGGCTCCACGAGTGGTTCGGCACGTCGATCTCCGGCCAGGGCTCCGGGATCATGACGATCCTGGTCTTCGGCGCCGGAACCGACTACGCGCTGCTGCTGGTCTCCCGTTACCGCGAGGAACTGCGCCGCACCGAGCGCCCGTACGAGGCCATGGTCGCCGCGCTCAAGGGCTGCGGTCCGGCTGTGCTCGCCTCCTCCGGGACCGTGGCCGCCGGGCTGCTGTGCCTGCTCGCCGCCGACCTCAACTCCAGCCGGGGCATGGGCCCGCTGGGCACCGTCGGTGTGCTGTGCGCGCTGGCCGCGATGCTGACGCTGCTGCCGGCCGTGCTCGTCCTGCTCGGGCGGCGCGTGTTCTGGCCGCTGATCCCGCGCCACGGCTCGGTCCCGAAGGCCCGCCGGTCGCTGTTCTCCGCGATGGGCAGCTCCGCCGGACGCCGTCCCGTGGCCGTGCTGGTCGGCGGTGGTGTACTGCTCGGCGCGCTGGCGCTCGGCTCCTTCAACCTGCCCGGCAGCCTCAAGCAGGAGGACTCCTTCACCAGCAAGCCCGACGCCATCGCCGCGATGGAGACCCTCGCCGCCGCCTACCCCGAGCGCAGCACCCAGCCCATCACGGTCATCACCCCGGCCGGCCGCGCCGCGGCCACCCTCGCCGAGATCCGCGACACCCGCGGCGTGGACAGCGCCGAGACCGGGCGCACCGGCGACGGCTGGACCGAGATCTCCGTGCTGGCCGTCGCACCGCCGCAGAGCGCGGGGGAGACGGACACCATCAAGGACCTGCGGGACCGGCTCGACGGGTCCTACGTCGGCGGGCCGAGCGCCGAGCAGCTGGATCTGAAGGACACCAACGCCCGCGACCGGACGATCGTCGTGCCGATCGTGCTGGTGTCGGTGCTGCTCATCCTGATCGCCCTGCTCCGCTCGGTGGTCGCCCCGCTGATCCTGGTCTCCGCCGTGGTCGCCGTGTGGGGCGCCGCCCTCGGCATCGGCGGGCTCGTCTTCGGGCCGCTGTTCGGCTTCGAGGGCACCGACCCCGGGCTGGGACTGCTCTCCTTCGTCTTCCTGGTCGCCCTCGGCGTCGACTACGGCATCTTCCTGATGCACCGGATGCGCGAGGAGTCCCTGCGCGGCGCCGAACCGGACATCGCCGCCCTCACCGCGCTGCGCACCACCGGTGGGGTGATCGCCTCCGCGGGCCTGGTGCTGGCCGCCACCTTCGCGGTGCTGACCAACATGCCGATGGTCCAGCTCGTCGAACTCGGCTTCGTCATCGCGGTCGGGGTGCTCCTGGACACCTTCCTGGTCCGCACCTACCTGGTGACCAGCGCGAGTGTCGCCCTGGGCCGCAAGGTGTGGTGGCCGGGCGCCCTGTCCAAGGATCCGGACGACGCCGTACCGCCGGCGGAACCGGAACGGGTCCCCGCGGCCACCCACTGACCGATCGGCGCCCCTCCCTCCCGGAGGGGCGCCTTCCAGCGGAGGATGACCCCGTGCAGCCCACCAGCCCCGCGGCCCGCCCCCGGACAGGGGAGCGGATCATGGCCGCCATCAACCGCGATCCGACCACCGCCCCGCACGGCACCCGCAACGACGCCCTGCTCGCGGTGGCGGCCCTCGTCCTCGCCGTGTTCCTCGCCACGACCACCGACGCCGGCCGCCGGCCTGACGCGGTCGGCTGGGCCCTCCTCGTCGGCGCCCATGTGCCGCTGCTGTGGCGGCGGCGCCGACCGCTTCTGGTGTTCGTGGCGGTGGTGGCGCTCGTCCTGCCGTACCACGGCCTCGACAACAACCACACCGCGCCCGTCCCCGCCTCGTTCATCGCGCTCTACACGGTCACCGTCACCCAGCGCGCCCTGCGCACGATCCTGGTGGCCGGCAGCGGACTCCTCCTGTCGTTGACCGCCATGCTCACCATCAACGGCGGCAAGGAGGCCGCCGAACTGCTGCGCATCTACGGCTGGGTCTTCGCCGTCATCTTCGTCGGCATCGACGTCCGCTTCTACCGCCAGTACATCGCCGCCGTCTTCGAACGCGCCGAGCGCGCCGAACGCACCCGCGAGGAGGAGGCCCGCCGCCGGGTCGCCGAGGAACGCCTGCGCATCGCCCGCGACCTGCACGACCTCCTCGCCCACAGCATCACCCTGATCGGCGTGCAGACCTCCGTCGCCGCCCACGTCCTGAACGCCGACCCCGAGCGGCTGGACCGGGCGACGGTCGCCAAGGCCCTCGACGACATCGCCGAGACCTGCCGCACCGCGCGCGGTGAACTGCGCACCACGCTGGAGGTGCTGCGCGAGCCCGGACCGGACGCGCGCGGCCCGCTGCCCGGCCTGGACGGCCTGCCCGACCTGGTGGAGGCGGCCCGGCTCGCGGGCGCCAAGGTGGAGCAGACGGTACGGGTCGGGCAGGCGCCCCCGGCCGTCGGCGCCGCCGCCTACCGCATCGTGCAGGAGGCGCTCACCAACGCCGTACGGCACGCGGGACCCGAACCGGCAGTCCGCATCGACCTGCACGAACGCGACGGCGCCCTGCATCTCGCGGTCACCGACGACGGCGCCGGGCCCACCCCAGGCAAAGCACCCGGGTTCGGCCTGGTCGGAATGCGCGAGCGGGCGCGCAGCGTGGGCGGCACACTCGACGCCGGGCCGCGTGAACCGGGCGGCTTCCACGTCACCGCCGTACTGCCGCTGGGAGGAGCCACGTGACCGTCCGCGTCCTGCTCGCCGACGACCAGACCCTGGTCCGGGCCGCCTTCGCCATGCTCGTCGAGTCCGCACCGGACATGGAGGTCGTCGGACAGGCCGGAACCGGCCGCGAGGCCGTGGAGCTGGCCCGCGCCGAACGCGCCGACCTGGTGGTGATGGACATCCGCATGCCCGACCTCGACGGCATCGAGGCCACCCGGCTCATCGCCGCCGACGAGGACCTGGCAGGGGTACGGGTCCTGGTGCTCACCACCTATGACACCGACGAGCACATCGTGGAGGCACTGCGCGCCGGGGCCTCCGGGGTTCCTGGTGAAGGACACCCGCCCGGCCGACCTCCTCGACGCGATCCGCACGGTCGCCGCCGGGGAGGCGCTGCTGTCGCCGGGGCCCACCGCACGGCTGATCGCGCGATTTCTGCGCAGCCCCTCGGCGCCCTCGGTGGGCGGTCCTGAGGGCCTCTCCGAACGGGAGCGCGAAGTGCTCGCCCTGGTCGCCCGCGGGCTCAACAACACCGAGATCGCCGAGGCGTTGGGGCTCAGCCCGCTCACCGCGAAGACCCACGTCAGCCGGATCATGGGCAAGCTGGGGGCACGGGACCGGGCGCAGCTGGTGATCGTCGCCTACGAGTCGGGGCTGGTGACTCCGGGAACCCTGTGACGGACAGTCAGCCACTGACACTCCGTCAAGGGAGCTCGATGACCCTGCTCAGCCGCACTCTCCTGGTCGGCGCGGTCCTGCTCACCCCGCTGGTCCCGGCCGGTCCCGCCGTCGCGGACACCGAGTGCACCACCTCCGTCCCCTACGTCTCCGGCCAGGGCGGCTACGCCTCCTACCGCATCCCGGCGACCGTCGTCACGCCCGTCGGCACGCTGCTGGCCTTCGCCGAGGGCCGCCGGGACGGCGCGGCCGACAGCGGGAACATCGACGTCGTGCTGCGCCGCTCGACCGACGGCGGCTGCACCTGGGGCATGCAGACCGTGGTGGCTTCGGGGGACGGCGACACGCGGGGCAATCCGGCGCCGGTGGTGGACCCGCTGACCGGCACGGTCGTGCTGGTCACCTCGTACAACGGCGGCACGGTGACCGAGGGGCGGATCATGCGGGGCGAGGTGACGGCCGGGCAGAGCCGTCGGGTGTTCGTCCAGCGGAGCCGGGACGACGGGGAGAGCTTCGGCCCGCCCGAGGAGATCACCGAGCAGGTCAAGCGGCCCGACTGGCGCTGGTACGCCACCGGCCCCGGGCACGCCGTGGCCCTCCGCCACGGCCCGCACGCCGGGCGCCTGGTGATCCCCGCGAACCACTCGGTGGCCCCGCCGCCCGGCTCCGCCGACTCCGGCCAGGAGCCCAAGTACTACGGCGGCCACGCGATCTACAGCGACGACGGCGGCACCACCTGGCACATCGGTTTCGTGGCCGGCGACTACGACGGACGGCTCAACGCCAACGAGACCACGGCCGCCGAACTGCCCGACGGCCGCCTCTACTTCAACTCCCGCGACCAGCACGGCAGCAGCCTCGGCAACCGCCTCGACGCCCGGTCCGACGACGGCGCCGCGTCGCTGGCCCGGCCCTACGCCGTCCAGCCCGCGCTCGACGAGGTGCCGGTGGTGCAGGGCAGCGTCCTGCAACTCGCCGGGGACGGGGCGCCGCTGCTGTTCTCCGGCCCGTCCGTGCCCACGGCCCGGCAGTCCATGGCGGTGTGGCGCAGCACCGACGGCGGGGCGGGCTTCACCAAGGTGCTCACGCTCTCCGAGCGCCGGGCCGCCTACTCCGACCTGGTGCAGATCGACGCGGACACGGTCGGTGTGCTGTTCGAGACGGGGCTGAAGGGGCCGTACGAGTCGATCGAGTTCCGCAGGCTGCCGGTGGCGGAGCTGCTTCCTTAGAGTGGCGGGGCCGCTTGCTCAGAGCAGCCCCGCCGTCGCCAGGAACTTGCCCACCCGCGCCACCTCGTCCGGCGTGAGCGGCACCTGCGGGTGGGCCGTCGCCGGGCAGTCGATGACGCCGCGCAGATGCAGGGCCGCCTTGAAGGCGCCGAGCGCCGACGAACTGCCGCCCATCCGGGCCGGGTCACCGGCCCGGACCATGCCGTACAGGGCGCACAGCCGCTCCTGTTCGGCACGGGCCCGGTGCCGGTCACCGGCGCGGCAGAGGCGGTCCAGGCGTACGTAGCCGTGCGGGTCGACGTTGGCCAGTCCCGGCACCGCCCCGTCCGCGCCCAGCTCCAGGGCCGCGTCCACGAACAGCTCCGAGCCGGTGAGCACGCTGAAGCCGGAGATGTCGGAGCGGTCGCGGACGCCGGTGACCACCTCGCGGAAGCCCGCCAGATCGCCGCTGGAGTCCTTCAGCCCGGCCAGCACGCCCTCCGCGGCCAGCTTCAGGACCAGGTCGGAGGGGAGCTTGGTGTGCACGGCGGCCGGGATGTCGTAGGCGATCACGGGGACCGGGCTGCCCGCGGCGATCAGCCGGAAGTGGCGGGCGAGTTCGGCCGGATGGGTGGCCGCGTAGAAGGGGGCGGTGGCCACCACGGCGTCCGCGCCTGCCGCCGCGGCCCGTGACACCTGGTCCAGCACCCGGGGCGTGGTCATGTCGATGACCCCGGCCAGCACCGGCAGCCGGCCGCCCACGTGCAGGGCCACCGTCTCCACGACCAGGCGCCGCTGCCGGTCCGTCAGGAAGGCGGCCTCGGAGGTCGACCCGAGCACGAACAGGCCCGCCACCCCGCCGTCGATCAGATGGTCGACCAGCCTGAGCAGCGAGTGGACGTCGATCTCGCGGTCCGGTGTCAGAGGGGTGCACACGGGAGGGACGACACCGGTGAGCGGATTCATGAGGGCTCCCTTGCGGACTGTGCCAGGTCGGGGGTCGACCGGTCCTCGTCGACAGGATGGTGGCAGCGGTACCGGTGCCCCGGCGTGGACGCGTCGGCGAGTTCCGGCACCTGCCGCGCACACAGCTCTGTCGCCTTCCAGCATCGGGTCCGGAAGGGGCATCCGCTCGGCGGCCGGGTCGCCGACGGGACCGGCCCGACCAGCGGAATCGGCTCCACGGTCCGCGACAGGCCGGGCGCGGCGGAGAACAGGGCGCGGGTGTACGGATGACAGGAGCGGTCCGTCACCCGGTCGGCCGGTGTCTCCTCCACGATCCGGCCCAGGTACATGGTGATGACCCGGTCGCTCATCCGGCGCACGGTCTGGATGTCGTGCGAGACGAAGACGAGGGCGAGGCCCAGGCGTTCCTTGAGGTCGAGCAGAAGGTTCAGGATCTGCGCGCGGACGGACACGTCCAGGGCGCTGGTCGGCTCGTCGGCCACCACCAGCGCGGGTTCGAGGGCGAGTGCGCGGGCAATGGCGACGCGTTGCCGCTGGCCTCCGGACAGCTGTCCGGGCAGGGCGTCGGCGAGCGCCGGGGGCAGCCCGACCAGCCCCATCAACTCCCGTACCCGGTCCTCCCGTTCGCGTGCCGTGCCGTGCTCGTGGACGTCGAGGGGGTCGCGCAGGACGCGCCGCACGGACAGGCGCCGGTTCAGAGCGGTGGAAGGGTCCTGGAAGATCATGCCGGTGCTGCGGCCCACGGTGGTACGCCGCTCGCCCGGGGTCATGCTCCACAGGTCACGGCCCCGGAACAGCACGGTGCCGGAGGCCGGCCGCTCCACTCCCACCAGCACCTTGGCCAGGGTCGACTTGCCGCACCCGGACTCACCGACGACGCCGACCGTCTCACCGGGGGCGACGCGGAGGTCGACGCCGGTGAGGGCGTGGACGCGGTCGCGGGTCAGGAGGCCGCCGGTACGGGCCTTGTGGGTGACGTGGGTGTCGCACAGCTCGACGATCGTGTTCACCGCGCCGCCTCCGTGCCGGTCAGTGCCACCGCCGGTTCGTGGCAGGCCGCCGTGTGCGCGGGGGTGCCGAGCAGGGGCGGTCGGTCGGTGCGGCAGTGGGGCGTGGTGCTGGGGCAGCGGGTGGCGAAGCGGCAGCCCGCCGGGAAGTCCGCGGGGGACGGGACCACGCCCTTGATCTGGGTCAGCCGGGCGGAGGCCGCCTCCAGGGAGAGGACGCTGCCGAGCAGGCCCCGGGTGTAGTGGTGGGCCGGTTGTTCGAGCAGGTCGGCCGTGGTGCCCGTTTCCACGACCTGGCCGCCGTACATCACCACCACCCGGTCGGTGACCTCCGCGACCAGGGCGAGGTCGTGCGAGACGAGGATCAGAGCGAAGCCCAGTTCCTCGCGGAGACGCAGAAGCAGGGTCATGATCTGCGCCTGCACGGTGACGTCCAGGGCCGTCGTCGGTTCGTCGGCGACGATCAGCCGCGGGTCCCGGGACAGGGCCATGGCGATCAGTACGCGCTGGCGCTGGCCGCCGGAGAGTTCGTGCGGATAGCTGCGCAGGGTGCGGTCGGGGTCGAGGCCGACCAGGGCGAGCAGTTCGGCCGGGGTGCGGTGCCCGCCGCGCCGTACGAGCTGCTTCAGCTGGGCCCGTACCGTCATCGCCGGGTTCAGTGCGGACAGGGCGTCCTGGGGGACCAGCGCGATCTCGTGCCCGAGCAGCCCGCGCCGCGCCCGCATCGGCTCGGTCAGCAGGTCCCGGCCCTGGAAACGGACCCGGCCGCGCACCCGGGCCCCCTTCGGCGGCAGCCCCATCACCGTCTGCGCCGTCAGCGACTTGCCGCAGCCCGACTCGCCGACCAGCCCCAGCACCTCGCCCGGCCGCACCTCGAAGCCGATCCCGTCGACGATGTCCACGCCCCGGTGGCGGTCCGGGAAGCCGATGGCGAGGTTCTCGACGGTCAGGACCGGTTCACCGTGCGCGGGCCGAGGCCGGGCCCTCGACCGCAGACGCCGGGCGGCGTCCGCCAGCCCGGGCAGCTCGGTGACCGGCCCGCCCCCTTCGCAGCTCTCCGGCGCCTGCGGCCCCTCGGCCGCCTCCACCTCCCGCGCCGCCGGTGCCGCCCAGGCGTCGGACACGCCCTCGGCCAGGAGGTTCAGCGAGAGGACGGTGCCGAGGATCACCAGCCCCGGCAGCACCGTCGCCCACCAGCCCCCGGTCAGCACCATGTTCTTGCCGTCGGCGATGACACTGCCCCACGACGGGTCCGGCGGCCGCACCCCCGCACCGATGAAGGACAGCGACGCCTCGAACACGATCGCCTCGGCGACCTGCACCGTGCAGAACACCAGGACCGGGGCGGCACAGTTGACGGCGACGTGCCGCCACACGATGTGCGGGGTGCGGGCGCCGATCACCCGTTCCGCGGTGACGTAGTCCTCGCCGTACTGGTCGAGGACGTTGGCCCGCACCACCCGTGCCGTGGGCGGCGTGAACAGGAAGGCGATCGCGCAGATCAGCACCGTGATCCCGCCGCCGAACACGGCGACCAGGACGGCGGCCAGGGCGATCCCGGGGAACGCCATCACCACGTCCAGACAGCGCATCAGCGCCTCGTCCACCGCCCGCCGGGAGGTCGCCGCCACCGTCCCGACCAGCGCGCCCGCCACCAGGGCCAGCGCGGTCGCGCCCAGCCCGATCGCCAGCGACCAGCGCGCCCCGTACATCAGCCGGCCGAGGATGTCCCGGCCCAGGCTGTCCTGGCCCATCCAGTGCTCGGCGGACGGCGCCCCGGTGCCGCCGACGGCTGGTTGCTGCTCCAGCGGATCGTGCGGGGCGAGCAGCGGCGCGCACACGGCGACGAGGACCACCAGGGCGAGGAGGACGAGGGCCGCCTTCGACAGCGGCGGCAGCCGGCGCAGGCCACGCAGCCGGATGCCGGGGCGGGCGAGTGCCGCGGTGAGTTCGGCACGGTTCACGATCATGCGGCCGGGTCCCTCAGTCGTGGGTTGACCAGCAGATACAGGATGTCGATCACGAGGTTGACGACGACGAAGCCGAACGCGGTGGTCAGCACCACGCCCTGGACGACCGCCGGGTCGCCGTTCTTCACCGCGTCGATCATCAGCTTGCCCATGCCGGGCAGCGAGAAGACCGTCTCGATGACGACCGCGCCGCCCAGCAGATAGCCGACCCGAAGACCGAGCACGGTCAGCGGATTGACCAGTGCGTTCCTCAGCACGTTCCGGCCCACCACCACCCGCGGCGGCAGACCTCCGGCGATCGCGGTGCGCACGTAGTCCTTGTCCAGCTCCTCCACCACCGAGGTGCGCACGATCCGGGTGAGCTGAGCGGCCACCGGCAGCGAGAGCGCCAGCGCGGGCAGCGTCATCGTCCACAGCCAGCCGGTGACGGAGTCCGCCGGATTGATGTAACCCCCGGACGGGAACCAGCCCAGCTCCACCGCCAGGTACTGGATCAGCAGCAGCGCCAGCCAGAACCCCGGCGCCGCCACCCCGACCAGCGAGACCACGCGGACGACCTGGTCCGGCAGCCGGTCCCGGTACACGGCCGCGACGACCCCGCCGAGCAGCGCCAGCACCACCGCGATCCCGAGCCCGAGGAAGGTGAGCTGAAGGGTCAGCGGCAGCGCGGTCAGCACCTGGTCGGCCACCTCGCCGCGGGTGAGGGCGCTGGTGCCGAGGTCGCCGTGGAGGAGATCGCCGACGAAGGCCACGTAGCGCACCGGCAGCGGGTCCAGCAGACCGTTCTCCTCGCGGAACGCCCGCAGTTGCGCGGGAGTGGGGTTGGCGCCCTGGAAGAACGCGGACGCCGGGTCGACGGCGGAGAACCGCATCACCAGGAACACGAAGAGCACGATGCCGAGGGTGAGCGGCACCAGCAGGGCGAGGCGGCGCAGCAGGATCCGTACGACAGCCGTCATACCGTCAGGCCCACTTCGCCTGCAGGAGGTTGATGCCGGGGTAGGGCTGGGCCCGCATCCCGGTGAGCAGCCGGGCGTCCCAGGCCGTCATCAGCTCGTTGTGGAGGACCGGGTAGAGCACGGCCTGTTCGGCGACGACATCCACGTAGTCCTGGATCAGCGCCCTCCTGCGGTCCGGGTCCGGCTCCCGGGCCGCCCGGTCCATGTCCCGGAACAGCCGCCGCGCGACCGGGTTCCGGGCCCAACGGGTGTACCGCATCCAGAGGTTGTCGGGGCCGTAGTTGTAACGCATGATCAGGTCCGCGTCGAGGCCGAACTGGTTGGGGTTCGAGGCGGCGGCGACGACCTGGTAGTCCTGGTTCTGGTCCAGCTTGGTGAAGACGGCCGTCGTCTCCTGCGGGGAGAGCGTCGTGCGGACGCCGATCGCGTCCCAGGAGGCCTTGATCGTGGGCAGGCAGTCCACGATCCAGCTGACGTTCACCGCCATCAGGTCGACCATCAGCCCCCTGACCCCGGCCGCCCTGAGCAGGGCCCGGGCCCGGTCTGGGTCGTGGTCGTAGACGGTGCGCGCGCGGCGGTAAGCGGGGTTGGCCCGGTCGAGGAAGGAACTCGCGGGTGTGCCGTGGCCCTTGAGGGCGACCTCGATCATCTGCTCGGTGTCGATGGCGTAGTGCAGGGCCTGACGGACCCGTACGTCGTCGAAGGGCGGGTGCGCGGTGTTGAACATCAGGAACAGGTTGTTCATCCCGGCGCCGCCCGCGACCGTCAGCCCGTCGCTCTCCAACTGCCCGATATTGGCGTACGGGATGTTGTCGGCGACCTGCGCCCCGGCGCTCGCCCCGGAGATCCGGGCGACCCTCGGGGCCGCGTCCACGACGGTCAGCCAGTTCATCCTTCGGAAGGCAGGCCTGCGCGGGCCGTTGTAGCCGGGATACGCCTCGAAGACCGTGTGGGACTTCGGATGGTGCGCGGTCTGCCGGTACGGGCCGGAGCCGATCGCCCTGCCCCGGACCGCCTCCTCCCAGCCGCCGGGCCGCGCGTACACGTGCCGCGGCATGACCTTGGCCAGGGTGAGCCGGGAAAGCCCGTCCGGGAAGGGGTACTTGAGCACCAGCTCGACCTCACGGGGCCCGGTCCTGCGGACCCGCTCCAGCCAGGGCGCGAAGAACCCCCTGGCGAGTGTGTCGGTCCCGGGGTCGAGGACCCGGTCGAAGACGAACAGCACGTCGTCGGCGGTGACCGGCTCGCCGTCGTGGAAGGTGGCACCCTCGCGGAGGGTGAAGCGCCAGGTGGTGGCGGTGGGGTCGGCGGGCGGTGCGGTGGCGAGGGCCGCGTACGGGGCGCGGGAGACCGGGTCGGTGTCCAGCAGGCCTTCGTAGACGTGGTTGTTGGCGGCCATCGCGAACGCCGACGCGGTCTGCGTGGGGTCCCAGCTGCCGTCGTTGCCGTAGCCGATGACCGCGGTGAGCGTGCGGTCCGGGCCGCTCGCCTGGCCGTCGACGGCGATGGTGGACTCCGGCCCGCAGGCCGTGAGCGGTGCGGTGACCGCGGCGGCGGTGGCCAGCGCGCCGGTGCGTCGCAGGAAGGCCCGGCGGCAGGGCGCGGGGACGCGGAGAGTCACGGCGCCATTTCACCACAAAACGGACGACATTAGGGGATGGGGAAACGCCGGAGGGGGTGCCGCCCCCCGTACTGCACCCCCTCACGGCCCCTGTTACGGCAGGGTCTGCTGGTACGAGGAGTCCTCGTCGGAGTCGTAGACGAGCTCCCCGCCGGCGTCGTAGCCCCTGATCCGGGGAGCCATGATCACCTGGCGCTCCAGCACTCCGGAGGCCACGAACCAGCCGTGGTCCAGCACCGCCTGGCTGGTCACACCGCCGTACTCGACGGTGACCTTGGCGATCGACGGCTTGAAGGTGCCGATCACACCCCAGCGGAACGGCAGTTTCCAGTTGCCCCGGTCCAGCACGGACTGCTGGTAGAGCTTGCCGCCGTTCAGGTCCGCCAGGACCGGGGGCGCGCCCGGGTAGGTGTCCGCGCCGCCGATGTTCAGCCCCTGCGCCTCACCGTCGCGGATGTTGCAGATCATCCGGATGCCCGCCGGGTCGTCCTTCTTCACCGCGACGACGAACATGCCGTCACCGGGCGCGTTGGAGTCGCCGGTGCTCTTCATCGCGAGGATGATCCGGTAGCTGTCCGCCGGGCCGAGGTCCTGGTCCATGCCCTCGGGCCCGTGCGTGAACTGTGCGTTGTACGCGAGGCACTGGTCCACCGCCTCGGCCGCCCGCTCGAAGGTGATGCCGTCCAGGAGCTGCCCGTCGGTGGCGGGCCGTGCCGGACCGGCGGGAGGGGTCGGCCTCGGGGAGCGCGTGGCGCTCGCGGAGGGAGTGGCGCTCACCGACGGCGCGTCGGCGACACTGCTCCCTCCCGAACCGCCGCCGCTCACCGCGTACGCCCCCACGGGCAGCGCGGCCAGTGTCACCAGTACCGCCCCGGCCGCCACCACCCGGCGCCGCCGCTCCACCGCGCCGCGCCGCCGGATCTCCGGGTACGGCACGGTCGACGGCCGGATGGTGTAGGCGTCCTCGGCGAGCAGCTCGCGCACCCGCTCCTCGAAGTCCCGCTCTTCCTCGCTCATCTGTGGGTACCCCCGTCGACACATGGCTGTTCCCCGGCGCCCATCGCCCGCGCGAGCCCCGGATACGTACGCAACTTCGCCAGGCCCTTGGACGCCTGGCTCTTGACGGTGCCCGGCGAGCAGCCGAGCGCGTCGGCCACCTCCGCCTCGGACAGGTCCTCCCAGTACCGCAGCACCACCACCGCCCGCTGCCGGGGCGGCAGCTGGGCGAGCGCGGGCAGCAGGGCGCTGCGCTCGTCGGCCCAGGCCGTCTCGTCCCGGCCCGCCCGCTCCGGCGGGGCCGCGGTCAGCGACTCGGGCACCCGCCGCTTGCGGAACCGGTCGCTGTTGCAGCTGACCAGCATCCGCCGGACGTACGCCTCCGGGTTGTCGCTGCGCGCCACCCGCCGCCAGGACCGGTACGCCTTGGCCAGCGCGGTCTGCGTCAGGTCCTCGGCGTGGTGCGCGTCGCCCGTGAGCAGAAACGCGGTCCGCACGAGATGGGACCACCGGGCTCTGACGAACTCCTGGAACCGGTCTTCTAGTTCGACCTGCATCAAGCACCCTCCCTCGCTCTCCAGACCACCGTCCGCACGGATTCGGTTGCCCGCCACTCGCGCCCGGGTTCCAATACGTCCATGACGGACGACTCACACTGGGACGAGAAAGCCCCCGGCGTACTCCGGCTCCCCTCCGGGCGCCTGATCCGGGGCCGCGCCCTGCGCCGCCCGCTCCCGGCGGAGGGCCCGCGACCGTCGTACGGCGTCTACCTCCTGGGCGGCCAACCCCCGGACTGCGACTGGGAGTCGGTCTGGCTCCGCTGGCCCGACTTCCGCCTCCCCGCCGACCGCGACCGGGCCCGCGAGGTACTGAGGGAGGCCTGGCGGCGGTCCGCCGACGAGCGGGTGGAACTCGCCTGCGGCGGCGGGCGCGGCCGTACGGGCACGGCGCTGGCCTGCGTCGCGGTCCTGGACGGCGTACCGCCCGGGGAGGCCGTCGGCTACGTCCGCCGCCACTACGACCCACGGGCGGTGGAGACACCGTGGCAGCGGCGGTATGTGCGGCGGTTCAGCTGAGCGCGTCGGTTCGTGCCGTCTCCGTTCGTACGGGTGCCGTACGGGAGTCGCCCCGCTGGAAACGGTCTGCGTACTGACCGGCGCGCCGCCTCATCCCTTGGTCGCCGTGCCGTAGACCATCGGCCGACAGACCCCCGCGGCACCGCTCGCCACAGTGGTCGTATGACGAGGGACAACAGCACCAGCAAGGGGATCAGCAGGGCGCGTTTCCTGGCCGGGGCGGCGGCCGTGGGCGCGGCGGGGGCGCTGCTCCCGGCCGGGACGGCCGCGGCGGCGGGCCGGCACCGGGGTCTACGACACCGAGGTCTACGACACCGGGGTGTCGTCTACACCGTCGGCGCGGGGGAGACCCCGGGCACCGCCTTCAGCAAGGCCCGGATGCGCGCCGACCTGAACGCGATCCGGAACGAACTGCACGCGGACACGGTCGAGGTCACCGGGGACGGCGTGGAACGCCTCACCTCCACCGCCACCGAGGCCGCCGAGCGCGGACTGCGCGTCTGGCTCCAGCCCACCCTCGGGGACGTCCCCGAGCGGGACATCCTCGACCACCTCGCCGAGACCGGCCGCCACGCCGAACGCCTGCGCCGCCAGGGAGCGGGCGTCGACTTCAGCGTGGGCTGCGAGTTCTGGCTGTACGTGCCGGGAATCGTGCCCGGCGCGAACGTGCTGGAGCGCATCGAGAACCTCCTGAACGGCACCGTCGACTGGGAGCGGATGCAGCGCCGCCTGGACCGCTTCACCGCCCGGGCGGCGGCGGTCGGCCGCTCGGTCTTCCACGGCCGCCTGAGCTACGCGGCAGCGCAGCACGACACGGTCGACTGGAACCTCTTCGACATAGTCGGCATCGACTACTACTCGGCCCACCCCGACCCGGCCGACCACATCCGCGAGCTGAGGAGCTACCTGCGCTTCGGAAAGCCCCTCGCCGTCACCGAGTTCGGCACCTGCGCGTACGTCGGCGCACCCGAGGCGGGCGGCATGGCCTGGGACATCGTCGACCACGACAGCACCCCGCCGGAGATCAAGGGCAACCCGGTGCGCAGCGAGCGCACCCAGGCCGACTACCTCACCGGCCTGGTCGACATCTTCGAGGCACTGGGCCTGTACGCGGCCATGGCCTTCGAGTTCGTCACCCCGGACGCCCCGCACCGCCCCGACAACCCGCGCTACGACCTCGACCTGGCGAGCTACAGCATCACGAGGACCGTCAAGGACCGCCCGGAGGACCCACGTTCGGACTGGCACTGGGAGCCCAAGGAGGCGTATGGGGTGTTGGGGGAGCGGTATCGGTGCGCGGGAGCTCGGTCGCGGCCCGGCAATCAGGGATAGTCCGGCCCCACCATGCCCCGGCGTTGGTACCTTGATGCATGAATCCATAGGCCTTTGGGGGGATGCCCCGTTGAATTCGGAAGCCAGTTGGGCAGCATTCGACCCGCACGCCTATGTGGATCACAATTACCGCTATATACACACGCTGGACGCGGAGATCCTTTCCATCGTCCGGGATCATTTCGGCGAGCATTTCCCGAGGCGTGGCGACCGGCCGGTCACCGGCATCGACGTCGGAGCCGGCGGCAACCTCTACCCCGCGCTCGCCATGCTGCCCTGGTGTGACGAGATCACACTATTGGACCGCTCCTCCGCCAACGTGCGGTATCTGCGGGACCAGGCCGACTCCTACGACGGCCACTGGGACCAGTTCTGGCACGTGCTGTGCAAGAACGAGGCGTACAGCGCCCTGGACGTGGACCCGAGGGCCCGGTTCCGGGATGCCGTGTCGGTCCAGGAGGGCGACATCTTCGACCTCGCCCGGCACGAGGGCCGGTGGTCGATGGGCACCATGTTCTTCGTCGCCGAGTCGATCACCTCCTCGCGTGCGGATTTCGACCGAGGCGTGGAGTGCTTCCTGTGGGCGCTGGCCCCGGGCGCGCCCTTCGCTGCCGCATTTATGGCGCATTCCGTGGGGTATTGCGCGGGTGAGTATTTCTTCCCGGCCTGCAACGTGGGGGAGCCGGAGGTGCGGGCGAGCCTGAAGCGATTCACCGACGCCTTCCGGACAGTGGATCTGCAGTTCTCTGCCGACCTGCGTGAAGGACAGGGAGGAATGATCTTCGCCTACGGCACACGCTGACAGGACCGTACGGGCGTACGCACGTGAGTTCCGTTAGTCTCGAAGGCGCGGACGACAACGTTGCCCGAGCCGGGCACCGAGGGACTCGGACGACGGAGGCGAGCAGTGTCGGCCAGTGTGGTGGTGATCGGTGCGGGAGTCTCGGGACTCAGCACGGCGGTGTGCCTGGCGGAGGCCGGGATGGACGTACGTGTGGACACCGACCGGCCTTCCGGTGGGACGACGTCGGCGGCCGCGGGTGCCATGTGGGACCCGTATCTGGCGGAGCCCAGCGATCTGGTGGAGCGATGGGGCCGGGAGACCCTCTCGGTGCTGACCGAGTTGAGCGGCCGTGCCGACACGGGGGTCAGGCTGGTGGAGGGGACCCAGGAGTCCAGGGTCCCGTGCGACATGCCGACGTGGGGCAGCCTCGTCGGCGCGCGCCTGTGCCCGCCGGACGACCTGCGGCCGGGGTACGTGACCGGATGGCGGTACCGTGCCCCGCTCGTCGACATGCCCCGATACCTCCAGTACCTCGAACGGCGGCTCGTGCGTGCCGGCGGCTCCATCCGCCGGCACCGGTACGGCACGCTGGACGAGGCGCTGCACGAAGCGCCGGTGGTCGTCAACTGCTCAGGTGCGGAGGCCAGGTTCCTGGCGGACGACCCGTCCGTGAAGGCGGTGCGGGGCCAACTCGTCGTGGTGGAGAACCCCGGCATCCGGTCGTTCTTCTGCGACGACACCCCCGGTGCCGAGGAACTCACCTACATCTACCCACACCCCGATGTGCTGGTTCTGGGCGGAACCTCGGACCCGGACAACTGGGAACTGGTCCCCGACGAAACCGCGGCGCGGGAGATCATCCGACGCTGCGCCGCCATCGAGCCGTCGATCGCCGGAGCCCGTGTCGTCGAACAGCGCGTGGGACTGCGTCCGGTGCGCAAACCGGTCCGGCTCACGGAAGAACGGCGCGGGAACACCCTGCTGGTGCACAACTACGGTCACGGCGGCGCCGGAGTGACACTGTCCTGGGGGTGCGCCCGTGAGATCGTGGAACGCGTCCGCGGGGCGACGGGACACCGGGCCCCTACTGCCTGATCTGCCACTGCCGACGCTCCGCGATATCGGCCTCCGCGCCCCGACGGAAGAGATACAGCCAGGTCCGGGCGGCCAGCGTGACGGTCAGCGCGATGGTCCACGGCCAGCTGGTGACGTCCGTCGCCACGAGGGCCGCACCCGCGGTCGGCGAGGCCGCCGTCAGCACCGTCAGGGCGACCTCGGTCGGCGTGCGCCTGAAGCGGTGGGCGATCGAGAACTCGGACCGCTCGTACCAGCCGAGCGCGGCACTGAGGACCACGGCGAGAACCATGGTTGTCCACGGATCGCCGCTGGCCTGGGCGTAAGTGACGGGCAGTGAGATCAGGAAGGGAAGCACGCCCCCGTATTCGGAGAGCACGTTCCCCCATTTCATGATCTTGCCGAAGGAGTTCGACCGGATACGAGCGAGCTCGCCGGAGGCGCTCGCGTAGACGATCAAGGAGAGGACGGTGCTGAATGTCGCCCCGATGAGGAGCAGACGCACATCATCGGGAAACCGGGTCGAGGAGAACGCGAAGCCCAGCAGGAACGTGATCGCGGCGAGGATGGAACCGGAGAACGCTATGCCGGCCGCCGCCTCGCCGGACTGGAGCGCCGCGGGGTCGTCCTGCTCGAACCGGGCGATCTCGAAGGCCGGTTCACCGCCCAGCGTGACCAGCGCTGTCACCGCGTGGTCCGAGGGGGCCAGCGAGTCCTTGAGCTGCTCCGTGGCCCGCGTGGGCACGAGATGCCGGGCGTCCGGATCTATGTACTCCACTCGCGCCTTGTGCTGGAAGTGGATGTGGAGCGGTCCGTCCGTGGTGCCGGACTGCATGACCCGGGTCCCTATGAAGCCGCAACCGAGGAGGAGCTGTGTCACCGCCGGCTGTTCCGTACTCGCCACGGCGGAGATCAGGGGCGGCTCGACGGACGACAGGGAGAACTTCTCCACCAGGCCCGTCAGGAGGTCCGCGCCAACTCCCTGTCTCCGGTGCTGAGTCCGTACCGCGATCACGGAGAGGCGTGCGTGCCCCGGCGAGGGCATCTCCGCGGCGATGCAACCGATCAACTCGTCGTCCGCCTCGGCCAACCGGACGAAACCGCGTGCCACAGCCACGGTGAGGAGTTCGGTGGACGGAACGGCCCCCGGTTCGCACGTGTCGGCGAGGAGTGCGCGGACCAGGGTGAGATCGGCATGGCGAGCCTCTCGAACGCGCCACGCAGCCATCGTCGTTTGCCCCCCGTCTCGGGTGTGCATCCTACAGAGCAACATGACCTCGTACAGAGGGCTTTGGGGGCGACGCCAGGACTTGGCGGGAACGGGAGGAAGCCGTGCCGGAGCGCGTGTTCCGGGAGTCTACCGCGGAGCCACGCACCCGGGCGGTGCCGTTGGCCCACCTCTCCCTGGAACTGGGCCATCTCTACATGGAGGACTTCCAGTTGGGCCCGAAGCGGCTCGGTGAGCACTTCGCCGAGGTGCGGATCTGGGCGGACGCCGTACGCGCGCGGGCGGCACGCCGCGTCAAACGGCCGCGCATCAGCACGTGTTTCCTGATCGACGACTACTTCACCCGGTTCTCCACGCCCGACGAAGTGATTCCGACCGTGCTGGAGGAGGCCGGGAGAGCCGGACTCACCATTGACTACCTCGCCCGTGAGTCGGGCTGCGCGGTCGCGGACGGGGTGGCGCTCGCCGAGTCCGTCGCGCACCGCCTCGTCGAGTCACCGCCGCCCGGCTCCTACGGCTTCCGCCCGCCCGCGAGCCGCACCGGCTGGCTCACCAACGGCTCGCGCTCACCGGCCTCGCCGCCCCGCACCGACCGGGGGAGGACGGACTGGGAGCCACCCGTGGAGACCGCGGCCCGCAACCATTCGATCTTCATGGACGTCGAACTGTGGTCCGACGACAAGAACGGGCAGAGGGTGTGGTCCTGTTCGTTCCTGGCCGCCGTATGGCAACTGGCCAGGCTGGGGCTGTTACGCCATCTCGGCGAGCCCGTGCTGGTGCCGCGGGAACAGGACGTTGCGGCCCTCCCGCCCGACTGGGACCGGCTGCCGCCGCTGATCAAGGTCAGTGCCACGAAGGCGGCTTTCAGCGCCTACCGCACCTGCACGCTCGTGCCGCATCACTTCCTGCCCGTCGAGAACGCGGTACGGCTCGTCCTCGATCAGGTGGACGTGGACACGGCGGCGCTCGCACAGGTAGCCAAGCGGTCCGCCGACGAGGGGATGCCCGTCCCGCCGGAGGTGGCACAACGCGCCACCTATGTCTTCTACGAAGAGCCCGGCGACCCCATCGAGGACGGGAAGCACTGATATGGCCGCGCAAACCGGCGAATCGGCTTCCACCGTTCTCGTCTGCGGTGAGGTGCGCACCTGCCTACTGCCCACCACGCAGGCGCTGGACCGCCGCGGGGCCGCCCAACTGCTGCGGCTGCGCGCGGACATGTACGTCCGGGTCTCCGAACGCCCCATCATGCATGTGCTGTCACCCGAGACGCTGACCGGAGTCGACTGCCGACTGCCCGCCTCCGACGGCAGCCGGACCCGGGCCGTCGGAACGGTGATCGGCCGAGCGGCCCTGACCGAGGGGCGGCTGCTCCAGACGACCTCCTACTTCGGCCTCCCGGCCGTCGGCCCGGACACCCGGCGCCCCTGGGGGCAGTACCTCGTACGCCCGGGCATCGTCGAACCGTTCGGCATGCTGCCCCGAAAGGCCACCGCGGCAGGTGTGCTGCAAGGCGCCCGGCGCGGTGAACTCGACACCGGGACGATCGCCGAGGGGCTGGCGGCCCAGCTGTGCCGCCATGAGCTGCTCGACCGCCGCGCGCCCTTCGCATCGGCACCGACGCGACTGCGGTGGGTGGCGCTGCGGACCGGAGGCGACAGGCCGGCCGCGCTGACGAACTTCACCCTGGCCGAGGACGGGCTGCGCACGGTGAAGCTGCGGCTGCCGCCGGACGTCCCGGCCTCCGCCGCCGCCGGACTCTGCGAGGATCTCGCCCTGCACGACTGGCTGCTGACGCATGTTCAGCGGATGCTGGACGACCACCCCTTCGACAGGGCGGACGACTCGCGCTCCCTGGCGGCGCTGCGTCCGGCCGTGACGCATCTGCTGCATCTGTGGATGCCGCGAGCGCACGTGGACGGAGCCCTCGCGCATCTGTGGGACACCCTGGAAGCGGCGCCGGGATTCACTCGCCAATGGCAGAACCTGGTCCAGCGCATACGCGATCAGCTCACGCTGCTGGATCTTGCCCAGTGTAGGCGCGCAGCGTCGTCAAAAGGATGCGAAGAGTGAAACAGGGGAGGTCGGGGGAACGAACGGGACGGAAGATGCGTGGGCAGCGGGGAAGGAAGCACTGCCGTGAAGCCAGCCGTCGGTTCGTACGTCGTGGACACCCGGTCCGGGAGGATCGGCATCGTCATGGGGCACGAGGGGCCGTACGTGCAGCTCAGACCGTACGGGGGCGGGCTGGAATGGGACGCGGCGCCGGAAGTGGTGCGGTATGCCACGCCCGCCGAGCGGCGGCGGGCGGTGGGTGCGCGCACCTGCGGTGAGGTGCCTTGACGCCGGGCGTTAGGGTGCGGCGGCATGGGGTTGTGGAGTTGGAGGAAGCGGGGGGCCAGGGCGGCCCGCCGCTATCCCGTGCCGCTGACCGCGCACCAGCTGTGGATGGTGTCCCTGAGCGCGCCCGTGAGCCGGGACAAGCGCGCCTCGCGGACCACCCTGTACCCGTTCACCAGGATCGACGACGACTCCGCCCGGCAGTGGCTCGCCGAGCAGTGGGGGATCACCTCGCGCGCCGCCCTGGTCGAGCGGCTCGACGAGCTGTCCCGCGCCGGGTACCGCACCCGCGCGTACCGGCTCACCGGGGTCTCGCCGCTCGCCTGGGACGCGGCCCTGTACGTCGACATCTCACGCCGCGGCTTCGCCTGCGGGCTGCTGGACGAGGCCGACGCCTGGACCGCGCTGAAGAACATCGTGCCGTCGGTGGTGCGGACGTACGCCTCCTGGCACGAGTACGCCGACCACTACCTCCTCGGCCGCGAGGTCTGGCAGGACGCCCTGCGCGGCACCCCCGACGCCGACTTCCCGGCACCGCGGGCCACCGCCGACGCCCACCTGCGGTCGCTGCTGGACCCGGCGAACCGGGACAGCCCCTGGAACCGGGCCCCCTGGACCGCCATCAGCGCCCCCGACCGCCCCCTCGGTAGGCGAGAATGACTCCATGAGCCACCTCCAGCCGCGGCCCCCCGGGGGCGCGCGATGAGCCTGTTCCGGGACGACGGCATCGTGCTGCGCACCCAGAAGCTGGGCGAGGCCGACCGGATCATCACCCTGCTCACCCGAGGGCACGGGCGGGTGCGGGCGGTGGCTCGCGGGGTGCGCCGCACCAAGTCGAAGTTCGGGGCCCGGCTGGAGCCGTTCTCCCACGTGGACGTGCAGTTCTTCGCCCGCGGCAGCGAGCTGATCGGGCGCGGGCTGCCGCTGTGCACCCAGAGCGAGACCATCGCGCCCTACGGCGGCGGCATCGTCACCGACTACGCCCGCTACACCGCCGGCACCGCCATGCTGGAGACCGCCGAGCGGTTCACCGACCACGAGGGTGAGCCGGCTGTCCAGCAGTACCTGCTGCTGGTGGGCGCCCTGCGCACCCTCGCCCGCGGGGAGCACGCCCCGCACCTGGTCCTCGACGCCTTCCTGCTGCGCTCCCTCGCCGTCAACGGCTACGCGCCCAGCTTCGGCGACTGCGCGAAGTGCGGGATGCCCGGACCGAACCGCTTCTTCTCGGTCGCCTCCGGGGGCTCGGTATGCGCCGACTGCCGGGTGCCCGGTAGCGTCGTACCCTCGCCGCGGACCCTGGAACTGCTCGGTGCGCTGCTTACGGGAGACTGGGAGACCGCGGACGCCTGCGAGCCGCGGTACGTCCGGGAGGGCAGCGGACTGGTCTCCGCCTACCTGCACTGGCATCTGGAACGCGGGCTGCGTTCGCTTCGGTACGTGGAAAAGTAAGGGAAGCAAGGGAGTCGAGGGGCACATGGTCGTACGCGGGATCCTGGGGCGGCAGCGTCGGGAGTACAGGGCGCCGGAGCCGCACCCGTCCGGGGCCCGCCCCCCGAAGCTTCCCGGGGAGCTGATCCCCCGCCATGTGGCGATCGTCATGGACGGGAACGGGCGGTGGGCCAAGGAGCGCGGGCTGCCGCGCACCGAGGGGCACAAGGTCGGCGCCGAGCGGGTGCTGGACGTGCTGCAGGGCGGCATCGAGATGGGCGTGGGCGCGATCTCGCTGTACGCCTTCTCCACCGAGAACTGGAAGCGGTCGCCGGACGAGGTGCGCTTCCTGATGAACTTCAACCGCGACTTCATCCGCAAGACCCGGGACCAGCTGGACGAGCTGGGGATCCGGGTGCGGTGGGTCGGGCGGATGCCGAAGCTGTGGAAGTCCGTGGCGAAGGAGCTCCAGGTTGCGCAGGAGCAGACCAAGGACAATGACCGGCTGACGCTGTACTTCTGCATGAACTACGGCGGGCGGGCCGAGATCGCGGACGCGGCGCAGGCGTTGGCGGAGGATGTGCGGGCGGGGCGGCTGGATCCGGCCAAGGTGAACGAGAAGACGTTCGCGAAGTACATGTACTACCCGGACATGCCGGACGTCGACCTTTTCCTCCGGCCCAGTGGTGAGCAGCGCACGTCCAACTATCTTCTCTGGCAGAGCGCTTACGCGGAGATGGTCTTCCAGGACGTTCTCTGGCCGGACTTCGACCGGCGTGACCTGTGGCGGGCGTGCGTCGAATTCGCGTCCCGGGACCGCCGCTTCGGGGGCGCGATCCCGAACGAGGAGCTTCTGGCCATGGAGGGCCGGCAGGAGTAGCCGGGGGGCTTGTTCGCCCCCGCCGCCCCTGCCCATTCCCGTCCCCCAGGGGGCTCTGCCCCCTGGACCCCCGCTCCTCAAACGCCGGAGGGGCTGATCTCAGCCCGTCCGGCGTTTGAGGACGAGGCCCGTTCAGGGCCCGATACGGGGGTCTGGGGGCGGAGCCCCCAGGTACGGGACGGGTAGGGGCGGCGGGGGAGAAAAAACCGTCCTCAGTCCGCGGCCGCCGCGCAGTCCGCGCAGGTGCCGAAGATCTCTACCGTGTGGGCCACGTTCACGTAGCCGTGTTCCGCGGCGATCGCGTCGGCCCATTTCTCGACCGCCGGCCCCTCCACCTCGACCGCCTTGCCGCAGACCCGGCAGACCAGATGGTGGTGGTGTTCGCCCGTCGAGCAGCGCCGGTACACCGACTCGCCGTCGGACGTGCGCAGGACGTCGACCTCGCCCGCCTCCGCCAGGGACTGGAGCGTGCGGTAGACCGTGGTCAGCCCGACCGAGTCGCCCTTGTGCTTGAGCATGTCGTGCAGTTCCTGCGCGCTGCGGAACTCGTCGACCTCGTCCAGGGCCGCCGCCACGGCGGCCCGCTGCCGGGTGGAGCGGCCCTTCACGGGCGGTCCAGCGGTCGTCACGGGGTGCCTCCTCAGGGTCTGCCTGCCCCGGCCATTGTGCCAGCCCGGGCTGGGGCGGAGGTCAGACGCCGACCTTTCCACCGCTGCCCCGGCTCGGCGGGATCACGCACTCCGCGGGGTCCCCGTCCCCCTGCGCCGCCGCGACGGCCCGCGCCCGCCGCCGGGCGAGCGGGGTGGCGAGGGCGGTGAGCAGAATGAACGCCCCGATGGTCAGCAGCACGATCGTCGCGCCGGGCGGCACGTCCTGGTAGTACGAGGTCACCGTGCCGCTGATGGTCACGGTGACGCCGATGGCGACCGCGATGGCGAACGTCGCCGCGAAGCTGCGGCTGAGCTGCTGGGCGGCGGCCACCGGGACCACCATCAGCGCGGAGACCAGCAGCAGGCCGACCACGCGCATCGCGACCGTCACGGTCACGGCCGCGGTCACGGCGGTCAGCAGGTTCAGCGCCCGCACCGGCAGGCCCGTCACCCGCGCGAACTCCTCGTCCTGGCTCACCGCGAAGAGCTGACGGCGCAGACCGACGGTGACCAGCACCACGAAGGCCGCCAACAGGCAGATCGCGGTGACGTCCGACTTGCTCACCGTGGACAGGGAGCCGAAGAGGTACGTCGTCAGGTTCGCGTTGGAGCCCGTCGGCGCGAGGTTGATGAGCATGACGCCGCCCGCCATACCGCCGTAGAAGAGCATGGCGAGGGCGATGTCGCCGCGGGTGCGGCCGTACCAGCGGATCAGCTCCATGAGGATCGCGCCGAGGACGGAGACCAGGGTCGCCATCCACACCGGGGACCAGGAGAGCAGGAAGCCGAGGCCGACGCCGGTCATGGCGACATGGCCGATGCCGTCGCCCATCAGGGCCTGACGGCGCTGGACCAGGTAGATACCGACCGCGGGGGCCGTGACGCCGACCAGGACGGCGGCGAGCAGGGCCCGCTGCATGAAGGCGTAGTCGAGGATTTCCATCAGCTCAGCAGTCCGGTACGGATCGGTTCGGCGCCCGCGGGGGCGTGCGGGTGGACGTGGTCGTGGCCGGGCAGCGCGTGCTGGCCGACGGCCCGCGGGGGCGGTCCGTCGTGGACGACGCAGCCGTCGCGCAGGACCACCGCGCGGTCGATCAGCGGCTCCAGCGGGCCCAGTTCGTGCAGGACGAGCAGGACCGTCGTACCGGCCTCGACCTGGCCGCGCAGGGTCCGGGCCAGCACCTCCTGGCTGGCCAGGTCGACGCCCGCCATCGGCTCGTCCATGATCAGCAGTTCCGGTTCGGCGGCGAGCGCGCGGGCGATCAGCACCCGCTGGTGCTGGCCGCCGGAGAGCGCGTCGACGTTGTCCTTGGCGCGGTCCGCCATGCCGACCAGCTCCAGGGCCCGGCGCACCGCCTCACGGTCGGCCTTGCGCAGCACGCCGAAGCGGGCGCGGGAGAGGCGGCCGGAGGAGACCACCTCGGTCACCGTGGCGGGGACGCCGCCGGCGGCGGTGGTGCGCTGGGGGACGTAGCCCACCCGGTGCCAGTCGCGGAAGCGGCGGCGCGGGGTGCCGAACAGTTCGATCTCCCCGGCGCCGGTCTGCACCTGGCCGATGACGCTGCGCACGGCGGTCGACTTGCCCGAGCCGTTGGCGCCGAGCAGGGCGACGACCTCACCGCGGGACACGGTGAGGTCGATGCCGCGCAGCACGGGCCGCGAGCCGAGGTCGGCGCGGACTCCGCGCAGGGAGATGACGGGCTCGCTCATGTGCTGCTCCTTCGAGCTGGTCATTTCGCTCCCAGGGCGGTCCGCAGCGCCTTGAGGTTGGACTCCATGACCTGGATGTAGTCGTCGCCCGCGGACTTGTCGGTGATGCCTTCGAGCGGGTCCAGGACGGCCGTCGCGAGACCGGCGTCGGAGGCGAGGGTCTTGGCGGTCCGGTCGCTGACCAGGGTTTCGTAGAAGACGGTGGTGACACCGTCCTCCTTCGCCATCTCGGAGAGCTCCTTCACGCGGGCGGCGCTGGGCTCCGACTCCGGGTCGAGGCCGCTGATGGCCTCCTCGGTCAGGCCGTAGCGCTCGGCGAGGTAGCCGAAGGCGGCGTGGGTGGTGATGAAGACCTTGGTGTCGGTGTCGCGCAGTCCGTCCTCGAACCGCGCGTCCAGGTCGTTGAGCCGGCCGACCAGGGCCTCGGTGTTCTTGCGGTAGTCGGCCGCGTGGTCCGGGTCGGCCTTCTCGAAGGCCTTGCCCACACCCTCGGCGACCTCGGCGTACTTCACGGGGTCGAGCCAGATGTGCGGGTCCTGCCCGTCCTCGTGGTCGTGGTCGTGGCCGTGCTCTTCCTCGTGCTCCTCCTCGTGTTCCTCCGCGTGGCCGCCGACCTCGGTGCCGTGCTTCTCCAGGGAGGTCAGCTCGGCCGCGTCGATCTTCGTGCCGACCTCGGACTGGGCGATCGCCTCGTCGACGGAGGGCTGGAGCCCCTTGAGGTAGAGGGCCGCGTCGGACTCCTCCAGCTGCGCGGTCTGCTTGACGCTGATCTCCAGGTCGTGCGGCTCCTGGCCGGGCTGGGTGAGGGTGGTGACGTTCACATGCTCCCCGCCGATCTCCTCGGCGAGGTAGGCCATCGGGTAGAACGACGCGACGACGTCGAACTTCTCCGTGTTGCCGACGGCAACGCTGTCGGAGCAAGCGGAGAGAGTGCCGAGCCCGAGGGCCGTGACGGCCGCCACGGCGAGCCCGGATATGTGCTGTCGTCGTACGTTCATGACAGTCATTTTCAATGATTCTGGAAACCGTTGTCAACAAGCCCTCGATGGTGATGCCGACAAGCCCCCGGTGGCGAACCGATTTGATACGGGGGCGGCCCCCGCCGGTAACCTGAGGCATTCGCCCGCCCGTCTCCCGACCACCACCCCTCATCGAGGCGCTTCGCGCCGCACCTTTCAAAATGTCCATCCGTCATGAAGAGAGCACCGTGGCCGCCGACAAGATCGACACCATCGTCAGCCTGAGCAAGCGCCGTGGCTTCGTATTCCCTTGCAGTGAGATCTACGGCGGCCAGCGCGCCGCCTGGGACTACGGACCGCTGGGTGTCGAGCTCAAGGAGAACCTCAAGCGCCAGTGGTGGCGCTACATGGTCACGTCGCGCGAGGACGTCGTCGGTATCGACTCGTCCGTGATCCTGGCCTCCGAGGTCTGGGTCGCCTCCGGTCACGTCGCGACCTTCACGGACCCGCTGACGGAGTGCACCTCCTGTCACAAGCGGTTCCGCGCCGACCACCTTGAAGAGGCGTACGAGGCCAAGCACAAGCGCCTCCCGGAGAACGGCCTCGCGGACGTCAACTGCCCCAACTGCGGCAACAAGGGTCAGTTCACCGAGCCCAAGCAGTTCTCGGGTCTGCTGTCCACGCACCTCGGCCCGACCCAGGACTCCGGCTCGGTCGCCTACCTGCGCCCCGAGACCGCCCAGGGCATCTTCACCAACTTCGCCCAGGTGCAGACCACTTCGCGCCGCAAGCCGCCGTTCGGCATCGCCCAGATGGGCAAGTCGTTCCGCAACGAGATCACGCCCGGCAACTTCATCTTCCGCACCCGTGAGTTCGAGCAGATGGAGATGGAGTTCTTCGTCAAGCCGGGCGAGGACGAGAAGTGGCACGAGTACTGGATGGAGCAGCGCTGGAACTGGTACACGGGCCTTGGTCTCCGTGAGGAGAACATGCGCTGGTACGAGCACCCCAAGGAGAAGCTCTCCCACTACTCCAAGCGCACCGCCGACATCGAGTACCGCTTCCAGTTCGGCGGCAACGAGTGGGGCGAGCTGGAGGGTGTCGCCAACCGCACCGACTACGACCTCGGCGCCCACTCCAAGGCCTCCGGCCAGGACCTCTCCTACTACGACCAGGAGAACCAGGAGCGCTGGACGCCGTACGTCATCGAGCCGGCGGCCGGTGTCGGCCGCGCGATGCTGGCGTTCCTGCTCGACGCCTACGTCGAGGACGAGGCGCCCAACGCCAAGGGCAAGATGGAGAAGCGCACCGTGCTGCGCCTGGACCACCGCCTGGCGCCGGTGAAGGTCGCGGTGCTGCCGCTGTCCCGCAACCCGGAGCTGTCCCCGAAGGCCAAGGGCCTCGCCCAGGCGCTGCGCCAGAACTGGAACATCGAGTTCGACGACGCGGGCGCCATCGGCCGCCGCTACCGCCGCCAGGACGAGATCGGCACGCCGTACTGCGTGACGGTCGACTTCGACACCCTGGACGACAACGCGGTGACCGTCCGCGAGCGCGACTCCATGAAGCAGGAGCGCGTCTCCCTGGACCAGATCGAGGGCTACCTGGCGAGCCGCCTGATCGGCTGCTAGGACACGCATTCCCCGGCGAACGCCGGGCGCGCCGGATGATCGGCGTGCCCCGGCGTTCGCTCGTTCCGGGGGGCCGCCGGCACTGCCCGTCGATGGGCGGTTTTTCGGTTGATTTCCGAACTATCCCTACCCGCCGGTAATGAGGTGATGGCGGCGCATTAGAGTGCGTGTGGATCATGGCCCGTCCACGGGCCGTCGGTCCTCTTCAGCATGCCCGAATGCCGCCCCGGGGAGCCCTCTTTGCCGCGCACCGACCCCGCGTTACGTTCCTTGCGTTCCCAGCCGGTATGGGTGCTCCCGGTGCTGTGGACGATCGCTCTCGGGGCGTGGGGGCTGTCGCGCCAGGGGAGTGTGTGGCGGGACGAGGCCGCGACCTGGCTGGTTGCCCGGCGTTCCGCGGCCGAGATCTGCCACCTGCTGGAGAACGTCGATGTCGTGCACGGCTGTTACTACCTGCTGATGCACGTGCTGTTCGAGTGCTTCGGCGCCGGTACCACCACCCTCCGGCTGCCCTCCGTCCTCGCCCTGGCCGTCGCGGCGGGCTGTGTGACGGTCATCGGGCAGCGGCTGGCGGGTGCCTGGACGGGCCTGGCGGCCGGGCTGACGCTCGGGATGCTGCCGGCGGTCCAGTTCCACCTCCAGGAGGGCCGTCCGTACGCCCTGGTGGCCGCCGGGGCCGGGATCTCCACCCTGCTCCTCGTCACCGTGCTGCAAGGGGACGGTGCGGGACCGCGCTGGTTCGGGTACGGCGGCACTCTCGCGCTGATGGGCCTGCTGAACTGGCTCTCGCTGATGATCCTCGCGGCCCATCTGCTCACCCTGCTCTGGTGCGGGGCCCGGCGTGAGGTGTGGCGGCGCTGGACGGCGGCCGCCGGGTCCGCGTTCCTCTGTGTGCTGCCGCTGATCCTGTTCAGCCAGCGCCAGGCGGGACAGGTCGCCTGGATACCCCCGTTGACCTGGCATCGATGATCGGCCCCGCGGTGCTGCTGGCGATCGGCGGACTCGGCGCCCTGCTGGACCGGCCGCGGTCCCGTCGACTGTCCGTGGCGGCCGTCGCGCTGCCGCTGCTGGCCGTGCCCCAACTCGGCCTCGCCACCGCCTCCTTGTTCCGGCCGCTGTTCCTGGAGCGGTACGTCCTCTACAGCATGCTCGGGCTCGCGCTCCTGATCGGGGTCTGCGTCGGGGCGGCGGCGCGGGCGGTCGGACGCCGCCATGCCGGTGCCGGGCGCTGGGTCCTGCCCGTGGCGGTCGCCGTGGCGATGGCGGGACTGCTGCCGCAGTCACTGGAGAAACGTTCCGTCAGTAGCCGGGTCGACGATGTCGTGGCCGTCGCCTCGGAGGTACGGCGGACGAAGGAGCCGGGGGACGCGGTGCTCTTCCTCCCGGCGGACCGCCGGGACGCGAAGTCCGTATCGCCGGGCGCCTTCGCCGGACTGCGGGACATCGCGCTGCGCGAGGACCCGGTGGCGTCCGGCACGCTCAGGGGCGTCGAGGCGAGCCCGGGACGCATACGGGCCGCCATGCTGCGCCAGCGGCGGATCGTGCTGGTGACGGACGCGGCGGCGGTGGCGAGTCCGGTCACGACGGACCGGGACCGGATGAAGAGCGCGGTCCTGAAAACGCACTTCAGGCTCGTTGCGGACGAGGAGATCCGGGGCCGGAGGCTGACGGTGTACGAGCGCGTCACCTGAGTCCCGCCGCGGCTGGACGGCCCCTCAGTGGCCCCCGATGCAGCCAGTGGTTCCGATGCGGCCAGTGGTTCCGATGCGGCCAGTGGTTCCGATGCATCCAGTGGCCCCGATGCGGCCAGTGGTCCCCGATACGGCACTCCAAGTGGTCCTGTATCGGGGACCGCCGGGGCAGCAGGCTGGCGGGCATGAGCATCGCCTTCCTGCTGACCACCCTGATCATCGTCGCCACGCCCGGTACCGGTGTCGTCTACACCCTCGCCGCCGGGCTCTCCCACGGCCGCCGGGCCAGTGTGGTCGCGGCCTTCGCCTGCACCCTGGGCATCCTGCCGCACATACTGGCCACGATCACCGGCGTCGCCGCGCTGCTGCACGCCAGCGCGACGGCCTTCCAGATCCTCAAGTACGCCGGTGTCGCCTACCTGTTGTACATGGCCTGGGCCACGCTGCGGGACAAGGAGGCGATCACGGTGGACCGCGCCACGGAGCCGGTGTCGGCGGGCCGGACGATCGTGCGGGGTGTGCTGATCAACCTCCTCAACCCCAAGCTGACGATGTTCTTCTTCGCCTTCCTGCCCCAGTTCGTCGACCCCGCCAACTCCGGCGCCGTGCCCCGCATGCTCCTGCTCAGCGCGGTGTTCATGCTGGCCACGTTCCTGGTCTTCGCCCTCTACGGCATCCTCGCCGCGTCGGTCCGGGACCGGGTGACGTCCCGGCCCCGGGTGATGGCGTGGCTGCGGCGGACCTTCGCGGGGTCGTTCGTGGCGCTGGGCGCGAAGCTGGCGTTCACGGCGCGGTAAGCGCCGCTCAACGGCCCTGCAGCGCCTTCACGTTGTCGCCGAAGGTCCAGTTGCGGGAGCCGTCCCAGTTGATCGACCAGGTCATCAGGCCCTTGAGGGCGCCGTTGTAGTGGTTCCAGGACTGGGCGACCAGGGACGGGGACATGTGGCCGCCGCCCGCGCCGGGTTGGGCGGGGAGGCCGGGGACCTGCTTGTCGTAGGGGACCCGGATCGTCGTGCCCTGGATGACCAGGCCCCGGTTGAGACAGTCGGTCTGGGCGACGAAGCCCGCGACGGTGCCCGCCGCGTAGGAGTCGCCGGAGCAGCCGTACATGCTGCCGTTGTAGTACTGCATGTTCAGCCACCACAGGCGGCCGTTGTCGGCGTACTTCTTGATGATCGGCAGGTACGCGCCCCAGATGGAGCCGTAGACCACGCTGCCGCCGGTGACGTAGGCCGTCTCCGGGGCCATCGTCAGGCCGAAGTTGGCCGGCATCCGGGCCAGGACGCCGTCGATGATGCGGATCAGGTTGGCCTGGGACGTGGAGAGTTGGTTGATGTTGCCGCTGCCGATCAGGCCGGTCTCGATGTCTATGTCGATGCCGTCGAAGTTGTAGGTCTTCAGGATCGGCACGATGGTGTCGACGAAACGGTCCGCGACGGCCGTCGAGTTGAGGTCGATCCCGGCCGTCGCGCCGCCGATGGACATGAGGATCGTCCTGCCGGACGCCTTCGCCGCGCACATCTCCGCCGGCGTCGCCACCTTCACCCCGGTGTCCATGCCGTCCTCCCACAGCGCGGTGCCGTCGGAGCGGATGACGGGGAAGGCCGCGTTGATCACGTTGTACCCGTGCGCGCCGATCCGGGAGTCGGTGATCGGGGTCCAGCCGAAGGGCGGGTGGACGCCGTTGGCGGCGCCGTCCCAGTTCTCCCAGTAGCCCTGGAGGACCTTCCCGGCGGGCTTGGACTTCACCGCGCAGGTCTCGGCGGCGGTGGCGGGGGACGCGGCGGGGAGTTGGACGAGACAGGCGGTCGCGACCGCCGCGGTGAGGGTGCTCAAGGCACGTCGGAGCATTACGGGCCTCCCGGTGGGGGGTGCGGTGAGGTGTCCCAGACATGACAGGTGTCCTAGGCATGACGGTGCCGTGGTCCAGACCTCTCGTCAATAGGTCTGGACCAGGACTCATCGGCGGAGAAGGTGTGGCTGACAAACTTGGAATGACAGATATTGAAATCTGTCATCTGTTACGGCATGGTGGAGGCATGACGACGAACACCACCCGAACGAACACCCCCCGCCCCCTCGGAACCACCGGCCCCCGCGTCTTCCCGCTCGGCCTCGGCTGCATGGGCATGTCCGCGCTGTACGGCGACGCCGACCGGGCCGAGTCCATCACGACGATCCACGCCGCCCTGGAAGCCGGCGTCACCCTGCTCGACACCGGCGACTTCTACGCCATGGGCCACAACGAGATGCTGATCGGCGAGGCCCTGCGCAGCGCCCCTGCCGCCCGCCGCGAACAGGCGCTGACCAGCGTGAAGTTCGGCGCCCTGCGCGACCCGGACGGCAACTGGTCCGGCTACGACGGCCGCCCCGAGGCTGTCAGGAACTTCGCCGCGTACTCCCTGCAGCGCCTCGGTGTCGACCACATCGACGTCTACCGGATCGCCCGGCTCGACCCGGACGTGCCGATCGAGGAGACCGTCGGCGCCATCGCCGAGCTCGTCGAGCAGGGGTACGTCCGCCACATCGGCCTCAGCGAGGTCGGCGCCGACACCATCCGCCGGGCCGCCGCCACCGCCCCGATCAGCGACCTCCAGTTCGAGTACTCGCTGATCTCCCGCGGCATCGAGGAGGAGGTCCTGCCGGTCACCCGCGAACTGGGCATCGGCGTCACCGCCTACGGCGTCCTCTCCCGCGGACTGATCTCCGGCCACTTCACCCCGGACCGGAAGCTCGCGGCGGGTGACTTCCGGGCCTTCTCGCCCCGGTTCCAGGGCGACAACCTCCAGCACAACCTGAACCTGGTCGACGCCCTGCGGAAGATCGCCGAGCAGAAGGGCGTGAGCGTCGCGCAGATCGCCATCGCCTGGGTGCTCTCGCGCGGTGAGGACATCGTGCCGCTGGTCGGCGCCCGCACGCGGGAGCGGCTGACCGAGTCCCTGGGCGCCCTCGACGTCAGCCTGGACGCGTCCGACCTCGCCGCCATCGAGCAGGCGGTACCGGCCGACGCCGCCGCGGGCGACCGTTACCCGGCCGCGCAGATGGCCCACCTCGGCAGCAAGTAACGGCCGGGGGTACGGTCTCCTCCATGGCACCGCCCACCGAAGTCCTGACCGCCGAGCGCATCCTCGAAGCGACCGAGGAGGTGCTGCGCCGCCACGGCCCGGCCAAGGCCACCGTGGTCGACGTGGCCCGCGCGCTCGGCGTCAGCCATGGCAGCGTCTACCGCCACTTCCGTACCAAGGCGGCGCTGCGCGAGGCGGTGACCAAGCGCTGGCTGGACCGTACGTCCGAGGCGCTGGCCGGGATCGTCGCCGAGACCTCCCGGGACCCGGAGGCGCGGCTGCGGGCCTGGCTGCTGGCGCTGTTCGAGGCCAAGCGGCACAAGGCGGGGGACGACCCGGAGCTGTTCGCCACGTACACCACGCTCGCCGGGGAGAACAGCGACGCGGTCGACGAGCACCTGGAGGATCTCACCGGGCAGCTCGCGGAGATCGTCCGCGCCGGAGTGGAGGCGGGCGCCTTCACCTCCGCCGACCCCCTCGTCACGGCCCGCGCGGTCTTCCAGGCCACGGCCCGCTTCCACGACCCCGGCTACCACCGGGAGTGGCAACAGCCGGGGGTGCTGGACGAGTTCGAGGCCGTGGTGGACCTGCTGGTACGAGGCCTACGCCCCTGACGCCCCGGTCCCTGTCGGCCGTACGAGGAAGGCGACCTCGTCCTCGCCCGGTACCGCGACCTCCTGGAAGCCCATGCGGTCGTAGAAGGCGCGGGCGTTGGTGTTGGCCCGTGACATGACGAGGTGCACGGCCGGGACGCCGCGCCCGTGCAGGGCCCGGAGGAAGGTCTCCATCAGGGCCCGCCCGTAACCCTTGCCCTGCCACTCGGGCAGCAGGTCGATGTGCAGATGGGCGGGGTAGCCGGCCATCTCGGGCACGACCATCCGCTCGGGGCGGTGCAGGAGGTCGGCGATGGCCTCGTCGGGGGTGGCGGGCGCGGCTTCCGGCGCCGGGTAGCGGCCGGCGACCCTCGGGAGCCACTTCGTACGGAACTCGGCGGCGAAGCGGGGGGTGTCGGCGATGCCGACGATGTACCCCACCGCCCGGCCCCGCCCGTCGTCGAGCACGAAGGCCGACTCCGGTTCCAACTCGACGTACGGGGTGGCGAAGGTAGCCGGGAAGACGCCCGGGTCCGCGTAATGGGGGCGGCTGTCACCGCCGTTGTGCGCGGTGCGGACGCAGATGTCCTCGATGGCGGGGAGATCCTGGGGCCGGTACGGGCGTACGGAAGCGTGTGGCTCGGTCACGCCGCCCATCGTGCCGTGCCTGGGAGCGCTCCCACAAGACTCCCGGGCGCTACGCCCCCGCCGGATCGACGGTCGCCTGGTGCTCCACCGCCAGATGCTCCTCCGCCTTCAGCCACGGCAGGAACTGCGCCGAGATCCGCCACCCGCAGGTGTCACATCTGACGATCCGCTGCACCCCCGCCCGCCGCACCCGCACCACATGCTCCCGCCCGTGCTGGTCCCACCGAGTCACCTTGCTCGCGTTGAGCTGCACCACGCCGCCCTCCACAGTCCGGGAAAAGCCCGAGCAGGAGTGTGCAGCAACTCCAACATCAACAGGGGGGTTTGGCGGTGAAGGTGTCCGAGCCGTGGCCTGGGGCGGTGGCTCGCCGCCGCTCTGGCCTGGCGAATTCCAGGAGTTGGTCAGTGGATCGGCAGACCGACAGCCGCGCGGGCGGCGTCCAGGATTCGGCCGATGTGGGACGCGGCCTCGCGTGCCTGGGTGGCGTCGCCCGACCCGGCCGCGTTCTCCCAGCGGCGGAGGTCTGCCGCGATCTCGGGGTGGCGCTGGATGTGGACGCAGACGGACCACTGGGCCACGAACCGTTGCGGGGGCGCCAGGTCGGAGCCCTGCCGGGACTGGTCGGCCGCCTGGTCCAGTTCCTGGGTGAAGGCGGGGAGCGCGGCAGGAGCGATCTGTCTGACGGCTTGCCGCGGTGCCGCCACCGTGGCCGGCGGCTGGGGGATGAGCGGTTGCCCAGCGGTGGAGGTGGTCGTAGCTGCTCCCAGGGGCGTGATTCCGATCCCGGGCGTCAGCGTATCGGGCCCTCCGGGCTTCTCACCGCTCGAACGAGTGAGGGCGGGGTGACACAGGCCGCTCCCCGTCTCGGGGCTCCCCGGAGCGCAGGCGTTGCGCTGTGCGTTCCGCGGTGGCGCGGGCCCAGGGGCCTGTGGTCAGGAGGGCGAGGAGGAGGACTGTGGTGCCGCAGGCTGTGAGGATCCACCAGGCCGGGGTGGCGGCGGCCGTGAAGGCGGTGGTGTAGGAGGACGTGCCCATGCCCGCGGCCAGGACCGCGCCGATCACCGCCACGCCCAGTGTCTGGCCGAGCTGGCGGCTGGTGGAGGCCACCGCCGCCGCCACTCCGGCCTGGGTGCGGGGCATACCGGAGACGGCGGTGTTGGTGATCGGGGCGTTGACGAAGCCGAAGCCGATGCCGAAGAGGACGTAGCCGAGGAACAGGGTGGTGTTCGAGGTCTCGGCGTCGAGGAGGGCGAAGAGCAGGGCGCTCGCCGTCATGGCCGTGCCCGCGATCAGCAGGGGCAGGCGGGGGCCTCGGGTGCCGATCAGGCGGCCGGAGACCGGGGCGCAGAGGAAGGCGGGGACCGCCAGCGGGAGCATCCACAGGCCCGCCTGCAAAGCGCTGAGGCCCCGGACCTCCTGGAGATACAGCGTGGACAGGAACAGGAACCCGGCCAGCGAGGCGAAGGCGCTGACCGCGATCACCGTTGCCCCGCTGAACGGCGCCGAGCGGAAGAACCGCAGGTCGATCAGGGGCTCGGGGCGGCGGGGTTCGTAGCGCAGAAGGGTGATCAGGGCGGCCGCGGCGAGCAGGGCGAAGGGGAGGACCGCCGCCGGGGCGGCGTGCGGGGCCTCGATGATCGCGTACGTCAGGGAGGCGAAGAGGGCGATGACGAGGAGTTGGCCCACGGGGTCGGGGCGGCGTGGGCGCGGGGCGCGGGACTCCGGCACGTACCGCCAGGTCAGCAGGAGGGCTGCCGCGCCCACCGGGAGGTTGAGCCAGAAGATCGAGCGCCAGCCGACCGAGTCCACCAGCAGCCCGCCGACCAGCGGACCCGCGGCCAGGGAGATACCGACCACCGCGCCCCACACCCCGATCGCACGGGCGCGCTCGCGGGGGTCGGTGAAGGTGTTGGTGATGATCGACATCGCGACCGGGTTGAGCATGGACCCGCCCACCGCCTGCACCGTCCGGGCCGCGATCAGCAGTTCCAGGTTCGGGGCGAGGGAACAGAGCAGGGAGCCGAGCGAGAAGACGACCAGCCCGGCCATGAAGACCCGCTTGCGGCCGAGCCGGTCGGCCGTGGAGCCCGCGAGCATCAGCAGCGAGGCCAGGACCAGGGTGTAGGCGTCGATCGTCCACTGCAGGCCGGCGGTGTCGGCGCGCAGGTCCTGGCGCATCGACGGCAGCGCCACGTTCAGGACGGTGTTGTCCAGGCTCACGATCAGCAGGCTCATACAGCAGATCGCGAGCACCAGCAGACGCCGGCGGTGGCTGAGCTCGGGCATGGGCCCAGCGTACGCCAAATTCGATAGTGTGGCTAACTAATGAATTTTACGAACTCATTGCACGGCACAATGGAGGAATGCCCACGACCCCCTCGCCCCTGCGGATCGGCCCGCACACCGTCCAGCCGCCCGTGATCCTGGCCCCCATGGCCGGAATCACCAACGCGCCCTTCCGCACCCTGTGCCGGGAGTTCAGCGGGGGCAAGGGGCTGTTCGTCAGCGAGATGATCACCACCCGGGCGCTGGTCGAGCGCAACGAGAAGACCATGCAGCTGGTCCACTTCGACGAGAGCGAGAAGCCGCGGTCCATCCAGCTCTACGGCGTCGACCCGGCCACCGTCGGCAAGGCCGTGCGCATGATCGCCGAGGAGGACCTCGCCGACCACATCGACCTGAACTTCGGCTGCCCCGTCCCCAAGGTCACCCGCAAGGGCGGCGGCTCGGCGCTCCCGTACAAGCGCAACCTGCTGCGCGCCATCCTGCGCGAGGCCGTCAGCGGGGCCGGTGAGCTGCCGGTCACCATGAAGATGCGCAAGGGCATCGACGACGACCACCTCACCTACCTCGACGCCGGCCGCATCGCCGTCGAGGAGGGCGTCACCGCCATCGCCCTGCACGGCCGCACCGCCGCCCAGCACTACGGCGGCACCGCCGACTGGGACGCCATCGCGCGCCTGAAGGAACACGTGCCGGAGATACCGGTCCTCGGCAACGGCGACATCTGGTCCGCCGAGGACGCGGTGCGCATGGTCCGCGAGACCGGCTGCGACGGCGTGGTCGTCGGCCGCGGCTGCCTGGGCCGGCCGTGGCTCTTCGCGGACCTGGTCGCCGCCTTCGAGGGCCGGGACGACTACCGCCGTCCCACGCTGCGCGAGGTCGCCGACGTCATGGTGCGGCACGCCACCCTCCTCGGGGAGTGGATCGGGGACGAGTCGCGCGGCGTCATCGACTTCCGCAAGCACGTCGCCTGGTACCTCAAGGGCTTCTCGGTCGGCTCCGAGATGCGCAAGCGCCTCGCCATCACCTCCTCCCTCGCCGAACTCCGCGCGGGCCTCGACGAACTCGACCTCGACCAGCCCTGGCCCACCGGGGCGGACGGGCCCCGCGGCCGTACGTCGGGGAACAACCGGGTGGTGCTCCCCGACGGGTGGCTCAAGGACCCGTTCGACTGCGCGGGCGTGAGCGAGGACGCGGAGCTGGACACCTCCGGGGGTTAGTCCTTCGTGGGGTGCGGAGTGGAGCCGTAGGCCTTCAGGAAGCGGTCGCGGAAGGCGTTCATCTTCCAGACGGGGGCGGCGGCGGCGGGGCGCAGGCCCTCGGTCCAGTTCCAGGCGGCGATACGGTCCAGGACCTTCGGGTCCTTCGCCACGATGGAGACCGGGACGTCCCGGCTGGCCTTCTCGCCGCTGACCCTCGCTATGGGCTGGTGGTCGCCGAGGAAGACCAGGACCGTGTCGTCGGTGCCGTAGCGCTCCAGCCACTGGGTCAGGGACGTGACCGAGTACTCGATCGACTTGCCGTACTCCTCGCGGGACGCGGTCTTGCTCGTGATGACGTCGCGCGGGTTCCTGCCCGCCTTCTCCACGGCGTCGAAGAGCGAGCCGTCGCCCAGGTCCTCCCAGTCGACCAGCTTCGGGATCGGGGCCCAGGGCTGGTGGCTTGAGGTCAGGATGACCTCCGACATCAGCGGCCGGTCGCGCTTCTTGCCGTGCTCCAGACGCTCGAAGGCCTCCAGCGCGTACTGGTCCGGCATGGTGGACCAGCTGAACTTCGGGCCCTCGTAGCCGAGCTGGAAGGCGTTGTAGACCTTGTCCAGGCCGTAGAACTCCGCTTCCGGCCAGCGCTTCTGGACGCCCGGCATGATCCCTACGGTGTCCCAGGCGCCGGTCTTCTTGAACGCCTTCGTCAGGGTGAGATGGTCGCCGGAGGTCACCGTGCGGTAGCGCTGCTGGTTGTCGATCCACAGGCCGGACAGGAACGTGGAGTGGCCCAGCCAGCTGCTGCCGCCGTAGGTGGCCGAGGTCAGCCAGCCGCTGCGGGCGGAGTAGCCCGCCTTACGGAGGGCCTTGGTACGGGTGTCCAGGGTGCGGGTGACGCCCGGGGACATGACCGGGTCCTCGATCGCGCTGCGGCCGTAGCTCTCGATGAAGGCGAAGACCACGTCCTTTCCGCGCAGGTCGGTGAGGAGTTGACCGGGCGGGGTGGCGCCGAAGGTGTCCGCCCTCGCCTCCTTCGCGAAGGCCGCCTCGTCGCGGAGGGTGTCCCGGACGCGGTCCGCCTGCACGGCCACGGCGCTCGCGGCCCGGTCCGAGGCCACGGGGACGCCGGCCAGCTGGAGGCCGAGGGCGGAGCAGGTGACCCAGACGGTGCCGGTGATCAGGGTCGCGGTGGTCGCCTGGTGCCTGTTCGCGGCGAGGACGTTCGCCAGGCGGACGGTGGCCAGGGCGGTGACGACGACGAGGAGTACGGCCAGGAGGACGACGCCGATGGTGGCGGCGACGGTGGTGGTCTCGCCCAAGGAGTCCTTCAGGTACGACTGGGCGTCGTCGAGGAGGGACCAGTCGAGGACGAGGTTGAAGCCCCGGCCCAGGTACTCGCGGAAGCCCATGTCCAGGACGTTGAGGAGGGTGAGCACGCCCAGGGCGGTGCCGGCGGTGGCCGCGACGACGACTCTCGGACGGCGGGGGAGCACGAGGACCAGGGCGGCGCCGACAATCGCCTCCGCGGGGATGCGGGTGAAGCGGTTGGGGCGCAGGGCGGCGAGGGAGTTGGGGAGGAGGAGGGCGGCGAGGACCAGGGTCGCGGAGAGGGCGGTGAGGGCCCAGGCGCCGAGGTCGAGGCGCGGAGCGTCGACCTCCTTCGGGTTCCCACCCGCACCATCCGTACCGCCTTCGTCGGCGGCAGCGGGCGATGGCGTGTTCGTCGGCTTTTCCGGAGGCGTCGACTCTTCCTCGGTGACGCGCGTCGAGACGGGCACCCCTGTCGTCCTTCCGTGCGGGCCTGTGGGTGGAGGGCGTTGGGCCCGCCGAAGGTTCGTACGGGCCCGTCGCCCTCGCTGTTCAGCCGGGTCGGGCAGCGCTCGGCAAACACCCGGCAAACGGCAGGCCAACCAGGACGTTCAGGAAGTCCGAGGGGCTCAGGCGCCTCCCACAGCCGTCAGCAGTGCCAGCGGCGCCGTCGCCGAGCGGGACTCGCGGACGCAGGCGTGCGGATACGGCACCGGCTCGGGGTGGGTGTCGCGGCCGTAGCCCGCCAGGACCTCGGGGAGGCGGTGGCCGGTGGTGGTCGCCGCGTCGACCAGGGCGTGGGCCACCGTGCGGGCCTCGTCGTGCAAACCGTAGCGGGCCAGGCCCAGGGCGATCAGGGCGTTGTCGTGCGGCCAGACCGAACCGCGGTGGTACGAGAGAGGGTGGTAGGCGGGTTGGCCCGCGGCCAGGGTGCGTACACCCCACCCCGAGAAGAAGTCCCGTTCGAGCAGGCGGCGCCCCACCAGCTCGCCGTACTCCTTGTCCAGCAGGCCGGACCAGAGCAGATGGCCGGCGTCCGAGGCCAGCGCGTCCACCTGGCGCCCCTCGCCGTCCAGCGCCAGCGCCGGGAAGGAGTGCTCCGGCATCCAGAAGTCCCGCTGGAAACGGTCCCTGAGGTCGCCCGCCGCCTGCTCCAGCAGGGCCGCGTAGGTCTCGTCGCCCCACACCGTGCGGGACAGCCACGCCGTGCGGCGCAGGGCGTCGTACGCGTACCCCTGGGCCCCCGCCGCCATCACCGGGCCGCTTGCGCGGGTGCCGTCGGCCCAGCAGATGGCGCCGGGGGAGTCCTTCCAGTTCTGGTTGGCCAGGCCGCCGCGGTCGGCCCGGTAGACCAGGTAGCCGCGCGAGGTCAGACCGCCGTGGTCCAGCATCCAGCCGACGGCGGCCCGGGCGTGCGGTTGCAGGCGGCGGGCGAGCGCGGTGTCACCGGTGTGTTCCGCGTACGCGCCCAGCAGGACCAGGAACAGGGGCGTCGCGTCCACCGAGCCGTAGTAGCGGCCGAAGGGGACCTGGCCGAAGTGGGCCAGTTCGCCGTGCCGGACCTCGTGCACGATCTTCCCGGGCTGCGCCACCGAGGCCGCGCCGGACTCCTGGGCCTGGGTCGCGGCCAGCGCGGGGAGCGTGGCCGCCGCCAGGCCGGGGCGGTAGGGGAGGGCGAACAGGGAGGTGAGCAGGGCGTCCCGGCCGAGCAGGGTGAGGAACCACGGCGCCCCGGCCGCCGGGACCCTGACCTCCTCGCCGTCCAGCCCCTCCGCCGGGATCTGCAGCGACGCCAGGTCGGCCAGGCCCCGGGCGCAGGCCGCCGCCAGCTCCGGCCAGCCCGTCGGGAAGGGCACGCCCTCCACGAAGTCGCCCTCCAGGGCGAGGAGTTGCTCGTTGAGCGCGGCCGGGGAGCGGGGGACGCGCAGCGCCCGTTTGTCGCCGTGCGCGCGGGCCATCACGCGCAGCGCCAGCTCGGCGGTGCCGTGCGGCTCCAGCTCCAGGGTCCACACCAGGCGCCGGGCCCCGGTGCCGGTCTCCTCGACGGCGTCCGGCGCGGGCTCCGCCGAGACGGTCGTACAGGACCGCCACTCGCCGCGCTGGTAGGTGAACTCCACGCCGTGCTCCAGGACTTGGCGGGATCGGGTGGCGCCGGACTTGGTGTAGGTGCGGTGGTCGGAGCGGAGTTCGAACTGGTCCGCGAAGTCGGCGTCCGCCGTGATGGCGAGCCGGACCGTGGCCGGGACCGGGAGGTTGCTGGTGACCCGCAGCGACTCCACGAACGAGCCGTCCCCGACCGCCTGTTCACGGAAGAGCGTGTACGCGGGCGGCTCCTGGCGTCCGCCCCGGGGGACCAGGACACAGCGGGCGGTGTCCCCCTCGGCCACCGGTGACAGCGTCTCCGGCACCGCCCCGTCCACCGTGAGCTGCCAGCGGCTGAGGTGCCGGGCGTCCCGTACGAATAACCCGCCGGGGAAGCCGGCGCCGCCCCGGACGCCGCTGATGTCCCCGCCGTCGCCCACGGCGGCGAACGTCTCCCCGTGCACGAGCAGATGATGCCGGTCCGTCATCCCCGGTCCCCTCCCTTGAAGTCGTTGACGCCGTGCGAGTCCCGTGCGGGCTCGTCGTGCAGCAGGTCGAGCGCGAGTGCGGCCGTCCAGCTGAAGTCGGCGGTGCCGCAGGCCTCGCCGGTGTACGGGTCGACGTACTCGGCGAAGCCCGAGGAGTGCGCCGACTCAAGTGCCGATTGCCGAAGTTGGTCCGCCGTCGCCCGTTCGCCGTGGGTGCGCAGCCCGCGCTCCAGCAGCCAGGCGGTGTTGAACCAGGCCGGGCCCCGCCAGTAGCGGTGCGGGTCGAAGGCCTCGCCGAGCAGGTCGTAGCTCGGCACCAGGCGGGTGGTCGTGCCGAGCGAGAAGTGCGGCCCGCGCACCGTGCGCACCAGGGCCCGGGTGATCTCCCTCGGGAGTGTGGGGAGGAGGAGGGGGATCAGCCCGGAGACCGACCGCTCGGGGACGAGGGCGCCGCCGCGCACGTCCCGGCACAGGAACATGCCGCGCTCCGGGTCCCACAGCCGCTCCAGCAGCGCGGTCGTCAGGCGCTCGGCGCGGGCGTGCCGGGCGGTGCCGGTGGCGCCCAGTTCGCGGGCGATACGGGCCAGGGCGTGCTCGGAGGCGATGAGCAGGGCGTTGAACGCCGGGTCCTCCACCGCGAAGGAGCCCGCCCCGCGCCCGGGGCCCCCGCGACCGGCCCGGTCCCGGTCGTCGGCGTACCCCGCGTCCCGGTAGTCGGTGGCCAGCCGTACGTACCGCCCGTAGTCCAGGTCCGTGGGCCGGTCCTCGGGGGCGCCGTGGTCGAGGTCGGCGCGGCGGAAGGAGCGGGCCGGGGCGGGCAGCACCCGGGCCAGCGGGGCGTCCCAGCAGGGGCTGTTGTCCATGCCCTGCTCCCACGGGTGCACCACCGAGGCGAGCCCGCCGCCGCCCAGGTCGCGGCGGTGCAGCAGATAGCGGTGCCAGGCCGCCAGCCTGGGGTAGACCCGGGGCCAGGAAGCCCCGCCCGTGCGACAGCCCGGGGTCCGCGCAGTGCACCAGCCAGGCGGCCAGCGCGTGCACCGGTGGCTGCACGATGCCGGACGTCTGTACGGTGCGCGGGGCGCCCGCGGCGCGCCCCGCGGTCGAGGAGCGCCAGAAGTCGGGGCTGGGGAAGTAGGCGTCGAGCGGTACGGAGGGGTTGAAGACGATGTGCGGGATCCGTCCGTCGCCCCACTGGGCGGACAGCAGGGTCTCCAGCTCGGTCTGGGCCCGTAACGGCGACAGGTGCCGCAGGCCGATCGCGATGAACGCCGAGTCCCAGGACCACTGGTGCGGGTACAGGCCGCGCGAGGGGACCGTCGAGCGGCCGGTCCAGTTCGACTCCAGCACCCGGGCGGCCCCGGAGTGCAGGGAATCGGCCTCGACGGCCGGATCGTATGCAATCGGCCTCCGCGCAGGGCGGAGGACCAGCTCGGCGGTGCGATCCACTCGGGACTCCCCGGGAGACGACTGTGCTGCCGGTTCAGCGGTAGCTACCGTAGGGTTACGTCTATTTAACACGCAAAACTCAATATGTAATGCAAGCTTGAGAAACACAAGGGGGTGCGCATGACGGGTCGAGGTCAGGTCAGCGCCGGCGATCTGCTCGAACTGGTCCGCAGCGGCCGGGCCACCACGCGCGGCGCCCTGCAACAGGTCACCGGGCTCTCCCGGGCCACCGTGGGGCAGCGCCTGGACCGGCTGTTCCGGGCGGGCTGGCTGCGCGAGGGCGCGGGCGGACCGGTCGACTCCCCGCTCGGCGGGCGTCCGTCGATCACCCTGGAGTTCGACGACGAGCACGCCGTCGTCCTCGCCGCCGACCTGGACACCCGGCACGCCCGCGCCGCCGTCCTGTCGCTGACCGGCGAGATCCTCGCCGAGCACAGCGGCATCCTGGTCATCGAGGACGGCCCCGAGACGGTCCTCGGGGAGCTGGGCCGCTGGTTCGCCGAGCTGCTGGAGAAGGCGGGACACGCGGCGGACGAGGTCTGCGGCATCGGCCTCGCCGTGCCGGGGCCGGTGGACAGCGAGACCGGGCGGGTGGTCCAGCCGCCGATCATGCCCGGCTGGGACGGTTACGACATCACCGGCCGCCTCGCCCGGGCCTTCACCGAGCACACCGGCGCACCCCGGGTACCGGTCCTGGTGGACAACGACGCCAACCTGATGGCGTACGGCGAACAGCGCACCGGTTACCCGGACTGCTCCGCGTTCGTCCTGGTCAAGGTCTCCACCGGTATCGGCGCGGGCGTCGTGGTGGACGGCTCGCTCTTCCGGGGCATCGACGGCGGCGCCGGGGACATCGGGCACATCCGGGTGGGCGCCGACGCGCTGTGCCGGTGCGGCTCCTACGGCTGTCTCGCGGCCGTCGCCAGCGGTGGCGCCGTGGCCCGGCGACTGGCCGAGGCGGGGGTGCGGGCGGCCTCCGGTTCGGACGTACGGGACCTGCTGGCGGCCGGGCACCCGGAGGCACTCGGGCTCGCCCGGGAGGCGGGGCGGCAGGTCGGCGACGTACTGGCGACCGTGGTGACGCTGCTCAACCCCGGGGTGCTGATGATCGCGGGCGATCTCGCCGGGACGGCGTTCGTGACCGGGGTGCGCGAGCTGCTCTACCAGCGGGCGCTGCCGCGCTCCACGGCCCACCTGGAGGTCGTCACCTCCCGGCTCGGGGAGCGGGCGGGGCTGGTGGGGGCGGGTGCGCTGGTCGTCGAGTACCTCTACGCGCCGGAGCGGGTCGAGGAGCGGCTCGCGGCGCTGGGGGTGTGACCCGGCGGCGGGCGTTCCGGTCGGCGCCGGGGGTGATCGGCGGCATGCGTTCCGGTCGGCGCGGGGGCGACCGGCGGCATGCGTTCCGGTTCCGCGTATGACGTCCGTGTTGCGGTCCCACGACGCGTCCGCATGGTGAAATTCCGCCGCCTCCGGAAGCGTGATTCTCGCCACCCTTGATAGGGGTTGCGCTCAGATGAGCGCTGAACGGGCAACTGCACTTCCTCAAGGGGTGGCACCGAGTGCCACCCCTTGATCGTTCATCGATCGAAATCAGACGTGGCAAAGGGCGCTCACATGAGCGCCGTGGGTGCTCGGGGGCGGTGGGAGCGTTCAAGAAGTGAACACATTCGGCTCTGGTTCCTTGCCAAGCCTTGACTTTCGATCTCCTGGGAGAGCGCTGGTTACAGGCGCATGACGCACAAGTGGACGTACCCAGACGCCTTCGATCTGGGTATGTTCCTCGCCGTCAGGGCAGCCACCGAGTCCTCTAGGAGCTGGGACCCGTGTCGGAAAACAAAAAGTTCGTTTACGACTTCACCGAGGGCAACAAGGACCTCAAGGATCTTCTTGGCGGTAAGGGTGCGAACCTCGCCGAGATGACGAACCTGGGCCTTCCGGTACCCCCCGGCTTCACCATCACCACCGAGGCCTGCAAGGTCTACCTGGAGAGCGGCGAGGAGCCCGCGGCACTGCGTGACGAGGTGAGTGCGCACCTCGACGCGCTGGAGCAGCGCATGGGCAAGAAGCTGGGCCAGGCCGACAACCCCCTCCTCGTGTCGGTCCGCTCCGGTGCCAAGTTCTCCATGCCCGGCATGATGGACACGGTCCTGAACATCGGTCTCTCCGACAAGTCGGTGCAGGGCCTGGCCAAGCAGGCCGGCGACGACCGCTTCGCCTGGGACTCCTACCGCCGCCTCATCCAGATGTTCGGCAAGACCGTCCTCGGCGTGGACGGCGAGCTGTTCGAGGACGCGCTGGACGCGGCGAAGGCGGCCAAGAAGGTCACGGACGACACCCAGCTGGAGGCCGCCGACCTCAAGAAGCTGGTCACCAAGTTCAAGAAGATCGTCAAGACCGAGGCCGGCCGGGACTTCCCGCAGGACCCGCGCGAGCAGATGGACCTCGCCATCAAGGCGGTCTTCGACTCCTGGAACGGCGACCGCGCCAAGCTCTACCGCCGCCAGGAGCGCATCCCGCACGACCTCGGCACCGCCGTCAACGTCTGCTCGATGGTCTTCGGCAACCTCGGCCCCGACTCCGGCACCGGCGTCGCCTTCACCCGCGACCCCGCCTCCGGCCACCAGGGCGTCTACGGCGACTACCTCCAGAACGCCCAGGGCGAGGACGTGGTCGCGGGCATCCGCAACACCGTCCCGCTCGCGGAGCTGGAGACGATCGACAAGAAGTCGTACGACCAGCTCATGACGATCATGGAGACGCTGGAGAACCACTACAAGGACCTCTGCGACATCGAGTTCACCATCGAGCGCGGTCAGCTGTGGATGCTCCAGACCCGGGTCGGCAAGCGCACCGCCGGTGCCGCCTTCCGGATCGCCACCCAGCTCGTCGACCAGGGCCTCATCGACGAGGCCGAGGCGCTCCAGCGGGTCACCGGCGCGCAGCTCGCGCAGCTGATGTTCCCCAAGTTCGACGAGGAGGCGAAGGTCGAGCAGATCGGCCGCGGCATCGCCGCCTCGCCGGGCGCGGCGGTCGGCAAGGCCGTCTTCGACTCCTACACCGCGGTCAAGTGGTCGCGTTCGGGCGAGAAGGTCATCCTGGTGCGCCGGGAGACCAACCCCGACGACCTGGACGGCATGATCGCCGCCGAGGGCATCCTGACCTCCCGCGGCGGCAAGACCTCCCACGCGGCCGTGGTGGCGCGCGGCATGGGCAAGACCTGTGTCTGCGGCGCCGAGGAGCTGGAGGTCGACACCAAGCGGCGCCGGATGACCGTGCCCGGCGGGCACGTGGTGGAGGAGGGCGACGTCATCTCCATCGACGGCTCCTCCGGCAAGGTCTACCTGGGCGAGGTCCCGGTGGTCCCCTCCCCGGTCGTGGAGTACTTCGAGGGACGGATGCACGCCGGCGCCAACGACGCCGACGAGCTGGTCGAGGCCGTGCACCGGATCATGGCCTTCGCCGACCGCAAGCGCCGGCTCCGAGTACGCGCCAACGCCGACAACGCCGAGGACGCGATGCGCGCCCGCCGCTTCGGCGCCCAGGGCATCGGCCTGTGCCGCACCGAGCACATGTTCCTCGGCGACCGCCGCGAGCTGGTCGAGCGCCTGATCCTGGCCGACACCGAGGACGAGCGCGAGGAGTCCCTGAAGGCGCTGCTGCCGCTGCAGAAGCAGGACTTCGTGGAGCTGTTCTCCGCGATGGACGGCCTGCCGGTGACGATCCGTCTGCTCGACCCGCCGCTGCACGAGTTCCTGCCCGACATCACCGAGCTGTCGGTGCGCGTGGCGCTCGCCGAGGCCCGCAAGGACCCGCACGAGAACGAGCTGCGGCTGCTCCAGGCCGTGCACCGGCTGCACGAGCAGAACCCGATGCTGGGTCTGCGCGGTGTCCGTCTGGGCCTGGTCATCCCCGGTCTGTTCACGATGCAGGTCCGCGCGATCGCCGAGGCGGCCGCCGAGCGCAAGAACGCCAAGGGCGACCCGCGCGCCGAGATCATGATCCCGCTGGTCGGCACGGTCCAGGAGCTGGAGATCGTCCGCGAGGAGGCCGACGCGGTCATCGCGGAGGTCGAGGCGGCGACCGGCACCAAGCTGAAGCTGGCGATCGGCACCATGATCGAGCTGCCGCGCGCCGCGCTGACCGCCGGCCAGATCGCGGAGGCGGCGGAGTTCTTCTCCTTCGGCACGAACGACCTCACCCAGACGGTGTGGGGCTTCAGCCGGGACGACGTGGAGGCCTCGTTCTTCACCGCGTACCTGGAGAAGGGCATCTTCGGCGTCAGCCCGTTCGAGACCATCGACAAGGACGGCGTGGGCTCGCTGGTGAAGTCCGCCGCGAAGGCGGGCCGCGAGACCCGTCCCGACCTCAAGCTCGGCGTCTGCGGCGAGCACGGCGGTGACCCGGAGTCGGTCCACTTCTTCCACGAGGTGGGTCTGGACTACGTCTCCTGCTCCCCGTTCCGCATCCCGGTCGCCCGCCTGGAGGCGGGCCGTGCGGCCACCCAGTCGGAGGGCAGCGACCACCGCTGACCTCACCGACTCCGGAGCCGCTGTGGGTCCCCGACCCTCAGTACCGATCCACGGCGGCTCCGGATCGCCAGAAAGGGGCGGCACCCGTGCGGGGGTGCCGCCCCTCGGCGCGCCATCAGCGCGGTGCCGGCGTCACGGCGTGTTCGGCACCCCGCCAATTCCCCAAGAGGCGTCCACGGCTTCATCGGTCACGGGGCAAATGATGAAGGCATCCTTCGGCGAATCTGCGCCATTCAGGCAAAGCGGCTTCAGCGCAGTGCTGACCAGGACTGTCCAAACGGTTTGGGCAATGTCGAAGTTGATATTCAACCCTTCGCCTGAGCCGTCGAGACCCAGCAGGCCGTCACGGCCATCGGCGGAAGCCGACGGCGCCATGGGGCCCAGTGCGAGTACGGCGGTGGTGAGCAGGGCGCCGACTCCGCCGATTTCCGGGGGCGGCGCCCCTTCGCGTTGTCTACTGCGTGGCGCCGCGACGGCGGCGGACGGTCAGGAGGACGCCGGCGCCCGCGAGCAGGACCGCGGCGCCGCCGCCCGCGAAATAGGGCGTGGCGCTGTTGCCGCCGGTGGCGGCCAGGTCGGTGCGGTCGTCCTCGGCCGTGTCCTCGGCGGCGTCGGCGTCGGTGGCCGGTTCGAAGTCCGCGGGTGGCTGGTCGCAGCCGATGCCGTCCTTGTCCCGGTCCAGGTGACCGCCGTAGTGCTCGTCTCCTTCGGCGATGTTGGCATAGCCGTTCTCGTACGCCTCCGCGCAGTTGGCGAACGGATGGTCGCCGTCGTGCGCCACGGCCGCGCCGGAGGACAGGGTCAGGGCGAGAGCGGCCACGGCCAGCGCCGTGGATGTGCGGACATGCCTCATATGGCAACCCCCCAATGGTTGTGAGGTGTTGAACCGTATTGAGGGGTGCTCGTGGGGATGGGGCGGTTGGACGGACCTGTGATGCAAGCGTGACGTGACCGCGTGGTAACTCTCCGCTCGGGAGCGCGGGTCACCCCGGGAGTGCCGGAACCTCCCGGCGGCGGGCCCCCGTTCGGCCGCGTGGCTGGCGGGGGATGTGTGGGGGCAGGGCGGAGGGGAGGCGGACCACCGCGTCCAGGCCGCCCGTCGTCGCCGCGTGCAGGGTGGCCGAGCCGCCGCTCGCCATGGCCAGGCGTTGGACCAGGGAGAGGCCGAGTCCGGTGCCGCCCTTGGGGGCGCCCGGCGCGCGCCAGAAGCGGTCGAAGGCGCGTTTGCGCTGCTCCGGGTTCATGCCGGGGCCCTCGTCGGTGACGTGCAGGTCGACCCAGTGGGGGCGGCTGTCGCGCAGGGCGCGGGCGCTGCGGGAGAGCCGGAGTTCGATCGTCACCGCGCTGTCGACGGGGGAGGCCCGCAGGGCGTTGGAGAGCAGGTTGTCCAGGATCTGCTCGACCGCCCCTGGTACCGCCATCACCGGGCCCACGCTGCCCGCGAAGAGGACGAGGTCGACGCCCTCGCGCTGGAACAACGGCAGCCAGGTCGCGTGCCGTTCCGCGCACACCTCGCCCACGTCGACCGGGAGCGGAGTGGCCGCGTCCTCCTCCAGCCGGGCCATCGCCAGCAGGCCCTCGACCATCCGGGCCAGCCGGTCGGTCTCGGTCACCGCGGCGGCGAGGCTGCCCCGGCCCGCCGCGCGCACATTCGGCTCCAGGTTCTCCAGACGCAGCCGCAGCGCGGCCAGCGGGGTGCGCAGCTGGTGCGAGGCCTCACCGGCGAACGCCCGCTGCGCGGCGAGGAGATGGGCCAGCCGGGCGGCCGTACGGTTGAACGCCGCCGCCAGTCGGCGTACTTCGCGCGGGCCCTTCGTGACCGGGACCGGTGCGGGCATGCCGCCCTCCGCCAACGCGTGCGTCGCGCGCTCCAGTTCGCGGATCGGATGCCCCGCCCAGCGGGCGAGCCCGAGTCCGATCACCGCCACCGCGCCGAGCACCACGAGCCCGCCCACCCACAGCAGCAGCCACACCTGGTTCACCCGGTCCCGCACCGTCTGCGTCGGCACCGTGAGCCAGACGGCCCCCCGCATACCGTCGGCGACCGGCGCGGTGACCGACAGCTGCTCCGTGCCGCCGACCGTCGCCGTGCGCACGTCCATGGTGTCCGCGCCCTTGAGTATCGCCGCGATCCCGGGCCGCCGGGGCAGCTCGCCCGCCGCCTCGGCGGACAGCGGGTGGGAGGAGGCCAGCACCCGGCCCGCGCCGTCGACGATCACCATCCGCCCGCCGACGCGCTCCGCGCAGTGCGCCGCGCGCTTCGACAGCGCCGAGTCGCCCTGCCCGCCGGCCATGCTGAGCGCGGTGTACGCCGCCGCCGACTCGGCCTCGGCCCGCGCCGCGTCGGTGATCCGGTCCCGGGCGTCGGCCGCGTAGCGCAGCCCCAGCGGGATCTCCAGCCCGAGCAGCACCAGCAGGGTCAGGCCGACGTACGTGAGAAGCAGCCGAGCCGTCATGGGGTGTCCGCCTGCTGCGATCCCGGACCACTCTGCACCGCCAGCCGGAACCCCACCCCGCGCAGGGTCTGGATCCACGCCGGGTGGCCCAACTTCTTGCGCAGCGCGGCGACATGGACGTCCAGGGTCTTGGTCGGCCCGGTGTAGTGCGGGTCCCACACCCGGTCGAGGATCTGCTGCCGGGAGTACACCGCGCCCGGGTCCTCGGTGAGCAGCGCCAGCAGCTCGAACTCCTTCGGCGTCAGCGCGACGGGGGTCTCGCCCACCCACACCTGGCGGGTGCGGCGGTCGACGACCAACGGGCCCGGATCGTGCGGCGGTTCGAGCGGCGCGTCCAGCGGCGGTACGGGGGGTGGCTCGGGGGCCGGCTCGTACGCGGCGGAGGAGTATCCGGCGGCGGGGACGGCAGTAGGAGCGGTGGGGACGGCCGCCGGGGTGCGCTGCGAGCGCCGGGTCACCGCCCGTACCCGGGCCACCAACTCCCGTACGCTGAACGGCTTCGCGAGGTAGTCGTCGGCGCCCAGCTCCAGGCCGAGCACCCGGTCCGCCTCCTCGCCGCGCGCGCTGAGGATGACGATCGGCACGTCGGAGACCTGCCGGATGCCCCGGCAGACGTCGATGCCGTCCATGTCCGGCAACCCGAGGTCCAGCAGGACGACGTCGTTGTACGGACCTCTCAGTCCCTCGGTGCCGGTGGCGACGTGATCGACCGTCAGGCCGAAGTGTCCCAGCCCCTCGGTGAGCGGCTCGGCGATCGTCTCGTCGTCCTCGATGAGCAGCACTCGTATGCCCATACGTCCTGTCTCTCCGTGGAATCGGGACAACACGAATGACGTGTCGTGGAGTTGCCAACCTACAGCGGTTCAACGCTACGACACGATAGAGCGACCGGGGGTGACGCGACGCTCAGAAAGCGGTTGCCGGTTTATTTGGACCGGGTACCCGACAAACAATGTCCGGCTTCTTTCCCGGCCCTGTCCTTCTCTTAACCTTCGTCTGGTGCGGCCCTCTCTACGCTGAGGTCATCTGGCCGAACTCCCCTTGCAGGAGGCAGAGTTGAAGGCATTGCTGGACCGTGCCCGTGCGTTCGGGCGACGCGTCGATTTCGAGAGCGACGAATACCGGAAACTGGCCGAAGGGCAATGCCCCGAAGTGCTCTTCATTACCTGCTCGGATTCGCGGGTAATCCCCGCACTGATCACCGGCGCACGCCCCGGAGAGATATTCGAGCTGCGCAACGCGGGCAATATCGTGCCCCCGTACGGATGCAGCGGGGCCTCCGGGGAGGTCGCCACAGTCGAGTACGCGCTGGAGGTGCTCGGCGTTCAGGACGTGGTCGTGTGCGGTCACTCACACTGCGGTGCGATGCGGGCGCTCATCGACGGCGACGACCTGTCCGCGCTGCCCGGCGTGGACGCCTGGCTGCGCCCGGCCCGCCCGGCACTGGCCGAGGTGCTCACCTCCTCCGCCGCCGACGACGATCCGTCGCTGTCCGACGTGGCCCAGCGCAATGTCGTCAACCAGCTCGCCGCACTGCGCAGCCACCCGGTGGTGCGGCGCCGCCTGGCCGACGGCGAACTGCGGCTGCACGGCTGGTACTACGAGGTCGACACCGGCCGGGTGCACGAGCTGGACGCGGACGACCACTTCCGGGTGCACGCCGCATGAGCGGGGCGCACGCACGGGGACGCGGCCACGCCCGCCCCAAGGCAGCGGTGGGGCTCAAGCTCGGCGGCCCTAAAGGCGGCATGGGCGGCATGGGCGGCATGGGCAACAAGGGAGGCAAGGGCGGCAAGGCGGCCGGGTTCGACCTCGGCACCGAGATCAACGCCTCCCTCGTCGTCTTCCTGGTCGCCCTGCCGCTGTGCATCGGCGTGGCCGTCGCCTCCGGGGTCCCGGCCGAGCTGGGCATCGTCTCCGGGGTCATCGGCGGTCTGGTGGTGGGCGCGATCCGGGGCAGCACGCTCCAGGTCAGCGGCCCCGCCGCAGGACTCGCCGCGCTGGTCGCGGAGACGGTCGCGGAGAACGGCGTGGCCGTCCTCGGGGTGATCGTGCTGTTCTCCGGCATCCTCCAGATCGTGCTCGGACTGATCCGGCTCGGCCGGATGTTCCAGGCGATCTCCCTCGCCGTGGTCCAGGGCATGCTGGCCGGTATCGGACTGCCGCTGATGGTCAGCCAGCTCTACCCGATGTCCGACGCGAAGGCGCCCGGCACCCCCATCGAGAACATGGCCGGGCTGCCCGGACTGTTCTCCACCGTGCTGGCCGACCCGCAGATGATGATCGCGGTCGGGCTCGGCGTGGTCACCATCGTGCTCAGCTTCCTGTGGAAGAAGGTGCCCGCGCCGCTCGGCAAGGCGCCGGCCCCGCTGGTCGCCGTGGGCCTCGGCTGTGCGGTCGCGGCGCTGCCCGGCGTGGAGGTGAAGACCCTCCAGGTCGGCAATCTGGCCGCCGCGATCCAGTTCCCCGGAGCCGAGCAGTTCGCGGGGCTCGCGGACGCGGCGATCCTCACCTCCATCCTCACCTTCACGGTCATCGCTTCGGCGGAGAGCCTGTTCACCGCCGCCGCCGTGGACCGGATGCACAGCGGACCGCGCACGCAGTACAACACCGAGCTGATCGCCCAGGGCACCGGCAACGCCGTCGCCGGACTCCTCGGCGCGCTGCCCATCACCGCGGTCGTCGCCCGCAGCTCGGCCAACGTCCAGGCGGGCGCCAAGACCCGGCTCTCACGCACCCTGCACGGTCTGTGGCTGCTCGCCTTCGCGCTGCTGCTGCCGGTGGTGCTGGCGCTCATCCCGATCTCGGTGCTGGCCGGGGTGCTGGTGCACAGCGGCTGGAAGCTGTTCGCGCCCGACGAGTTCCCGAAGATGTGGAAGCAGGACCGCGGCGAGTTCGTGGTGATGACCGTGACCACCCTGGTGATCGTGGCGACCGCCCTGCTGGAAGGGGTGATCGTCGGTCTCGTCGCCGGGATCGTGCTGGCCGCGCTGCGCATGTCGCGGACCGTGATCCGCCAGCACCTGGAGGAGGACACCGCGAAGGTCGTCATGGCGGGCAACGCCACCTTCCTCCGGCTGCCCCAGGTGATCGAGGCGCTGGAGAACGCCGCCGCGGCCGGCAAGCCGCGCATCCGGCTCGACCTGACCGGGGTGACTCACCTGGACCACGCCTGCCGCAACCAGGTGGAGGAGTTCACCGCCCAGCAGCGCAAGCTGGGCCTGCGCGTGGAGCTGCTCATGCCGGGCCCGGCGAGCCCGCCCAAGGCGCCCGCCGCACCGCCGGTGGAGCCGCAGCCCGCCGCCTTCCCGGGCCCCGGGGCCGAGTGGTTCTACCTGGACACCCGGCCCATGCCGGACGGGTACGCGGACAGCTCCTCGCTCGTACGCTGACCCACGGCAGGCTCCAAGCCCCTCCGGCGAAAGGGACCCCCGTCCATGGCCGCCTGGAACACCGAGGACATCCCGGACCTGAGCGGACGCGTCGCCGTGGTCACCGGTGCCAACAGCGGCATCGGATACGCCACGGCACGCGAACTGGCCCGCAGGGGCGCTACCGTGGTCCTCGCCTGCCGCAGTGAGCGGCGCGGCACGGAGGCCGGGGACCGGATGGCCGCCGAGGTGCCGGGCGCGGACGTGACGTTCGCCCGGCTGGACCTGGCGGACCTGGCCTCCGTGCGGGAGTTCGCGGCGGGGCTGCCGTACGACCGGCTCGACCTGCTCGTCAACAACGCCGGGGTGATGGCGCTGCCGTACGGGACGACCGCGGACGGGTTCGAGCAGCAGTTCGGGATCAATCATCTGGGGCACTTCGCCCTCGCCGGACTGCTGCTCCCCGCCCTGCTGCGGACCCCGGGCGCCCGGGTGATCACGGTCTCCAGCTGGATGCACGCCGTGTCCAACGTCGACCTGACCGACCTCAACAGCGAGCGCCGCTACCACCGCTGGCTCGCCTATGGCCGCTCCAAGACCGCCAACCTGCTCTTCACGCACGAGCTGTCGCGCAGACTCGCCGCCCAGGGTTCCGACGTGGTCGCCGCCGCGGCCCACCCCGGCTACGCGGACACCAACCTGCAGACCGCCGGTCCCCGTATGACGGGCCGCCGCCTCACCGAGACCCTCATGCGCACCGGCAACCGCTTCTTCGCCCGCTCGGCGCCATCCGGCGCCCTGCCGACGCTGTACGCGGCCACCGCGCCCGGCGTCCGGCCCGACTCCTTCACCGGCCCGCCCCTCGTCGGTGTCTCCCCGGCACCCGCGCGCCGGGCCCCGTGGACCGTCGACGACCGTATGGGGCGGCTCCTGTGGGAGGCGTCGGAGCGGCTGACGGGGGTCGTTTACGACGTACCGAAGGCGTGAGCGTCAGTCCGCGTGGCCGGTCGCCGCGACCGTGACGCCCAGGCCGATCATCGTCATCCCGCCGACTCCGCCCACCGCCGACAGACGGCGCGGGGAGCGGGCGAACCAGTTCCGGGCGGTCGCCGCGGCCAGGCCCCAGACGCTGTCCGAGGCGAGCGCGATGACATTGAAGACCAGGCCGAGCAGCAGCATCTGCGCGGTGGCGTGGCCCGCGCCGGGGTCGACGAACTGGGGCAGCACCGCGGCGAAGAACACGATCGTCTTGGGGTTGGTCACCCCGACCACGAACCCCTCCCAGAAGGTGCGCAGCCCCCCGCGCGGCGCCGCTTCGGTCTCGTCGGCGAAGGCCGCCCGCAGCGCGCCCCGCTCCCGCCACGCCTTCACGCCCAGATAGACCAGGTAGGCGGCACCCGCGAGCTTCAGCAGGGTGAAGACGAGCACGGACCGCTCCACGATCGTGCCGATGCCCAGGGCCACGCCGAGGACCAGCGCGTAGGCCCCCACGGTGTTCCCGGCCACCGTCATCAGCGCCGCCCTGCGGCCCTGCGCGAGGGCCCGGCCCACGACGAAGAGCACGCTGGGGCCGGGGACCACGATCAGCAGGAACGACATGGCCGCGAAGGCGAGGAGACGGTCGGAGGACACCATGTCCGCCATGGAAGCAGCGCCCGCCCCGGTAGGCCAGCGAGTTTTTCAGCGGCTGCACCCCGTGGAGACGCGGGCCTTGCTCGACCAGGTGTTCGTGGTGACGTCCAGGGCCATCAGCGTGGAGTCCACGCCGTAGCCGTACGCCGTGCAGTCCAGCAGCCCGGTCGTGACGTCGAAGGCGCCGCCGTGCCGGTTCGGCTTCGAGCGGGCGGTCGTGGTCCGGTACCAGGAGGGCACGCCGGGCACTCCACCGTCCCGGAACAGCACCAGCTTGACCTGGCCGCCGATGGTGAAACTCCGGCCGTGCAGGCTGATGCCGTAGACGCCGATGCTGCTGTCCCGGCGGGTGGCCCAGATGGACGGGTTGTAGCCGTACGCCTTGTTCTCCAGGGCCTGTCCGGAGCCGCCGGAGGTCCGGGCGGCCTTCGGCGAGCGGCTCTTCGTGGAGCCGTCCCCCGAGGAGCCGCAGGCCGTGGTCGTGGCCAGTACGGCCGCGCAGAGAGCGGCGAGGCCGAGCGCGGTGGCCCGGCGGTGTGTGCGTGCGATGCGCATGGTCATCCCCCGATGTCCGGACGGCCGCGACCCAGGTGGGCGGCCGGCAGTCCCAGGGACAGCGGGCCGTCGGCGCCGGGTTGCGGTAGCGCGGGGGCGACAAGGCGCGCGAGGTGGTGCGGCATCGTCGGTGGGAAGGGCCGAGCCGCAGGCCGGGGCCGGTGGTGCGGGGCGCCGCGCGCGCCGTGGCGTAGCCGGGACCGTGACGTCGGCGGGCATGCCGAGGGCCCGGCCGAACGAGGTCGGCCGGGCCCGGTGCCGTACTCAGGCCGCGCGCACGGTGTACGCCCGCACCCGTACCGTTTCGTCGTCCAGGCACTGTCCCGTGGCGAGGTCGAACCGCTGCTTCAGCAGCGGCGAGGCCACGAACGGGCGGCCCTGGAGGCTGCCGGTCAGGCCGCGGGAGAGCACCCCGGCCCCGGTGAACGGGTCCCGGTTGTCGATGGCGTACAGCTCTCCGGCGCGGTCCCGGAACAGCGCCACCTGGCGGCCGTCGGGCAGCAGGGCCGCCACGCCGCGCCCGGGGAGCAGCCGGCTCAGGTCGCACACGGTGAACCACTCGTCGTCGCCGACTTGGAGTTGGACCTTGAGGTCGGTTGTCTCGGGGGCCAGGGTCATCGCTGGTTGCTCCCTTCCAGGGGACGGACGCCGATGGACAGCAGCGGCAGGTCGGGCTTGATCTGGTCGCGCTCGGGGACGAAGCCGACGACCGGGTCGGGGGTGTCGGGCGCGTTGACGAAGGACACGAACCGGGCCAGCTTCTCGGGGTCGTTGATGGTCTCGGCCCACTCGTCGCGGTAGTGGGCGACATGCGCCGCCATCAGGCTCTCCAACTCCTCGCAGATGCCGAGGGAGTCCTCCACCACCACGTCGCGGACGTGGTCGAGGCCGCCGGGGATCCGCTCCAGCCAGGTCGAGGTGCGCTCCAGGCGGTCGGCGGTGCGGATGTAGAACATCAGGAACCGGTCGATCAGCCGGATCAGTTCGGCGTCGGAGAGGTCCTGCGCGAGCAGGTCCGCGTGGCGCGGGGTGGCGCCGCCGTTGCCGCCGACGTAGAGGTTCCAGCCGTTGGCGGTGGCGATCACGCCGAAGTCCTTGGACTGGGCCTCCGCGCACTCGCGCTGGCAGCCGGAGACCGCCGACTTCAGCTTGTGCGGGGAGCGCAGGCCCCGGTAGCGCAGCTCCAGGTCGATCGCCATGCGGACGGAGTCCTGCACGCCGTAGCGGCACCAGGTCTGGCCGACGCAGGACTTCACCGTGCGCAGCGACTTGCCGTAGGCGTGGCCGGACTCGAAGCCCGCGTCCACCAACCGGGTCCAGATCAGCGGCAGTTGCTCGACCCGCGCGCCGAACATGTCGATCCGCTGACCACCGGTGATCTTGGTGTAGAGGCCGAAGTCGCGGGCGATCTCACCGATCACGATCAGCTTCTCCGGGGTGATCTCACCACCGGGGATGCGCGGCACGACCGAGTACGAGCCGTTCTTCTGCAGGTTCGCCAGGAAGTGGTCGTTGGTGTCCTGCAAGGGTGCCTGGATGTCGTCCAGGACATACGGCTCGGCGCCGATGGCCGGGGCGAGCGAGGCGATGATGGAGGCCACCGCGGGCTTGCAGATCTCGCAGCCGTCGCCGCCCTTGGCGCCGTCGCGGCCGTAACGGTCCAGCAGGTCCTGGTAGGTGTTGATGCGCAGGGCGAGGACGATCTCGTACAGCTCCTCGCGGGTCTGCGAGAAGCAGCCGCACAGGCCCTTGTCGACCTCGACGCCGGACGCCTCCAGCTCGGCGTTGACGAGCTGGCCGAGCACCTTGACGCAACTGCCGCAGCCGGTACCGGCCTTGGTGCACTTCTTCACCTCGGGCACGGTGGTGCACTTGTGCTCGGTGACCGCGCCGCGGATCGTGCCCTTGGTGACGTTGTGGCAGGAGCAGATCACCGCGTCGTCCGGCAGCGCCGACGGGCCGAGCTGCGCCGGGGCGCCCGCGCCGGCGGGTAGCACCAGGGACTCCGGGGAGACCGGCGGGACCGAGCCGGTGAAGGCGCGCAGGGTGCCGTAGGCCTCCGCGTCGCCGACCAGGATGCCGCCGAGCAGCGTGCCGTCGCGGCCGATGACCAGCTTCTTGTACAGGCCCGCGCGGGAGTCGGAGTAGACGACGTCCAGGCAGTCCTCGGTGGTGCCGTGCGCGTCGCCGAAGGAGGCCACGTCCACGCCGAGCAGCTTCAGCTTGGTGGACATGTCGGCGCCGGTGAAGGCGGCCTCGTCGGCGGCGATGGTCGCGGCGGCCGTCTCGGCCTGCTCGTAACCCGGCGCCACCAGGCCGTACACCCGGCCGTCGGCGGCCAGGGCGCACTCGCCGATCGCGAACACGCTCGGGTCGGAGACCGTACGGCACTGCTCGTCCACGGCGATGCCGCCGCGCTCGCCGACCGTCAGACCGCAGTCGCGGGCGATCTGGTCGCGGGGGCGGACACCGGCGCTGAAGACGACCAGGTCGGTGGCGAGTTCGGAGCCGTCGGACAGCTTCATGCCGGTGACGTGGCCCGAGGCGTCGACGACGATCTCCTGCGTGCCCACACCGGTGTGCACGCTCAGGCCCATGTCCTCGATGGTGCGCAGCAGCGCCGCGCCGCCGCCCTCGTCGACCTGCACCGGCATCAGCCGGGGCGCGAACTCCACGATGTGGGAGGTCAGTCCGAGGCCCTTGAGCGCGCCGGCCGCCTCCAGGCCGAGCAGCCCGCCGCCGACCACGGCGCCGGTCGTGGAGTTCTTCGCGTACTCCTCGATCGCGAGCAGGTCCTCGATCGTGCGGTAGACGAAGCAGCCGGTGGCGTCCTTGTTCGGCACGGGCGGCACGAACGGGAAGGAGCCGGTGGCCAGGACGAGGATGTCGTAGTCGAAGACCTGGCCGGACTGCGCGGTGACCTTCTTCGCCTCGCGGTCCACGCTCAGCGCCGGGTCGCCGACGAACAGCTCGATGCCGTGCTTCTCGATGAACTCCATGTCGGTCATCGACAGGTCCTCGGGGGACTTGCCCGAGAAGTAGGAGGTGAGCGCGACGCGGTCGTAGGCGGGGCGCGGCTCCTCGCAGAGCACGACCACGCGGTGCGTGGCGGTCAGGCCGCGCTCGGCGAGTGCCTCCAGGAAGCGCTGGCCGACCATGCCGTGGCCGACGAGCACGATCGTGGGGGTGGCCCCAGGGGTGGCGGTCATCAGGAGCCTCCATCGTTGGTGAGCAGGTGGAGCAGGGGGGTGCCGTCCGCCGGGAGCGGCTCTGCTCCCTCCCAGGCGCGGGCGAGCGCGCCGACGGTGCCGAGTTCGCCCACGAGCACCCCGCCGATCACGCGGTCGTCGCGGACGACGACCTTGCGGTAGGTGCCGCGGGTGGCGTCGGTGAGCTGGACGACGTCGTCGCCCGGGAGCGCCTCCGTCTCGCCGAAGGCGGCGAGGTCGAAGACGGAGTTGCCGTTCAGGGTGAGCCGGGTCAGCGCCCGGGTGCCGGTGTAGCGGGCGGTGCCGTCCCCGGCGAGGAGTTCGGCGAGCGCGTCGGCCTGTTCCAGGGCCGGCGTCGCGAGGCCGTAGAGGGTGCCGTCGTGCTGGGCGCAGTCGCCGACGGCCCGGATGTGCGGGTCGGAGGTGCGCAGCTCGTCGTCGACGAGGACGCCCTTGTGCACGGCGAGCCCGGCGTTCTTGGCGAGACCGACCCTCGGGTGCACCCCGCAGGCCAGCACCACCAGGTCGGCGTCGAGGGCGTAGCCGTCGGCCATCTCCACCGAGCGGACCGCGCCGCCGACGCAGCGCACGTCGCGCACCCGGCACTCGGTGTGCACCTCGACGCCGAGGTCCTTCAGGTGCCGCAGCACCAGCTTGGAGGCGCCCGGGTCGAGCTGGCGCTCCATGAGCCGCTCGGACTGCTGGGCGAGCACCACCTGGGCGCCGCGTACGGCGAGGGCGCGGGCGGCGGAGACCCCGAGCAGCCCGCCGCCGATGACGACCGCGCGCACTCCGGGCCGTACCGCCTTGGACAGGCCCAGGCAGTCGTCCATGGTGCGGAAGGCGTGCACGCCCTCGGGCAGCTCGTGGTCCGGGGTGCTGTGCCCGCCCGGGGGACGACCCCCGGACCCCCGGCCGGAGCGGGCCGGACCGGTGGCGCCTGGCTGCGCAGCACGGTACGTCTCCATGAACAGCCCGCGCAGCGGCGGCAGCACCGGGTTGGAGCCGGTGGCCAGGACCAGCGTGTCGTATGCGATCTCCGAGCCGTCGGCGCAGGCCACGGTGCGCGCCTCGCGGTCGATGCCGGTGACCTGGGTGCGCAGCAGCCCGTCGGGGGTCGGCAGCGCGATCACCTCGGGGGCGTACCGCCCGGCCAGCACTTCGGCGAGCAGCACCCGGTTGTAGGGCCGGTGCTCCTCCTCGCCGATCAGCAGCGCGGGCGTGCCGAGCTCGCCGAGCCGCCGGGCGAGCCGTACGCCCGCGAGGCCGGCGCCGATCACCACCACACGCGTATTCGAGGTCATGCCATTGAGCGTGCGGTGCGGGTGTTACCCGGCAGCATCACGTCTGTTTCACGCGGGGAACTCTGCCCTCAGCGGTGCCGGGGGCCGGGTGTGAGGGTTCCGGGCAGCCGCCCGGGGTGGGCTGTGAGGACTGCGCGCGGCCCGCCCGGAACCTCAGAAAGCCCTCAGGTAGATGGACAGAGCATGTATCCCGTCCCGTAGGGTCGCGATCATGCCCGACATATCCCTGGCCATGATCGTCGTCCTCTGCGTCGCCGCCCTCGCGGCGGGCTGGATCGACGCCGTGGTCGGCGGCGGCGGGCTGCTGCTCCTCCCGGCCCTGCTGCTGGGCCTGCCCGCGAACACCCCGGCCGCCTACGCGCTGGGCACCAACAAGGCGGTGGCGATCGTGGGCACCACGGGCGCGGCGGTGACGTACGCCCGCAAGACCCCGGTCGACGTCCGCCTCGCCGTCCGCATCGGCGTGGCCGCGCTGGCGGGCTCCTCGGGCGGCGCGTTCCTCGCGGCCGGGATGAGCACCGAGGTCCTCAAGCCGGTGATCATGGTGGTGCTGCTGGCGGTCGCGGCCTTCGTCATCCTCCGCCCCGCCTTCGGCACGGCCCCCGCGACCGGCCCGGCCGGTCCCCGGCGCGTCCTCGCCGCGATCGGCCTGGCCGGCCTCGGTATCGGCTTCTACGACGGACTGATCGGCCCCGGCACCGGCACCTTCCTCGTCCTCACCCTCACCGCGGTCCTCCACCTCGACCTGGTGACCGCCTCGGCCACCGCCAAGATCGTCAACTGCTGCACCAACGCGGGCGCCCTGGCCACCTTCGCCTGGCAGGGCACGGTCCTGTGGCAGCTCGCCGCCCTGATGGCCGTCTTCAACCTCGCGGGCGGCACCCTCGGCGCGCACACGGCCCTGAAGAAGGGCAGCGGCTTCGTCCGCATCGTCCTGCTGACGGTGGTGTTCGCCCTGGTGGCGAACATGGCGTACGAGCAGTGGCTGGCCTAGGGCCTGTGGCGCACCGTCAGCGGGCGCCCGTCAGGTGGGCGAAGACGACGACGTTGCCCTGGTACCCGGTGCTCCGTGACCAGCCGCCGCCGCAGGTGATCACCCGCAGTTCGGGGCGGGGGGCGGCGCCGTAGACCTTCTCGTCGGGGAAGTCGTGGGTGTCGTACACCTCGACGGCGTCGACCGTGAAGACGGCCGTGGAGCCGTCGCGCCGGTCCACCTCCACCGTGGCGCCCTTCCTCAGCGCGCCGAGGCGGTAGAAGACGGCGGGGCCGTCGGCGTTGTCGACGTGGCCCGCGACGATCGCGGTGCCCCGCTCGCCGGGCGTGGTGCCGGACTCGTACCAGCCCGCCAGGTCGGCCCGCTCGGCGGGCGGCACGTCCAGGCTGCCGGAGGGGGTCAGGCCGAGGCCCATCAAGGGGGCGCCGACCCGGATCGAGGGGATGCGGATGCGGTCCGGCGGGGAGGGGGGCAGCGCGGGCGCGGCGGACCTGCGGGCGGCGGGATCGGGGTGCGCCTGTGCGGCGCCGGGCTGCGGCGGGGGGTGCGGTGCGGTGCCGTTGTGCAGCAGCCAGACGCCGGAGCAGAGGGCGACCGCGGTGACGGCGGCTATCGCGGTGTTGCCGCGCTTCGCGAACACGCTTCGGCCTCCTGGACGGACGGGCCCTGTTCCCCCTCCGGGCCGCGAGGGGCGTCGGACCCGGAGGGGGAGGGGACATGCGGTACCGGCGGGACGGACAGCGGAGGGTGCCCGTCAGATCCCGTCGCCTCTCGCCCGGCGATGCAGGAGCCAGGTACCGCCCGCGGCGGCGACGGCGAGAGCCGCCACGCCGGCCGCGGTCTGCACGGGGTCGGGGCCGAGCGCGCCACCGACCCCCGTCTTCACACCGCCCCGCGGATGCGTGGGGTGCGCGGTGAGCGTCACCACCAGATCACCGGTCACCTTCCGGCCGCCCCCGGCGCAGGCCGCGGTGATCTCGTACGTCCCCGGGTGCGCGCTCGGCGGCACCCGGAACTGCCCGACGGCGCTCCCGCTGCGGGCGCCCGGAGCCAGCGTGAACGCACCGGCGCCCACCGCGCTGGCATCGCCCGCCGCCGTACCGCCGTCCGCGCAGGCCGACGTGGTGACGGTGACCGGGTCACCCGGTACGACCGAGGAGGGGGAGACCTCCAGACCGCCCGACCCCGCGCTGTACGCCGGGGCGCAGACCAGTCCGGCGGCGGAGACGGCGAGCGCGGTCCCGGTCAGCAGACGGGCGGTCAGGCGCATCGTTGCTCCCTGGTGCAGCGGTGGGTCACTGTCCTTTAGAGGTAGGGGCAGCGGGCCCGCGCCGCTTCCTGAGGGGGCGTCAGAATTGGGGTGAATGGGTGTCAGGCGTACCGGCGCCGCTTGACGTTTCTCCAGGTCACGCCGGGTTCGTACGGGTGCCGGGCAAGTGCGCGGACGGCGGGTGTGAACGGGTGACCCGGACCCGACCCGGACCGCCGCTTGACCTCAACAAAGCTTGAGGTACGAGCCTGACGGCATGACTTCCGCAACGGAACCCCTGACTGTCACCGTCGTCATCGGCAGCAACCGCCACGGCCGGTTCGGCCCGGTCGTCGCCGACTGGCTGCTGGAGCACGTCGAGCGCCGCGAGGGCCTCACGCCCGAGGTCGTGGACGTCGCCGCGCTCGACCTGCCGACCTCCTTCGCCCGTACGGCGCAGGCGGCCGCCGCCCTCGCCGACGTCACCCCGAAACTGGCCCGCGCCGACGCCTTCGTCGTGCTGACACCGGAGTACAACCACTCCTACCCGGCCGGGCTGAAGAACCTGATCGACTGGCACTACGAGGAGTGGCGGGCCAAGCCCGTCGCCCTGGTCTCCTACGGCGGAATGGCGGGCGGTCTGCGCGCCGCGGAACACCTGCGGCAGGTCTTCGCCGAACTCCACGCCGTCACCGTCCGCGACACGGTCTCCTTCCACAACGCGGGCGCCGCCTTCGACGACTCCGGCCGCCTGAAGGACCCGACGGCGCCGGACGCGGCGGCGAAGACGATGCTGGACCAGCTGGAGTGGTGGGGGAGGGCGCTCCGGGAGGCCAAGGAGCGCAGGCCGTACGCCGCTTGAGAGGTCAGGCGGTACCCACGCTCCCGTCCCAGCGCGCCCGCGCCTCGGCGATGGCGGATTTGTTCTCCCGGGACCAGTCGGCCAGCGCCGAGATCATGACTGACAGGCTCCGGCCCATCGGGGTGAGCCGGTACTCGACCTGGGGCGGGAGCGTGGGGTGCACGATGCGCTCGGTGAGCCCGTCGCGGCACAGCCGTTTGGTGGTGAGGGACAGCATGCGCTGCGAGATACCGGGGATCGCGCGCTCCAACTCCCCGTAACGGCGGCTGCCCTTGGCGAGCTCGACGACGACCAGCACGGTCCACCGGTCGCCGAGCCGGTCCAGCACATCCCGGATTCCGCAGTCGTCGTCACCACAGGGCCCGAGCGGGGTACCGCCGTTGACCTGGGAACCTACCGCGGTGTTAGGGCCTGACACGAAAGTGCCTCCTTACGGGACCGCCGAACTCGACGGATGCTCGGTGCTGTTCATGACCGTCCAACGCATGGAGCACCCGAATGATTCTCGTGACCGGAGTGTCCGGAGCCCTCGGCGGCCTGGTGTACCGGGGCCTGTCGGAACTGGAGGACTTGGAGGTGGTCCCGGGCACCCGCACCGCCGACGGCGGCACGGCCCGCCGCATCGACTTCGACGACCCGGAGAGTCTGCGGGCGGGGTTCGCCGGGGTGGACGTCCTGGTGATGATCTCCGCCGGATACGCCGAGGACGACGTGGTCCTGACCCGCCACGGAGCGGTGGCCGAAGCGGCGGCGGAGGCGGGAATCCGCCACGTGATCTACACAAGCCTGGCGGCGTCGGGCGAGCGCACGACCCTCGCCGTCCCGCACCGCTGGACGGAGTCCCGCCTGACCCGGTCCCCCTTCACCACCACCGTCCTCCGCAACGGCCTCTACGCCGAACTCCTGGGCGCCCTCTCCTCCCAGGCCGCCGCCGAGGCCGCCGAAACCGGCGTCTTCTCGGCGGCCTACGGAACGGGCCGCATGTCGGTCGTGGCGAGACAGGACCTGGCGGACGTCACGGTGCGCGTGGCCGCGGAATCGGACCGCGCCCTGACGGCCGGCACCCCCGGCCCCCACGCGGGCCGCACCTACGAACTGGAGGGAGTCACAGCCCTGGGCGGCGCGGACATAGCCGACCTCCTGACCAAGCACCACGGCACCCCGATCACGTACCACCCCGCACCCCTGAGCAGCACCCGAGCCACCCTGCTGACCCACCCCCTGGAGCCCTACCAGATCACCCACACCCTGTCCCTGCTCTCCAACACAGCAGCGGGCTTCCTGGAGTCCACCCACACCGACCTCCCCGGACTCCTGGACACAGCCCCGCGCCCGGTGCACGACCTGGTGGTCCCCGGAGCAGCCGACTAGGGCCTGTCGTTTGGATCATCCTGGCGTCGCGGGGTCTGGCACGCGCATCTGCCGCGTTGTCGTCGGTCGCCGACGCTCCGCGTCGACTCCCTCCTCCGCCTTGCAGCTGCACGCTCCCCCACGCTCGAACAACCTCGCGCGGGGGCACCCCCATCGCCCCCGCTCGGCTCAGTCACGACGGACCGTCGATCAGAGCCAGGCTGATCCAAACGAAAGGCCCTAGCCGCACTCCGCCAGCACTTCGGCGACGGCACGCCGCCCGACACCGGCCAGCACCGGGTTCATCCCGTTGCCGAAGACCTCGCCGTAGTAGTGCTCGGCCGACAGGCCGAAGCGCAGGGCCCAGCCGCGGCCTCGCTCCCAGGTCGCGTCGTCGACCTCGGCGGCGGCGCGGAACACCTCCCGCGTGTCGGCGGTGAACACGGTCCACGCGGCCATCAGATCCGCCGCCGGATCCCCGACACCGAGACACCCGAAGTCGATGACGGCGGTCAGTTGCCCGTCGGCGGTGAGCAGATTGCCCGGCAGCAGATCACCGTGCAGCCAGACCGGCTCGCGGCCCCAGTCGGGCAGCCGCAGAGTCCGCTCCCATACGTCGGTCGCGAGTGCCGGGTCGATGGTCCCGTCGGACCCGAGATCCCGGATCGCGGCCCGTATGGAGCCGTCCTCGCGTCCGGGAGGGCCGCCCCGGTAGGAGGGCGGCGCGCCCTGGGCGTCGAGGCGACGCAGCGCGGCGACAAACCGCCCCAACTGCTCTGCGGCCAGGGTGTTGTGCCGGAGGGGAGCATCGACGGCGTTGTCACCCTCCCGCCACTCGTACACGCCCCAGCTCAGCCCGTACCCCGTCCCCGGCGCGCCCACCGCCACCGGCACCGGCACGGACAACGGCAACCGGGGCGCCAGCACGGGCAGCCACCGGTGCTCCCGCTGGATCTGCCCCGCCCCGTCGGCGAGCCGGGGCAGCCGTACGACGAGAGCGTCCCCCAGCCGGTACATGGCGTTGTCCGTCCCGGCGGACCGCACCGGCCGCACCGGCAGCGAGGCCCACTCGGGGAACTGCTCGGCGACCAGTCGCTCCACCAGTTCGGTGTCGATGTCGAGCTCGTCGGGGCGCATCCGGGACGGCGGCGGGGTCGGCATGTTCCTCCAAAGGGGTAGGGCGGCACCGGAGCCTAATCACGTCCCTGCCGCCCGGTGCCACCGCATTTCCCGCGCGCTCAGCCCACGTTGACCGCCTCCCAAGCCGCCCCCACCGCCGCGTACTCCGGACTTCCCGCGCCGTAGAGGTCCTTCGCGGCGTTCAGGGTTGCCGTGCGGGCGCCTGCGTAGTTCGTGGAGGACGTCATGTAGACCGTGAGGGCGCGGTACCAGATCGCGCCCAGCTTGGTGCGGCCGATGCCGGTTACCGAAGAGCCGTCGCAGGTGGGGGAGTTGGGGTCGCTGCCCTCGGCGAGGAGGTAGGCGAAGTGGTTGCCGACTCCGGAGGAGTAGTGGACGTCCAGGGAAGCGGTCCTGGAGGTCCAGCAGTCCGCCGAACTGCCGTCCTTGGAGGGCTTGTCCAGGTAGCGGAGCGCGTCGCGGCCGAAGGCGTCGCGGACGATCTTCTCGCCGATCATGTAGTCCCCGGGGTCCGAAGGGTTACCCGCGTGGAACTCCACCAGCGTGCCGAAGATGTCCGAGGTCGCCTCGTTCAGGCCCCCGGACTCGCCCGAGTACGTCAGGGCCGCCGTCTTCGAGGTCACGCCGTGGGTCATCTCGTGGCCCGCCACGTCCAGTGAGACCAGCGGGCCGAAGGTCGTCCCGTCACCGTCGCCGTACGTCATGCAGAAGCAACTGTCGTCCCAGAAGGCGTTGTTGTACCGCGTCCCGTAGTGCACCCGGTTGAAGGAGCCCTTCCCGTCGCCCGCGATGCCGGTGCGGCCGTGGACCTCCTTGAAGTAGTCCCAGGTCATGTCGGTGCCGTACTGCGCGTCCACGGCGGCGCCCGTGTCCCAGTGGTTGTCGGCGTCCGTGAAGACCGTCGCCGGGGCGCGGGTGATGCAGATCGTCACCAGGAGGCACAGGTCCGTCCGGTGCGCCGCGTCGCCCGTGTACGTGCCGCCGCGGGCGGGGTCCTTCAGCTCGTACACCGAGCCCGACTTCGTCGTGTTCAGCGGCACCGTCCCGCTGTACAGCGACTTCCCGTCCCCGCCCACCGTCTCCAGCGTGTCCCAGGCGTCGATCTGCGCCCCGGTGCGCGCGTCCGTCAGTACGGTCCGGCCGACCGGGTTGCCCCGCCCGTCGCGGGCCACCGCCTCCGTGCGCCAGGCCAGCCTCGGCCCGCCGTGCAGGGCGTCCACCACCAGCCGGGGTTTCGCGGTGAGTTGGCGCAGCGCCTCGCCGAGGTTGGCGGCGCGCAGGGCGTTCAGGGCGAGGTCGGTGGCGCGGGTGGCGGGGAGGGCGGGGGTGATGCCCCCGGCGGGGGCCACGGAGCCCCCAGCGGCCCGGGTCGCGCTGCGGTAGGTGCCGTCCTTCGCCAGGTGGACCACGAAGTCACCGCCCAGCACCGGGAGTTGGCGGTACGTACGGTCGTAGCGCACATGCTGGGTGCCGTCCGCGTCCACGATCACGTCCCGGACCTTCGTCTCCTGCGCGGAGGTCAGGTCCAGCTCGGCGGCGCGGTCGGCCAGCGCCCCGGCCGCGTTCTCGATCGCCTCCGCCCGCGTCGGCCGGTGCGCACCGGCCGCTCCCGCGCTCGGTGTGAGCGTCGCGGCCAGCAGCCCGGCGGCGGTGGCGGCCACTCCTGCGGTGGCGAGACGGGTACCTCGGACGTACGGCCGTATCCGGCTCATGGATCTCCTCGGGAGGGGCGCGCCTGGGGACGGGGGACGGGGGCGGTGTGATCTCGGCCCGCGGTCCTGTCCTGCGATCTTGTCCTGCGATTTAAGGGGCCATGACAGCTCGGTGGCCATAGCGGTCCCGTGGAGATGTGTGAGAGGACAGAATCGTTTCTGTGAGTTCCGTGACCAGCGATCCCCTGCCGTTCTTCGTCTACGGCACCCTGCGCCCCGGCCAGTCCAACCACGCCGCCTTCCTGCACGGCCGCGTCCTCACCGAGGAACCGGCGGTCCTCCCCGACGCCCTGCTCTACGACGGCCCCGGCTACCCCTACGTCGTGGAGGAACCGGGTCCGAGCGTGCACGGCGAGCTGGTCACCGCCCGCCCGGACGAGTACGGCGCCCTGCTCGCCGTACTGGACCGGCTGGAGGAGTACCGGCCGGGCGACCCGCGCAATCTCTACGAACGCGTCGAGCGGGATGTCGTCCTCTGCGGCGCACGCCGGGTGCGCGCCTGGGTCTACGTCGCCGCCCCGCGTATCGCCGCCCGCCTGCGCAAGGAGGGCAGGCTCATCGAGGGCGGCGACTGGCGGGCCCGCCGCTGATCAGCCGCGCACCGCCTCCACGCGCACCGCGCAGGACTTGAACTCCGGCATCCGCGAGGTCGGGTCGAGCGCCGGGTTGGTCAGGGTGTTGGCGCGGCCCTCGCCCGGCCAGTGGAAGGGCATGAAGACCGTGTCGGGGCGGATCGCCGTGGTGATCCGCGCCGGGGCCACCGCCCGGCCCCGCCGGGAGACCACCGCGACCGGATCGCCCTCGGCCGCCCCGAGCCGTGCCGCGAGCCGCGGGTGCAGTTCCACGAACGGGCCCGGCGCGGCGGCGTTCAGCTCGTCCACCCGGCGGGTCTGGGCGCCCGACTGGTACTGGGAGACCACCCGTCCCGTGGTCAGCAGCACCGGGTACTCCTCGTCCGGCTCCTCGGCCGTCGCCCGGTGCGCGACCGGTACGAACCGGGCCCGCCCGTCCGGCGTCGCGAACCGGTCGTGGAACAGGCGCGGCGTTCCGGGGTGCTCCGGGTCGGCGCCCTCCGCCGGGCACGGCCAGAACACCCCGTTCTCCTCCGCGAGACGGCGGTAGGTGATCCCGGAGTAGTCGGCGGCGCCGCCCGCGCTGGCCCGGCGCAGCTCCTCGAAGACCTCCTCCGGGTCGGTCGGGAAGCCCTTCTCCACGCCCAGCCGGTCGGCGAGTTCGTGCATGACCTCCAGGTCGCTGCGCACTCCCGAGGGCGGGGTGATCGCCCGGCGGCGCAGCAGCACCCTGCCCTCCAGGTTCGTCGTCGTGCCCGTCTCCTCCGCCCACTGCGTCACCGGCAGCACCACGTCCGCCAGTGCCGCCGTCTCCGAGAGGACCACGTCGCACACGGCCAGGAAGTCCAGGGACCGCAGCCGCTGTTCGATGTGCGCGGCGCGCGGCGCCGACACCACCGGGTTGGAGCCCATCAGCAGCAGCGACCTGATGTCGGTGCCGAGGGCGTCCAGCAGCTCGTAGGCGCTGCGCCCGGGGCCCGGCAGCGAGCCGGGGTCCACGCCCCACACCTCGGCCACGTGCCGCCGCGCCTCGGGGTCGTCCAGCTTGCGGTAGCCGGGGAGCTGGTCGGCCTTCTGCCCGTGCTCGCGCCCGCCCTGGCCGTTGCCCTGCCCGGTCAGGCAGCCGTAGCCGGAGTGGGGGCGGCCCGGACGGCCGGTGGCCAGGCACAGGTTGATCCAGGCGCCCACGGTGTCGGTGCCCTTGGACTGCTGCTCGGGGCCGCGCGCGGTGAGCACCATCGCCGACTCCGGCTCGCAGAACATCCGTACCGCCTCGCGCAGTTCCGGCACCGAGACGCCGGTGATCCGCTCGACGTACTCCGGCCAGTGGGCCAGCGCCTCCGCGCGGGCCTCCTCCCAGCCGGTGGTGCGCTCGCGGATGTACTCCTCGTCCGTGCGCCCCTCGGCGACGACCAGGTGCAGCATGCCGAGCGCGAGCGCGAGGTCGGTGCCGGGGCGGGGCGCGAGGTGCAGGTCGGCCTGCTCGGCGGTCCTGGTGCGGCGCGGGTCGATGACGATCAGGGTGCCGCCGTTCTCGCGCAGCTCGTTGAAGAAGCGCAGCGAGGGCGGCATGGTCTCCGCGAGGTTGGAGCCGACGAGGATCACACAGCCCGACTTCGGGATGTCCTCCAGCGGGAAGGGCAGCCCCCGGTCGAGCCCGAACGCCTTCATCCCGGCCGCCGCGGCCGACGACATGCAGAAGCGGCCGTTGTAGTCGATCTGGGAGGTGCCGAGCACCACCCGCGCGAACTTGCCGAGCGTGTACGCCTTCTCGTTGGTCAGACCGCCGCCGCCGAAGACCCCGACCGCGTCCGGGCCGTGCTCCGCCCGCACGCGGCTCAGCTCCCCGGCGATCCGGTCCAGCGCCTCCGCCCAGGTGGCGGGCGCCAGCTCACCGTCCTCGGAGCGGATCAAAGGCGAGGTCAGGCGGACGCTCGACGAAAGGACCGCCGGAGCCGTACGCCCCTTGCCGCACAGCGCGCCCCGGTTCACCGGGAAGTCCGCCCGCTCGCCGACCTCGACCGTCCCGTCGGGGGAGGGCGTCAGATTCATCCCGCACTGCAGGGCGCAGTACGGGCAGTGCGTGGGCGTGGCGGTGTTCTCCATGCTCACCAGCGTGCTTCGTCCGTGTTACACGCCGATGCGGCTGATTGTTACGCCGAGCGCACGGCGACCTCCCCGCCGCCGTCGGGCGCCGGTGAGGGACTGTTCACCGCCCGGCGCCGGTGAGGGACCGTTCACCGGGCGCTCGCCAGCGCCTCCGCCACGCCCGTCTCCCGCGGCCCGAGGAAGTGCGGGTCCGGGCGGAACACGACGTCCAGCGCCGCCTTGCCGGCGGCGAGGATCTCCCGGGTGCCCCCGTAGTACCAGGTCGCGTCGTGCCGGTCGTCCACGCCGACGCCGTACGAGTCGACCCCCGCCGCCTCGCACAGGGCGACCGCGCGCCGGATGTGGAAGCCCTGGCTGATCAGGACCGCCTCGTCGACGCCGAAGATCTTCTTCGCGCGCACGCAGGAGTCCCAGGTGTCGAAGCCCGCGTAGTCACTGACGATCCGCGCGTCGGGCACCCCGTGCCGGGTCAGATAGGTGCGCATCGCGTCCGGCTCGTCGTAGTCCTCGCGGCTGTTGTCCCCGGTGACCAGGACGACCTCCACCCGCCCGGCGCGGTACAGCTCGGCCGCCGCGTCCAGCCGGTGCGCGAGGTACGGCGAGGGCTCGCCCTGCCACAGACCCGCGCCGAAGACCACGGCCACGTCGGTGCGGGGAGCGCCTTCGAGGGTGCGCAGCCGGTCACCGGTGGACAGGCGCAGCCAGGTCGAGGGCAGCAGCGCCAGCACGCACACGGCCATCAGCGACTGGACCGCCCGGCGCCGGCCGGTACGGGTGCGGGGGAGGCGCGGGAGGCGGATCCTCATGCCCCCTAGGACGCCCGGACAGCGGCCCGGGTTGCGTGACAGGGATCACTCCGCGCCGAGAAACCACAGGTCAACGACGCTCACAGCCCTTGCCGTCCGGATGGTGAACTCACGGAAAAGACCCGTGACGCCCGCGCAACGGGGCGGCAACCTCCGGCCCCCACCATCGGTTCATGACGGCGTCGAAACCACGTCCCGACGAGTCCACGTCCCTCGACAGTACGGCGCATCTCATGAACCGGATCAGCAGCCAGCTCGCCAGCCAGCTCCGCCTCGTCTCGCTCGACGGACGGCGCCGCCCCACCCGCCCCCGCTGGTGGTCGTGGCCCACGGCAGCCGCGACCCGCGCGCGCTGAGCACGGTGCGGTCCCTCCTGGACCGGGTCCGCGCCCTGCGCCCCGGGCTCCCGGTCCACCTGGGCCATATCGAACTGAACGCCCCGCTCCTCCCGGACACCCTTGCCGCCCTCGCCGGCGAGGAGGCCGTCCTGGTCCCGCTGCTGCTCAGCCGCGGCTACCACGTGAAGCGGGACATCCCGGAGATGGCCGCCGAGTCGGGCGTACGGGCAAGGGTGGCGAAGGCGCTGGGCCCGCACCCCTTCCTGGTGGAGGCCCTGCAGGACCGGCTGGCGGAGGCGGGCTGGGCCGAGCGGCCCGGCACCGCGGTGGTCCTGGCCGCGGCAGGCTCCCGCGACCCCGAGTCCAAGGCGGACACGGCCCGCACGGCGGCCCTGCTGTCCCAGCGCCTGGGCGTGGAGGTCGTCCCCGCCTACGCCACCACGGCCGCCCCCACGGTCCGCGCGGCCCTGACCCAGCTGACCGCACGCGGCCACGAGCGCATCGCCGTCGCCTCCTACTTCACGGCCCCCGGCCGCTTCGCCACGGAATGCGCGGCCGAGGCCCCCTGGATCACCTCGGCCCCCCTGGGCGCCCACCCCGCCATGGCCCGGCTCCTCCTCCACCGCTACGACCAGTCCCTGAAGCTGCCGGCCACTGGCCAGGAAGCGGTACTGGCGTCGGCGTAAGAGCGCATCGTGCGCTTACTGTCGACGCATGGCGCACGAGAACCACATCCCGCCCGCGGGGTATGACACACCGTCAGTGGAACGCTGGTCCAAGGAGCCGGACAAGCGGCCGGGAAGGACCGCCTTCCAACGGGACCGGGCCCGGGTCCTGCACTCCTCCGCCCTGCGCAGGCTCGCCGGGAAGACGCAGGTCGTCACGCCCGGCACGTACAGCCAGGCCTGGGACGCCAGTCCCCGGACCAGGCTCACCCACTCCCTGGAGTGCGCCCAGGTGGGCCGGGAACTGGGCGCCGCCCTCGGCTGCGACCCCGACCTGGTGGAGGCCGCCTGCCTCTCCCACGACCTCGGGCACCCCCCGTTCGGGCACAACGGCGAACAGGCGCTCAACGAGTTCGCCAAGGACGTCGGCGGATTCGAGGGCAACGCGCAGTCGCTGAGACTGCTCACCCGTATCGAGCCCAAGCGGTTCACCGCCGACGGCTCCGTCGGGCTCAACCTCACCCGGGCCACCCTCGACGCGGCCACCAAGTACCCCTGGCCGCGCGGCGCCCACCCCAGCGACCCCGCCTCCCCGAAGTTCGGTGTCTACGAGGACGACCGGCCCGTCTTCGACTGGGTCCGCCGGGGCGCACCCGGCACCCGCGCCACCTTCGAGGCGCAGGTCATGGACTGGTCCGACGACGTGGCTTACTCCGTGCACGATGTCGAGGACGGACTGCACGCCGGGCACATCGACCCCAACGTCCTGCACGCCGACCCCGAACGCCAGGAGGTCTTCGCGGTCGCCGTCGGCCGCTACGTGCCCGAGGACACCGACCCCGCCGAACTCGCCGCCGCCCTCGACCGGCTCCTGGACGAGCCCTGGTGGCCGCACGGCTACGACGGCACCGCCGTCGCCCAGGCCCGGCTGAAGGACGCCACCAGCCAGCTCATCGGCCGCTTCTGCCTGGCCGCCGAGACCGCCACCCGCGCCGCCTACGGCACCGGCCGCCTCACCCGCTACGGCGCCGAACTCGTCGTACCGCGCGAGACGCGGCTGGAGTGCGCCGTACTGAAGGCCGTCGCCGACCGGTACGTCATGCAGCGCGCCGAACAGGAGCGGCTGCGCGCCGACCAGCGCGTCGTCGTCGCCGAACTCGCCGAGGCGCTCACCGCGCGGGCGCCGGACGGGCTGGACCCGCAGTTCCGGGCGCTGTTCGACGCCGCCCCCGACGACCGGGCGCGCAAGCGGGTGATCGTGGACCAGATCGCGTCCCTCACCGACGCCTCGGCCCGTTCGCTTCATGTACGCCTTACGGGGCACCCGTGACAGTCGTGTACGCCTTCGCGGGGGCACCGGTGACCGTCGTGTACGCCTGGCAGGGCACGCGTGACAGCGAGGAGATCACAGTGCAGTGAAACCCGCCCGAATGTGACCCTCCGTGGCCTGATCGGGCCACACCCTCTTCCCCCATCACGCTCCGTGCGGGACGCTCCCATGTGGCGGCACCCTTACGAGGAGGCATCAAGTGGTCGACGCGGATCAGACATTCGTCATCGTCGGAGGCGGACTCGCCGGCGCGAAGGCGGCCGAAACGCTGCGGACGGAGGGCTTCACGGGCCGCGTGATACTGATCAGCGACGAGCGCGACCACCCCTACGAGCGGCCCCCGCTCTCCAAGGGCTATCTGCTCGGCAAGGAGGAGCGCGACAGCGTCTTCGTCCACCCGCCCGCCTGGTACGCGCAGAACGACATCGAACTCCACCTCGGCCAGACCGTCGACGCCATCGACCGCACCGCGAAGACGGTCCGCTTCGGCGAGGACGGCACGGTCGCCCACTACGACAAACTCCTGCTCACCACCGGTGCCGAGCCCCGCCGCCTGGACATCCCCGGCACCGACCTGGCAGGCGTCCACCATCTGCGCCGGCTCGCCCACGCCGAACGCCTCAAGGGCGTCCTGGCCTCGCTCGGCCGGGACAACGGCCACCTGGTGATCGCGGGCGCGGGCTGGATCGGCCTGGAGGTCGCGGCGGCGGCCCGCGAGTACGGCGCCGAGGTCACCGTGGTGGACCCCGAGCAGACCCCGCTGCACCGTGTGCTCGGCCCCGAACTGGGCCAGCTCTTCGCCGAACTGCACCGCGAGCACGGGGTGCGCTTCCACTTCGGCAGGCGGCTGACCGAGATCAGCGGACAGGACGGCGTGGTCCTGGCCGCCCGCAGCGACGACGGCGAGGAGCACCCCGCGCACGCCGTGCTCGCCGCGATCGGCGCGGCCCCGCGCATCGGGCTCGCGGAGGCGGCGGGACTGCGCATCGCCGACCGCGCCCAGGGCGGCGGCGTCCTCGTCGACGAGGGGCTGCGCACCTCCGACCCCGACATCTACGCCGCCGGGGACGTCGCCAGCTTCCCGCACGCCCTGTTCGACACCGGTCTGCGCGTGGAGCACTGGGCCAACGCCCTCAACGGCGGCCCGGCCGCCGCCCGCGCCATGCTCGGCCGGGACGTCGTCTACGACCGCGTCCCCTATTTCTTCTCCGACCAGTACGACCTGGGCATGGAGTACTCCGGCTGGGCGCCCCCCGGCTCCTACGACGAGGTCGTCATCCGCGGCGACGTCGGAAAGCGGGAGTTCATCGCCTTCTGGCTGAAGGACGGCCGGGTGCTCGCCGGGATGAACGTGAACGTGTGGGACGTCACGGACCCCATCCAGCGGATGATCCGCGGCAGGACACGGGTGACCGCCGAGACCCTCGCCGACCCGCGCACCCCGCTGGAGAGCCTGGCCCCGTAGCTGTCAGGAGTGTCAGAGCCGCCCCGTAGAATTCACGCGTGGCAGGACGGATCAACGACGAGGACGTGAAGGCGGTACGGGACGCGGTCCCGATCGACGCCGTGGTCTCGGAGTACCTCCAGCTGCGCAACGCCGGTGGCGGCAACCTCAAGGGGCTGTGCCCCTTCCACGACGAGAAGTCGCCGTCCTTCCAGGTCAGCCCGAGCAAGGGGCTCTTCCACTGCTTCGGCTGCCAGGAGGGCGGCGACACCATCACGTTCGTGATGAAGGTCGACCACCTCTCCTTCTCCGAGGCGGTCGAGCGGCTCGCCGCCCAGGCCGGCATCACCCTGCGCTACGAGGAGGGCGGCTACAACCCCTCCCACCAGCGCGGCGAGCGGATCCGCCTGGTCGAGGCGCACAAGATCGCCGCCGAGTGGTACGCCGAACAGCTCGCCATGAGCCCCGAGGCCGAGACCGGCCGGATCTTCCTCGCCGAGCGCGGCTTCGACCAGGCCGCCGCCGTCCACTTCGGCGTCGGCTACAGCCCGCAGGGCTGGGACCACCTCACCCGGTACCTGCGCGGCAAGGGCTTCAGCGACAAGGAACTGCTCCTGTCCGGGCTCGCCCAGGAGGGCCGCCGCGGCCCCATCGACCGCTTCCGCGGCCGCCTGATGTGGCCGATCCGCGACATCGGCGGCGACGTCGTCGGATTCGGCGCCCGCAAGCTCTACGAGGCCGACAACGGCCCCAAGTACCTCAACACGCCCGACACCGCGATCTACAAGAAGTCGCAGGTCCTCTACGGCATCGACCTCGCCAAGAAGGAGATCGCCAAGAGCTCCCGCGCGGTCGTCGTCGAGGGCTACACCGACGTCATGGCCTGCCACCTCGCGGGCGTCCCCACCGCCATCGCCACCTGCGGCACCGCCTTCGGCGGCGACCACATCAAGATCCTGCGCCGGCTGCTGATGGACAACGGCTCGGCCCGCGTGATCTTCACCTTCGACGGCGACGCGGCCGGACAGAAGGCGGCCCTGCGCGCCTTCGAGGACGACCAGAAGTTCGCTGCCGAGACCTACATCGCCATCGCCCCCGACGGCATGGACCCCTGCGAGCTGCGCCTGGCCAAGGGCGACGAGGCCGTCGCCGACCTCGTCGAACCCCGCACCCCGCTCTTCGAGTTCGCGCTGCGCCAGATCGTCGCCCGCTACGACCTGGACACCCCCGCGGGCCGCGCCGCCGCCCTGGACGAGGCCGCCCCGATCGTCGCCCGCATCAAGAACAGCGGCGCCCAGCACGAGGTCGCCGTCCAGCTCGCCGGGATGCTCGGCATCCTCGACACCCAGTTCGTCGTCAAGCGCGTCGCCCAGCTCGCCCGCTGGGCCCGCGACCGCGGCGGCAAGGGCCCCGCCCCCGCGCGCGGCCCGCACCAGCCGTACGAGGCGGCCCCCCGCCCCGCCGGGAGCACCGGCCCCGCGCTGAACCTGCGCAACCCCGTCTACGCCACCGAGCGCGAACTGCTCAAGCTCGCCCTCCAGCGCCCCGAGCTGGTCTCCCCGGCCTTCGACGCGTACGGCGTCGACGAGTTCACCGCCGCCCCCTACGCCGCCGTACGCCAGGCGATCATGGAGGCGGGCGGCGCCGAGTACGGCGTCCACGACCCGCAGGACTACCTCGTCCGGGTCCGCGAGGCGGCCCCCGACGACGCCGTCCGCGCCATGGTCACCGAGCTGGCCGTCGAGGCGATCATGCGCCGCACCGTGGACGAGAACTACGCGGGCGAACAGCTCGTCACCGTCCGCCGCCGCGCGGTCGAACGCCGCATCCGGGACATCCAGTCCCAGATGGCCCGCCTCTCCGCGGGCGGCGACCCGGCCCAACTGGCCGCGGTCCAGAACGAACTGTGGGTTCTCCAGCAGTACGACCAGGCCCTCCGCGAGCACGGAGCCGCAGCTCTGTAGGCCCTTCGGCCTCCGCGATAACCGGGCGGTCACGACCCGGACGCAAAAAGTCACCGCACGCCCCTCGTGGCGGCGATGTGTTCTACCCCACACTGGGTTCCGGTGCCTGAGTCCTCGGAGCGCGGCCGACCCGTCCCCCACGGGTCCCACACCCCCGCGGTTCCGCTCATCGCGTACGGGACGGACAGCGGCGAGGCCGCCGACTCCGCCCTCGAAGCCGCGCTGCCGCACACTTCAGCAGCGATCATCCTGGAGGTCGCCCCCGTGCAGACCCAGACCCTCACCCAGACCGAGAGCAGTACGGCCGGGCCGCAGCAGCCGGACGCCGAGTCCGACGTTCTCGTCGCGGTGCCCCCACAGAACCGCGCGCTGCTCCACCCCGAGACCGAGCCGGATACGCCGACCGCACTCGACCCCCTGCCCGAGCCGGTGCGCGTCCCGCGCGCCGACACCGGCGGGCCGTCCTCGGACCTGTTCCGCCAGTACCTGCGGGAGATCGGCCGGATCCCCCTGCTCACCGCGGCGGAGGAGGTCGAACTCGCGCGCCGCGTCGAGGCGGGCCTGTTCGCCGAGGAGAAGCTCGGCAACACCCCCGACCTGGACAGCCAGTTGGCGCTGGACCTGGACCGACTGGTGGTCATGGGCCGGATGGCCAAGCGCCGCCTGATCGAGGCGAACCTGCGCCTGGTGGTCTCCGTCGCCAAGCGGTACGTGGGCCGCGGGCTGACCATGCTGGACCTGGTCCAGGAGGGCAACCTCGGGCTGATCCGCGCCGTGGAGAAGTTCGACTACGCCCGCGGCTACAAGTTCTCCACCTACGCCACCTGGTGGATCCGCCAGGCCATGTCCCGGGCCCTGGCCGACCAGGCCCGCACCATCCGCGTCCCGGTCCATGTCGTGGAGCTGATCAACCGCGTGGTCCGGGTCCAGCGCCGCATGCTCCAGGAACGCGGCTACGAGCCCACCCCGGAAGAGGTGGCCGCCCACCTCGACCTCGCCCCGGAGCGCGTCAGCGAAGTCCTCCGCCTCGCCCAGGAACCGGTCTCCCTGCACGCCCCGGTGGGCGAGGAGGAGGACGTGGCCCTGGGCGACCTGATCGAGGACGGCGACGCCGCGAGCCCCGTCGAATCAGCGGCCTTCCTCCTCCTGCGGGAACACCTGGAAGCGGTCCTCTCCACCCTCGGCGAACGCGAACGCAAGGTCGTCCAACTCCGCTACGGCCTGGCGGACGGCCGCCCGCGCACGCTGGAGGAAATAGGCCGCATCTTCGGCGTCACAAGGGAACGCATCCGCCAGATCGAATCAAAGACCCTCAACAAACTGAGGGACCACGCTTTCGCAGACCAACTGAGGGGCTACTTGGACTGAAGCGCGGGGTGCCGCCGCAGCCGACGTAGCTGCGGGCAGTCGTGCCGCAGGGCGGCACGGGTGGGCTGGGGATCCCCCCCTCTGGGGGAGGCACCCCGCCAGCGCGGGCGAGCGATCCCACCCGCCCGCGCCGGCCCAGGGCACCGCTCAGTCCACCTCAGCCACCGCCTCCGCGAACTGCGCCTTGTACAGCCGCGCATAGGCACCGTCAGAATCGAGCAGCTCCCCATGAGAGCCCTGCTCGACAATCGAACCGTTCTCCATCACGAGAATCGTGTCCGCATCCCGAATCGTCGACAGCCGATGCGCGATAACGAACGACGTCCGCCCATGCGCCAGCTTGGCCATGGCTTTCTGAATCAACACTTCCGTCCGCGTATCCACAGACGACGTCGCCTCGTCCAGCACCAGAATCACCGGATCCGACAGGAACGCCCGAGCAATGGTGATCAGCTGCTTCTCACCCGCACTGACCCCGGCCCCCTCGTCATCGATCACCGTGTCGTACCCCTCGGGCAACGTCCGGATGAACCGATCCGCGTGCGCGGCCCGCGCCGCCTCCTCGATCTCCCCCCGGGTGACGTCCCGCGCCGCCCCGTACGCGATGTTCTCCGCGATCGTCCCGCCGAACAGCCACGTGTCCTGCAGCACCATCCCGATCCCGGAGCGCAGCTCGTCCCGGGACATCGTCGCGATGTCGACCCCGTCGAGCGTGATCCGCCCGCCGGACACCTCGTAGAACCGCATCAGCAGATTGACCAGCGTGGTCTTCCCGGCCCCCGTCGGCCCGACGATGGCCACCGTCTGCCCCGGCTCCACCGTCAGCGACAGATCCTCGATGAGCGGCTTCTCCGGGTCGTACCGGAAGGACACGCCCTCCAGCGCCACCCGCCCGCGCAACTGCTCCGGCCGAACCCCGGGCACGGGGTCCGCCGACTGCTCCTCGGCGTCAAGGAGTTCGAAGATCCGCTCGGCGGAGGCCACCCCGGACTGCACCAGGTTCGCCATGGACGCGACCTGGGTGAGCGGCATGGAGAACTGCCGGGAGTACTGGATGAAGGCCTGCACGTCACCGATGGACAAGGACCCCGAGGCGACCCGCAGCCCGCCGACCACGGCCACCAGGATGTAGTTGATGTTCGACACGAACATCATCAGCGGCTGCATGATCCCGCTGTTGAACTGCGCCTTGAACCCGGCCTCGTACAGCGCCTCGTTCTGCTCGGCGAACTGCTTCGCCGACTCCTCCTGCCGCCCGAACACCTTCACCAGGGTGTGCCCGGTGTACATCTCCTCCACGTGCGCGTTCAGCTTGCCGGTGGAACGCCACTGCGCGACGAAGTGCGGCTGGGACCGCTTGCCGACGCGGGTGGCGACGACGAAGGAGACGGGCACGGTCACCAGCGCCACCAGCGCCAGGATCCACGACACCCAGAACATCATGGCGAGCACGCCGATGATGGTGAGGATCGAGTTGATCAGCTGGCCCATCGACTGCTGGAGGGTCTGCTGCATGTTGTCGATGTCGTTGGTGGCGCGGGAGAGCACCTCACCGCGCTGCCGCTTGTCGAAGTAGGACAGCGGCAGCCGGGACAGCTTGCCCTGCACGTCCTCGCGCAGCCGGTACATCGTCCGGTTCACGGCCCGGTTCACCAGCCGTGTCGCGACCGCCATCAGCAGTCCGGCCGCGGTGAACACGGTGAGCGCGAGCAGCAGCACATGCCCCACGGCGGTGAAGTCGATGCCCTCGCCGGGGGTGAAGTCGGTGGAGCGGAGCATGTCGGCGACATCGCCGTCACCGCGCTCCCGCATCCCCTCCAGGACCTGTTCCTTGCTCGCCCCGGGTTCCATCTCGCGGCCGACGATGCCCGCGAAGACCAGGTCGGTGGCCCGCCCCAGGATCTTCGGCCCGACGACCGAGAGACCCACGCTGAGCACGACGCACAGGAGCAGCACACCGATGGTGACGCGCTCCGGCTTGAACTGGGCGACCAGGCGTTTGCCCGACTCCTTGAAGTTCAGTGAGCGGTGGTCCGGCCCCGTCCCGGCCATCATCCGCCCCATGGGCCCGGCCATCAGGCGGCCTCCGCTTCCGTCAGCTGGGAGAGCACGATCTCCCGGTAGGTCTCGTTGTCCGCCATCAGCTCCTGGTGCCGGCCGGTGCCGACGACGCGTCCCTCGTCGAGCACGACGATCCGGTCCGCGTCCCGGATGGTCGCCACCCGCTGGGCGACGATCACCACGGTCGCCTCGGCCGTCTCGCGGCCCAGCGCGGTGCGCAGGGCGGCGTCGGTGGCGTAGTCGAGCGCGGAGAAGGAGTCGTCGAAGAGGTAGATCTCCGGACGCTGCACGAGGGTGCGGGCGATGGCCAGGCGCTGCCGCTGGCCGCCGGAGACGTTGGTGCCGCCCTGCGAGATCGGTGCGTCGAGCCCGCCCTCCAGGCGCTCCACGAACTCCTTGGCCTGCGCGACTTCCAGCGCGTGCCACAGCTCCTCGTCGGTGGCGTCGGGATTGCCGTAGCGCAGGTTGGTCGCCACGGTCCCGGCGAACAGGTACGGCTTCTGCGGAACCAGGCCGACCGTCTTCGCGAGCACCTTCTGGTCGATGGCGGCCACGTCCTCGCCGTCCACCAGGACCTGGCCCTCGGTCGCGTCGAAGAGACGGGGGACCAGCCCGAGCAGGGTGGATTTGCCGCTGCCGGTCGAGCCGATCACGGCGGTGGTCTCGCCGGGCAGCGCCACCAGGTCGATGCCCTTGAGCACCGGCTCCTCGGCGCCCGGATAGCGGAAACCGGCGCCGCGGATCTCCAGATGCCCGTGCCGGCGCAGCTCGGTGACCGGCGCCACCGGAGGCACCACGCTGGAGTCGGTGTCCAGCACCTCCTGGATGCGCTCGGCGCACACCTCGGCGCGCGGCACCATCATGAACATGAAGGTGGCCATCATCACGGACATCACGATCTGCATCAGATAGGCGAGGAACGCCGTCAGATCGCCGATCTGCATCCCGCCGCTGTCGATGCGGTGCGCGCCGAACCAGACCACCGCGATCGAGGACAGGTTCACCACCGTCATCACGATGGGGAACATCAGCGCGAGCAGGTTCCCGGTGCCCAGCGACATGTCGGTCAGCTCGGCGTTGGCCCTGCGGAAGCGCTGCTGCTCGTACTCGTCGCGGACGAAGGCGCGGATGACGCGGTTGCCGGTGATCTGCTCGCGCAGCACCCGGTTCACCGTGTCCAGCCGCTCCTGCATGGCGCGGAACAGCGGCCGCAGCCGCCGCACGATCAGGGTCACGCAGATGCCCAGCACCGGCACCACCGCGACCAGCACCGCCGACAGCGGCACGTCCAGGCCGAGGGCCAGCACGATGCCGCCGACGCACATGATCGGTGCCGAGACCATCAGGGTGAACGTCATCAGGGCCAGCATCTGGACCTGCTGCACGTCATTGGTGGTGCGGGTGATCAGCGAGGGCGCGCCGAAGTGGCCCACCTCACGCGCGGAGAAGGACTGCACCCGGTCGAAGACGGCGCCCCGGACGTCCCGGCCGATCGCCGCGGCGGTCCGGGCGCCGAAGTACACGGCTCCGATGTTGCACACGACCTGCGCCAGCGAGATGCCGATCATCAGGGCGCCGAAGCTCAGGATGTAGCCGGTGTCGCCCTTGACGACGCCGTTGTCGATGATGTCCGCGTTCAGGGTGGGCAGGTAGAGCGTGGCGCAGGTCTGCAGGAACTGCAGCAGCACCAGCAGGGCGATGGGTTTTCGGTAGGGCCTGAGGTAGGTCCGCAGGAGTCGTATGAGCACGCTGTGTCTCTCGGAGTCGGCGGCAGGGCGGTTTGGTTGCCCCTGGCCCCTATCGTCGGACACTCCACCCGCGTTACCTCAACCGATTAAGCCGTCAGCGGCCCTCTTTACGGCCATAGAGGTACGGCTCGCACCGTTCTCTTACTTCCCGCTCACCTTCCGAGGCCCCGGGGTGGGTCACCTTCCGAAGGCCCCGGGGTGGGTCTGCTCACGCACCGACACGAACTGCTGGCGCACCGCCTGCCCGACCGCCAGCTCCTCGCCCGGCTCCAGCACCTGGGCCGAGGCGCCCTGCCAGGCGGGCGGTATACGCGCGTCGAGTGTGCCCTGTGACGCCCCCAGCGCCCAGGCGGCCTGCCGGGCGGCGCCGATCGCCGCGTAGTCCGCGGGCTGCGGTACGACGACCTGGGCGCCGAACAGCGACGGCGCCGACGCCTGCACCGCGGGCAGCTCGGCGGCCGCCCCCAGCAGGAAGACCCTGCGCACCGCCACACCCCGGCCGCGCAGCACGTCGAGCGCGTCCGCGAGCCCGCACAGCATGCCTTCGAAGGCGGCCCGCGCCAGATGCTCCGGCCGCATGGCCTCCCGCCTGAGCCCGGCCAGGGTGCCCGCGGTGTGCGGCAGGTTCGGGGTCCGCTCGCCCTCCAGATAGGGCAGCAGCACCAGCCCGTGCGCCCCGGGCGTCGACTTCATCGCCAGCTCGGACAGGCTCTCCAGATCGGGCACCCCGAGCAGCTCGGCGGTGCCGCGCAGGGTCCGTACCGCGTTCAGGGTGGTGACGACCGGCAGGTGCATGCCGGTCGCGTCGGCCAGCGTGGTGATCGTCCCGCTCGGGTCGAACAGCGCCTCGGAGTGGACGGCCATCACCGAACCGGAGGCGCCGAGCGAGACCACGGCGTCCCCGAGCCCGAGTCCGAGCCCGAACGCGGCGGCCATCGTCTCGCCGGTCCCGGCGGAGATCAGCAGCCCCTCCGGTGTCGTACCGGCGGCGTCGGCGGGTCCGATGACCTCGGGCAGCATGGCCGGGTGACCGAGCGCCAGCTCGACCAGGTCGGTGCGGTAGGTGCCGGTGGCGGCGGACCAGTAGCCGGTGCCGGAGGCCCCGCCGCGGTCGGTGGTGCGGCGCACCGGCCGGCCGAGCAGCTGCCACACCAGCCAGTCGTGGGCCTGCATGAGGACGGCGGTGCGCATCGCGTTGTCCGGCTCGGTCTTGCTCAGCCAGCGCAGCTTGGTCACCGGCTGGGCGGCCTGCGGCACGCACCCGACGGCCTGCGCCCAGGCCTCGCGGCCGCCGAGCGCGTCGATGAGATCGGCCGCGGCGACCTGGGCCCGCTTGTCACCCCCGACCATCGCGGGCCGGGTGGTGTTGCCCTGGGCGTCCAGTGGCACGACGGCGTTCTGCTGCGAGGAGACGCCGATGGCCTGCACGCCCTCCAGCAGCCCCCCGCCGGCCGCCTCCCCGAGGGAGAGCAGCCAGGCCTGGGGATCGACGTCGGACGGACGTCCTTCGACCGGATGCGGCGCGTAGCCCTGCCGGAGCACGGCTCCGGTGTCCGCGTCGCAGACGACGATTCGAGTGAACTCGGGCGAGCTGTCCAACCCGGCGACTATCCCCATGGCGAAATTCTATGGGCCGCGGGTGGCGGGGGTGTGCGGACCCGGGGGCGCTTTCGTATCCGCCGGGGTCAGGTGTTGCTCGTCCCCCAGTCGTCCTCGACCTCGCCGTTGGGGTGGCGGTCGCGCAGGTGGTGCAGGCGCGCGGAGACCGAGGCCGGGACCCGCTCCCCGACCTTGTCACTGACCGCGTGGTACGCCTTGCCCGCGTACACCCGGCCCTGCTGCGCGGCGGTCTCCGCGGTGTTGCGGACCGCGGGGTTCTGCGCCACCTGACGTGCCGACTTCTTCAGCTGTTCGTAGCGTTCGCGTCCGGCGCGAGTGCCGAGGACGTAGCCCAGAGCCAGCCCGACGACGAACGTGAGCTTGTAGCGCATGGCGGCCAGCCTTCCCTCGTGGGAGTACCGATTGGCGGAGCACCCCCCTGCTTGCGCTAATGTATGTGTCGCAGCGAGCGCCCGCCCCCTGGCGAATACCCAGGTAGGTACGTTCGATGCAACGAGGCATTCCTCCGTAGCTCAATTGGCAGAGCAGCCGGCTGTTAACCGGCAGGTTACTGGTTCGAGTCCAGTCGGGGGAGCTCGGTCCTCCGTAGCTCAATTGGCAGAGCAGCCGGCTGTTAACCGGCAGGTTACTGGTTCGAGTCCAGTCGGGGGAGCAGGTTGAACGAGGACCCCGCAGGGGTCCTTTTTCATGCCCTGGTCGTGTCCTGTTTCAGCCGCTCGGGAACCGTGCGGGGCGCGCTGAAGTCCTTCAGGGCATGCGTAGTCGACCATCCGAAGCAGGAGATCGTATGAGCGGCTATGCTGCGGCAGACGGCGCGTACACATGTACGCGACACGCCGCTATGGGGCGGTAGCTCAGCCGGTTAGAGCAGCGGACTCATAATCCGCCGGCCGTGGGTTCGAGTCCCACCCGCCCCACCTGTGCAGGCCTCTGACCTGCGGAAACGTCTCTTCTTGGCGGGCGGATCGTGAACTCTGGCCCAACGGAGAGAATCCGCTGGTCAGAGGTGCTGCGGAGGCCACGGAGGGTGGCCTGACTGGTCCAGGCATGGCTCTGACCTGCAGTAATGCTAGCGGCCGAGTGCGCTGGAAACCGCCTCGCGGTTCCGTACTCCAAGATCCAGTGGACGCATAGTGGACGCGAGGGCCTGGAGTTGAGTGCAAGCGGCATGGCTGGTTCGAGCAGGAACTGGGCACGCGTCTGGTGCTGGTACCTGTACTTGAGCCGCCACGCCGCCCGGCGTAGCCACCGCCGTCCCGACGTGGGATAGCGGTGCAGCGCCCTGCGTGCCGGTCGACGATCTTCGGCGTCCACACAGAAGCGGCTGCGCCAAGGGTCCGTCGAACCGACGCCGTCGGCATGCGGTTCGTGCGGGGTTCACCCGAGCGTCGCCGCCTAAAGGTCGTCGGGTAGGAGCCGGAAGGCGGGATGGCCGGTCAGAGGGCGGACCATGCGGAAGTGATGGTCGGTGGTGAGCAGGGCGTCGGTGCGGTAGGCGGCGGCCAGGGCGACGTTCATGGCGTCGGTCAGGCCGATGCCTTTACCGCCGTCGGCGTCGGCGTACCCCTCTGCGACCGCGATCGCTGCGCTCAGGTGTGGGCTGACAGGCGGTACCTCGAATCGGCGCGTCGCCACGTTGCGTTCGATGAACCGGGCAGCCGCCAGAGCCTTGCGGGCTCCGGCGCGTGTCGCGATCAGATAGTCCAACTCGGACAGAACCAGGGGGGAGATGACCAGGTGGCTGGTCGCTGCCAGGGCCTTCCTGTGCTCCTGGTGGCCGGTGAGGTTCGGGTCGAGCAGGCGGTACAGGCCGTTGGTGTCGGCGATGGCGACCAGGGTCACGCGCCCATCCCCTTGAGCGTGTCCTCGATCTCGTCGTCGGTGAGGTCGGGCAGGCCGAGGTCAGGCAGGTTGAGGTCGCCCAAGGGGTCGGTCGGGTACGGGGGGATGTCGGTGTCACTTATCGGCACGACCCGAGCCACAGGGGTGCCGTTCTTGGTGACCGTGACGGTCTCGCCACGGGCTGCGGCGGCAAGGATCTGCGAGGACTTCTGGTTGAACTCGCGTGCAGTGGTCTCCATGTAGTACATGTTACTACAAGGGCGGGTGTCGCAGTCGTCGTCGGCTAACGCGGCCGGGGCCGCCGAGGGCGCGATGGGCGTGGCGACACCGTGATGTGTGGTGAGCGTGTCCAGCAGTGCGGTGTTGAGGTGGTGCAGCGGCAGCAGCCGGGCGGTCCGTGGCGGGGCCTGCGGTCAGGCTCCTGGTGACGACCCTCTGGGATGGGTACCGTCGCCTCGCACGCCCTGGCCCGCCGCGGGCGTTACGTCGGAGGCGTCACCCCGTGGATCCGCGACAGCGTGAAGACCCGCTCCGCGTCGCGTAGATGACACCAGGCGTACAGATACGGAGGGTCGAGGTCGAGGCCGCTGATGGTGCGGATCGTGCGGCAGCTTCTACTGGCACTTCACCGACCGTGACGCGCTGCTAACGGCGGCGCTGGAGCTGTGGGCACGGGAGGGAACCGCAGCGGTGATCGAGAGCGTGCGCAAGGTCGCGGATCCGGCAGAGCGGCTGCGCTTCCTGTTCGCCACCGCCCTGACCGAGGACCCCTTCGCTGGTCTGGAACCGGCGATCGTCGCGCACTCCGACCATCCTGCCGTCGCGCCGGTGCTCCGCCGGGTGGCGCGTGAGCGCCTGGACTTCCTCACCGAGCTCTACAGCGATCTCGGCCTCGATCCCGAGGCGGCACGCCTGCAGTCGGTCACCGCCTACGCCGCCTACCTGGGCTGGCTGGAACTGCGCCGCAGTGCCCTCGACATGGTCCCCGAGGTGGGTGCCTCGGGCGGCGAGGCCGAGAGCGGCTTGGCCCACCTCATCACCCAGCTCTGCGAACCCCGCCCCGCGGCACCCTGAGGCGTCCAGGCCGGGAGCCTGTGATCAGACGGCTGACCGTCGTTCGTGGTGGCGGCATAGCCGATGGTGGCTGCGTTCGCATGCGGCGCGTACGGGTGGACGGGCGAGGTCGTCGGGCCTCCAGGAGCGGCCGATCCACGGTTCAATACCGGTGTGGCACGGAAAGTTGTGGGGTTCGGCGAGGACGATCTGCGGGCGCTGGCCGGGACTCGGTCCTTCGAGCGCGGACTGGGGTATCTGGACTCGGTGAGCGGTCTGGAGGTGGGTGACGGCTCGGTCACCGCCTCGGTGCACGGTACGGATGTCTACGAGGTGGAGCTCACCCTTGGCGAGGACGACGGGCTCTCGGGGTGGTGCGACTGCCCGTACGGGCAGGAGGGCAACTTCTGCAAGCACTGTGTGGCGGTGGGGCTGACAGTGCTGCGGCGGGCGAGGACGATTCCGCGTCAGCGGGCCGCCGCACGGGCACGGGCCTCCGGCCTGGAGGCGTGGCTCACCGCACTGTCCCGAGACGAACTCCTGGCGCTGGTGCGGGAGCACATCGCCGAGGACCGTGGGCTGCGCCGGCGCCTGGAACTGCGGGCAGCCGCCGCTCGCTCCGACCTCGGTACGGTCCGGGAACGGATCCTGGCGCTGATCGATCCGCGGCCCTTTGCCCGGTACGGGTACGTCGAGTACGCCGATGCCCCCGGGTATGCGCAGCAGGTGGCCGAGGCGGCGGGCGCCCTGCGTGCCCTGACCGCCGACGGGCAGGCGGCGCAGGCGGTCGGTCTGGCCGAGGAGGCTATCCGGGTGCTGGGGGAGGCGTGCGGGGAGATCGACGACTCCGACGGTGTGGTGGGGCAGGCCGCCGCCGCGGTGGCCGAGGCTCATCTGGAAGCGTGCGAGGCCGCGCGCCCCGGTCCGGAGCGGCTGGCCGAGTGGCTGGTCGGCCAGGTCCTCGGCGACGGCAGCGGGGTGATGGACCTGGACCCGCTCGACTACGCCGAGGCGCTGGGGCCGAGCGGGCTTGCCCGCCTGCGGAAGCTGGCGGCCGAGGCGCGGCGGCGCAGGCCGTCCGGGTGGGCGGAGCGGTATCTGATGGAGCGTCTGGTCAAAGCGGAAGGTGACGTCGACGCGCTGGTCGCCCTGCACGCGCAGGACCTCGACCCGTCCGGTGCCACCCATCTGCGCATCGCCGAGGAACTCCAATCGGCGGGCCGTGCGGACGAGGCGCTCACGTGGGCGGAGCGCGGAATTCGGGACTGCGCCGCCGAGACGTACATCGACGGCCGTCTGGTCGACTACGTGTGTGCCCGGTACACGGAGGCGGGGCGGCCGGCGGACGTGGTCGGGGTGCGCCGGGACCGCTTCCGCGCCGAGCTGTCCCTGGCCGCCTACCAACAGTTGCGCTCTGCCGCTCAGGCGGCGCAGTGCTGGGGGGCCGAGCGCGCGGCCGCGCTGGCCGCGCTGAGGGAAGACGCCCGCCGTGAGCGCGGCGGCCGGTACGGCGGGCCCGTGTTGATCGACGCGCTGCTCGATGACGGCGATGCGGACGCGGCGTGGCGCGAGGCCGAGGGCATCGCCGACGACCGGCAGTGGGAACACCTCGCCGGCCTGTCGCGCGAGACGCACCCGGCCGAGGCGCTCGCGGTCTACCTGCGGCTGGCCGAGCGGCTGAAGGAGCCGACCGGCGACCGTGCCTACGAGCACCTGGCGCGGCTGCTGGTGAGTGCCCGTGACTGCCATCGCGTGCTGGGGACGCAGGAGGCGTTCACCGGTTATCTCGCCGGCCTGCGGGCGGAACTGAAACGCAGGCGCAAGCTGATGAGCATCCTCGACCGGTGCGGGCTGTGAAAGGGGGTACGAGCCCGGTGCTCGCTCGCCGCGTGCCGACGGCGCTTCTCAGTCCCTGATATCGATCATGCGTACGGGCTGTCCGGTCGTACGGGCGATCGTCTCGAAGTCGCGGTCGTAGTGCAGCAGGGTCAGGCCCGCTTCTTCCGCAGCGGCGGCGATCAGCAGGTCGACGGGGCCCGCACTTCGATGCTCGCCCTTGGTGGTGAGCAGTTCCTGGACGCCCCGTGCGCGTCGGTAGATGCCGTCGGGCATGGGGCACCTGGTGTAGTGGGCGTTCAGCGTGCGCTTCACGCGTTCCCGGTCTGCCGCCGAGCGTGCGAAGTAAAGGACTTCCAGTTCGGTGATGTCGCAGAGGGCGACGAGGCCGGCGCCGATCCTGTCGTCCCACTCAGCCGTGCTCTGGCCGAGAAGGACGCGGGCGAGGGCGGAGGTGTCGATCAGGTAGTCGGCGACGGTCACGCATCCGCTCCCGCGCCGCCGGCACCGCCCGGCTCGCCGGTGGACCGGTACTTGCTCTTGTTGAGGAGAACGTCTACGTCCAGGGCGCCTTCGGCGACCAGTTCGCGGGCCTCTCCGAGGGCGCGCAGACGCCGGTAGCGGGCGGTGACCTCCCGCAGAGCCGTGTTGATGGTGTCACGCTTGGTCGTGGTGCCGAGTTCCTTGGCTGCGGCCGCCAGGGCCTCGTCGTCGAGATCGATCACGGTGCGACTCACGGCGCCCCCCTTATGTATACGGCTTCATATATCAATATATCTGGTTGAGTATGCCTGGGTGGGGGCTTGTTCCGAGTCGTCTGCGCATCGGGGGCCCAGCGCAAGGATCTGGCCGGGATTGCCGCTGGGGAGGTCTCATCGGGAAGAATGCCAGGACGATGACGTCACGCCCTGCGGAACCGGACCGCATCCGCCCCGACGAGGCCGCCGCATCCGCGGATTCACCCGCGGAGACCTCGTACGCCCCCTTCGCCCACCTCACCGCACCCAACACCGCCCTCTACCGCCAGGTGATGCGCGTCTTCCTGGCGGCCAAGGAGCGGTTCGCGGTGCATCTGCGGCCCGAGGACGTCCACGCCGCGCTGCCGCCGGAGCACCGCCCCGCCGCCCCGGACGCCGTGGTCAAGGCGCTGGACAGCCTCGTCGGGTGGGGCAATCTGCGGGCGGACCCGGACACCTCCCGGGTCACCGCGGTCGAGGACTTCTACCGCAGACGCTTCATCTACCAGCTCACCCAGGCCGGCGAGGCCGCCGAACAGGCGCTGTCCGTGTACGACGAGGCGCTGGGGCGGCGCGGCGCGCTGCAGGCGGTGGCGCTGCACGACATCGTCACGCAGCTGCGCGCCCTGCTCGTGATCGCCGCCGAGCACGAGGAAGGCGAACCGGATCCGGCCAAGGCCCACCTGGCGCTGTCCACGCTGACGAACCGGTTCGAGGCGCTGGCGGAGAACGCGCGGGCCTTCATGGGGTCGCTGCAGCGCACCATCGACCTGCACGGCGTCGAGGTCGAGGTGTTCCTCGCCTACAAGGACCGGCTGATCCAGTACCTGGAGCGGTTCATCCAGGACCTGATCACCCTCGGCGGGCGGATCGCCCGGCTCATCGGCGAACTGGAGGAGCAGGGACGGGTCGGTGTGCTGCTTCGGCTGGCGGCGGCGCGGGAGGCGGCCGACGCCGCCCCGGACGAGGCCGAGAGTGCCGAGGCGCGGGCGCAGGCGCGGTGGGCGGCGAAGTGGGCGGGCCTGTCCGCCTGGTTCGTGTCCGCCGACGGCCGCGAGTCCCAGGCCCGGCTGCTGCGCGGACGGGCCCTGGGGGCGATCCCGCAGCTCCTGGCCGTCGTACGGCAGTTGAACGAGCGACGGGCGGGGCGTTCGGACCGGTCGGCGGACTTCCGCACCCTGGCCCGCTGGTTCGCCGAGGCCCCCGACGCCGAGGCGCGGCACCGGCTGTGGCGCGCCGTGTTCGGTCTGTACCCGGCCCGGCATCTCACCGTCGACGCCGACACCCTCGCCGACCGCGCGGCCCGCCCGGTGGCCGCCTCCACCCCGTGGGCCGAGGCCGAGCCGCTGCGGATCAGCCCGCAGCTGCGCCGCACCGGCAGCTACGAGCGGCGCGGCAAACCCCGCAGGGTGCAGGACCGCTCCGAACAGCGGCGCCGGCTGGCGGAGATCGCCGCCAAGCAGACGGAGGAGATCGCCGCGGCCCGCGCCCGGCTCGCGACGGACGGCACCACCCGGCTGTCCGCGCTGGGCGAGCTCGACCCCATGGCCTTCGGCCTGTTCCTCCGGCTGCTCGGCGACGCCCTGGCCACGTGGCGGCCCGGCATGACGACGACCGTCACCACCAGCAACGACGGCACGATGGAGATCCGGCTCACCGCGCTCGACGACGGTACGACGGCCGCGATCCGCACGCCGGGCGGGGTGTTCCGCGGCCCCGACCACCTCGTCGAGATCACCGACCTGACCGCGGGCATCCCCGCACGGGAGGCGCGATGACCACACCCCTGGGTGAGGTCCTGGACAGTCGGCGCACCGCCGAGCTCCAGAAGGCCGCACGTGCCCTGCTCAAGGAGCCGCTGCTGCTCGCGCACGGCCCGGACGCCGACGCGTACCGCCTGGTCAGGCAGTACGAAGGCGAGCTGCGCGACTGGTTCGACCGCAACACCGGCTGGTCGCTGCGGGTGGACGCGGAGGTCGCCCGGCTGCGCAAGACACCTGGCACCCTCGCCGACGCCACCCACCCGGCCCGCGAGGTGTCCCGCGCCGGTGCGCCGTTCACCCGCCGCCGCTATGTGCTGCTGTGCCTGGCGCTCGCCGTACTGGAGCGCGGGGAGGCACAGATCGCGCTCGGCCGTCTCGCCGAACAGGTGGTGCTGGAGGCCGCCGACCCGCACCTGGGCGCGGCAGGGATCACGTTCACCCTGGAGCGGCGCGACGAGCGCCTGGACCTGGCCGCCGTCGTACGGCTGCTGCTGCGCCACGGCGTGCTGCGGAGAGTCGCCGGGGACGAGGACGCCTACGTCAGCGGGACCGGCGATGTGCTCTACGACGTCCAGCGCCGCGTCTTGGCCGGACTGCTCGCCGCCCGCCACGGCCCCTCCACGATCACGGCCGACACCTTCGAGGAACGGCTTGACCGGCTCACCGCGGAGAGCGCCCTGGACAGCGACGAGCTGCGGTTCCGGGCGATCCGCCAGAAGCTCACCCGCCGCCTCCTGGACGACCCGGTGCTGTACTACGACGAGCTGACCGACGAGGAACTCGCCTACCTGACCCGCCAGCGCGCCTTCCTCACCGCCCGCGTCGGCGAACTGACCGGCCTGGTGGCGGAGGTACGCGCCGAGGGCATCGCCATGGTCGACCCCCACGACGACCTGACCGACGTACGGATGCCCGAGCAGGGCACCCACGGGCACGTCACCCTCCTGCTCGCCGAGCACCTCGCGGCGGCGGGCGGCGAGGTGAGCCGCGCGGAGCTGGAGCACCGGGTGCGGGAACTGGCCGCCGAGCACGGCGGGTTCTGGTCCAAGAGCGCCAAGCAGCCCGGCGCGGAAGGGGAGCTGGTCGAGCAGGCGCTGGCCAAGCTGACCGCGCTCGCCCTGGTCACCCGCACGCCCGGTGGCGTGGCTCCGCTGCCCGCGCTCGCCCGGTACGCGGTCGGCGAGACCGTCGTCATGGAACCGGGAGTCCGCAGTCCCCGCACCTCCCGACGAAAGGCACCACAGCCGTGACCGCCCTGCCCCAGCCCGCCCCCGGCCGCTGGCGACCACTGCGCATCGGCCTGGTCGACCTCTTCTACTACGACACCGAGGAGTTCTGGTTCCGCGACGGCCGGCTGCTGCTGCGCGGCAACAACGGCACCGGCAAGTCCAAGGTCCTCGCCCTCACCCTCCCGTTCCTGCTGGACGGCGACCTGTCCGCGCGCCGCGTGGAGCCGGACGCCGACCCGAACAAGCGCATGGAGTGGAACCTGCTGCTCGGCGGGGAGCACCCGCACCCCGAACGGCTCGGCTACACCTGGATCGAGTTCGGCCGCGTCGACGCCGACACCGGGCAGGCATGCTTCCGCACGCTCGCCTGCGGGCTGAAGGCGGTGGCGGGCCGCGGCATCGCCCGTCACTGGTACGCCGTCACCGACCAGCGCATCGGCGAGGAGCTGAGCCTGCTGGACGCCACCGGCACCGCGCTGTCCCGGGACCGGCTCGCGGACGCGGTCGCCGGCCGCGGCATGGTGTACGACACGGCGACGGCGTACCGCAGGGCGGTCGACGAGGCGCTGTTCGGCCTCGGCGAGCGACGCTACGCCGCCCTGGCCGACCTGCTGATCCAGTTGCGCCAGCCGCAGCTGTCGAAACGGCCCAACGAGAGCGCGCTGTCCCGGGCGCTGACCGAAGCCCTGCCGCCGATGGACCAGGCGGTGGTCGCGGACGTGGCCGAGGCGTTCCGGTCCCTGGACGAGGAGAAGGAGGAGCTGCGGGCCGCCGCCGAGGCGGAGCGGGCCGCCTCCGCGTTCCTGGACCACTACCGCCGCTACGCCCGCGTCGCGACAAGGCGCAGGGCCCGGCTGCCCCGCAGCGAGCACGCCCGCTACGAGCAGCTGCACCGCGACCTGGCCCAGGCCCGTGCCGAGCGGGAGGACGCCGAGCGGGACCGGGCCGAGGCCGCCGAGCGGATCGCCGAGCTGGAGGAGACCGCCACCCGTCTGAAGGCGCAGGAGGCGGCCCTGCGCGAGGGCCCCGAGATGCGCAGCGCCCGGGAGCTGGAGCAGGCGGCGGCCGACGCCAGGCGTACCGCCGGGGAGCTGGCCCGCGCCGAGGCCGACCGGGATGAGGCGGCCCAGGCGCACACCCGGGCGCTCGGCCGTCTGGAGACGGCCCGTCGACGCCTCGACGCGGCCGAGGAGCGGGTCGCCGACACGCTCGACCGCGAGCGGGAGGCGGCAGCCGCGGCCCGGCTCGACGGCGAGCTGCGCACCGACGGCGTTCCGGAGAGTGAACTGCGGCGTACGGCCGAGGAGTCCGTGGCGCGCAGGCGTCGCACCGTCGAGCACGTGGAGGAGCTGGCGGCCCGCGCCGACGAGGCCGCCGCCGAACGGCGGGCCGCCGCCCGCCGTCTGGACGAGGCCGAGAGCGAGGTCGGCCACACCGCGGGGCGACAGGCCGAGGCGGAGGGGCGGGCCGCCGAGACGGGCCGGGACCTCGTGGCCCGCGTCCGCGCGCATCTGGACGCCTGCGAGGAACTGGCCGTCGCCGATCCGGCCGGGCTGCTGGACGGGCTCCAGGACTGGGTGACGCACTGTCAAGGGCCGTACCCCGCAAGGGAACACGCGGCTCATGCTCATCGCGAACGGGCGGCGCGTCTGGCCGACCGTACGGCCGCCCTCGGGCAGGAACTCGCCGGGCTCCGGGCCCGGTCCGCCGAGGCCGAGCGGGAACTGGCCGAGCTGGAGGCGGGCGGCCAGCGCGGCCCCACGGCACCGCACACCCGGACGCCCGGCGTCCGCGACCGGGCGCCGGGGGCACCGCTGTGGCGGCTGGTCGACTTCCGCGAGCAGGTTCCGGCCGCCGAACGCGCGGGCCTGGAGGCCGCGTTGGAGGCCTCGGGCCTGCTGGACGCCTGGGTGCGCCCGGACGGCACTGCCGTGCACGCGGACGGGCACGACGTTCTGCTGTCGCCGGGTGCTCCCCTGTCCGGGCCGACGCTCGCCGACGTGCTGCGGCCCGCCGTCGACCACGGCGACGCGCGGTCCCTGGCCGTGGGCGAGGACACCGTCTCCCGGCTGCTGGCGGCCGTGGGTCTCGGCTCCGGCGGCTCCGGTGACACCTGGGTGGCGGTCGACGGCCGCTTCCGCGTCGGCGCGCTGACCGGCAGCTGGTCGAAACCGGCGGCCGTGTACGTCGGTGAGGGCGCCCGTGAGGAGGCGCGCCGGGCACGGATGGCCGCCCTGCGCGACGAACTCGGCGCCCTGGCAGGCGAGATGGACCGGCTCGACGCCGAGCGCGCCGACGTGGACGGGCGCCGCACCACCCTCGACACCGAGCTGGCCGCCCTTCCCGACGACGCGGCCCTGCGGCACGCGCACGCGCTGGCCGCCGCCGCTGCCGACGCCGCCCACCGTGCCCGTGCCCGCCGTGACGAACGCTCGGCCGAACTGGCGGCCGTGTCCCGGCGGGAAGCCGAGGCCGCCACCGAACTCGCCGAGACCGCGGCGGCGGTGAACCTGCCCGCCGACCGGGCGGGGCTGGCCGCCGTCCGCCAGGCTCTGGCCGAGTACACGGCCGTCCTCGCCGCCCTCTGGCCGGCCCTGCGTGAGCGAACCGAAGCGGGCCGCGCCCTGGCCGACGAACATACCGAGACCGGGCGGGTGGGCACTCGGGTGGCCGAACTGTCCCTGCGCGCCGAGGAATCGGCGCGTCTCGCCGCCGCGGCAGACGAACGTCACACCACCCTGCGTTCCACCGTCGGCGCCGCCGTCGCGGAGCTTCAGCGGCGCCTCGCCGAGACCGCCGACGCGCTGGCCGCCTGCGAGGGCGACCAGCGGCGGGCCCGCGAGGACCACACGGCCGCCGACCGGCGCGCGCACCGTGCCCAGGGGCACATCGAACGCCTGGAGGTGGACGTACGGGAGGCGACCGCGGCCCGCGCCGAGGCCATCGCCGCGCTCCAGCGTTTCGCGGCCACCGGTCTGCTGGCCGTCGCCCTGCCCGAGGCCGCCGTACCCCCGCTCGACGCCGGGCCGTGGGCCGCCACCCCGGCCGTCGCCCTCGCCCGATCCATCGAGGCCGAACTGTCCGGCACCGACGATTCCGACGGCGCATGGGAGCGGGTGCAGAAGCGGCTCAGCGAGGAGTACAAGAAGCTCCAGGACGCCCTCTCCCGCGGCGGCCACAGCGCCTCGGCCCGGATGGCCGAGGAGGGCATGGTCGTCGAGATCGTCTACCAGGGCCGCGAGCGGGCCGTCCCCGAGCTCGCCGAGGCCCTCGCCGCGGAGGTCGCCGAGCTGACCCGCATCCTGTCCGCGCACGAACGCGAGATCCTCGAAACCCACCTCCTCACCGAGGTCGCCGGCACCCTTCAGGAGCTGATCGGCGCCGCCGAGCGACAGGTGCGGGCCATGAACGACGAGCTTGAGGAGCGGCCCACCTCCACCGGCATGAGGCTGCGCCTGGTCTGGCGCCCCTCGCGCAAGGCTCCGGCCGGGCTCGCCCAGGCCCGCGAGCGGCTGCGCCAGTCCGCCGACGCCTGGACGCCCGAGGACCGGGCCGCGGTCGGCGAGTTCCTGCAGGCCGAGATCGTCCGCCGGCAGGCCGACGACACCGCGGGCAGCTGGCTGGAGGTGCTCACCGCGGCCCTCGACTACCGCGCCTGGCACGAGTTCGGCATCGAACGCCACCAGCACGGCAAGTGGGTTCCGGCCACCGGGCCCGCCTCCGGCGGCGAACGCGTTCTGGCCGTGAGCGTGCCGCTGTTCGCGGCGGCCTCCTCGCACTACGCCACGGCCGGTCGGCACGCCCCGCGCCTGGTCACCCTGGACGAGGCCTTCGCCGGCGTCGACGACGACTCCCGCGCCAAGTGCCTGGGCCTGCTGCACGCCTTCGACCTGGACGTGGTGATGACCAGCGAACGCGAATGGGCCTGCTACCCGCAGGTCCCCGGCATCGCGATCGCCCAGCTCTCCCGCGTCGACGAGATCCCGGCGGTCCTGGTCACCCGATGGGAGTGGGACGGGGGCGAACGGGTGAAGGGCACGGAGCCCGGCCATGGGCTCGTGTCCCTCCCGGCGCAGACCACCGCCTCCACCGCTGAGGGCGAGGACGCCCTGTGGCCGTGAACGACGGGCAGCCCCCGGCGCTCGTCGACCGCGACCGCCTGGCCCGCCTGCTCGGCGGCCCGGACCTCGCCTGGCTGGTCGACCGCGTACGCCGCCGCATGGCACGGGAGGAGCCCCTGACCGGACCGGTCACCCTGGCCGACCCCACCCCCGCGCAGCGCGCCGCCGCCGAACGGCTGCTGGGCCGTGCCCCCGGCGCAGGACGGGGGATGAGCGTTCGCCTTGAGGCCGTGGACTCCGTCCTGCGCCGCTCCGGCGTCAGCCCCGACGGCCTGGGCGCCGCCGTCACCGCCCTCACAGGACCCGTCACCCGGCTGGCCGACCAACGCGAGCGGGAGGAGCGCGCCTGGCGGGAGGCGTACACGCCGCTCGATGAACTCGTCCGCACGCACAGGCCCCGACTGGACGACTGGGCGAAGAGGGTCGTCGCGGAGGGCCTCGTGCGCCGGCTCGCCCGCACCCCGCAGGTGGCGAAGAGCCTGCTGGACAACACCGTCCAGGCCCTGCGTCGGCTGCCGGCCGATCCCGCGGTGTCCCTGCCCGTCTTCTCAGGCGCCACCTTCGGTGACGCTCACGCCCTCGACGACGGCACTCCGCTCGCCACCCTCGTCCTGTCCGGCGTCCGCGCGCTCACCGGCTTCCCGGACGGCAGCGGAGCCGAGTGGCGGCGCGAGGCCTGGGCCTCGGCCGGGCTCCTCAAGGACGCCCTGTCCGCCACGGTCCTGACCCTGGGCCTGCGCGGCACCCCCGCCCTCGACTGGTCGGCCGACGAGGGCGAACCCGCGGTCCTGACGCTACGGCAGCTCACCCGGCACCCACCGCGCACGGCACCCGCCGTCGTCCGCGTCTGCGAGAACCCAGCCGTCCTGGCCACCGCGGCCGACACCCTGGGCGCCGCCTGCCCACCGCTGGTCTGCCTCCAGGGTCAGCCCTCGGCCGCCGCCCTCACCCTGCTGCGCCACCTGCACGCCCAGGGGACCACGCTGCGCTATCACGGCGACTTCGACTGGGGCGGACTGCGCATCGCCTCCGCCCTGCTGCGCCGTGTCCCCTGGCATCCCTGGCGCTACACGGCCGCCGACTACCGCGCTGCCGTCGCCGCCACCCCCTTGGCCCCGCCCCTGACCGGCACGCCGACCACCGCCGCGTGGGCCCCGGACCTGCCCGCCGCCCTCACCGAACTCGGCGTGCGCATCGAGGAGGAGACGGTACTTGACGACCTGCTGGCCGACCTCGGCCGGTGAGCGCCACCATGGCCCGCAAGGCGGCGGACGCCGCGATCGGCGCCACCAGGACGGCCCTGATCGAGATGGGCCGCAGCACGGGCGGGATGTCCGCCTCGTGCACCCCGCGCACACCACCATGGACTGCGCGTCGTGCGGAGCGAGAACCAAGCACGCACTTCCTCTTTCGGAACGTACCTGCACCTGCACCGCGTGCGGAACCGTGTCCCCCAGGGACAAGAACTCCGCGCGCGTGATGCTGGTCCGGGCTGGTCTCATCCCGGCTGGTGTTGAGGGCGCAAGACCTTCGGGGACGCTGCTTCCGGAGGCAGCCTGAGCCAGGAATCCCCCGCGCTTCAAGCGGGGGAGGATGTCAAATGCCAGTACAGGGACATGTGACCGGCGCCGAGCGCCGCGGCCACCCGGTGCATCGACAGGGCCTGCAGGCCCTCGGCGCCCAGGAGTTCGACCGCGGTGCGCACGATACGGTCCCGGCTCAGCCCCGGCGGGTCGGGCCGCCGTACCGGGGGCGTCAGCCACACGCTCGCGGTCTTCGCCGTGCCCCGCTCGCGATCGGCCACGCCCGGCCCCTCCTCGGCATCGGTCCGGCGCCCTGCTCCGGATCTGCTCGATGGCCTGTCATCGTACGGCCGAGCGCGGTGCCGACCGGGCAGCGCGGTGGGCAGGGACTCCTCGGCGCCGTCCGGCAGGGCGGCACGATTGAGTCGTACAGTGGACGAGAGGGTCTGCGTGCGGGTTCCGGCCAACCTGGGAAGGCCGTCCGTGACGGCCTGTCGCTACGAGACGGGGAGACGCATCACGTGGCACGGGGGATCAGGGACGAGAGGGACCGTGCCTGGGTGAAGCGGGCGATCGAACGGCTGGAGACCGACCGGGCCGCCGAACCGCCCACCCCGCTGCGGGAGTTCCCGCTGGCCGGGCCGCCCGGTACGGCGCTGTATCTGAAGGACGAGTCGCGGCGGCCGACGGGCAGTCTGAAGCACGGGCCCGCGCGTGATCTCCTCCTCGGCGCCCTGAGGGCGGGTCAGATCGGCCCGGACACACTCCTGTTCGAGGCGACCAGCGGCAACATGGCCGTCGCGCAGGCCTACTTCGCGCGGATGCTGGGGCTGTCGTACACCGCCGTCGTGCCGGGGAGGACCGGGGCGGCCAAACGCCGGCGGATCGAGGAGCAGGGCGGGCGGTGTCATCCCTTCGACCCGCCGCTCGCCGTCTACGGCAAGGCGCGCGCGCTCGCCGAGGAGTCCGGGGGGTACTGCCTGGACCATCTGGAGCGGGTGGGGGACGCCGTCGACTGGCGGGGGCCGCAGAGTCTCGGTGCGCAGATCCTGGCGGATCTGGAGAAGGCGGGGGAGTCCGCGCCGGTGTGGGTCGTGGTGGGGGTGGGGAGCGGGGCCACCTCGGCGGCGGTGGGCAGGCATCTGCGGATGCGGGGGTGGGACCCGGGTGGCCGTGGTCGATCCCGAGCACTCCGCGTACTTTCCCGGCTGGGCCGCGGATTTTCCCGGGTACACCACGGGGATGCCGTCGCGGATCGAGGGGATCGGGCGGCCGCGGATGGAGCCTGCCTTTGATCCGTCCGTCGTGGATCTCGTGATTCCGGTGCCGGATGTGGCGAGTGTGGCGGCGATGCGGCATCTGCACGCGGTGACCGGGGTGATGGCGGGGCCGTCGTCGGGGAGTTGTCTGTGGGGGGCGTTCTCTGTGCTCGATCGGATGCGGCGGGAAGGGGAGCGGGGGGCGGTGGTGATGGTGGTGGGGGATGTGGGGGAGACGTATCGGGACAGTTATTACGACGACTCCTGGGTGGTGGGGAAGGGGTGGCGGGTGGAGGGGCCGCTGTCTGACATGGAGCGGTTTACGGCTACGGGGGCGTGGGGGGTTTCGGGGGGCTGACGGTGCCGACTGGAGCCGGGCCGGGGATTTTCGGGACGGATTCGCGTATGTGCGGCTCTTCGCGCGAAAGGCTGCTTTCCGCAGTGCTCACGATTTCCCCGTCTCGCGTTTCGCTTCCTCTTTTCCTGCCGCTGCGTCGACAATGCAGATCACCACGATGACCTGCACAAACGTCGCACTCATACGGAACTCAAGGTTCCGTCGGGCCGGGGGTCTGCCCTCCGGATCGGCCGATATGCTCGGTCGATGCTCAGGTTTCGGCTCCTGGTGACCTCATATGCCGTATCCGCGTACGGCAATTACCTCAATCTCATCGCATTGAGCCTTTTCTCCTACGAGGTCACGGGTACCGCCTTCGGAATCGGGGCCGTGATGGCGGTGCGGTTGGTCGCGGGTGTCGTGGCCGGACCCGTGGCTCCCGTGGTCGGGGCGCGTATCGGGCGGCGGGCCGTGATGATCGGGGCCGATGCCGCGCAGGCCGTCGCGATGGCCGGGCTCGCCGTCGGCGGGGAGGGGACCCCGCTGTGGGCGCTCGGGTGCGCCGTGCTGGTGCTCGGGGCCGGGAACACCTTCTTCGGCGTCGCCCTGCGCAGTGCCGTTCCGGTCATGGTCGGGCAGGAGGGGCGGGCACACGCCAACGGGCTTTTGGTCACCGCCCGTTCGCTCGCCACGGTGCTCGGGTTCGCCTCCGCCGCCCCCGTCATCGCCCACGGCGGTTACGGCACCGCCTTCGCCGTCAACGCCGCGAGCTTCGTGGTGTCCGGGGCCGCCGTGCTGGTGCTGCGGCCGCGTACCGAGGAGGACGCCCCGGCGCCCGCCGAGCCCGCCGCGTCCGCTCCTTCCCTGCCCTGGTCCGGTGTGCCCGCGCTGCTGCTCGGGCTGGTCGCGCTGCGCGGGACCGACGCGCTGGCCTCCTCCTCGCACAACGTCGCCCTGCCCGTCGTCGCCGAACTCGCCGAGGCCCACAACCCCGCGCTCTACATGAGCCGCTTCTGGGCCGCCTGGGCGGTCGGCACCGTCCTCGCCCACCAGGTGCTCAAGCGCGGCGGCAGGGCCCGGGGAGAGCGGGCCTTCGCGCTCGGCACCTGCGCCATGTCGTGCGCCTTCGTCCTCGCCTTCACCGGGCTGCCCGCCGTCGCGCTCGTGGTGGCCGCCGCCGCGGCCGGGTTCGCCGACGGCTGGACGGAGATCGTGTACACCTCGCGCCTCCAGGCCGCCGCCGACCGCGAGCGCGGACGCCTCTTCGGGCTGTCCGCCACCGCCGAACAGGGCGGCTTCGCCCTGGGCACCGTCCTCGCCGCCGCGGCCCTGGAGTCGTTGTCCCCGCTGACCGTCGTCGCCCTCTTCCACGGGGCCGCCGTCTGCGGGGCCCTGGCCCTGCTGTTCACCACCCGCCCGAGCCGTGTCGACCGGAAGACCACCGGACGGCGATACACGGGTGAGCGACCGATGTCCGAGAAGCCGAGTGAGGGAGAGGCAACGCATGGAACGCGTACGGGGGACGGCCGTCTGCCGGGGGCCTGAGCCGGAGTACGACGACCGCGACCCACGGGACGCGGTCGCGGCGCTGCTGCGGGCGGCGCGCGAGGACACGGGGGCCGGGGTCGTGTGCGTGGGCGAGGACGGGGCATCCATCCGGATCGGCTACCCCGAACTCCTCCTGCGCGCCAGCCGGGTGCTCGGCGGGCTGCGCGAGCGCGGGGTCGGCAGGGGCGAGCGCGTCGTGCTGTGCGGGCTGCCGCTCGCCGAATTCTTCCCCGCCTTCTGGGGATGCGTCCTCGGCGGAATCCACCCCGTCGCCATCGCCGACCCGCCCGCCCCGGGCTCACCCGCGCGCGAACGCCTCGCGCACGCCCGCGCGTTGCTCCGCGACCCGCTCGTCCTGACCGACCCGGCCGCCGGAGTCGAGGGGCCGCGTGTGACGGACGTACCCACCTGCCTCGCAGCCGCGCCCGCGCACGACCGCACCGAACCCGTCGGTTCCGACGTCGCCCTGCTGATGCTCTCCTCCGGCAGCACCGGCGCGCCCAAGGCCGCCCGGCTCACGCACGCCGGGCTGGCCGACTTCGCCGCGAGCAGCCGCCGCATCCTGGCCGTGCGGCCCGAGGACACCCTGGTCAACTGGCTGCCGTTGGACCACAGCGGGGCGTTCCTGCTCTACCACCTGCTCGCCGTGTTCACCGGCTCCACCAACGTCCACGCGCCCACCGAGCACGTCCTCGCCGACCCGCCGCGCTGGCTCGACCTCGTCCACGAGCACCGGGCCGCGCACTCCTGGGCGCCGACCTTCGCGTACCGGCTGGTCGCCGACGCGCTCAAGGAACAAGGGGAGCGTCGGGCTTGGGACTTGAGCTGTCTGAAGTCCCTCGTCTGCGGGGGCGAGCAGATCACGCTGGCCGTCATGCGCGACTTCCTCGCCGCCACCGGGGACTTCGGCGTCCGCGAGGGGCACATCGTCCCGGCGTGGGGCATGGCCGAGACCGTCACCGGGGTGACCTACGGCCGTCTCGACCGGCCCGGGACCGTGCACCGGCTCCGCAAGAGCAGCCTCGGCGGCGACCTCGTACGCGCCGACGACACCACGCCCGAGGACGAGACCGTCACCTTCGTCGCGGCCGGGGCACCCGCGCACGGCGTCACCCTGCGCATCGTCGACGACCACGGCGACCTCGCCCCCGACGGGCGCATCGGCCGCCTCCAGGTCGCCTCGGCCGCCCGGCTGACCCCCGGCTACGTCGACAACCCCGAGGCGGACGCCGCCGCCTACCCCGCCGGACGGGACTGGCTGGACACCGGCGACCTGGCCTTCCTCGACGCCGGGCAGGTCGTCGTCACCGGCCGCCGCAAGGACCTGATCATCCTCAATGGCCACAACGTGTACGCCCACGAGGTGGAGGAGGCCGCCGCCGATGTCCCCGGAGTGCGGCAGGGCGAGGTCGCGGCCTGCGGCATCCCGCGACCGGAGCGCGGCACGGAGGAGCTGGCGGTGTTCTTCGTCAGCCGGGGCAGCGAGGAGGACCTGCGCATCGGGCGGGAGCTGCGGGCGGCCCTGTACGGGCGGCTGCGGCTCACCGCCGCGCATGTGGTGCCCGTCCCGGCGGAGGACTTCCCGAGGACGCCCGCGGGGAAGGTACGCCGGGCGGAGCTACGGGACCGGTTCCTCGCGGGGCGGGCTGACGCGGACGGCGTCGTGCGGGTGGTGGGGGAGGAAGTCGCCGTGCTCGCGGGGCGGCCCGGCGCGGACGCTGTCGTACGGGTGGTGGGGGAGGACCTGCCTGTCCTCGCGGGGCGGGCTGACGCGGACGGCGTCGCGCGGGTGGTGGGGGAGGAACTGCCCGTCCTCGCAAGGCGGCCCGACACGGCCTCCGTCGCCCGGGCGGTCGGGGAGGAACTCGCCGCCCTCCTCGGCCGGCCGGCCGACGCGCACACCCCGTTCTACGAGCTCGGGCTGACCTCCGTCCTCGTCGTGCGGCTGCGCGTCCGGCTGGAGGAGCGGCTCGGCATACGGGTGCCGCAGACCGCCTTCTTCGAGCATCCGACGGCCGCCGCGCTCGCCGCCCGCCTCGCCGCGGCGCCGGGCACGCACGGCACGACGCGTGCCGAAGCGCCTGCCGCGTCCGGTGCCGGGGACCGCCGTATCGCCGTCGTCGGTATGGCGCTGCGGTTCCCCGGCGCGGACACCGTGGACGGGTTCTGGGCCAATCTGCGCGACGGCGTCGACAGCGTGCGGGTGTTCGGGGAGATCGGGCCCGAGCGGGTACCGGTCGCCGGGGTCCTGGACGGCGTCGAGGACTTCGACGCCGAGTTCTTCGGGCTCAGCCCCAAGGAGGCCCGGCTCACCCACCCCGCGCACCGGCTGTTCCTGGAGTGCTGCCACCGGGCCCTGGAGGACGGGGGATACGCGGCGCCCCACCCCGGCACCAGGATCGGCGTGTTCGCCGGATCGGGCATGCAGCTCTACGGCCACCAGACCGGCACCGGGACGACGGCCCCGGCGGACCCGGACCCCGCGACCGGCATGCAGAGCGCCATCGGTCGGCAACCCGACTTCCTCGCCACCCGGGTCGCGCACCGGCTCGGCCTGACCGGACCGGCGATCGGGGTGCAGACCGCCTGCTCCACCTCCCTGGTCGCCGTCCATCTCGCGGTACAGGCCCTGCTCAACGACGAGACCGAGCTGGCGCTCGCCGGGGCCGCCGCCGTGCATCTGCCGCAGGAGAGCGGCTACCGCACCCACCCGGGCTCCGTCCTGTCGCCCACCGGGCGCTGCCGCGCCTTCGACGCGGACGCCGACGGGACGGTCGGCGGCAACGGCGTCGCCGCAGTCCTGCTCAAGCGCCTCGACCGGGCCCTCGCCGACGGCGACACGGTGCACGCCGTCATCCTCGGCTCCGCCGTCAACAACGACGGCGCGGACAAGGTCGGCTTCACCGCACCCGGCGTCACCGGACAGGTGGAGGTCGTACGGCAGGCCCTGCGCCGCGCCGACGTGCCCGCCGGGACGATCTCCTACGTCGAGGCCCACGGCACCGGCACCCGGCTCGGCGACCCCGTGGAGTTCGAGGCGCTCGGCCGCGCCCTGGGCGAGGGCACCACGCGCACGGGCTTCTGCGCCGTCGGCTCGGTCAAGCCGAACATCGGGCACCTGGACAGTTGCGCGGGCATGGCGGGGCTGATCAAGACGGTGCTGATGCTTCGGCACCGCACGCTCGTGCCGACTCTTCATCTGCGTCGCCCCAACCCCGAACTGCGGCTCGACGACAGCCCGTTGACCCTCGCCACCGAACTGCGGCCCTGGTCCGCCCCCGACGGCACACCCCGCCGGGCGGGCGTCAGCGCCCTCGGCGTCGGCGGCACCAACGCGCACATCGTGCTGGAGGAGGCGCCGGTGCGGGTGCCCGCTCCCGACCGTGAACTCCCCGTCCTGGTACCGGTGTCGGCCACCGACGAGAAGTCCCTCGGCGCATACACCGACTCCCTCGCCGAACACCTGAGCCGCCAACCCGACCTCCCTGCCACCGACATCGCCACCACCTTCGCCCTCGGCCGCCCGCACCGCGCCTTCCGGACCACGGCCGTTGGCCGTACGGCGCGGGAGCTGGCCCAATCACTGACCGAACGGGCGCCGCAGCGAGGTGAGTTGGGGCCGGTCGCGTTCGCCTTCGCCGGGCAGGGCAGCGCGCGCCGGGGCATGGCTAGCGGGCTGTACGCCGCGCATCCCGCCGCCCGGCGGATCCTCGAACAGTGCCCCGACGACGTACTGACCCTCCTGCTGGAGGAGACGGGCGACGACGGACCCTGGCCCACCGACACGGCGCAGACCGCCCTCTTCGCCCACCAGGTCGCCCTCGCCGAGGTGTGGCGGGCGGCCGGGGTGCGGCCCGCGCTGCTCCTCGGGCACAGCGTGGGCGAGTACGCGGCGCTGTGCGTGGCCGGGGCGATCGGTTTCGAGGACGGCTTACGGCTCACCGCCCTGCGCGGGGAGCTGATGCAGCGCCTCGCCCCCGCGGGCGGCATGCTCGCGGTGCGGGCCGGTCGGGCGGAGGCCGAGCGGGTGGCACGGGCCGCCGGGGCGGAACTGGCCGCCGTGAACGGGCCGCGCTCCCAGGTGATCTCGGGGGTACCAGAGGCGCTGGAGGAAGCGGCACGGCTGCTGGACGCGGAGGGACTGCGGTGGCGGGCCCTGTCGGTGGACCGGGCCTTCCACTCCGCCGCGATGGAGGAGGCGCTCGGGGAATTCCGGTCCTACGCGGAACATGCGACGTACCGGCCGTCGCGCACTCCGCTGGTCACCGCCGCGGACGGGGAGCTGCGGCCCGAGGGCTGGAGCGTCGACGCCGCGTACCTCCTGAGGCAGGCCCGGCGGCCCGTCCGCTTCGACCTCGCCATGGCCGCCGCCGTGGACGCCGGGCATCTGGACTTCGTCGAGATCGGCGCTGGGGACACCCTCACCGGGCTGGGGCTGCACTGCGCGCCCGGCAGCCGCTGGCTGAGCGGGCAGGGCGCGGGCACCGGAGCCGTGGCCCAGGCCGGCGGGGTGCTGGCGGGGCTGGGCGCGGCGTACGAGCGGGGCGCCGAGCTGGACTGGCGGGCCCTCGGGGCGGGCGAGGGCGGGCGGGTGCCGTTGCCGGGGCATCCGTTGCGGGCGAGCCGGATCGCGGGGCCCGCGGTCGTCGCCGAGCCGACCGGGGGCGTTCTCGACGGGATACGGGAGCTGGCGGCCGAGGCGCTCGGTGCCGAGACCGGTGACATCGGGCCGGACCGTTCCTTCTTCGAGCTGGGCGCCGACTCCCTGGCGCTCATGGGGATGACGGCGCGGCTGGAGCGGCGGTACGGGGTGCGGGTGCCGGTGCGGGAACTGTTCGACTCGGCCGATACGCCGAGGAAGCTGGCGGAGCGGTTGGGGGGTGGTGTCCAGGCCGCCCAGGAAACCGCGCCGCCAGAAGCAGCGCCGCCCTCCGACCCGCGCGACCTCTTCGGGCGGCAACTGGAGCTGGCCCGGCACACCGCCGACCAGGTCACCGCCCTCATCAACCGCCAACTGGACCTGCTGTCCGCGCCCCGGACCCCCGAGCCGGTCGAACAGCCGGCACCCCAACCCCCCTTCACCCCCACCACCGGCGTCGACTTCAGCCTGTACTTCTTCGGCGACTATCCCGAGGACACCGCCCACGACAAGTACGGCCTCATCATGGACGCCGCCGAGTTCGCGGATCGGCAGGGCTTTCACGGGCTGTGGTTCCCCGAGCGGCACTTCAACTCCTTCGGTGCCCTGTTCCCCAACCCGTCCGTCCTCGCCGCCGCGCTCGCCGCGCGGACCAGCAGGATCCGGCTGAACGCCGGTTCGGTGGTGCTGCCGCTGCACCATCCGGTGCGGGTCGCCGAGGAGTGGTCGGTCGTCGACAACATCTCCGGCGGCCGGGCGGGCCTGTGCGTGGCGAGCGGCTGGCACGCCGCCGACTTCGCGCTCGCACCGGAGAACTTCGGTCGCCACCGCGAGGTGATGTATGAACGGCTGGAGACCGTACGGCAGTTGTGGTCGGGCCGGCCGGTCCCGGTGACCGCGGGTGACGGCACCCCCATCGACGTACGCCTGCACCCGCGCCCGATCCAGGACGAACTGCCCCTGTACGCGGCCGTGGTGGGCAACGCGGACAGCTATCGCAGGGCCGCCGCCGAGGGGCTCGGGGTGGTCACCAACCTGATGACACAGACCGTCGAGCAGCTCGCGGAGAACATCGCCCTCTACCGGCGCACCCGCGCCGAGCACGGTCTGGACCCGGCGGCGGGCCGGGTCGTGGTGCTGGTGCACACCTACCTCGACGAGGACGCCGAGCGGGCGCGCGCGATGGCCTACCGGCCCTTCGTGTCGTACCTGCGCTCCTCGCTCGCCCTGTTCGACCAGGTGACCAACAGTCTCGGCCTCGACATCGACCTGGCCGACACCCCCGAGGAGGACGTGGAGTTCCTGCTCGGCCGGGCCTATGCGCGCTACTGCGACTCCCGCGCCCTGATCGGCGACGAGCGCGGGGCCGCCGAGGTGGTGGAGCGGCTGGTCGCGGCGGGCGCGGACGAGATCGCCTGCTTCGTGGACTTCGGGGTGCCGAGGGAGCGGGTGCTGGCCGCGCTGCCGGTGCTGGACCGTCTGCGGCGCCGGGAGTTCCCGCTCGCGCGGCCCGCCGTGACCGCGCCGCCGCGCCGTACGCCCCTGTCGCCCGCCCAGCGCCGGATCTGGTTCCTGGAACGGCTGCACCCGGGCACCCCCATGTACGTCGAGCCGAAGGCGATCCGCCTCGAAGGATCCGTCGACGTGCCCGCCCTGCGCCGGGCGCTGCGGCGGGTCGCGGACCGCCATCCCGCGCTGCGCACGGTGTTCGGGGAGACGGACGGCGTGCCCTACCAGGAGGTCCGCCCCCGGGTGGTCCTGGACTGCCCGGTCGACGACCACAGCGGCGCGAGCGAGCAGGAGGCGCTGCGGGCCGCCCTCGCCGCCCACGCGCGGGGCGGAATGGACCTCCGCGAGGGCCCCCTCGTCACCGCCCGTCTGCTGAAGCTGTCCGACGACCGGCACCTGCTCTTCCTCCTCGCCCACCACATCGTCTTCGACTCCTCCTCCACGGCCGTCCTCGCCCGCGACCTCGCCGCCCACTACCGGGGCGAGGAGCCCCCGCCGCTCCCTCCGCCGCCCGCACCCGACCGCCCCGACCCGGCCGAACGCGCCGCCTCCCTGGACTTCTGGCGCCGTGCACTCGCCGACGCCCCCGACCTCACGCTCCCCACCGACCGCCCCCGCCCGCCCGTCCGCACCGGCGCGGGCGCGAGCCTGACGCACTCCCTGGACGCCGGACTCGTCCACCGGCTGCGCGCCTTCGCCGCCGGACACCGGGCCACCCTCTTCATGGCCCTGACCGGTGCCATCGGCGCGGTCCTCGGCCGGTTCGGCGGCCAGTCCGAGGTGGTGCTCGGCACCGCCGTCACCGCCCGCCCGCCGGGCGCCGAGGACCAGGTCGGCCTCTACCTCGACACCGTCCCGCTCCGCGTCGACCTCGGCGGCGAACCGGACTTCCCGACCCTGCTGCGCCGGGTCCGCGACGGCAGCACGACGGCGTACGAGCACCGGAGCATCCCCTTCGACGAACTCGTCGGCGCGCTCAACCCGCACCGCGACCCGGGCCGCAACCCGCTCTTCCAGGTCATGGTCGAGTACGAGAACGAGGGCGCCGTCGACTTCGACCCGCCCCGGCTCACCGCCACCCTGCTCGACGTGCCCAGCGAGCGCGCCCCGTTCGACCTCAGTGTGTACCTCACCCACCACGCGGCCGGACTGCGCTTCATGGTCGAGTACGACACGGCGCTCTTCGACGAGCCGACCGTGCGGCGGCTGGTGGACCACGTCGAGCAGGTGCTGCGCCGGGCCCTGGACACTCCGGCCGGCCGGCTCGCCGACCTCACCGCGCCCGACCCGGCCGTCCTCGCCCGGCTCGGCCGCCTCGACGAGCCCGCACCGCCCACCGGCGACACCCTGCACGGACTGGTCGAGGGCCGGGAACCGAGCGCGGTCGCCCTGGTCATGGGCGAACGCCGGGTCACCTACGGCGAGTTGGACGCCTCCGCCAACCGGCTCGCCCATCTCCTGCGCGAGCGCGGCGCTGGGCGCGGGAAGCGGGTGGCGGTACTGCTGCCGCGCGGACCGGAGCTGATCGCGGCGCTGCTCGGGGTGCTGAGGAGCGGCGCCGCCTATCTGCCCCTCGACCCGGCCACCCCCACCCCCCGCCTGGCCGCCCTGCTGACCGACGCCGATCCCGTCCTGCTGCTGACCACTCGGGAACTGGCCGCCGGACCTCCCGGTGTCGCCACGCACTACGTCGAGGACACCGACCCCGCCCTGCCCACCGACCCGCCCGCCGTCGACGTACGTCCCGAGGACCCGGCGTACTGCATCTACACCTCGGGCTCCACCGGCCGCCCCAAGGCGGTCGTCGTCCCGCACCGGGGCCCCGCGAACCTGGTCCGCGCCCATCTCGCCGCCCACCCGCCGCTGCGCACCCTCCAGTGGACCTCGCCGAGCTTCGACGTGAGCGTGCAGGAGATCTTCACGACGCTGGCCTCCGGCGCGGAACTGGTGCTGATCGACGACGTGTCGCGGTACGACCCGGCCGCCGTCGCCGGGCTGGCGCGGCGTCACGAGGTGCAGCGGATCTTCATGCCGAGCACCCCGCTCAGGTACCTGATGGAGACCGGACCGAGCCTGCCCGCGCTGCGCGAACTGTTCTCGGCCGGTGAGGCGCTGCACCTCACCGACGCCTTCCGCCGTTTCCTCGCCGGGCACCCCGAGTGCGCGCTCCACAACCAGTACGGTCCGACCGAGACCTCGGTCATCGTCACCTCCCACCGCGTCGACCCCGGGGGCGAGGCAATGCCGCCCATCGGTACTCCGGTCCCGGGCGCCCGCATCGAGCTGCGGGACGCGGCCGGGCGGGCCGTGCCCGTGGGTGCCGTCGGGGAGATCCACGTGGGCGGAGTCCCCGTCGCCCTCGGGTATCTCCACCGCCCCGAGGAGACCGAGAAGGCCTTCGTGGACGGCGGCACGCTCTACCGCACCGGGGACCTGGCGCGCTGGCGGAGCGACGGCACGCTCCAGTACTGCGGGCGGGCCGACGACCAGGTCAAGATCCGTGGGTACCGGGTCGAACCGGCCGAGGTGCGGGCGCTGGTGGCGGCGCTGCCCGGGGTGCGGGACGCGGCGGTCGTACCGCGTCGGGACCGGCACGGGGAGAGCGAACTGGTCGCCTATGTCGTGGCGGACGATCCGGGCGCGCTACGGGCCGCAGTCGCCGCACAGGTGCCCGAGCATCTGGTGCCCGGGCGGTGGGTGGATCTGGAGCGGCTGCCGGTGAACGCCGCCGGAAAGCTGGACCGGGCCCGGCTGCCCGACCCCGCCCCTGTGGAGACCGGGCCGCCGGAGGCCGCGCCCGGCACCCCGCTGGAGAAGGCGCTGCACGAGCTCTGGTGCGACGAGCTGGGGGTGCGGCGGGTGCCGGTGGACCGGCCGTTCTTCGAACTGGGCGGGCACTCGCTCGGTGCCATCCGGCTGCTGCACCGGATGGCGGAGGAGCTGGACGTCGAGGTGACGATGGCCGACTTCTTCCGGACGCCGACGATCCGGGGCATCGCCGGGCGGGCCGCCGACGGGCGGGTGACCGCGACCGTGCCGCTGACCTCGTCCCTGCGCCGGCTGTGGCGTCGGCACCACGAGCGCACCGACCCGTCCGTCTACAACATCGCCCATCGCATCGACCTGGACGGCGAGTTGGACGTCGGGCGGCTGCGCGGCGCGCTGGCCGCGCTGGTGCGACGGCACGACGCCCTGCGCGCCCGGTGCACCGAGCAGGTGATGGAGGTACTGGCCGAGGTGCCGGTCGACGTGCCGGTGGACGAGGGTGTCGTCGACGTCGGCCGGTGGTGCGAGCAGCACGCGCGGGTACCGTTCGCGCTCGACCGGGCCCCGTTGTTCCGCTTCCGCCTGGCGCGGACGGGGGAGGAGAGGTGGATTCTGCTGACGGTCTTCCATCACGCGGTGTGCGACGGCTGGTCGCTGGGGATCGTCCGGCAGGAACTCGCGGAGCTGTACGCGGGTGTCGAACCGGCCGCCGTGACCACCCAGTTCACGGACCTGGCCCGCGCCGAGCAGGCCCTCTCACCCACCCGCAGGGCCGAGCTTGAGCGCTACTGGCGGACCGAACTCGACAGCGTCCCACTGCGGTTGCCGCTGCCCTACGACCATCCACGGCCGCCCGCCCTCTCCGGCCGGGGCGCGCTGCACTCCTGGACCGTCGGCGGACCGGTACCGGAGCGGATCGCGGCGACGGCCGCCCGGCTGGGAGTGACGCCCTACGCCGTGCTGGCCTCGGCGTTCGCACGGTGGGCGGGACGGCTGTGCGGGGACCTGGACGACGTGGTGCTGGCGGCGTCCAGCGCCAACCGGACCCGGCGGGAGCGGGCCGGGACGGTCGGGGTGCTCGGGGACGCCGTACTCGTGCGGGCGCGGCTGTCCCGGGCCGGGGACTTCGGGGCGCTGGTCACCCAGGTCGCCGAGTCCCTGTTCACGGCCCTGGACCAGCAGGAACTGCCACTGACCGAGGTGGTGGAACTGGTAGAGCCGGGGACGGGACTGTTCCCGACGGTGCTGTTCACCGTGGTCACGACCCCGCCGCCGACGCTGGAACTGGCCGGCCTGCGGAGCCGGGTGACGCCGCTGGCGGTGCCGGGGGTGGCGCGCAACGAGCTGTACGTCGTGCTGGTGCCCGGGGAGGAGGGCATCGAGATCACGTTCGAGTACTCGACCGACCTGTTCACGGCCAAGACCGTCGAGCGGTGGGCGCGCGACTTCACGGCCGTGCTGGAGGAGCTGCCGTAGCGGCCGGTCAGGTGGCCAGCGGGTCCAGGGTGAGCGGCTCGATCCGGCCCTCCAGCATCGTGCCGAGGCCCTGGACCGCGCACACGTCCGGGCGTTCGGCGATGTGCACCGGCATGCCGGTGGCCTGCCGCAGCATCTGGTCGAACCCGGGCAGCAGCGCGCTGCCGCCGACCATCATGATCCCGCGGTCCGCGAGGTCGGCGACCAGGTCCGGCGGGCAGTCCCGCAGCACCTTGCCGATACCGTCGAGCACGGCGGTCAGCGGGGTCTGGATGGCGTTGCGGACGGCGGCGGTGTCCACCTGCACGGACCGCGCCAGACCGGTCGCCACGTCCCGGCCGTGGATCTCCGTCGACGCCGGGCCGTGCGGGGTGAGCCCGTTGCCGGACAGGGCGAGCTGAAGGGGCCGTACCGACTGGCTGGGCAGCACCAGCTCGTGCTGGTGGCGCAGGTGCTGGACGATCGCGTGGTCCACGGCCTCGCCGCCCACCCCGATCCGCTCGGCCGTCACGATCGAGCCCAGCGACAGCACGGCCACCTGGGTCGCCGCCGCCCCGCACACCATGATCATGGTGGCTTCCGGCCGCTCCACCGGCAGCCCGCAGCCCACGGCCGCCGCGATCAGCGTGTCCACCAACTCCACCCGGCGCGCCCCGAGCCCGACCAGGGTCTCGATCGCCGCCCGCTGCGCCAGCGGATCGGCGTCGTGCGGGGTGCAGGCTGCCGCGCGCAGCCGGGGCTTGCGGCGCAGGGCGCGGCGCACCTTGTCGCCGAGCAGGTGCCGCAGCATGCGCTGTGCCATCTCGATGTCCACGACGGTGCCGCCGGAGACGGGGCGGACGACGCGGATGTAGTGGGGCGTACGGCCGGTCATCTTCTCCGCGAACTCGCCGACCGCGATCAGCGCGCCGGTACGGGTGTTCACGGCGGCGGCCGAGGGCTGGTCGACGACGAGCCCGGCGCCCTTCACGTACACCCGCGTCCTCGCCGCGCCGAGATCGACGGCGAAGTGGCAGCGGCGCAGCTGCTCCAGACTGGCGGTCATGGCGGGCCTCCCGAGAGCACGGACCTGGTCCGCCGAGCGGCGGGCCTCTCTCGCATCGTGCGCGGGTGGGGAGGGGGGCGCGTGTTGGGGTGGGCCGGGCGGGGAGCGGCTGAATGGGGGGTCTTGGGTGTGGGGGACGGGGTGTCAGCGGGAGAGGGCGGCGTCGATGAGGGGGGAGAGGCTGGAGACGAGGCGTACGTCGTCGTCCGCTGCCCGAAGGTGACGCGAACCGGCGGGGGCGTAGCCGATGAACGGCAGGCCGATGGCACGGGCCGCGGCCTGCTCGGCGGTGGTGGAGGCGACCAGAACGCACTCGGCGGCAGGCACGCGCAGGCGGTCGAGCGCCTCCTGAAGGATGTACGGGTGGGGCATCATCCTGGTGAGGTCGGCAGGACGGCCGAACACGCGTGTGTGCACATGGCGGTAGAGGCCGTTGCGCCGCAGGTACGAGGCCATTGCGCTCACCGAGCGGTCGGTCACCACTGTGGGCAGGGCCCGGTGGGCCGCCAGCACCCGCAGCAGCGTGCGGGAGTGAGGGGTCGGCCGGGCGCGGTCCGCCGCCCGGATCTCGTGCCGGTCCATTGCCTCCCGCGCCTCGTTGGCCAGCTTGTGCCCGGCGAACGCCCGCAACAGGCCGAGCGTGTCAGGGCGGTCCGTGCGCGGGCTCGAAGGCAGGGGCTGCCCCGACAGCGCGTCCGCGGGATCGCGCACCTCCACCAGCGTCCGTACGACGTCCTGGAGGACCTCCCGTTCCTCATGCCTCGAAAACAGCTGGGTCAGCACCTCGTCGAATCCGATCATCACGACCCGTGCGTGCCGAACCAGCTCCTGGGGTGTGCGGCGCAGAGGGCCGGAGCGAATCATGGTGGGGCTCCGGAACGCCGGGGGCAGCGTCCACAGCACCTCGTATCCCGGCACACTCCAGTCCGCCAATGCCGTCTGGAGGTCGTCGTGGTCAGCCGTGGCGAGCATGTCACTGATCATCCCGGGCACGTCGAGGCCGGGGCTCTCGGCGGCCCGGAGCGGGTCCTCCACCCGCCACGACGCGAACACCCTCGGTAGATCGGGGGTGGAGAACCGCCGCTCCCGCAGGTCGACCTCGAAATAGCGCCATCCGGCGCGGACGGCCGCGGGGGCCTGGCGGACGGACGGTGAGTTCGGGAAGGCGAGCCCACCGTCGCCGAGGGCCAGGACGATGGCTCGGTGGTCGTCGACCGGCTGGGGGACCTTCCCGTTGTACGGCATGGGGAACGGTCCGTGCACCGCCGGTCCTACCGCCGGTCTCCGCACATCGGGGACCCATGCGAACCAGCGGTACCACCCGCCGTGCGGGCTGAGCCGGCTGAAGTCGCGCGGGTCCGCGGCCCCGCCGCCGACGATTTCCGCGTAGTGCCAGAAGTCCGACAGCACAACGATCGCCTGAGCCGGATGCGCATGCAGGGCGGCTCTGATCAGGTCCGAGTCCGGCCGGTCGTGGGCGATCTCGACGCTGTCCCTCATGTGGGCCTGCCAGAACGTCACACAGAGCTGTAGGCCCTCAATAACGGCCAGATCGTCGGCGAGCTTTTCCAACGTCACCCTCAGCAGGCCGGCTCCTACGACATACGGTTCCAAGCGCACCGTTACGCCCTGGTCGGACTCGACCAATCGGTATTGGTCCGGGACCAGACCACTGCTCGCCACCAGGCGGCCGACCAGGCGGCGCAAGGCCGCCAGTGCCTCACCGTCACGCACATACCCCGCGAACTCGAACCGCGCACAGTCACGCTGCTCGGTCTCGATCTCCTCCTCGTTCGTGTGCCCCTCGAAGAGCAGCCGGTCCGGCTCGTCCTCGCCGAGCAGCGGGGGTTCCTGTGGCTCCCGGTCCGGACCCCGCTCCCCGAGCGCCTCGCGCAGTTCGTGGCCCATGGCCAGCAGCTCGGGGTTGTCACCCCCCGAGACCTCGTACTCCTCGAACACCTCCAGGGCCTTGTCCGTGCGGCCCTGGCGCTGGAGGGCGAGCAGATACAGGCGGCGCAGGTCCTCGCGGTGGGGGTGGGTGCGGAGGAGGGCGTCGAGGTCGGCGGCGGCGCGCTCGAACTCGCCCAGCTCCAGGTCGAGTTCGGCGCGGGTCGCGGCGAGCGTGAGGCGCAGTTGCTGGAAGCGGGGGCGGGCGGCCGCGGCGGCGGGGCCGGGGACGCCGTCCAGTACCTCGCCGCGCCAGAGGGACAGCGCCTCGTCCACCGTGGTGCGCGCGGAGGCGAGTTCGCCCTCCGCCCGCTGCCGCTCCGCCTGCTCCACGAGCTTCTGGCAGGTGATGACGTCCACGAAGTCGGCGCTGGTGTGGAGGGCGTAGCCGTTGGAGGTTGTGGCCAGGACGCCGGGGCCGAGGGCGTTGCGCAGGCGGGAGGCGTAGGAGCGGAGCAGCAGCTCGGGGTCGCCCTCGGGGGCCTGGGGTCCCCAGATGCCCTCGGTGAGCTGGGTGTGGGTGAGCGTGCGGCCGTGGTGCAGGAGCAGCATGGCGAGCATCGCCTGTTCCTGCGGGGAGCCGGTGGCAACAGGTTGTCCCGAGCCGCGGCGAATGGAGACGGGGCCGAGCAGGCAGCAGTAGAGAGGATCGTGCGCTTTCCAGGCGTGGCGGACGAACATGTCGTGCTGGAGTGCGTTCAGGCCCTCCTGCTGCTCGTCGTGGTCGTTCGACATCAGCAGTCGCAGTGCTCGGACGAAGGAAGGGCGAAGGGTGGCCGGTAGCCCGTCCAACTGGTCGGGCGAGAGGCTGTGCCGGGAGATCAGGTAGCTGCTCGACACCAGCCGGAACACCAGATCACCCAGGGTGCGCAGGTCGATGGCGTACGGGGCCTGCCCCCGGTACCCCAGGTTGCAGAGGACCAGCCGTACCCTGCCGTCCGGCAGCAGCATGACCCGGTTGGTGTCGAGGCGTCCGTGCGCGACGCCTGCTTTGTGCATTCCGGCGACAGCGCGGGCGAGTTGGATCAGTGTGGACACCAGCAGGGGTGCGGGAAGCCGCAGAGTGCCGCTCCAGACCAGGGAGTTCAGCGCGACGCCGTCCACGTACTCCATGACGACGTACTGCTGACCGTCCTCGACCCCGTGGTCCCGCACGGCCACCACGTTCTCCGGCCGCCGCTTCTTCAGTGCCTCCGCGTCCCGGAGGAAGTCCCGCACCCGTTCCGGATCACTGTGCGTGGGGAAGACCGACACCACCACCGGCTCCCCGGTCTCGACGACCTCCCCCCGCCACAGGTACCCGCCCTCGCCGACCCCCTCGACCAACCGGTACCGCCCACCCAGCACCCGTCCGCGGTCCGGCCGCCTCACCAGGCGGTCCCGTGTCTCCTCCGCCACCGTCGCGATGGGATCACTGCGGGTCTCGGTCACAGTCCCGTTCGCCATCGGCGTCGTCGCCCGGATCTCGCCCGCCGACACCCCGGCCCGGTCGTCGATCAGGGCGCCGAGCCGGGACAGGAGGTCGCTGGTGCCGCGCCGGGCGGTACGCGGGAGGCTGCGCAGCAGTAACTCCCGTACCCCGGGCCGGAAGTCGTAGCTTCCCGGCGGCCCCGGCACCTTGGTCAGCATGCCGCTGAGGATCACCTCCGCGAGATGCTGCGGGCGCGGGCGCGGCTCCAGGGCCGCCTGTACCAGCCGCATCACCGGCAGATCCGCCCGTCCGAGCGCCAGATGCCCGGCGAGCCGTACGGCCTGGGTGCTGGCCGAGGCACGGAAGCGCAGCACCAACTCCTCCGCCGTCAGCGTGCCGAAGTCCGTGCGGTCCGTCGTGTCCACGGGGCTGCCCAGCCACCCCACCGAGCCCGGGAACCCCTGTCCGCCGGGTGCCGCGACCAGGGACGCCCAGTTCGCCAGCCACCGCGGGTCCGGTTCCAGGACCGGCAGCGGCACACCGCTGCGGGTCGTGGTCTCGTCGTACGCCACGAAGGACAGCGCGGAGTTGGGCGCCGCCGGGTGCGGGGCGCTCAGCAGGCCGGGGGCGGCGGGCAGGGCGGTGTCCCGCCAGAGGTGTTCCGGCAGGGGCTGTACGACGGCCAGCGGCATCCGGTGCGCCCAGCGGCGCAGGGTGCCGTACCACAGGGTGTCTGCCGGACCCGGGCGCCACTGCGGACCCATGCAGTCGCTGATCAGGAGGGTGACCGTGCGGCCGTCTGCGGGGGCGTGGGCGGCCGGGCGGGGGACGGCGCCGTCGGGGGCGGCCGGGTGCGCGGTGATCGTGCGGAAGATGCCCGACTGGGCGAGCGCGGTGTGCAGTTCGCGGATCAGGGGGCGCCAGACCGGCATCGTGGGGCCGGTGTCGTACAGCAGGTTCAGGCTCAGCCAACGCTCCTGGGCGGGGCGGAGCACGGGCAGCCACCACTCCGGCTCCGCGCCCAGGCGGGCGATGCGGTCGGCGGTGGCCCTGCCGTCCAGTTCGAGGCGGTCGGGGGCGGCCGTGCGGCGTTTGAGGGGGCGCAGGGAGCGTTGCAGGGCGAGCGGGTGGTGGAGCATCGGCGGGGCCGGGGCGAGCAGGGCGGCATGGGGTTCGGGGGCCGTCGGCTTCGCGGGCGCGGCAGCGGGGAGGTGGAGTGGGGCGCGTGGGGGCGCCACTGGCTCCTCGGGCGGCGCGGACTCCCCGGGCACCGGGGGGTGTTCGGGCTGCCGCTCTTCCTCCACCTCCGGAGTCGGTCGTACCGGGTCCTCCACCGTCGGCACGGAAGGAGCAGGCGCCGGATCCTCCATCTGCCGCGCCAGCCACAGCAGTTCCGCCAGTTCGAGCGCGGTCGGGCGTGCGCCGCCGCCCGCCTCGGCCAGTACGTCGGCCAGGCGGACCAGGGGCGTGGCGCGGCGCTCAGAAGGCATCGGTGTGCTGGGCCTCCGAGAGGTAGGGCATGAGCCGTTCGGCGAGTTCGTCGAGGGAGTCGGCGCCGAGGTCGCTGGAGCGGGCCAGGTAGATGGCGTTCAGGAGCTGGTCGGTGGCCAGGTCGCCGCCGCCGACGCGGGACAGGAAGCGGCTGATCAGGGTCCGCGCGTAGGCGTCGGGCTCCTCGCCGAAGTGGGCGCGGACGATGTCGGCGAGCCGGTCGTCGTCGGGCTGGCGCAGCCGCAGGGTGACACAGCGGCGCAGGAAGGCGGGCGGGAACTCGCGCTCGCCGTTGCTGGTGAGCACCACGAACGGGAAGGCCCGGCAGCGCACCCGGCCCCGCTCCACGGGGACACGCCGGTCGCCGCCGTCCACCATCACCTGCGCGACGGTCGCGGCGCGGATCAGCTCGGGGATCTCGTACTGGCCCTCCTCCAGCACGTTCAGCAGGTCGTTGGGCAGGTCCAGGTCGCTCTTGTCGATCTCGTCGATGAGCAGGGCGCGGGGGCGGTCGTGGGGGAGCAGGGCGGTGCCGAGGGGGCCGAGGCGCAGGTGGTCCTCGATGCCGGTGCCGGTGGGGGCGGTGGCCTGCCGGGCCGCGTAGAGGCGGGAGAGCGGGTCGTACTGGTAGAGGCCGTCGTGGAGGGTGGAGCGGCTGGTGATGTTCCAGCGCAGGACCGGGCCGAGTTTCAGCTCGCGGGCGACGGCGTAGACGAGGGAGGACTTGCCGGTGCCGGGCGGGCCGGTGACCAGCAGGGGGCGGCGCAGGTAGAGGGCGGCGTTGACGAGCTGGACGGTCTCCTCGGTGGCCCGGTAGGTCGCGGCGCGGTGGGTGCGGTCCGGGGAGACGGCGGCGGTGTCGGCGGAGGTGTCCGGTGCCGGGAGCGCGGGGCCGCCGTCGAAGGCCCGCCAGGGCGGGGGCGGGGGCAGTTCGGCGATGCCGTCGTGCGGCTCGTTGGTGCCGGTGTAGACGGGCCACAGGGGCATGGCGGATTCTCTCCTGGTCAGTGGACGGGGGAGTGCAGGCCGGCGGCGGGCTGGGGGAAGCAGCGCGGGTCGTCCCAGAGGAGCTGGACGTCCTTGGCCCAGTGCCGGTCCGGGTCGTCGTCCGCCTCGGCGGTCATCCGCAACTCCATGACCTGGCGGGGCAGTTCGGCGGGCGGTACCCCGGTGACGTCCGCGGTCAGTTCGTCGAGGAACGCGGTGCCCGAGCAGGGGCCCTCGTGGCCGGGGTCCGTGCAGCCCGTGCGCGGCCACAGCAGCACCGGGACGGGGGTGTTGAGGCCGGCCTCGAAGTGCGGGCGGGCCGCGCCGGGCGGGTAGGAGAAACCGGCGAGGTCGGCGTCCTCGTCGTGCAGCCGTTTGCGCAGGCCCGCCGGGCGCTCCCGGCCGCCGCAGTCCACCCGGTGCAGCCGGGCCGCCGAACGGGCCTCCAGCTTCTGCCACTTCTTGGCCAGCTGGTGGCGCAGACGCCCGCTGCGGTACCGGGAGCGGTCCACCACGACCAGCGGGTGGGCGCAGCCCAGGGGGGTGGAGTCCTCGGGGCCGCACTCCCAGTGCGCCACCGGCTCGTTCAGCCACTCGCGCGGCAGGACGAACGTCACCAGCTCCTCCGCGTCCGGCGCCAGCTGGCCGAAGGCGTCGTCCACGCGCCGCTGCACGAACTCCCGTACGGCGGCGCGCGGCAGCCGGCGGGAGTCCACGCGCCGCCGGTGGCCGTCCCGGTAGGCGGAGACCTCCACGGTCACCTGGTCGGTTCCGGCGCCGCTGTGGTCGATCTCGACGAGGATCGGCGACCAGGCGGGCGCCGCGGCCCGGGGCGCGGGCGGGGCGTCGAGGAGGTCCTGGAGCCGCTGTGCGAACCGGGTCACCGCGTCCGTGCCCGGCACCTCCCACATCACGTACCCGGCCGCCGCGCCAAGCGAGGCGAAGCCGCCGTCCGGCAGCGGCGGCCCGAACGGGCCCACGGCGTCCACGTACAGCCGGTCCGGGGCGCAGCCCAGGCCCTCGGCGACCGCCCGCCGAACCAGCGCGTACAGCCGCCGCACCGCCTCGGGGCGGTGGCCGGAGGCGGGGATCAGCTCGCACAGCTCGGGCCAGTAGCGGACCAGGACCTCGGTCGGCAGCATGCGGCCCACCCGGACGTCCCGGCCGCCCGCGACCGTCGACACCATTCCGACCACCCGGCCGTCCGCCAGGGCCGCCGCGGCGCCGCTGAACCCCGGTGCCAGCGGCTGCCCGTGTCCGGTCAGCGCCTCCAACTGGGCCCACTCGTCGGAGATCAGCGGCCCCGGCAGCGCCCGGTAGGAGGCGAGCATGCCCTCGTCGTACCCCTTGGGGAACCCGTACGCGATCAGCTCGCCGTGCTCCTGCTCCTCGCCGGGCACGGCGAACTCGGCGGGCGCCAGGGGAACTTCGCGGTCGAGTTCGAGTACGGCGAGGTCGCCCGGGTCGGTGGGCCCGCCCCGCCACCCGCCGTGCACGGCGACGGTCGCCGGTATCCCGGTCAGCCCGCGGCACCCGGGGAAAGTGACGACGACCTGGGCCTGCTCCCGCCGCCGCACCACATGGGCGCAGGTCAGTACGTGGCGGCCGGAGACCAGGAAGCCCGCGCCCACCTCGGTGCCGCACTCGACGCGGGCGTGCCAGGCGGTGCCGCCGATCACCGCGCGGCGGTCTCCGGAGCCGGGCCGTTCTGTCCCGGCGTCCAGCTCAGCCGGACCACCAGATGCCCTTCCGCGGCTCCCTTGGCGATGATCGCGCCGGACTCCGCGGTGAGCTTCACACCGAACTCCAGCTCCACCGCGTCGGGCCGCAGCGAGCCGTCCCGGAACACCCGGAGCGCGGACTCGGCCGCCGCGCGCACCCCGCCCAGGGCTCCCTCGAAGGTACGGGCCGCCCGGGCCGGGCCGTCCTCGCGCGAGACCAGCCGGGCGCCCGACTCGTCCTCGATGCCCTCGACGACCACGACGGCACCGTCGTCGGTCCTGAACTCCATCAGCCCGTCCATGGCGCGGTGTGCTCCCCCGTGCGGTTCCCTGTGACTTTGGCGAGCTCCATTGTTACGGACGGTGCTCGACTTGTCGCCCGGTCCCGCAGGTCATGTCCCCGCGATTCCGCGGATCACCCCCAGTTCGACCAAGTCCTGCGGACGGATGCGGAGTTGGTCCGCGGTCGCCTCCACCTCGGTGGCCGGGCGCTTGAGGATCGCCGCGGCCAGCTCAGGGGCGATCACCGAGAAGTAACTGTCCGGCGCGGCCCAGGTGTTGCCCGGCGCGGCCAGCGCCAGCGCCCCGCCGGAGCCGCCCTCGCCGATGACCAGCGTGGTGATCGGGGTGCGGGCGGCGGCCACCGCCGCGAACAGGTCCGCGATGGCCGCGCCCGCGCCCTCCCGCTCGGCTTCCGCGTCGTTGGCGGCGCCCGGGGTGTCCACCAGGGTCAGCACCGGGATGCCGAGCCGGTCCGCGAGCCGGACCAGCCGGGCGGCCGTGCGGTACCCGGCGGGCCGGGTGGCCGCCCCGGTCTGCGCCGCGTAGGCGACCGTGCGGCCCTCGTGGGTGCCGAAGCCGCAGCGCATGCCGTCCGGGTCGAGACCGCCCGCGCGGTCGCCGGCGAGGTCCTCGCGGTGGGTGAAGTAGGCGTCCAAGTAGGCGTCGGCGCGCGGGCGTTCGGGTGCGCGAGCGCGCCGTACCGCGTCCCAGCCGGTGGCCGGGAGGCCGGTTGCGCCGAGCGCGGCCGGCACCGGGGCCGGGGCGGCGGAGCCGGAGGTCAGCAGGCGCAGCCAGTGGCCGAGCCTGGCCCGCAGCTCCTCCGGCGGGACGAGCGCGTCCGCCGCGCCCACCGCGACCTGGGTCTCCGCCGTGTACGCGGCCGGGTCGGCGTCCGCCGGGCGGACCCGGGAGCCCGCGAAGCCCACCTGGGCGCCGGGCAGGGCCAGGACGACATCGGCGCCCGCGCCCAGGGTGGCCCAGCCGCCACCGGTCGTCGGGTCCCGCAGTACGGCGATCTGTGCCAGGCCCGCCTGACGGGTGAGCACCGACTGGCGGGCCACGCGCTGGAGTTGGGTGAGCGCGAGCATGCCCTCCTGCATCCGGCTGCCGCCGGTGGCGATCAGCGGGACGACCGGGAGGCGGTGGCGGCGGGCGTGTGTGTAGGCCGCCTCCAGGCGGTCGCCGGTGCGTTCGCCGAGCGAGCCGCCGAGGTAGCCGAACTCGAACGCGATCAGGACCGCGCGGGTGCCCTCGACGCGGCCGGTGCCGCAGACCACGGACTCCTCCTCGCCGGTGCGCTCGGCGGCGCGCAGCCGGGAGCCGTCGTAGCCGCGCCAGCCGATCGGGCCGTCGGGTGCCGAGTTCCGTTCCGGGGGCGGGAGTTCGGTGAAGTCGTCGGTGACGAGCTTCAGGAACTCCCGCGCGTGCAGACGGTCAGGCACGGCTCAGCGCCCGCTTCATGATCTTGCCCATGTCGTTGCGGGGGAGGGCGTCCAGGTAGTGCACGGTCCGGGGCCGCTTGTGCGGGGCGAGCCGACGGGCCACGTGATCGGCCAGCTCCTCGGCGGCGGGCGGCTTCTCGGGGTCGGCCGGGACCACCCAGGCCACGATCCGCTCGCCGAGATCGGCGTCCGGCTCCCCGGTCACCGCCGCCTCCCGCACCCCGGGGTGCTCCAGCAGCGCGTTCTCGATCTCCCCGGCGCCGATCTTGTAACCGCCGCTCTTGATCAGGTCGGTGGCCTTGCGGCCCACGATGCGGACGTAGCCGTCGGGGTCGCGCACCGCCATGTCACCGGTACGGAACCAGCCGTCCGCGGTGAACGCGGCCTCGGTGGCGTCGGGCCGGTTGAGGTACTCGGTGAACAGGTTCGGGCCGCGCACCTGGATCTCGCCCACCGTCTCCCCGTCGTACGCCGTGATCGGGGTGCCGTCCTCCTCCACCAGCCGCAGCTCCACGCCCGGCAGCGGCACGCCGACCGTGCCGGGACGGGCCTCGCCGTCGGCGCGGATGCTGGTGTTCATCAGCGTCTCGGTCATGCCGTACCGCTCGATCACCCGGCGCCCGGTGGCCGCCGCGATCCGCTCGTGGTCGTGCACCGGCAGCGCGGCCGAGCCGGACACCAGCAGCCGTGCCCCGCCCAGCGCCCGCGCGAGCCCCGGGTCGTCCGGGAGGGCCTGGGCGATGCGGTGGTACATCGTCGGCACGCCGAAGAGCATGGTCGCGCCGTCGCCCAGCTCGCGCGCCACGCCCTCCGGGGTGAACCTGCCCAGGTGCCGCACGCTGCCGCCGCGCCGGAGCGGCCCGAGGACGCCGAGCACCAGGCCGTGCACATGGAACAGCGGCAGCCCGTGCACCAGCACGTCGTCCTCGGTCCACTGCCAGGCGTCGGCCAGCGCGTCCAGGGTGTGCGCGAGGGCCCGGCGGGGGAGGACGGCACCCTTGGGCGGGCCGGTGGTGCCGGAGGTGTAGACGACGAGGGCGGCGTCCTCACCGGAGGCCTCGGCGGCGGACCGGGGCTCCCCGTCGGCTTCCAGCTCGACATCGACCCGCTCGAACTCCTTGAGCGCGTCCGGCAGTTGATCCCCGGGAGCGGCCAGTACGAGTCCCGGCGCGCTGTCGGACAGGATGTGCGCCAGCTCCTTCTCGCCGGACTTCGGGTTGAGCGGCACGGCGGCGATCCCCGCCTCCAGGATCGCCACCACGGCGACGGCGGTCTCCAGCGTCGGCGTCGCCCACACGGCGACCCTGCGCTGCCCGGCGATCCGGCCCGCCAGGGCCCCGGTGGCGGCGGCCAGCCGCCCGTACGTCAGCGACCGCTCACCGAACCGCAGCGCGACACGCTCGTGCGGACCGTCGGCCAGGGCCGGAAAGAGAGAGGACACGCGTCGTATCTCCTTAACAGTCGGTCGGTCTCCGACACCGTCAGGGCACCACGATGCCCCCTCGCCCGCGCGTCGGACGGGAGATTGCGCCCCCGAAACCGCCGCTGTGCGGCTTCTCACCCCGCCCGTGCAGGCGGGCTCACGGCGGGCCGGGGTTTGCCCGGGCGCGCGGCGGGCCGGGCGGGCCGGTCGAACGGCAGGCTCGGGCGCGGCGCCGGGCGCGAGGGGCGGCTCTTCCGCGCTGCTCCCTGACCCATCCCCGCCCTGCGGCCTCGCCCCCGGTTCACCCGCCGCCCGCCCGGGCCGTGAACCAGGTGGCGAGCTGGCTGCGTTTGGTGAAGCCCAGCTTCACCAGGATGCGTTCCACGTGCCCCTCCGCCGTGCGCTGGGCGATGACCAGTTCCTCGGCGATCTGGCGGTTGGTCAGGCCCCGGGCCACCAGAGCCGCCACCTCGGCCTCCCGGCGGGTCAGGGGGCGGGTGTCGGGGGAGGTGGAGGTGCCGGTCGTGGGGCGGCGGGGGCGGCCCAGGGCGTAGGCGACGGCGTCGTTGCGGGAGAGGGCGGCGCCGTGGCGGTAGGCCCGGTTGTAGGCCGGTTCGCCCAGCTCGCGGCGGGCGTGGCGCTCGGCAGCGGAGACCCGGCCCGCACCGCGCGCCCGCGTGGGATCGCCGCCGATGTCCTGCCAGACGCGGTCCACGGCGCCGCGCAGCACCGCCGCCCGCTCGGCCCGCCCGGCCAGGGCCTCCGCGGCGGCGAGGAGGTCCAGGGTGCGGGCGAGACTGGCCCGCTGCCGCCCGGTGTACGGCAGCCGCAGACAGGCCCGTGCCTGCTCGGCGGCCCTGTCGTACGCGCCCAGCGACCAGTGCGCCAGCCCCAGGGTGCGCAGCGCCCAGGTGCGGGCCCACTGTTCGCCGTGCGACTCGCAGACGGCCACCGCCTCGGCGCACAGCCCGATCGCGTCGCCCGCCCGGCCCCGGCTGACCAGGGTGCAGGCCAGCTCGATCCGGGTGAGGACGACGAAGCCGACGTCCGTGGTCGCGGCGCGGTCGGTGCCGTAGGCCCCGGTGGGGATCGGCGGCGGCGCGGGCACCGGCAGTTCGGCGTCGGCGGCCGGGACGCGGTGCGGCGGGTCGACGCCGGCGAGGACGGCGGCGGAGCGGGTGTGCACCAGCGACATCAGCGCGCCCGCCCACATGGCCCGGGTCAGCGCCGCGTCCGGCCGGGCCCCGGACCTGAGCGCGCGGTCCAGCCAGTGCCGGCCCTCGCCCCAGCTGCCGCCCGCCACCCAGTGGAACCACAGGGTCGCCGCCAGCCGCAGCCCCGCCTGGGCCTCGCCCGGCGTGGTCAGACAGAAGTCCAGCGCGGCCCGGAAGTCGTCCTGGTCCAGCCGCAGCCGCTCGGTGACCAGCACCTGGTCGGGCCCGAACCAGCCCGCCTCGTACGCGGTGGCCAGCCGCGCGAAGTAGTCCCGGTGCCGCCGCCGGGTGACGGTCACCTCACCGATCTCGGCGAGCTTCTCCAGGCCGTAGTCGCGCAGGGAGACCAGCAGCCGGTAGCGGACCTGCCCGCCGCGCTCCTCCCGTACCAGCACCGACTTGTCGACAAGACCCGCCACCGCGTCCAGTACGTCCGTCGCGCCGAGCCCCTCCCCGCCGCACACCGCCTCGGCCGCCGCCAGGTCGAAGCCGCCGACGAACACCGACAGCCACGCCCACACCAACTGCTCCTGCGGCGTGCACAGTTCATGACTCCAGTCGACCGCCGAGCGCAGCGTGCGGTGGCGCGGCGCGGAGGCCGGGCTGCCCCCGGTGAGCAGGTGGTAGCGGTCGTCGAGGCGGGCCACGAGCTGCTCCACACCGAGCGCCCGCACCCGTACCGCGGCCAGTTCGATGGCGAGCGGCAGCCCGTCGAGCCGACGGCACAGCCGCGCCACTGCGTGCTGGTTGCCCTCGCCGACGATGAACCCGGGCACCACGGCCGCCGCCCGGTCCGCGAACAGCCGCAGCGCGGGATAGTGCTCGACGGCCGAGGCGTCCAGCTCCTCCGGGCCGGGCGCGGGCAGCGGCGGTACGACATAGAGCTGCTCACCGGCGAGACCGAGCCGGTGCCTGCTGGTCGCCAGGACGCGCACCCCCTCGGTCGCGGCCAGCAGGGTCTGCGCGAGCAGCGCGCAACTGCGCAGTACGTGCTCGCAGTTGTCGAGGACGAGCAGCAGCGCCCGGCCCCGTAAGTGCTCCACCAGGACGTCCAGCGCCGGACGCCCGGTCTCGTTGCGCACCCCGAGCGCGTCGGCCACGGCGTGCGGCACGAACGCCTCGTCGCTCAGCGCGGCCAGCTGCACCAGCCACACCCCGTGCGTGAACGTCCGCGCGACCTGCTTGGCCACGTGCGAGGCCAGCCGGGTCTTGCCGACCCCGCCCGGACCGGTCAGCGTGACCAGCCGGCCCTCGCTCAACAGCCGTCTGACGTCCGCCGATTCGTCCCGTCGCCCCACGAAGCTGGTCAGCTCCGCCGGAAAGCCGCAGGTGCGCCGCTCATGGGATCCGCCCACGAGCCCCAGGGTAAGCACATGATCCCGACGGAACGTCAGGTTCCCGTATTTCCCGCCCCCTACGGGTGACCGCGCCGCGCCTGTGCCAGTACGGCTTCCACGACCCGCTCCAGCGACCCGGGATGCAGGAACAGGAACAGATTCGGCTCGACCAGCTCCAGCTCCATCAGCAGCGGCTGTCCGTCCTCCCCGTCGACCAGGTCGACCCGCGCGTACAGCAGCCCCTCGGCGTCCGGTACGGCGGCCAGCGCCCGCTCGGCGACGGCCAGTTCCGCGGGCTCGGGCGTCCACGGCTCCAGACCGGGGTGGGCCACCTTCGCCGCGTCGAAGGCGGTACCGGGCGCCAGTACCGCCCGCTTGCGGCTGGCGTGCAGCAGCCGCCCGCCGAAATACTGCAGCGCCCGCTCGCCCCGGGTGTCGATGGCGCGCACATAGGGCTGCACCATCGCCGTGAACCCCTCCTCGTGCAGCCGCGCCAGATGCCGTACGGCCTCCGCGCGCCGGTCGGGGGTGTGGCGGGCGGCGTACCGGGCACCGGCGCCCGAGGTGGGCTTGATGACGTACTCGTGGTCCTCGGGCAGGTCCGCGGCGGCGCCCGGGGCGAGGTAGCGCGTGGGCACGACCGGCACCCCGGCCCCGGTCAGGTCCCCGAGATACCGCTTGTCGGTGTTCCAGCGCACCACCGGCGCCGGGTTCGCCAGCCGGGTCGCCTTGCCGCACCGCTCGGCCCACGCCACGAACTCGGCGTTGCGCAGGCTGTAGTCCCAGGTCGAGCGGATGAGCGCGAGATCGTAGGCGGCCCAGTCGACGCCCTGGTCGTCCCAGAACACGATGTCCGCCCCGGCCCCGGCGGCGGCGAGCGCGTCCCGCAGTACCGGCAGATCTCGGTCGTGGCTGGGCTCGGGCCGGGGATCGTAGGTGACCAGCGCTATTCGGGGCACGGCGGGCTCCAGGGTCGGGGGTCGGGCCGCCCGCAGGCTAACCACGGGCCCGGGAACCGCGGCAACCGAATTGACCTTCACCCTCGGTGAAGCCCCAGCATCAGGGCCAGGAACCGACAGGACCGACTCCACCGGGGGACCCCATGGCGCGGGACATGCTCACCATCGGCGCCTTCGCGCGCGCCTGCCGCCTGTCGCCCAAGGCCCTGCGCCTGTACGACGAACTCGGCCTGCTGCGCCCCGCCCGGGTGGACCCGGAGACCGGCTACCGCTACTACGCGCCCGCCCAGCTCGAACAGGCCCGCCTGGTCGCCTGGCTGCGCCGCGTCGGCATGCCGCTGGCCCGCATCCGCGAGGTCGGCGCACTGCCGCCGGAAGCGGTGGCCCGGGAGATCCGGGCGTACTGGGCGGAGGTGGAGGCCGAGACGGCCGTACGACGGGACCTGGCCGCGTTCCTGGTCGACCGGCTCACCACGACGTCGAGAGAGGACACCATCATGCTTCGACTGCGTCACTCGGCCCACTCGGACCGCGGCCTGGTCCGCCCCGCCAACCAGGACACGGCGTACGCGGGCAGCCGCCTGCTCGCGGTCGCCGACGGCTACGGCCCCGACGGTGGCCCCGCGAGCAGCACGGCCGTGGCGGCGCTGCGCCGTCTGGAGGCCTCGGAGCTGCCCGCCGGGAACGTGCTGAACCTGCTGGAGGAGGCGGCGCGGGAGGCCGCGCAGGGGATCACCGAGGAGGCCGGGACGACTCTGACGGCCCTGCTGTGGACGGGCTCACGGCTGGCGCTGGTGCACATCGGCGACTCGCGCGCGTATCTGCTGCGCGACGGGGCCCTGTTCCGCATCACCCACGACCACACCGTCGTACAGTCCCTGATCGACGAGGGACGGCTCACCCCCGAGGAGGCGGTCAGCCACCCGCAGCGCTCCCTGCTGCTGAAGTCCCTGTCCCCGGACCGGGCCCCGGCGCCGGACCTGCGGCTCCAGGACGCCGCCGCCGGCGACCGCTACCTGCTCTGCTCCGACGGGCTGTCCACGGTGGTGCCCGACGCCCGTATCCGCGAGGAGCTGGGCACCGCCCCGGACCCGGACACCGCCGTACGGGCCCTGATCGACGCGGCGAACGCGGCGGGCGGCCCCGACAACGTCAGCTGTGTGGTCGCGGACGTGGTCGAGGCGGCGGCCTGAGCCTCAGCCGACCGCCTCCTCCGCCACGTCCAGCACCAGCTGCGGCGCGCTGTCCGCCCCGAGCTGGCGCAGGACCAGCGCGAGCAGCTCGCCGCAGCGCACGCTGACCCGGCTGTCGGGCGGCAGGGAGGCGGCGAGGCTGATGAGCTGCCAGGCGCAGTGGGCCTCCATGAAGCACAGGCCGCGCAGATCGAGGGAGATCCAGGTGGGGCGGGAGGCGTCCTGGAGGGCGACCGCCTCGCGCAGGGTCTCCACGTAGTCGGTGCGGCAGTCGGCGGGTTCCGCGACCCGCAGGGGGTGGACCCGGGCCACGCCGTCCCGCAGGCCGCGGCCGAAGCGCTGGCGGTCGTACCAGCAGATCGCGGTGAACAGCGGGTCGGCGAAGAGCGGCGCCACCGACGCCTCGTAGTCCAGCAGCAGTTCCTCGGCGACGCCCGCCCGGGCCGCCCACCCCATGTCGGCGCTGATCCGCAGGCCCGCCCAGCCCTCCTGGTGGGCACGCTCGACCTCGGCCCTGTACGCCTCGACGGTGCGCTCCTTGTCGAAGCTGCCGTCCGGAAGGTAGAGCTGCGGGCTGCGCCTGAGCGCCAGCTGTCCGCTCGCCAGGGCCTGCGAGGCGGCGGACCCGGACCGGTCGAGCAGGGCCACGACCTCGTCGTCCTGGAGATCGTCCGGGTCCATGACCAGCAGGACCTTCTCCCGGCGGGCGAGGCTGGTCCGGGTGTAGGCGGTGAACACCGCCCATGTGGTCTCGCCGTCGCCCGTCTCCAGACAGGCGTGATCGCCCAGTTGCAGCCGCTCGACGGCCACGGTCCGCTCGGACCGATCGGGAAGCTCCATGGCGCGACATTAGGCACAGATGCCGCAACCCCACCTGGATGATCGTGGATGTCCGCGTGGAGTGCGGGTTCTGAGAGAAAGGGGGTGGTGAGTGACCGTCTCGGCTCGCACGGCTGCGCTGATTGATCGAGCGGGCTGTCGCGGCGGTGATTGATCGGTCCCTGCGGGGACAGACCGCCCTACGGTCCCTGCGGGGACAGACAGCCCTACGGTTCCACCGCCACCCGCTGCAACAGCCCCCACGTGAACTCCGCCGCGCACGCGTGCCGCTTGCCCTCGGTGTCCGGGGCGGTGAAGGCCAGGCCCCAGCGGGTGGGCGCCGAGCCCTCCAGGGGGCGGGCCGGGGCGAAGGCGCGGGCCGCCTCGTCGACCGTGCAGGACCACGGGGTCAGGTCGGCCAGGGTGCGCAGGGAAGGGGCGGCGGCGCCGGGGGCGCGGATCAGCCACTCGTTCCAGACGGCGCCGGTCGGGGCGAGCAGCACCTCGAAGCGCAGGGTGGGCCACAGCGGCACCGGCCACAGCAGCGCCTCGCACTCCAGGTCGCCCACCTTCCGGGTCAGCACCGACTCGGGGGCGCCGAGGACCGAACGGTACCGGGAGGCGGCGGCGCGGGCGCGCGGGGAGCGGACCATCGCCTGCCACTTCTTGTTGGCCTCGCGCATCTCGGCGATCGAGACGCCGAGTTCATGACGGGCCGTCTCGACCAGGTCCGGGTTGTGGTCGGCCATCCGGCGCAGCAGGACGAGCTGGAACTGGAGCGGGCCGAAGGGGGCCGGTGCGGCGGGCATGGGTCCCATCGTCGCGCACCGCGCCACCGGGGCGGCGCCCGTCCGGCAGGAACAGCACCGAATTGACGTACCGGGGACCGCCGCCCGGCAGGACCCGGCGCAGCAGGCCCCGGCTGACGACGTGCTGGGCCCCGCGCTGGTGGTCCCGGAGCGGGAAGCGGTCCAACGGCACCCAGTGCGTGCCCGGCAGCACCCAGCCGGCGTAGCCCAGCAGGGAGAGGTAGGTGACGACCGGCGCGATCGGCTGGATGCGGGTCTCCAGCTCGACGAAGAGGGCGGGCCGGTCGCGGGCGATGACGCCGGTCGCGCCGCGCAGCACGGCCAGTTCGCTGCCGTCCACGTCGATCTTGATGAAACCGACGTCACGCAGGCCGAGTTCGTCGAGCGTCACACAGCCCACGTTCAGGGCGCGCCCGTGGATGTCCCGCCGCACCAGCGAGGACACGCCCCGGTCGCCGCCGTCGTCGGAGGGCAGCCAGAGCCGGGCCAGTCCGGGGCGGTCGGAGGCGGCGGCCTGTACGACCCGTACGTTGGGCGGGGCACCGGAGGCCAGCAGCCGGGCCAGCCGCGGCACCGGTTCCACGGTCACCACCCGGCGGGCCCGCCGGGACAGCCGGTGCGTCCAGGGCCCGTACCAGCCGCCGACGTCCACCGCCGTACCGCACGACGGCGGGCACAGCTCGCCGAGGCGGGCCAGCTCCGGTTCGAACCGCGGGTACACCGCGCGGGCGGTCGCGGCGACCAGCCGGAGCGGCAGATGCGGCGCCACCCGGGCCGCGAGTGTCCTGGTCATGGCACCATCCGTTTGAGGAGCGCCTCGTGCTCGTCCTCGTCGACCTGCTCACCGGAGGACGGCAGCAGTTGCGGGATGCCGTCGACGATCGGATAGCGGCGGCGCAGGCGCGGGTTGTACAGCGCCTCGTCCGGGTCGGCCGGGGCGTCCGGCGGGAGCAGGTGCAGCCGGCCCTTGTCGAGCGGGCAGGCCAGGATGCGCAGCAGCGGGTCGTCGGGGTTCACGGTGGGGTCAACTCCTTGGCACCGAGAGGTCGTGGGGTGCGCGCCGGCTGGTCGTGCCGGGGCATGGACAGCAGGACGGCGATGGCGAGCGCGATGCCCGCGACGCGCAGCGCGAGCCGCAGCGGGTCCTCCGGAAGCGCCTCGCCGAACGAGAGCGTGCCGAGCACCGCCGTGTACAGACAGGTCACGGTCGTGCACACCGGCACGATCAGCGAGGCCCGGCAGCGCTGCAGCGCCGCCTGCGACATCACCAGGCCGAACGCGCCGGTGAACAGCAGCAGATACGGGTACGGCGAGCGCAGCAGCCCGAGCAGGGCGCCGCCCCAGCCGTCGGCGGAGAGCCGGCTGGAGACGCCCTTGATGGCCAGCGAGCTGACGCCGTACAGCAGGCCCACGGCCACCCCGTACTCCACGCCCGTGGTGGGCAGCCGGTGCCGGTGCCGGGCGCGCCGCTCGGCGGAGGTGTACAGCCACACCCCGGCCGCCAGCGACGGCACGCACACCAGCAGGATCAGCGGGTACGGGGCCTCCGCGCCCACCGTCTCACCGGGCCCCTCGCGCAGGGACAGCACCACCATCAGCAGCGCGGCGAGGATCGCGACCAGGGCGTACCGCTCCCGGCCGCTGGTCTCCTCGCCCAGCAATCGGGCCGACAGCAGCACCAGCAGGACCAGTCCGGAGACGAACAGGCCCTGGGCGGCGGCGATCGGCAGGGTGCGGTAGACGGCGAGCTGGGCGCCGAACCCGGCCGCCAGCGCCAGCGAGCCGCCGATCCACAGCGGGCTGCCCAGCACCAGCCGCAGCAGCCGGGCGGGCCGTCGGACCGACACCTCCGGCAGGGCGGCCAGCGCCCTCTTCTCCAGGACGAATCCGGTGCTGTACAGCACGTTCGCCAACAGGGCCGCGGCCACTCCCCACCACATGGTCTGCGTCCTCTTCCTAGGTCTTGCGCGCGGGCGGCTTCTGGGCGTGCAGCAGGAGGATCGAGGCGAGCGAGGGTCTGGAGCAGGCCAGCCGGTCCAGCGGACGCAGCGGACGCGGTACGCCGTGGAAGGGGGCGCCCGCGAGGCGTACGACCTCGAAACCGGAGGCGGCGACGAACTCCTTCAGGGCGCGGGCGGTGTACAGGCGCAGGTGTCCCACGACCTCCTTGCCGGGGCGGCCGTGGATCGCGCGCAGGCTCACCTCGGAGAACACGGGCTGGACCCCGGCCAGCAGCAGGGCCCGGTTGTACCAGGCGGCCAGGTTCGGGGTGGACAGCATCAGATGGCCGCCGGGGCGCAGCACGCGGCGGATCTCGTCGAGCGCGGCGTCCGGGTCGACGAGGTGCTCGACCACCTCGCTGAACAGGACCGCGTCGGCCGACTCGTCCTTGAACGGCAGCCCCCCGCCGGTGAGTTCACCGCGGACGGGGGTGAGGGCGAGCGTGGCGCGGGCCCGGCGCAGGGCGTCCTGGGACCAGTCCACGCCGATGATGCGATGGCCCTTGAGGAGGGGGGCGGCGACCGCTGCCGCGCTGCCGTCGCCGCAGCCGATGTCCAGGATGGTGCGGGGTGTCTTCTCGGCGCCGGTGCCTATGGCTGCCGCGAGCATGCGGGCCTGGCGGAGGCTGCGCGGGGTGCCGGAGGCGACCGGGACGGCCGGGTCCTCGTAGAAGTCCCGCAGTTCCCTGGGCTTTTCCGGCGGGGCGCTGGTGGTCACTCCGGGGCCTCCGTGGTGTGCAGGTAGTGCTCGAACAGGTCCCGCAGATGGGCGCCGTCGCCGTGGCTGAGCAGCGTGCGCGACCAGCGCAGGGCCAGGTGCAGACGGCCCGTCGTGGAGGCCGTGGTCACCGTCAGCCCGCGGGGCATCCTGGCCGGGGCCGAGAACCACACCGCGTGCGCGCGGCCGGCCTCCTCGCCGAAGTCCAGGGGGTACGGGATACGGCCGATGTTGCTGAGGAGTGTGGTCGAGGTCCAGGGCGCCGCCGCCCTGCGCAGGCCGCGGGTGAGCGCGGCGCGCCAGGCCACGGGGGTGACCGGGGCGGTGAGAAGGGCGGCGCCCCTGCCCAGTTGGGGGCGGGGGAGGGACTTCAGGGCGCGGGTTCTCTCGGCCGTGCGGCGGAGGAGCGCGGGGAGGTCGTCGGTGCGCAACTCCTCTGGGGTGAAGGGGACTTCGACGAGTCTTGTGCCGTTGCCGATGGGCATGCCGCGGTCCCTGGGGCGGTCGTCGACCGGCATCGTGATGCGCAGGGGGCGGGGTGGTTCGCCGTGCTCGCGGTTCCAGTGCGTGAGGGTGAGCGCGGTGGCGATCATGAGCTGGTCGTTGACCGTGTACGGGGAGCCCTTGGGGCGGTGGGGGAGGGGGAGTTCGGTGACGAGCATGCCGTTGCCGGGGCTCGGTTCGGGGGTGCCCTGGGCCACGCGGGCGGGGCGGGACCAGTTGGAGGGGGTGTCGGGGGCGGGGGGTGGTGCGTCGGGCTGTCGGACGGGGGGTGCGGTGGGGGAGTTGTCGCGGCCGCCGTACAACTCGGCGGCGGTGGCGAGGACTCGGAGGCACGCCGGGCCGTCCAGTGCCGTGTGGTTGATGGTGAGGAACAGGACGGTGTTGTGGTGGGCGGGTGGGTCCGCCTGCCCGCGCTCGCGGGGTGCCGCTTCCTTGGTCGCGGGGGCCGCCCCAGCGGCACGACTGCCCGCAGCTGGGTGGGCGGTGGCTTCGCTGCCTTCCGCCGGGCCCGCGTCCATCACCACCTCCAGGCGGACCGGGGGTGAGGCCGACAGGGGAGGTGCCGTCGTCAGGGCGCGGGTGCGGGCGTCTCGTAGGGCGTCCGGGCCCGGGGGCGGGAAGGTGACCACCTCTACGTCCGGGGACTCGGTCAGTTCCCATTCGTAGCGGCGGCGGTACCAGGCCCCCGGGGCCTCGCGCATCAGGATGCGGGGGTGGTGGCGCAGGGCCTCGATGAACGCCTCGCGGAGGCGGGGCGGGTCCACCGGGCCCGGGAGGTGGACCTCGATGTGGACCGTTTCCGGTTCCTCCTCCTGGAGGCAGTGGCGGGCTATCTCGTCCACCACCGGGAAGGGGACGCGGGGCGGCCCGGGGTTAGTCCTTGGCCGGTGCAGGGTCGTCATCGCCGTCACCCCCGTCCGCTGCCGCCGCCGGTTCCCCCACGCTCACCAGTGCCGCGAACAGGCCGATCAGCGCCAGCAGTTGGGCCGTGTGCCCGAACGCGCCCGTCGCCTCCCGTACCGGCTCTCCGGCGCCGAACGCCGCCACGATCCCGGCCGCCGCCAGCGCCAACAACGCCACCGGTACCAGGAGTTCGTGCCGGCGCCGGGCCAGCAGCGCGAACGCCGGGACCAACAGCGCGAACCAGCCCGCGACCACCGCGGCGACCAGCGTCAGCGCCACCGTGCCCAGCCACAGCCCCGGCGCCGGCGGCACCGGCTGCGGCTCGTCCGGGTTGGGTTCGCGGCGCCGCCACAGGGCCAGGCCCGCCACGGCCGCGAGGGCCACCCCGCTGCCGATCAGCCCGGCGTCGTACGTCACCGCGGGCTCGTAGGAGAGCTTGATCGTGCCGCCCTCCCCGGCCGGGATCCGCCAGCCCTGCTGCCAGCCGTCGAGACGTACCGGCGTCAGCTTCTCGCCGTTGAGTTCGGCGCGCCAGCCGTCGTTGAAGTTCTCGTAGGTCGTCAGGTACGAGGCAGCGCCCGAGCCCACGGTCAGCTCGCGGCGGTCGCCCAGCCAGTCCCGTACGCCCAGCTCACGGCCGGAGGACGGGGACCCGGCGAGCGAACCGCGGGTCAGCTTCACCGCCGTCACCACCAGCGGGCCCGCGTCACCGGCCTCCACGCTGTGCTTGCCGGAGGAGAGTTCGAGGCCGCTCTCCGGGCACAGGGTCAGGTCCACCGGGCGGCGTTCCATCAGGTCCCGGACGGTCCCCTGGACGCTGGTCTCGTACAGCTCGCCGTCCACCGCCAGCGCCGGGCCCTTGCCGCAGGGCAGGGAGAAGGACCGGTCGTCCTCCGGCTTCGGGGTGCGGTAGCTGTCCAGCGCCGGGATGTAGGCCTCCGTCAGGCCCACCGGGAGCTGCATGTCCTCGTCGGCGAAGGGGTTGTACAGGGTCAGCGGCGCCGTCTCGGTGATGGTGATGTCGAGGCGGTCCGTGGTGATCGGCGGGAAGCGGACGTTGCCGTTCTCGTCGACGCCCGCGACGGCCGCGCCGTCCGGGGAGCTGATGTGCACCTCGGAGGGGCGGCTGGACAGACCGCCGGCCGACGGGAGCACGATCTCGTCCATCGGCTGCTTGCCCTCCCAGCCGAGGTGGATGGTGGGCTTGTCGCCCGCGATCCACGCCGTGGTCAGGTCGCCGTCGGTGAGGTTGCGGGCCGAGAGCCCCGCGCCGAGGCGGGCGGTGGAGTCCGCGGTGGCCACGATCCGGCTCTCCTGCTCCGGCGCCACCTCGTACAGCATCCGGTCCAGCGCCTCACCCGGCACCGCCACCGCGCTCGCCTCGATCTCGTACGTGCCCGCCGTCGCCGTGGTGAAGCGGCGGTGCAGCCCCGCCTCGGTGCCCGTCGAGGACAGGCCCGTCGGGTCGGCCGGGCGGGACAGGGAGATCAGCTCGGTGTCGGCGGAGGACTTTTCGGCGTCCGTGGGCAGCCGCAGCAGCCGGGTGACCTGCACGTCCGGCAGGGCGATCTCGGCGAATCCCGCCCCGGTCAGCCCGGCGCGCCGCTCCACCGACTCCACGATCGTCAGCTTCATCCAGCCGGTCTCACCGGTCGGTGCCTTGATACTTTGCGTACGGCCGTTGGGCTCCAGCCAACTGGTCCTGCTGCCCCGCTCGGTCTCCACCCGCACCCGCGTCGGCGCTGACCGCACGCCCTCCTGGGGCAGCGGGGTCACCTTGAAGGAGCCGGGCATGTCGTACTTCCCGGTGAACTCGATCCGCAGCCACTCGCCGTTGGAAGAGCCCAGCGAGCCCTCCGTCCAGGCGGTGTCCAGGTTGCCGTCGAAGGCGTTCACCGGGTCGTACTGCGGCAGGTGGAACAGCCAGTTGCCGTAGGAGGACGCCGACACCGAGCGGGCGCCGCGCAGTTCGGCGACCGTCTGATGGTCCTGGCCGGTGGTCGGCAGGATCTGGTGCGGCTTCTCGCCCGCGTCCTGCGTGGCGTCCGCCGCGTTGCGCTCGTCGCGCGTGTACGTGTACGAGGTGTTGGCGTTGACCAGGCCGAACCGGGTGTCCGCGCGCCGCAGTCCGTCGCCGACCACCTGGACCGGCGGGGAGCCGAGCCCCGGGTGGTTGTCGCCGGTCAGCACGCTCGCCCGGCCGCGCAGCTCACCGGCGACCGGCAGCAGCGCCTCGGGTCCGCCGGAGACCACGGCGGTGTCGGCGACCGCGCTCACCCCGGCCTGCCCCGGCCGCGGCACGTCCTGCGGCGGCTGGTAGATCTCCACCGCGCGCTGCCTCGGGTACAGGCCCTCCACCTGGAGCGGGGTGCCGGGGGCGATCGTGCCGCCGGTCATGACCGGGCCGTAGCCCTTCACCCGCTCGTAGCCGGACTGTTCGAGCGTCCGCTTGACCATGGTCGTCGGCACCTGGCCGATCTGGTCGGGGTCGAGGTCGTTGCGGACGACGATGTAGTAGATGCCCGCCCGGCTCAAGTAGTCGGCCAGGCCCGGGACTTCGGCGCCGCTGGTGAGCGCCTGCTGGACGGCGTCCATGGCGCGCCGGTTGCCGGCGGTGCCGAAGGGCACGTAGTCGCGCTGCGCCCAGCGGGAGTCGGCGGTCACGTCCAGCGGCTGGTCGATGGTGGAGCCCCAGGTGTAGATGCCGTGCGCGGTCGCCGGGACGACCAGGACCCGGGCGTCCGGGGAGTACTCCTCCATCCAGTCGGCGGTGGCCTTCCAGTAGGCGGGGATCTCCTTGAACGAACCCGGGTTCAGGATCGAGCCGTTGAGGTACGGCCACATCAGACCGGGCAGTACCAGCACGGCCGTGATCAGCGGCAGGAATCGGCGGCCCGGCATGTGGCGGGCGCCGCGCGAGCGGGCGGCCACCGCGACCAGGTGGGCCAGGCCCAGGACCAGGGCGAGGGCGAGGCCGGTCTGGAACTTGTAGATGTTGCGGAACGGGGCGAGCGCGCCGTCCAGCCAGTCCTGCACCACCCCGTGGAAGGGCGCGCCGAACGCGCCGTCGTAGCCGGAGAGCAGGATCAGCGCCATCGTCAGCACGGTCAGCACCAGCCAGCGCCGCTCGGGCATGTCCCGGCGGGCCAGACCCGCGAGACCGAGGCCCGCCGCGAGCGCCGAGCAGACGACCACGACCGCCGAGGAGGCGACCGCCCATCCGGCGGGCAGCCAGGCGTCACCGAAGTGCAGATAGGCCACCCAGTTCCCGGCCCCGCGCAGCGCCTCCGTGGCGGCCATGGTCTCGGTGGTGGTCTGTGAACTCTCCACGTAGGGAAGGAAGTTCTCGCCGTAGAAGCCGAGCAGGAGGAGCGGGAGCCACCACCACGCGGTCGCCAGGACGACGCCGGGCACCCACCAGGTGATCAGCTTGCGGCGCCGGGGGCCCGGTGGGCGGGAGAGCAGGTACAGGCCGACCGGGAGCAGCGAGGCGAGGGTGGAGGCCGCGTTGACGCCGCCCATGAACGGGATGACCAGCGCCGAGCGCAGGGCGGCGACCCGGGCGCTGTAGCGCTCGTCGACCAGCGGCAGCAGCACCCAGGGCAGGACCGCGCCGGGCAGCGCGGCGGCGGAGGTGGAGCCGACGACGGTGGTGAAGACCGGCCACAGCGCGTACATCACACCGGCCAGCAGCCGGGTGGCGTTGCTGCCCACGCGCAGCCGCTCGGCCAGGCGCAGGGCGCCCCAGAAGGCGACGGACACGATCAGCGACAGCCACAGCCGCTCCGCCAGCCACACCGGCAGCCGGATCAGATCGGCCAGCCAGTAGAACGGCAGCATGGGCCAGAGGTATCCGGCGTACTGGTCGGAGATACCGCCGAAGGAGCCCTGGTCCTGCCAGAGTTGGCCGAGGTCGGAGAGGAACCGTCCCGGGTCGACGGTCACCCCGAGCTTGGTGTCGAAGGTCTGCCTGCCCGGCTGCACGGCGAGCAGCAGCACGAACACCACGGCCCAGAACCCCAGCAACCAGCGCCGCGACCGGGGGCCCTCGGGCGGGCCCGCCATGGTCGCGGTGGTTGGGACGGCTGCTGGAGGAGGAGCCTGGACCGTGCTCGTCATGGGGGACACCGCCGGAGTATGAGGAGGAGATTCCAGGTGGCTATCTCGCGGACGCCGGGCGCCTTGACGACCGCCTCCGCGAGGAAGGGCCAGTAGCGGGAGCGCGCCGAGACGACCCTGACGTCGTCCCGGGCGCGGACCTGCCGCAGCGTCGGCCCGATGTGCACGGCGAAGAGGTTCTCGCCGAGGGTGTGCTTGGCCGGTTTCCCGGTCCGGCGCCGGTAGCGGGCGCGGGCCCGCTCGGCGCCCAGGTAGTGCCACGGGGCCCACTCGTGCCCGCCCCACGGCGACAGCCAGTTGGTGAACGACACATAGATCAGCCCGCCGGGCCGGGTCACCCGGACCAGTTCGCTGAGGAAGGTCTGCGGGTCGGCCACGTGCTCCAGCACATTGGAGGAGAACGTCACATCGGCGACACCGTCGTACAGGGGGAGCAGATACCCGTCGGCGACCACACTTCCGTCGGGTGGCTTCTGTCCCAGCTCCCCGAGGTCCGGTTCGAACAGGTAGGCCTGCGCGCCGCGGCGCCGGAACTCCTCGGTGAAGTACCCCTTGCCCCCGCCGACGTCGACGACCGTGCGTCCGCGCACCGGGCCGTCGTAGCGCTCGACCTGGTCGACCGCGTCCCGGGCGAGCAGCGCGTAGCAGCTCTCCGGGTCCTCCTGCTCGCGCATGAAGGCGCGGAAGAGGGTCACGGAGCGTCTGAGGGAGGGGTCCTTCACCGGGCTCATGGCGTCCAGCTCCGCACGGCCTCGGCGGCAACCGCCCGGAACTGCCTGACCGTTCGGTCCCAGCGGAATCCGGCCGCGTGGTCCCGGGCCGCCTTGCCCATCAGCTCCCGGCGGCGGCCGGACAGGGCGAGCGTGCACCAGGCGGCGGCGAAGGAGGACTCGCCCGAGGCGAGCACCCCGGTCTCCCCGTCGATCACCGAGTCCCGCAGGCCCGGTACGTCGAAGGCGATGGCCGGGGTCTCCCGGGCCGCCGCCTCCGTCACCACCAGGCCCCACCCCTCCACGGCAGAGGGATGCAGCAGCAGCCAGGCCGCGCACAACAGCCGGTGCTTCTCGGCCTCGGTGACATGACCGGTGAACTCCACGCCGGGACCGGCGAGTTGCTCCAGCCGGCGGCGTTCGGGGCCGTCGCCGACGATCACCAGCCGGCCGCCGGTGACCGGCCGCACCCGCTCCCACAGCCGCAGCAGCAGGTCGATGCGCTTGTACTCGACGAGCCGTCCGACCGCCAGGAACAGCGGCTCGGGGGAGCGGTCCGCCCGCGGACCCGGTTCCTCCACACCGTTGTGGACGACCCTGATCCGCTCCCGTTCGACGCCGAGCGCGCGCAGCGCGTGGGCGGTGGACGGGGAGACGGCGACCAGCAGACCGCGCTGCTGGGCTCCGGTCAGCGCCCAGTGCTCCAGTCTTCGGCCGAGCCGGGCGGCGGGCGCCAGCGGTCCGCCGAACCGCATCCGCCACAGGTCGGTGTGGACGTGGTTGACCAGGCACAGCGTGGGGCCGCGGTGCCACAGGGGCGCCAGGTACGGCATTCCGTTGCAGACCTCGACCAGCAGGTCGGTCTCGCCGACCTGGCGGGCGAAGGCGGACCGGGCGCGCAGGTAGTGGCCGTAGGCGCCGCCCGCGGACACGACCCGGTAGTCGCGGTAGGCCGCGGGCCCGCCGCACAGCAGGGTGACCTGGTGGCCGAGCCGGGTCAGTCCGTCGGCGAGCCGGTCGACGAGCAGTTCGGAGCCTCCGGCGGCCCGGTTTCCCAGGTCGCGATGGGCGAGGAAAACGATTCGGCGCGGCTGTGGGGGGAGCGCCGGAGGGTGAGGGTGCTGCGGCACCGTGGGGACCGGGGCGCGCAGTGACGGCACGTGCTGGGGCATCGGTGCTCCAACATGTCTCGGGGTGCGGAACTCAGCGTGGGGGAACAGCGAGCCGACTGTTACGGCTGTGGCGTGTGAGGTCTGTCCGTGGGGGAACCAGGGGCTTTCTGGGTGCGGACTGTGGACGGGTTGTGCTCGGGTGGGGTGGACAGTTTTCGCCCCGCCGTTCGCCACGGCTACTCACGGACGTGACAATTTCGGGCTTTATTAGAGCTGACGTAATGTCACATCGTGACGGCAGATCCGGAGGATTCCGACGAATCGGGATGCCGCCTCCCTCGTACCACCAAAACGATCCCGGCCAGAGCCAGGACGAACCCGGTCACAGCCGCCCCAATGGGCAACGTCTGTCCCACCAGTCGCAGCCGTCCGCTGTCCTCCTCGGCGCGCTCCACCGCTTCCTTCTGCGTTGCGGTGGTGAACGCGATCTTCCGGCTGTCCAGCAGTACCGCCTCGTCCTTCGTGCCGCCCGGCGCCCGCAGCGTGCGGCGCGGACCGGTCTGTGCGTACAGCACCCGGCCCGTGGCCTGGTCGACCACCAGCTCGATGCCGTGGTTGGCGTACCACTCCTCGGCCAGCACCTGCGGCCGGTCCGGCAGGTTCACCAGCCGCCCCGGGACCAGCCGGGTCCCGGTCTTGGCGGCCGGCACCGAGGCCGTGAACCGGTAGCCGGTGTAGCCCTGGATCTTCTTCTCCCCCTGGTAACGCATGGTGACGACGCCGCCGAGGGTGTTGTCCCACCAGCGGTAATCCCGCTTCTGCACATCGAAGGGGAACTTCAGATACGCCTCGCCCTCGATGTACGGCTTCTCCTCGCAGCAGTGCACGGGCCGGGTGGTCTCCCGGTCCAGCACCCAGCGGTGCGGCTGGTAGTCCAGCGCGTCGTGCGGGTCGGCGGCGGGCAGCGACTCGTCGGTGTCCACCGTCGTGATCACGTCCCAGACGGCGTTCCCGCTCTTCTCGCTCTCCGCGACGTTCCCGCGCACCCGCTGGGTGACGGTGATGGTCTTGTCCGGCACGGTGGCGACCTTCTCCAGGTCGAAGACCGAACCGGTGCCCTTGTAGACGGCGGTGGTGTCGATGTCGATCGGGTTCACGGCGGCCCGCGGCTCGACGTACCAGGCGAGCATCGGCGCCAGCACCAGCAGAAACGTGCCGAGACCCAGCATGATCAGCGAAAACGGTGAGGCAGTACGGCGCATTCCGGGCACTCCAGGGGCTCGGGACGACGCGACGTGGGGGGTGACCGCGCCGAGGGGAAAGGTGCGCGTGCGAGAGGCGTGCCACAGGGTGGTGCGGCACGGCTCGGCGCACGGCACCCGTATGGGCCGGGAACCGTAGGCGCCTCTTGACGTGGTGTCAATGTCATGTTGACACTGGGGGCCGGACAGACAGGGACGGAAAGCCCGGGTGGGGCGACCGAAACAGCGGTTGTACCGAGGTGTACAGAGAGGCTGACCCCGCGATGTCCAGACTGCTCGCCGCCACGCTGACCGTCGTGCTGGCCGCCGCCCTCGCGGTCGGCGCCGCACTGGGCGTGGTCGCCCTGCTGGAGGCCACCCCAGACCAGCCGAACAACCCCTTGATCACCTACGAGCAAGCCGGTCAGGGGAGTTGACCCGTGCCCCCCGCCGCCCGCACCGACGCAGGCTCGGCCCTCTCGACCCGTTCGGCCTGGCACGACGTGCCCCGCTTCCAGGTGCGCCGGTTCGCCGAGATCGCGATGGCCGAGGCACCGGAGCTCGCCGAGCAGATCATGACCGAGATCCGCCGCGAGTACCCCCACCTGCCCGTCGTCCTCGACGAATCCGGCGAACCCATGGCCCTGATCGGCATCCGCCGCGCGATCGAGGTGTTCGTGCAGCACCTGGAGACCGCGGAGGGCCGCCCCACGGTGCCGCCCGGGGTGTTCCAGGAGTTCGGCCGCGGCGAGGGCCTCAACGGCCGCAGCCTCGACTCGCTCCAGGCGATCTACCGTATGGGCGTGCGGCTGGCCTGGCGCCGCTTCGCCGACATCGGCCAGCGCGTGGAGATCCCGCCCCCGGCGATGTACGAGCTGGTGGACGCGGGCTACGAGTACCTCGACGGCCTGGTCGACCAGTCCGTACGCGGCTACGCCGAGGCCGCCGCCCGCCAGGCCGGCGAACGCCTGCGCCTCCAGCGCCGCCTGATGGAACTCCTGCTCGCCGAGCACCACCGCGGCGACCCCGCCGAGGCACTCACCGAACGCGCGGCCCGCATCGGCTGGGCACTGCCGAAGAAGGTCGCGGTGGGAGTCCTCCTGCGCCCGGCCCGGGAAGCGGTGGCCCCCGCGGTGGGCCAGGGCGTCCTGTTGGACCTCGAATACGAACAGCCCCGCATGGTCGTCCCCGAACCGGAGGCCGCGGGCCGCTCCGACCTCCTCCACCGCGCCCTGACCGGCTGGTCCGGCGCGATCGGCCCCCCGGTCGAACTCGCCGACGCGGCGAAGTCACTGCGCTGGGCGGAGGCGGCGGTGGCCCTGATGCAGCGCGGCCTGCTCCCCTCGGGCGAGGTGCTGTACTGCACGGAACACACGGAGGCCCTGGTTCTCCTGCAACCCGAGGAACTGATCGACGACTTGGCCCTGCGCTGCCTGGCCCCCCTGGCGCACTGCGGCCCCACCCACGGCCGCCGCCTCGCCGAGACGCTCCTGGCCTGGCTGGAGACCAGGGGCGGCGCCCCCGAGGTGGCGGCCCGCCTGGGCGTCCACCCCCAGACGGTCCGCTACCGCCTGCGCCAGATCCGCGAACTGTGGGGCGACGAGATAGACGACCCGGACCGCCGCTTCGAACTCGAACTGGTGCTGAGGGCACAGCGGTTGAAGGGCCAGTTAGAGGACTCGCGCCGGGAGCAGTAGCCACGCCTGCTCTGCCTGCCCTGCCTGCTTTCCCTGCGTTGCCTACTGGGGCAGCGGCCAGACGGTCACCTTGAAGCGAACTGTTCCCTCCCCTTCCACGGGAGCGCTGAGCACCCGCAGGAAGGCGGTACGGCCCTCACCGGTCTGCACACAGAAGCGGGTCCCCGGTGTCAGGTCGACCTCGTCGAGCTTGTTCTTCTCGATCTGCGTACGGCACTCGGCCTCGGTGGGATCGGCGGTACCGGCGGGCAGCAGTGCGACGGTGCCCTCGGCGTCCACGGGTTCGATCGCGGTGGCGTCGAGGGCGAGGTCGGTGCCGTCGGTGATCTGGTCGAACGCCTGGAGCTGCGCGGAGTCCAGCTCCAGGTACTGACCATTGCCGTAGTCGCCCCGGGCGGACCAGTCGGCGGGCCCGAAGGCGGGCGCGAGGGGCTCGGCCTCCTCGGTACTACCACTACCACTACCACTACCGCTACCGCTACCGCTGTCGCTGTCGCTGTCGCCGGCACCCTCCTGCCCCGGCGCACCGGTCGAAGCCGTCGGAGTCCTCGCGGTGTTGCGGGCCTCCGAATCGTCGTCGGAGTCACGGTCGTTGACGGTGAGCAGGGTCACCGCGATACCGATCACCGGAATGACGATGCCGACCACCCACCAGGCCCAGGCGGGCTGGCCACCGGAGGGAGGAGGAGTGGGCGGGGTCGACGGTGGCGGGGGCACGGTCCGGTGGTCCGGGTCGCCGTAGGTACTCAACTGATGTCCCTGTGGCCGATCTTCGAATGACGAGCGCACACATTACTGACGTTGTGTGGACGGTTTGTGGGGGTTTGGTATCAGTCCCACACAAGTCAGCCCCACACAAGGATGTCGGTACCGACGCCGGCGACCGGCGACCCCGGCCCGGTGCCCTCGGCTCCGACGCCGTACGCCCCGGCCTTCAGCCCCTCGAACACCACCTCCGTCGGCTCTGCCCCGGCGACGACGACCCGGGCCTCTTCGAGGTGGCCTCCCTCATCGGTGACCGTGAGCCGGACGGCGCGCGGGATGCCGGAGGCGGCGGCGAGCCGTACGGTCAACGGCTCCCCGGGGCCGATGACTTCGGGCACGTCGAGCCGCAGATGGGTGGCGAGTGCCGGTGCGCGGACGACGAGGTCGGGCGTGGTGAGGACGCTTTCGAGTTCGTCGAGGGCGGCCTTGTTGCGCTGGAGGTTGCCGTGCTGGTCCGGGACGCGGCGAAGGGTGTTGCTGTTCATGGGCACATCGGCACGGCAGGCGGCGACGAGGGGGACGGTGCCGTCGCCGTAGAGGTCCTGCCCGCTGTAGTCGGTGCGGAGGGTGAGCCTGCGGTTGTGCAGGCGGGCGGTGGTGGGGGTGTTCTGCTTGGTGCCGACGATGGCGTGGGTGGTGGTGAGGGAGCGGGCGCGGCGTGCCTCGGCGGCCCGGAGATCGGTGTGGAAGAGCATGGCGTCGAGGGCCATGCCGCTGTCCAACTCCGGTACGCCGCCCTCCACTTCGACGGTTTTGGCGAGTCCTCCGGGATGCGAGCTGCTCTCGATGCACGCGTACTCGGGGAGGAGCTGGTGGAGGGAGGGGAGGGTGCGGGCGAAGACGGTGAGGTCGAAGGAGAGCGGGCCGAGGCGCTGGTGGGCCCCGTTGACGAGCTGGTCCAGCGCCTTGGCCGCGCCGCGGTAGGGGGTGCCGAGGGTGATGAGCTTGCGGGTGTGGTCGGCACCGCCGCACTTCTCGATGTACCAGCGGGCGACGAGACCGCCCATGGAGTGGCAGACGAAGGTGAGCCGGGCGTCGGCGTTGCGGGGGTGGGCGGCCCGCCAGCGCTCCAGTGCGGGCTGGACGATGGTGCGCAGCCGGTTTGCGTTGTAGCGGTTGGAGAGGCGCCAGTCGTAGGGGACGGGGAGGAGATTTCCCTTGGTCTCGGTGTGGCCGAGGGTACGGAGCCGGTCGAGGAGCCTGTCGTAGCCCTTGACCGGGGTCCAGACGCCGGGGATCAGATGCAGGTCGTCCATGAGCGCCACGGGTTCGACTCCGTCACCCGGGTGCTCGTCACCGATGCCCTGGGGGAGGCGCAGGGCGTTCACGTTCCGGCCGAACGACTTGATGGCGCTCACGAGGGCCCCGGCGGTGGGGGACCAGACCAAGGTGCCGTCCTCGGTACGGAGGGTGCTGCCGGTGATACCGGGGAGGACGACTACGAGGTCATTGGTCATGGGCGGCGTCCGGGGCTGGAGGCGCGCTGTCGGCGGGCATGGTGCCGCGCAGGGCTCTGAGGCATCAGGGCGACAGTGTTTCAGGTGGGCGGGCCCATTGCCGGGGTAAACGGAACTTGAGTAGCCTGTGTTCGTTATCCCGATCGGCTGTTGAAATTTCGAACACCCAGAACAAAGGGAGGGGGCCGGACGTGGGACGCCTCGTACCTGCCGTGACCCGGGCTCTCGACATCCTTGAGCTCTTCCTCGACGGGGACGGCACGCTCTCCGCCCCCGACATCGTGCGCAAGCTACAGCTCCCGCGCACCACCGTCCACGAACTGGTCACCACGCTGGCCGCCCGGAACTACATCGTCCCGGTGCAGGGGCAGCCGGGCCGCTACCGGCTGGGGGTGCGGCCCTACCAGCTCGGCAGCCGGTACGCCGAGCAGCTCGACCTCGCCGCCGAAGGCCAGCAGGTGGCCCGCTCCGTCGCCGAGACCTGCGACGAGACCGTGCACGTGGCGATCCTGGAGGGCACCGACGTCATCTACATCGCCAAGGTCGACTCCACGCACGCCGTCCGTATGGTCTCCGCGGCCGGTCGCCGGCTGCCCGCGCACTGCACCTCCGTCGGCAAGATGCTGCTGGCCGCGCTGCCGGAGCAGGAGCTGGCCTCCCGGATCCCGGACGGGACCGAGCTGGTCGCCATGACCCCCAACAGCATCACCGACCCGGCCGTCCTGCGCGAGGCCCTGTCCGAGATCCGGGAGCGCGGCATCGCCGTGGAGAGCCGGGAGTCCAACCCGGACGTCTCCTGCGTGGCCGCCCCGGTGCGCGACCGCACCGGCCGGGTCGTCGCCGCGCTCTCCATCTCCGTGCCCATGATCCGCTGGAGCGAGGAGCGCCGCGCCGAGCTGGAGCAGCTCGCCGCCAAGGGCGCCGCCGAACTCTCCGAGCGGCTCGGCCACCGGAGCGCGGCCTGATGACGACGTACGAAGTGGCGGTACGGGCCGAGGCGACCCTCGGGGAGGGGCCGACCTGGGACGCGGTCGGCGGGCGGCTGCTGTGGATCGACATCCTCGGGGGCCGGGTCCACACCTATGACCCGGCCTCGGGGCGGCGCACGGTCCGTACCACGGAGCAGCACGTCGGCGCCGTGAAGCCGCGCGTCGGCGGCGGGCTCGTGCTGAATCTGCGGGACGGGGTGGGGCTGCTCGATCCCGACGGTTCCTTCCGCTGGCTGCACCGCGAGGTCGTCCCGGGGCGGCGGGCCAATGACGCCGCCGTGGCGCCCGACGGGGCCCTGTGGGCGGGGACCATGCGCTACGACGAGGCCCCGGGCGGCGGCACGCTGTCCCGGATCGGCGGCGACGGGTCCGTGGAGGTCGTCCTCGACGACGTGGCGGTGAGCAACGGCACCGGGTGGAGCCCGGACGGCCGTCTCATGTACTACATCGACTCGCCCACCCGGCGCGTCGACGTCTTCGACCACGCCGACGGGCGGATCACCAACCGGCGGCCCCTCGCCGGGATCGAGGACGGGGCCGGGTTCCCGGACGGGCTCACCGTCGACGCCGACGGCTGTGTGTGGGTGGCGCTGTGGGACGGCGGGGCCGTACGTCGGTACACCCCGGACGGCAGGCTCGACCGGGAGATCGTGCTGCCCACCCCGCGGATCACGGCCTGCGCCTTCGGCGGCGCCGACCTGACCGACCTGTACATCACCACCGCCCGGGTCGGCCTGGACGCCCCGCACCCGGTGGCCGGGTCGCTCCTGGTGGTCCCCGGCGCGGGCAAGGGGCTCGCCCAGCCCGCCTTCGCGGGGTGAGCCCGGCCGGGGGGCTGCTGCGTCTGCAGCCCTGCCTGTCTTCGCGGGTGAGCCTGGCGGGGGCCGCCGCTTCTGAACCCCCGCCCGTCTTCCGAGCTGCTGCTCCTGAAGCCGCGCCCGTCATCGCGGGCTGGGCCGCGCCGCTCGGCGGGAACCGCTGCTCCTGAAGCCCGTCCGCCTTCGCAGGCAGAGCCCGGCGGGGCCGTTACTGAAGCCCCGCCCGTTTCATCTCGTCGCCGGTCAACGGCGGTCCGCTCAGCGCCGGTTTGAGCGGACCGACCGCCGCCGCCAGCAGCATGCTGGGCGTCAGCAGGACCTGCGCGCCCTTCTCCAGGGACATCACATCGGTCAGCGCCCGCGCCACCCGGCCGTTGCCCGTCGCGGTGTAGGTCAGCCGGTCGACGTACGCGGCCACCAGCCGTTCCGCCCGGGTGGGCCCGCTCTCCGTCGCCCCCGGATAGAACACGTCCACGCCGACCGCCAGGTCCCAGGCCGCCCGCGCCGGGCGGGCCACCGCCTTTTGCAGGCGCCGGGACAGACCGGCCGTGCCCCAGCCGTGCCCCTCGACGGTGTCGCGCAGGGCCACCGCGGCCCGCGCGGCCACCGACATGCCGTGCCCGTAAATCGGGTTGAACGCGGCGAGCGCGTCGCCGAGCACGACGAAGTTCTCCGGCCAGGCCGACAACTGCTCGTAGAAATGGCGCCGGTTGGCCGTCGTACGGGTGAAGGCCACGTCGGTCAGCGGTTCGGCGCGGTCGATCAGGTCGGCCAGCACCGGGTGGCGCAGACCGCGGGCGTACGCGTCGAACCCGGCCGGGTCGGCGGACGGTTCGGCGCCGCGGGTGCCGAACAGGGTGACCAGCCAGCGGCCGTCCTCGATCGGCAGCAGCACCCCGCCCACGCCGGGGCCGCCGGTGCGCGGCTCGGGCTGGATGTTGACCACCGGGAAGCCGTCCCGGGCCGCCTCGGGCGCCCGGTAGACGCGGCTCGCGTACGCCACGCCCGAGTCGACCTCGCGTGTCTTCGGTCCGGGCAGGCCGAGTTCGGTCAGCCATCGCGGGGTGCGCGAGGCGCGGCCGGTGGCGTCCACGACGAGGCCGGCCCCGAGGGTGCGGCGGGTGTCGTCGGGGCCGCGCAACCGGACGCCGGTGACCGCGGTGGCGGTGCCCTCCAGGCCGAGCACCTCGGTGCGTTCGGCCAGTTCGATCCGCCCGTCGGCGAGGACCTGCTCCCGTACCGTCGCGTCCAGCAGGTCCCGGCTGCACAGCAGCATGAAGTGGGACTCCGGCCAGCGGCGGTACCAGCCGCGCGGGGACAGGCCCACCATGTCCGTGGTGATCGGCAGCCGGTGCGCGCCCGCCTCCCGCAGCCGGGCGGTGACCCCCGGCAGCAGCTCCTCCATGGCCCGCGCGCCGCCGGACCACAGCTGGTGCACATGGCGGGCCTGCGGCAGGCACCTGCGCGGCTCGGGGCCCGCGGGCAGGACGTCGCGCTCGACCAGCGTGACCCGGACGCCGAGCGAGGCCAGGGCGCGGGCGGCGAGCATCCCGGCTACGGACCCGCCGAGCACGACGGCGGTGGCACTGCGATCAGTCATGTACGGCTTGCTCCTGAAGGTCACCATGGACGGCCTGTTCGCGCCAATCGGCGTGAATCACGCATCCCCTGCACGAACTACAGCACGGAACTACGGTGACGTCGATGCCACCGACTTCGGCTCCGGCACCCCGCCGCGCACCGCGGCCAGCAGTTCCGGGCGGCGCAGTGCCCGGGACACCGCGCCGATCTCGCGGAGCAGTTCGGTGGTGTCCGCCTCGCCCGTGCCCTCGCTGTCCGGGGCCCGCCGCTTGGCCTCCACGGCGTCCTGGATGGCCACCGCTGCGGCCAGCGCCCGTGCCCGGTCGGGGTTGAAGCCGAGCGAGACCGCCCGTTCGTAGGCGCCGCGCCGGGTGCTTTCGTCGATGTGGCGGGAGAGCGGCAGCAGCACGTCGCGGATGAACGTCTCCCGCCGGATCAGGCGCAGTTCGGGCGTGGCGCGCAGCACGAAGGGGAGCCGGTTGCCGCTGACGGTGCGCATCAGCAGGTACAGGGGCCGCAGTTCGCGGTGGGCGAGCCGGACCCGCAGCCGGTCGTGCAGGAACTGTCCGGCATGCGGGAGGATGAAGCCGACCGCGATCAGGATGGCGGAGACCGCGGCGACCGGCGGCGCCAGGTCGGTGGAGAGCCAGTCCAGGTTGTGGCCGGTCCAACGGGCCACCACGGCGGTGATCTTGGCGCAGTCGAAGCCGAGGTTCACCACATAGCCCGCGCCCAGCAGCTTCAGCCCCCAGCGCAGCCAGGCGTCGAGGCCGTCGGTGCGCACCCAGTTCCAGATCAGCCGGGACGTGATCAGCGCGGCCACGGTGTGCGCGAGGAGGTAGAGGACGATCTCCTCGCGCATGAACGGGGTGGTGGCGTAGTAGGTGTCCAGGTCCCGCAGGCGCTCCTCGGGCGCGTCGGCGAGGGCGAACAGCACCCACAGGGCGACGATCACCCCGGAGTAGCAGGAGATCAGCCAGCGCATCGCGCGCCGGGTGGCGGCGCTGCGGTCGGACAGGCCGTTGCGCCAGGCGATGATCAGCAGCAGACAGGAGCCGCAGAACGCGGTGAGCAGCGAATAGCACCAGGGCGCCGAGATGTTGGGCACTCCGGTGAGGCGGTTGACCCGGGCGATGGTGGAGGGCGTGACGAAGACGAACACCGCGCAGGCGAGCAGCAGCAGTCCGCCGACGGCGCGCAGCAGGGGGTCGCGCCAGAGCCGGATGATGGTGGGCAGCTTGATCGCGAGCGCGGCGGCGAGCACCGCGGTGGGGATCCAGAAGGAGATGTAGAACTCGCTGAGCAGCGCGGAGGGGTCCATCGCGTACGTCATCGCCGGTGTCCTTCCCGGCCGCGGTAGCCGAGGGACCGCTGGAGCGGGTCGAGCGGGGCGGGCGGTTCTGCGGGGCCGGTCAGATAGTGCCGGAAGGTCGCCGCGAGGCGGTGCCCGAAGTCGTCGGCGTCGGCCTCGTCGCGCTCCCGGGAGCCGTTGCGGGCGGCGATGCCGAGGGCGGCGTCGTGCCAGTCGGGGCGCTCGGCGAGGGCGTCCACGGCGGCCGCTCCGGCCAGATGGGGGTGCCGGTGCCCGGCGTGCAGATGCCACAACTCATGGCCCAGGATGACCAGTTGCTGCATGGCCTCGGCCCGCTCCTCCACGATGACCAGGTCGAAGTCCTGGAACTCCACGCACAGCCCGGTCACTTCGATCTCGTCGGGGAACCGTTCGAAGCGCAGTTTCACGGGGCGTCCACCGCGGCGGACGCTCATCTGCGCGCACAAGTCGGCGCACAGCTCGCGCACATCGGCCGGGCGCCGGCCGCTCGCCCGCAGCGCGGAGTCCAGTTCGGCCGTCAGTGCGCGCATCGTGGGGCCGCCGCGCGGGCGCCGTCGCAGCGCCGCCGCGATCCGGGCCGCCCTGCTGCGCGCGCCCGCGATATCCATCCAACCCCCTTGGTGTCACCGCCGTCCCGGTGCCGTACGGCAGCCCGTTCGAGACTACGCGGACCGCGCTGCCCGCGTCATGCGCCCGTCGGCCGTTGTTCAAGCCGGGACGACCTCGGGCGGGCCGCGCAAGCCGGAGAGCGTCTGTGAAATCCCGCGTGACCCATTGACGCGAAAGCGCTTCCACCCTACGGTCCCGTTCGAAGTTACGGGCAGCATTCGGAATATCGAACAGTAAGGGCAGGGTATGGGACAACCTGGCCTGAATCGCAGGCAACTCCTCGCCACCCTCGGCGGGTTGACGGTCGCCGGCAGTTTCGGGTTCGCGGCCCTCGGCACGGGAGCCGACGCACTCGCCTCCGGAGCCGACACCCGGGTGCGCTACTGGAACCTCTTCAGCGGCGGCGACGGGTACAACATGATCGCCATGCTGGACGCCTTCCGCGCGGAGAACCCCGGCACGGACGTGAAGGACTCCACCCTCCAGTGGGGCAACCCCTTCTACACCAAGCTCGCCATGGCCGCCGCGGGCAACCGCGCCCCCGACCTCGGCGTGATGCACATGGGCCGGGTCACCGGCTTCTCACCCGGCCGCCTCCTCGACCCCTGGGACGTCGACCTGCTCGCCGAGTACGGCGTGAGGGAGGCCGACTTCAACCCCGCGCTGTGGCGGCGCGGCGTCATCGACGGCGAGCTGTACGCCCTGCCGCTCGACATCCACGTCCAGCTCTGCTTCTACCGCAGGGACGTGCTCAAGCCGACGGGCCTGATCGGCGACGACGGAAAGCTCGTGCCCGTCACCTCCACCGCCGAGTGGTTCGACGTGCTGAAGGAGGCCAGGAAGGCCACCAAGAAGGGCCTGCAGACCATCGGGCTGTGGACCAACGACCAGAACTTCCAGTGGTGGTTCTTCGTCGCCTTCTACACCCAGCTCGGCGGCACCTGGTTCGACGACACCAACACCGAGGTCACCTTCGACACCGACAAGGCCACCCAGGTCCTTCAGTTCCTGCGGCAGCACGTCACCGACGGCTACACCATCCCCGGCGCCCCGACCGGCGAGCAGTTCGTCAACGGCGCCCCCTTCACCTGGGAGGGCAACTGGTCGGTGCCGGTGTTCTCCGGCGCGAAGCTCGACTACGGCGCCACCCCGCTGCCCCCCGTCTTCGGCCGGCAGGCCACCCACGCCGAGTCGCACGCCTTCGTCCTGCCCCACCAGGCCGGCCGCGGCGGCGCCGCCAACGACGGCGCCCACCGGCTCGCCGCCTACATCGTCCGCAACGCCCAGGCGTGGGCCGCGGGCGGCCACATCCCGGCGTACACCCCGACCCTGTCCAGCCCCGGCTACCGGAAGCTTCAGCCGCAGAACGAGTACGTGTCCGCCATGGACCACCAGGCCACCGAGCCGAAGGTGTGGTTCGCGGGCTCCACCGGCGTGCTCGCCCAGGACCTCGGCCCCATCGTGGTCTCCTCCACGATGGGCTCGGCCGAGCCGGACGCCGTCGCCCGGCGCATGAAGTCCCGGCTCGGCACCCTCCTCGCCGCGAAGAACCCGATGGACGGCAGGACCGCCGCGCAGGGAGGTGCGGCCGCATGACCACCAGCGCCCAGACCGTCGCCGTACCGGCCCGCGCCAGGACCGCCACGGCCACCGCGACCGTCCGCCGCAAACAGGGCTTCCAGCACGGCGGTTGGTTCGTCGCCCCGTTCCTCGCGCTGTTCGCCCTGTTCGTGATCTGGCCCCTGCTGCGCGGTGTCTACCTCAGCTTCACCGACGCCAACATCTCCGGGGACGGCGCGAGCTTCATCGGCCTCGACAACTACCGCGAGGCGTTCCAGGACGAGATGATGTGGGACGCGCTCGGCCACAGCGCCTACTTCACGCTCCTTGTCGTCCCCTGCATCACCGTCCTCGCCTTCCTGCTGGCGATGCTCGCCCACCACATCGAGCACGGCAAATGGCTGTGGCGGCTGTGCTTCTTCGCCCCCTTCCTGCTGCCCTCCACGGTCGCCGCCAACATGTGGCAGTGGCTGTTCACCCAGGGCATCGGCCTGTTCAACCACACCCTGGGCATCGACACCCCGTGGCTGACGGACAAGTCGTACGCCATGCTCGCCATCGTCATCCAGACCCTGTGGTGGACCGTCGGCTTCAGCTTCCTGCTCTACCTCGCCGCCCTCCAGGGCATCCCCGCCCACCTGTACGAGGCGGCCAAGCTGGACGGCGCCAACGCCTGGCACCGCACCGTCCACATCACCCTGCCGCTGCTGCGCAACATCACCGGCCTGGTGATCGCGCTGCAGATCCTCGCCTCGCTGCAACTCTTCGACCAGGCCGTGGTGATGATGGACTTCGGCCCCGGACCGGAGCTCAGCACCCGCTCCTTCGTCCAGTACACCCTCGAACAGGGCTTCACCAGCTACCGCGTGGGCTACGCCTCCGCGATGTCCATCATCTTCTTCGTGCTCATCGCCGTCGTCGCGCTGGCGCGGATGTGGCTGCTGCGCACCCGTGAGGAGGGCACCCGATGAGCGTCATCAGCAGCACCCGGACCCGCCCGAGGTCCCGCTGGACCCCCGGCCAGATCGTCCTCACCCTGATCGGCACCGCGGTCTCCGCGGTCTTCGTGGCGCCCATCGCCGCCGCCCTGTTCACCTCGTTCAAGTCCGAGGCGGAGGCCGCCGAGATCCCGCCGCACTGGCTGCCGGAGGCCTGGACGGGCCAGGCGTGGAAGGCCCTGCTCGACACCGGCAACATCACCAACTGGTTCGTGAACTCCCTGGTGGTCTCGGTCTGCGTCACCACGATCGTGCTGGTCGTCAGCGCGCTCGCCGGATACGGCTTCGCCCGCACCGAGTTCCGCGGCAAGCACCTCCTGCTCGGGGTCGTCATGGCGGGCCTGATGATCTCCCCGGCCGTGCTCGGCGTACCGCTGTTCACCACGGTGCAGCAGCTCGGGATGGTCGACACCTACTGGGGCATGATCCTGCCGCAGTGCGCGCCCGCCGCGATGGTCTACATCCTCTACAAGTTCTTCCAGGGCATCCCGCGCGAACTGGAGGAGGCCGCGTTCATCGACGGCGCGGGCCGCTGGCGGGTCTTCTTCACCATCGTGGTCCCGCTCGCCCGGCCCTCGCTCGCCGCGGTCGGCATCTTCACCTTCATCGCCAGCTGGAACAACTTCCTGTGGCCGTACATGGTGACCAACAACCCCGACCTGATGACCATGCCGAACGGCATCGCGACCGTCATGAACTCCTACGGCATCCAGTGGGCCCAGCTCATGGCCGGCGGCCTGATGGCGGGCCTGCCCCTCATCGTCGTCTTCGTCTTCTTCCAGCGGCAGATCGTGGCGGGCGTCGCCCACACGGGATTGGCGGGACAGTGACCCTGCGCACCACCCTCACCGCCGCGGCGACCGCGGCCCTGATGACGCTCCTGCCCAACACCGCGCAGGCGGCGCCGACTTACCCCGACCCACGCCCCATTACCGGCCAGCAGATCATCCACGACCCCACCGTCATCCGCCTCAAGTCCGGCCAGTACGTGGCCTACTCGACCGGCGGAGTGATCGGCGCCCGCCTCTCGAAGGACGGCAGGCACTGGACCGACGCGGGCAACGCGTTCGCCGAGCCGCCGGGCTGGTGGTACGAGTACAACGACACCGGCGACCCGTGGGCCCCGGACATCTCCTACCGGGCGGGCCGCTACTGGCTCTACTACGCGGTCTCCAGCTGGGGCAGCAACCACTCCGCGATCGGCGTGGCCACCTCCCGCTCCGGACTGCCCGGCACCTGGACCGACCACGGCAAGGTCTTCACCTCCGGGACCACCGACTCCTGGAACGCCATCGACCCCGCCCTGATCAGGGCGGACGGCAGGCTGTGGATGTCCTTCGGCTCGTACTGGACGGGCATCCGCATGGTCGAGCTCGACCCGAGGACCGGCAAGGCGCTCACCGACACCCCGGTCCACCACCTGGCCACCCGCCCGGACACCCCGTACGCCGTGGAGGGCCCGTACATCGTCCGGCACGGCCGCCACTACTACCTCTTCGCCTCCTACGACGCCTGCTGCGCCGGAGTGAACTCCACCTACAAGATCAAGGTGGGCCGCGCCAAGGACATCAAGGGCCCGTACCTCGACAGCACCGGCAAGCCGATGCTTGAGGGCGGCGGCGACCTCCTCCTGGAGGGCCACGGCCGCTTCATCGGCACCGGCGGCCAGTCCGTCTTCCAGGACAAGGGCGAGGACTGGCTGGCGTACCACTACTACGACGCGGAGGACGGGGGCACACCGAAGCTGGGGATCAACAAGCTGCACTGGTCCAAGGACGGCTGGCCCGAAGTCCGTTAGGGGCGCGGGGCACCGCGCGCCCGACCCCCACACACCCGACCCACCCCCTTCGAAAGGCGACCATGCGCACCGCCCGTTTCACCCTCGACCCCGCCTTCACCGTCGGCGAAGTCAACCCCCGTCTGTTCGGCAGCTTCGTGGAACACCTCGGCCGCTGCGTCTACACCGGCATCTTCGAACCCGGCCACCCCGCCGCGGACGCCGACGGCATCCGCCAGGACGTCCTCGACCTCGTCCGCGAACTCGGCGTCACCGCCATCCGCTACCCCGGCGGCAACTTCGTCTCCGGCTACAAGTGGGAGGACTCCGTCGGCCCCGCCGAGGACCGCCCCCGCCGCCTGGACCTCGCCTGGCACTCCACGGAGACCAACCGCTTCGGCCTCTCCGAGTACATCGCCTTCCTGCGCAGGATCGGCCCACAGGCGGAACCGATGATGGCGGTGAACCTGGGCACGCGCGGCGTCGCCGAGGCACTGGAACTGCAGGAGTACGCCAACCACCCCTCCGGCACCGAACTCTCCGACCGCCGCCGCGCCCACGGCGACAAGGACCCCTACGGCATCCGCCTGTGGTGCCTGGGCAACGAGATGGACGGCCCCTGGCAGACCGGCCACAAGACGGCCGAGGAGTACGGCCGGATCGCCGCCGAGACGGCACGTGCCATGCGCCAGCAGGACCCTTCCGTCGAACTCGTGGCGTGCGGCAGTTCCGGCCAGTCGATGGAGACCTTCGCCGAGTGGGAGGCGACGGTCCTGAAAGAGACGTACGACCTCGTCGACTACATCTCCCTGCACGCCTACTACGAGCCCGTCGACGGGGACCTCGACTCCTTCCTCGCCTCCGCCGTCGACATGGAGTCCTTCATCGAGAACGTGGTCGCCACCTGCGACCACATCGGCGCCCGGCTGAAGTCGAAGAAGCGGATCAACCTCTCCTTCGACGAGTGGAACGTCTGGTACATGACCCGCTGGCAGGAGCAGGCGACGACCTTCGAGCAGGACGACTGGCCCGAGGCGCCGCGCCTGCTGGAGGACAACTACTCCGTCACGGACGCCGTCGTCTTCGGCTCGCTGCTGATCGCCCTGCTGCGCCACGCCGACCGCGTCACCGTGGCCTGCCTCGCCCAGCTCGTCAACGTCATCGCGCCGATCATGACCGAGCCCGGCGGCCCGGCCTGGCGGCAGACCACGTTCTTCCCGTTCGCCCAGGCCTCGCGGTACGGGCGCGGCCGGGTCCTCGACGTACGGGTGGACTCGCCCACGTACGAGACGAGCAAGTACGGCGAGACGGACCTGCTGCACGCCACCGCCGTACGCGCCGAGGACGGCACGGTCACGGTGTTCGCGGTGAACCGCGACCGCACGCGGCCACTCCCGCTCGACGTCGCGCTGAACGGCCTGGACCTGACGCGGATCGTCGAGCACAGCGTGCTCGCCGACGCCGACCCCGACGCCCGCAACACCCTCGACGAACCCGAGCGGGTCGCCCCGCACCCGGGGGAGGGGGCACGGCTGGCGGACGGGCGGCTGACCGCCGTACTGGAGCCGCTGTCCTGGAACATGATCCGGCTCGGGTGACACCCGGCACCCGCCGCGGCGCCACAGCGGCGACAATGGACGCATGAGGATCTCGGCACGGGCGGACTACGCGGTACGGGCTGCACTGGAACTCGCGGTACGGCATGAGGACGGCCCGGTGAAGGCGGAGGCCATCGCCACCGTGCAGGACATTCCGCACAAGTTCCTGGAGAGCATCCTCGGCGACCTCCGCCGCGCCGGACTGGTCGACAGCCGGCGCGGCGGCAACGGCGGGTACCGGCTGGCCCGGGACGCCTCCGAGATCACGGTCGCCGACGTGATCCGGGCCGTCGACGGGCCGATCGTCTCGGTGCGCGGGGTCCGTCCGACGGGCCTGTCCTACGCGGGTTCCGCCGAGCCCCTACTGCCCCTCTGGGTCGCGCTGCGCGCGAACGTGCGGCGGATCCTGGAGGGCGTCACCCTCGCGGACATCGCGGCGGACAAGCTTCCGGAGACCGTGCAGGCGCTGGCGGCGGAACCGGCGGCCTGGGAGAACCCGTAAGCCCTCCTGCAATCCCCTTCAAGCTGGGAAAACCCTGAGAACCTCTCTCAGCTCACGCTCAGTTCCGTCCCCTAGCGTCCCGGCCCATGCGCACGCTGATACTGCTCGCCCTCGCGGGCCTGGGCGCGCAGCTCGTGGACGGCAGCCTCGGCATGGCCTACGGCGTCACCTCGACCACGCTGCTGCTGGCCATGGGCACCAATCCGGCCGCCGCCTCGGCCACCGTCCACCTCGCCGAGATCGGCACCACGCTGATGTCCGGCGCCGCGCACTGGCGGTTCGGGAACGTCGACTGGCGGGTCGTCGCCCGGATCGGGGTGCCGGGGGCGGTGGGCGCCTTCCTGGGCGCGACGGCCCTGTCCCACCTGTCCACCGATCTCGCCGAGCCGCTGATGTCCGCGATCCTGCTGGGGCTAGGGGTGTATGTCATGTCCCGCTTCACATTCCGCGGACTGCCCAAGGGCCAACTCGGCAAGCCCCTGCGCAAGCGATTCCTCTCACCCCTCGGCCTGGTCGCCGGGTTCCTGGACGCGACGGGCGGAGGCGGCTGGGGCCCGGTGGGCACGCCGGCCCTGCTGGCGAGCGGACGGATGGAGCCGCGCAAGGTGATCGGCTCCATCGACACCAGTGAGTTCCTGGTGGCGGTGGCCGCCAGCCTGGGGTTCCTGGTGTCGCTGGGCTCGCAGGGGGTGGACGCGGTGTGGGTGCTCGCCTTCCTGCTCGGGGGGCTGGTCGCGGCACCGGTCGCGGCCTGGCTGGTCCGGCTGCTGCCGCCGCGCGTTCTCGGCTCGGCGGTCGGCGGCGTCATCGTCCTCACCAACGTCCGCACGCTGCTGCGCGTGGGCGGGGCATCCGTGCCCACCACGCCCGTCTACGTCGTCCTGTGCGCGTTGTGGACGGCGGCGGTGGCGTACTCGATCCGGGCGCATCGGGCGGAGCGGGCGGCTCAAGAACCGTCTGTGGAGACAGTGACCGCCGGCGTGTAGGAGCGGGTGATCTCCGGGAGGGCGGCACCCGTCGAGGGCTGCGCGGGCTGCGCCGAGCTGGCCAACGCACGCGACCGGGCCCGCACGGTCGGCGACATGACCACCGTCAGCGACTGCAACGTCTACATGCGACGCCACCCCGAGGGCGAACGCCAGGCCGACGGCGAAGCGACGGCGGGGAGTTGGCCGGGGCGTAGGCCCGGGGGTGGGGCCGGTCGGCTCCGTGGGCTGTACCCACCTCCCCGGGCCGGGCCCGCGTCGGGCAGGGCCAGGGGGCCACTCGTTCAAATTCCGGGCAGGTCCAAAGCCTGCCCGAGTTGCCGGCCAGCGTACGGCCCCCTGACCATGCCCGACGCGGGCAGGACACCGGCCAAAGCCCACTCCACCGCCCTCACGTGCGTAGCCGTCTGACGGCAACGCCGACGGCAACAGAGGCGCACAGCACGGCACTTCCATGCACACCCACGGACAGGCCGGAATTCGCTGACCAGCGAAAATGCAGGTGCCGCCCGCCCGGCGCGCACACGTACTATGTGCTGGCGGGGGCTGCGCCGGTCCTGGTCCACAACTGCAATCTCGCGCTTGGGCGGCGCACCGCGGGAACCGAGGAGTGGGCGAGCGGCATGAAATTCGACCACATGATGGCCAACCCTGATGACGGCTGGAAGGCCCCCACGGAGCGCATGATCGGCGACCCCAACGTCACTCTCCACGTCAACATGAAGGGATTTGAGGAAGGTTTCGAGGGAGCGGTGAGGAGGGGGCTTCTAGGAGATGGAGCGACAAACCTCGAAATGAGCTGGATTGCCCGAGCGGTGGCCAACGGTCAGCGCTCCTGGGATTCGGTGCACTTCTACAACGCCACGGGCAAGGATGGAGCGATCACCGAATTTCCCCGGATTCCCGAGCCTGACTGGTCCACCTTCGGCAAGCTTGATCCGGTCAAGAGCCTGTTCACTCTCTGCCCGTGCGAAGGGGCGGTTCGCTGGGATGAATAGTGAAGGATCACCGAACGACCCTTGGGATTCGACTGTGCACTACCCCGACCTCGACATGTCCGATGGCTTGGCTGAGGCGCTCAAGCGCCGGGCTTCCGGTCTCGGACTGGCACTTGACGGGCTTGTCGAGGGGTTCGGCCGCGCAGTGCTCGTCACCGACCGCGGTACAGTCTCGATCAGTATCGCGGCCCAGGAGAGAGGCTTCGGTATCGCCATCTACGAGTCTGGCGTCGAATGGACTTCGGGAGCTACTGAAGACCTCGGCAAAGCCCTTCGGGCGGCCACCGCGTGGCAGGACGGCTTGCCTCTCGACGACTACGTGTCGGAGTTCCCCTTCATGAATCCGGGTAGGTTGGCGCACGCATTCGTCGCAGGGAGGCTTGCCGAGGCACAGTGGCAGGACCTCTTGGATTCGGAGTACCACACGGGTGGTCAACGGCTGCTTGTCAGTCTCGCTCCGTTTGGTGAACTGCGCAGGTTTTACCCAGAGATCAGCTACGGCGAACTCCGCTTCACCATGCCCCCGCCCCGGCAGGAAGATCGGGTGTTCCGCGTTAGCAGGGACGGCCCCGGGTTCCATGTGGAGGAGCCCTGTCCGGAGCGCCGGGAGTACAAATTCGACACCCTCGACCAAGTAGCCCGTCGCATAGTGGAGTTCTTTTCCGAGTAGGGCAATCCCATTCTTGCGGAAGCGTTCGATGCTGCCCGAGGCTAACGGGTACAAGCACTTTCTCGACAACTCGCTAGAGGATGCGATGGCAAACGTGCGTCACGTGGCGCACGAACAGCCTAATATTCGAATTCATGTCGTCCTCGACGGTTTCATCATGCCCAACGGCAAGCGCGGAGAGCCACAGGAGCTTTTTGAGGACTTCTATAAGGAAGGAATGGTGGGTAAGTCCTGGATTACGACTCAGTGCGAGATGAATATTCTCGGTGAATCCGTCCGGCTAGAAAATAGATCCTAGGATTCCACTACCTTCTGGCATGGCGATAAGAAAGTCGAGCTGGATATGCCGGATTTCAATGCTCTCCGCGCGGGCGGGTGAGGTAGGTCTGAGCTGAACCGCACGGCTGGGGCCGGCCGACCCCGCCGTGCGGTCTGGCAAGGGCAGTGGCTCCTCTGCTTGTCGGGCAGTTGTGACATGGGGAGGTATCGAATCGCTTTGTGTCGGGTCCTGTGCCATGCAGAGTGTGGCACATCTGAGAATCGTCTGATTGGTAGGTTTCTCATGCGCCTGGTTGAGTGGGATCGCGAATTCAGGGTCTGGGCTTACGGGGTTGGTTACTCCCGGCTGCTCATCCGCAGCGCGCCGAGGTTCGACTCTGACGAGCGAATCGAGGTCCTTTTCTCGAATGTGAAGCATATGAACATTTCGGCGGACATGCCGCACCTGGAGATTGATCGAGCGGATTCGAAGGAGGAATTGAAGGGGGCTGGCATCCCTGAACCGTCTAGCCCTCATACGGTCTTCATTTTGAATTCGGGAGCGGGTTATGTAATTGCCACGCAGTGTGATTGGCATGCGGATCGTGAGTGGATTGATGCGCCATCGTATTTTGCTCCATTCCGCGGGGTGAAATGACGAGTGTGGACGAGTTCGGCGTACGGCCACTCTTGATGAAGTAAACGACGCCGCCTCACGTCTTCTTCAGAACGCAAGGCCTGCCCCCGGGAAGGATCATGACGTCTTCTGCCACGGCAGCTGTAGTTCCGGCGCCTGCGCTGGTCGGCGGCTTGGGGGGGATGGGCGGGTGCGGGCACAATTACAGCCACCTTGATCATGGACGTTTGTGACGACGTTTCAGAACCAGGTGGCCGTGGAGGCCACGATAGCCCAGGCTGCCTGGGGCCACGGCTGAGGTGCTGGAACATCCAGGCCCGTACCGGCTGCGGCACCTGCTGTCACGAGCGAGGTTCGACCGTGATCGGGCCCGGGCCGAGACTGCCCGCTTGGTCGTGCGTGAACTGGCAGGTCAGGACGTGGTGCTGGTCGCGGACGAGACCGAGGACGCGAAGTCCTCTACCGACTGCGTCGGCGCCGGCCGCCAGTACTCCGGCGCGATCAAAGGTGTCGGGCTGTGCCGGGCCGCCGTTCACCTGACCGTGGTCACCGAGTCGGTGCGGGTGGTGATCGACCGTGCCCTGTGCCTCCCCGGGGACTGGGCTGCGGACGAGGAGAGCCGCGAAGCAGCCGGCGTCCCGGAAGGGGTCATGTTCCTACGATGGTGTTCGCAATGCGAATAGGGCGACGGCGGCTCAACTGCCCTATGGAAGGCTCTATTTCAATGCCTGGATGGAGAAGGGGTCCGGTCGTGGGAATCGGCTCGGTGTCTATTCCAGCGACGGGGTGTCAGTCTGTTGGACCGGCGGTCTGCGGAGCAGCGCCCGCTCGATAATGTCCCGCTGGTCGAGGGCAGTGTGCTGCAACTACGTAGGTCGCAAGCGCAGTGAGTTGACACTGTTCATTGGGGTCTCCCTGGCCGACGACCGGGCCGCCACGGCCCTGTGGACCAGTGCGGATGAGGAGCGGCGGATCTTTGGTAAGGCGCTGGCGCTGTCCAATCGTAAGGCCGAGTACTTGGATCTCGTGCAGATCGGTGACGACAACGTGCACGGCCTGTATGCGGCGGGCGACCGGACCGCGTACGAAATGATCGATTCCCGGCGGGTGTCCCTCGGGTCGCTCTGATTGGCTGGAGTTCGACCTGTCCATGCCAAGCCAGGCTCCCTACGATGCGTACGCCTCCGGCCTTCACAGAAACCTCACGGTTTCTTCAAGAGTCAACCAAGTAAGGAGTGAGGGCCGAGGGCGACAGCCACCCCCCAATTCAAGGAGAAGCCATGGCGCGTGGACTTCTGCTGAGCGCTGCCGCGCTCACCGCGCTCGTCGCCGCCGCACTGCCCGCCCAGGCGGCGGACCCGTTCGACGACCCGCCGCCGGACAAGATCATCATCAAGGTCGCCACGGTGAACGGCTCCGGCTGTCCCGCGGGCACCACCGCCGTCGCTGTCTCGGAGGACAACACCGCCTTCACGGTGACCTACAGCGACTACCTCGCCCAGGTCGGCGGCAACTCCTCCCCGACGGCGTTCCGTAAGAACTGCCAGCTCAACCTGGTGGTGCACGTCCCGTCGGGCTTCACGTACGCCATCGCAAGCGCCGACTACCGGGGCTTCGCCTCGCTCCAGCACGGCGCGACCGCCACGCAGAGAGCCTCGTACTACTTCCAGGGCTCGCCGCAGACGGCGTACCGCAACCATCCCTTCAACGGGCCGCTCAACGACAACTGGCAGGCCACGGACGAGACGGACTGGGCCCAACTCGTCTGGGCGCCCTGCGGAGTCCAGCGCAACTTCAACATCAACACCGAACTCCGGGTCAACCTCGGCAGCTCCGACCCGCGCAAGGTCAGCTTCATGACCATGGACTCGACCGACGGCGACATCAGCACGGTCTACCACCTGGCCTGGAAGGAGTGCCCCGGCAAGTAGCCCCGCCCACCCCTTCGTCTCTCCCCCTCAACCTCGCCGGTCACGGGCACCCCTCGTGACCGGCGAGGTCTGTTCCCCGGTTATGCTCCGGGGGCATTTTTTCGACGGGGGGACGGGTGATGGCTCGTTTGTGGTCACCGGGCGCGCGAGCGGTGACGCTGTGCGCGGCGACGGTCCTGGTGGTCGCGTTCGCGACCGGCTGCTCGGGCGGCGGGGGCCCGGACGCGGAGGCGCCCCGGGAGAGCACCGTCTCCCCGACCGCTTCCTCGTCCAAGGCGACGGCCGAGGTGAGCGAGACGGCCACCGCCTCTCCCAGTCCGGCCGAGAAGACATCGGCGGCACCGAAGCCGACGGCCAAGCCGACGCCTTCGCGGACGCGGACCGTCCGTCAGGCGACGACAACACCCCCGCCCGCTGGCGGCGGGACAGGTGGTTCCGGCGGCTCCGGCGGCACCGTCCCGCAGAACCCCAACCGCGGCTCCACGCCACCCCCCGCCCCACCCCGTCCCAGCCCCACCCCGGAGTGGAGTTCGGGCCAGTGGCAGCCCGGCGACCCGGTGGAGACCGTCCCCTCGACGTAACCCCTACTTCCGGGCCAACTCTCGCCCATGATGCGGGAGTTGGCGCGCGGGTCATTGACGCGGAAGCGCTTCGATTCTAACTTCCCGTCCGAAGTGACGATCGCCGTTCGATATACAGAACAGGAGCGTTCACATGAGCCGCATCAGAACCCCCCTTCTCGCCCTGCCCGCAGCCCTCTTGCTGGCGCTCGTGCCGTCCAGCGCGTCGGCCTACCCCAACCCCGGTACGGTCACCGGTTCCACGGTCGTGCACGCCCCGACGATGATCCGCATCTCTTCCGGCCAGTACCTGCTCTACGCGACCGGCGGGGGCATCTCCAGCAAGAGCTCCAACAACCGCATCGCGTTCAGCGCGGGCGCCGACGCCTTCGGCACCCGGCCGGGCTGGTGGTCGTCGTACTCCTCCGTGCCGGAGGCCTGGGCGCCGGACATCTCTCACCACGGCGGCAAGTACCTGATGTACTACTCCGTTTCCAAGTTCGGCTCCAACACCTCCGCCATCGGCCTCGCCGGCTCCACCACCGGCCAGCCCGGGAGCTGGACGGACTACGGCATCGTCTACACGTCCAACTCGGCCAGCGACTACAACGCCATCGACCCCAACCTCTTCGTCGACAGCGACGGCAAGTGGTGGCTGTCCTTCGGCAGTTGGTGGACCGGGATCAAGATGATCCAGATCAACCCGTCGACCGGGAAGCAGCTCTCCTCCAACACCACCCGCTACTCGCTCGCCTCCCGCCCGACCGGCACCAAGGCGGTGGAGGCGCCGTTCATCGTCAAGCGCAACGGCTACTACTACCTGTTCGCCTCGTACGACACCTGCTGCGCCGGCACCAGCTCGACGTACAAGGTGAAGGTGGGCCGTGCCACCAGCGTCACCGGGCCGTACTACGACCGGAACGGTGTGTCGATGATGAACAACGGCGGGACACCGGTCCTCGAATCGCACGGCCGCTACATCGGCCCCGGCGGACAGTCGATCATGAACGACGTCGACGGCGACCTGATCGTCTACCACTACTACGACGGCCAGGACAACGGCACCCCCAAGCTCGGCATCAACCTCCTGAACTGGAGCACCGGCTGGCCCGTCGCGTACTGACCGAGCCTGGCCCAGGACCGCCTGGTTACCGCTGGGCGCACCCAGGCTCAGTCTCCGAACATCCCGGCGAACGGATCGGCCTCCCCGGTCCACGGGTCGATCCCGGAATCCCACAGCCTTCGTTCCTCGTCATTGTGCAGGAAACGCGGGGCAGCGGCACCCCAAAGTGCCGAGTCACCCAGGGGGCAGCGGTCGAACTCCGCGCGGAAGACACGGCAGAGGAACTCGGCCATTCCCCCCGGGTATTCGGCCCAGCGACCACCGCCCCGACTCCACACCACGACAGGCCACCGGTCCGGGTCATCACCATCGGCCCGCCAACAGAGGATGTCAGCACTGGAGTCCAGCCCCCAGGCAATAAGTCGTGGCTTTCCATATCCAGGCGGCCACAGATCCTCCGCGTTCCGGGACTCGTCTGCCATCCCCATATACGCGGGACCATCGGCGAAGCCACCCCGAGGTTCGGCGAGCAGCACAGTCAAGTAGTCGTCGATCGCCCCCGCACCGTACTCGGCCATGAACTCTTTGAAGTCCCTGGGAAACGAAGTCTCCCAGCCAGCCTCCACGGCAGCCCAGTCCACCACGTCACCCGCTCCCGGGTGGGAAGGCATAGCGCGCCTGAGCTCGTCGAACCAGTTCAAGGTCACCTCTCTCGGACGTTCACCCCATGCGCAGGATGGACATCGAGACAGTCTGGCTCAACGAGCTCCCGGCGCCGCCAACTCGGCCCGCGTCATGGCGGCGGCCTCTGCAACTTCACCGATGGGAGGCTTCTTGTACTCCTCCGGCAGACCCTGCCCCAGCCACTCTTCCACGACCTGCCACGACGGCGCCGATGCCGGGCGGTAGCGTGCTTGCTTCCCGAACAAGCTCTCCAAGGAATCAGTCTCTGCTAAAGATCCCGCCAATTGACGTACTCGTGTTGCTGCCCCGCGAGGGAGCCGACCGTGAATGGCTCAGCAGTTCCGGTCAGGAAAGCAAGGCAGAAGTCAACCATACCGCCGTCGAACACCGTCCATCGGGCGGTTCCGGGAGGGGACTGCCGACGAAAGGTAGCTACGCGCCAGTTGTCAGCAGGGCCCTCTCGCAGCCAGAAGGAAACGTCCCCATGCGCCGTCGTGCCAAAGGGGAGGAGTGGTGGCACTGTGCTGGAGCCCAGCTGCTCAGCCAGTTGGTTCAGGTCTCGCGAGGGTAGCGCCGGGTCCAGTCCATCCAGTAGGTCTCCATATGCGGACCCAGGGACAGGTGGCGTGCTGATGGAGCAGTACTCATCCATCTCTCCGCCACCATAAACCTCAACGAATTCCCGGTAATCTTCAGGGAGGTGGAGTGACGTAGCTTGTGCTACCGCATCCCAATTCACTGAGTCCCCGCCTGCGGTGGGGGGCGGCAGCACTTGTTGCAGTCTCGAAATACCACGATGAGACATCTTTTTTCCTGAACTGTGTGCGGGGGCGCAGTCATTGACCCGGGATGGAAACATCATGGTCGGATTCGCTATGAATGGCGACTGTCCCGGTGCGGCCCCCTACCCCATCCCCGCCGCGTTAGGCCAAGCCGTAGCCTGCGGCCACCCCGTCGCCGGGGCGGGTGCGAGCCCAGGCCCCGTCGTCCCCCGGACCTGCGCCGCCGTGAGCCCCCCTCGGGCCGGTACGCCGGGCGGGGTGGGGCCGTACGAGGCGGCCGCGGGCATGGGTGCGGGCGTCGGAACAGGGGCCGGGGTCGGGGTGGGCACCGGCGCCGGGGCAGGGACCGGGGCCGGTGCCGGCATGGGTGCCGGGGTGGGCATGGGCGCGGCGGGCATCGGCTCCGGTACCGGTGCGACGGGCATCATCGGTTCCGGCGCCGGTGCGACCGGCATCGGCTCCGGTGCCGGTGCAGCGGCTATGGGCGCCGGCGCCGGTGCGGCCGCCGCCGGTATCTGCGCCGGGATCTGGGCCGGCATGGACATACTGCCCCCGAGAGACATCCCGGCCCCGTTGGTCGAGCTGACGAGCCGGTCCACGGCCGCCGTGCCCGAGCTGTAGCTGGTCCCAGTAGCCAGCTCGGGCACGGCGGCCGCTCCCCTCCTGGTCCCGTAGAGCACCTGTTCCAGACCGGACACCAGGCGACGCACGTCCGTCTGGGGGCGCACCACGAGTCTCAGGAAGCGGCTGGACGAACCGATCTTGTTGCCGCATTCACGGACCAGGATCCGGTGCTCGGTGAGGAGCCGGTCGCGGACGACCGTGCCCTCGGCGCCCACCGGAAGGCGCACGAACAGGAAGTTGCCCTGGGAGGGGTAGACGGTGAGGCCGGGCAGCGCGGCGAGCTGGCCCGCCATGTCGAGCCGGTCCCGGCGCACCTGCTGGAGGCTGTCCGCGTACTCCCGGCCGTGGTTCTTCAGCATGAACACCACGTGCTCGGCGAAGGCGTTGAGGTTCCACTTGGGGAGCATGGAGCGGACCTTCCCGGCGAGCGCCGGGTTGGCGACCAGGTAGCCGAAGCGGATGCCGTGCAGGCCGAAGTTCTTGCCGAGGCTGCGCAGCACGATGACGTTGGGGCGGAGCATCGCCTCCTGGACGACCGACGGTTCGGCCTCCGCGTCGGCGAATTCGAGGAAGCTCTCGTCGATGACGACCAGGTCCAGGTCGGCCATGGCGTCCATGAACTGCACGATGGCGTGCCGGTGCAGAAAGCCGCCGTCGGGGTTGTTGGGGTTGCAGATGACCGCGACGCGGGTGCCGCGGGCCCGGATGAACTCGGCGTACTGCGCGAGGTCGAGGGCGAAGCCGCTGGACTCCTGGAGCGGGAACATGTCGACCCGCTTGCCGGTCTCCATGGGCTGGTCGGTCCAGCGGCCGAAGGTGGGGACGGGGACGGCGAGGGACTCGCGGACCAGCAGGTGGTCGATCCAGGTGATCAGCTCGGTGGAGCCGTTGCCCATCGCGACGGCCTGCGGGGGGAGTTGCAGGAGGTTGCACAGCTCGGCCGTGATGGTGTCGGCGCTGCTGGGGTAGTACGTGATGATGTCGCGCAACCGGCTCGCCATGTCGTCGAACATGGCCGGGGTGGGGAAGTAGGGGTTGCACGGAATGCAGAAGTCGATCGGCCCGACTCCGTCACCGCCTTCGCGGGTCAGCGCGGCCATCGAAGGGCTGTGCGCCGCCGTGCTGCGGAACAGCGAGGTGACGTTCTCAGCCAAGGCAACCTCCGTCTGTGGGTGGCCCGCGCGGGGGAGCACGGGCCGCCCTTACGTACGGATGCCTCTGGGGCGCTGTTCAACCCCTGTGAAAATGTTGGGAAGTTGTGAAGGCGCTGTGACCCTCAGTCACGCACTGAACGAGTGCACGGTCGTCGTCCGGTACGTCTGCCCAGGTCGCAGCGTTGTGGACGGGAACGACGGGTGGTTCGGCGAGTCCGGGAAGTGCTGTGTCTCCAGGCACAGTCCGTCGCCCTGGCGGTAGACCGAACCGCCGGTGCCGACCAGGGTGCCGTCGAGGAAGTTACCCGAGTAGAACTGGAGCCCGGGCTCGGTCGTGGCGATCTTCAGGGTGCGGCCGGAGGAGGGGTCCCGCAGGGTCGCCACCCACTGCGGCCTGTCGGTGCCGCCCTTGTCGAGGACCCAGTTGTGGTCGATGCCCTTGCCGTAGAGCAGTTGCTGGTGCGGGACGCGGATGTCCTCGCCGACGGCCTTGGTGCGGCGGAAGTCGAAGGGGGTGCCGGCCACCTTCGCCAGTTCGCCCGTGGGGATCAGTCCCGAGTCGACCGGCGTGTAGCGGGAGCCGGCGATGGACAGCTCGTGGTCGTAGATGGTGCCGCTCGACTCGCCCGCCAGGTTCCAGTAGACGTGGTTGGTGAGGTTGACGACGGTCGCCTTGTCGGTGGTGGCCTCGTAGTCGATGCGCCAGTCGCCGTGGCGGGTCAGGGTGTACGTGACCTTCGTGCGCAGCGTGCCGGGGTAGCCCATCTCGCCGTCGACGGAGGTGTAGTGGAGGTGCAGGCCGACGTCGGAGCCCCTGGTGAACGGCTCGACGTCCCAGACCACCTTGTCGAAGCCCTTGGCCCCGCCGTGCAGGCTGTTCTCGCCGTCGTTGACGGAGAGCTGGTAGGTCTCGCCGTCGAGGGTGAAGCGGCCCTTGCCGATGCGGTTGCCGTAGCGGCCGATGAGGGCGCCGAAGTAGGGGCTGGAGGAGACGTAGTCCTCGATGTTGTCGAAGCCCAGGGAGACGTTGGTGTACCGGCCGCGCCGGTCGGGGATCTCCAGGGACTGGACGATGCCGCCGTAGGAGAGGACCTTCAGGCGGGTCCCGCCGTTCTCCAGCGACCAGCGGTAGACCTTGGTCCCGTCCGCGAGCTTGCCGAAGAGCGACTTCACCGGCCTGTTGCCCCCTGTGGCGTGTGCGGTCGAGCTGAGTGCTGCGGTGACACCGGCGGCGGCCGCCCCGGCGAGGAGGGTGCGTCTGTTCAGTTCCATGCAGCGGCTCCTGTGAAAAGGAGGGGCCCCGCTCGGTGAGCGGGGCCCGGTGACTTTACGAACCGACCTTGCGCTTGTTCCACACGTCGAACCCGACCGCGGCCAGCAGCACCAGTCCCTTGATGACCTGCTGCCAGTCGGTGCCGATGCCGACGAGGTTCATACCGTTGTTCAGCACGCCCAGGACCAGACCGCCGATGATGGCGCCGAGCACGGTGCCGACGCCGCCGCTCATCGACGCGCCGCCGATGAACGAGGCGGCGATGGCCTCCAGCTCGAAGTTGAGGCCGGCCTTGGGCGAGGCCGCGTTGAAGCGGGCGGCGAAGACCAGACCCGCCAGGGCCGCGAGCATGCCCATGTTCAGGAAGACCAGGAAGGTGACCTTCTTGTCCTTCACACCCGACAGCTTGGCCGCGGGCAGGTTGCCGCCGATGGCGTAGATGTGGCGGCCGATGATCGCGTTGCGCATGACGTAGCCGAACCCGACCAGCAGGGCCCCGAGGATCAGCAGGACGTACGGGGCGCCCTTGTAGCTGGCGAGCAGCAGGGTCACCGTGAGGATGGCGGCGCCGAGCGCGACCAGCTTGAGCAGGAAGAGGTTGCGGGGCAGCACCTCCAGCGCGAACTCCTGCTGGCGGCGCCGGTCGCGGTACTCCTGGAGGACCACGAACGCGATCAGTGCGAGCCCGAGCAGCAAGGTGAGGTTGTGGTAGTTGGTGTCCGGGCCGACCTCCGGCATGAAGCCGTTGGACACCTTCTGCAGGCCCTCCGGGAACGGGCCGAGGGTCTGGCCCTCCAGGAAGATCTCCGTCAGACCGCGGAAGATCAGCATGCCCGCCAGGGTGACGATGAACGACGGTATGCCGCCGTAGGCGATGAAGAACCCCTGCACCGCGCCCGCGAGCGCGCCCATGGCCAGGCACAGCACGACCGCGACCGGCCAGGGCAGATCGTTCTTCACCATGAACACCGCGGCCATCGAGCCGATGAACGCCGTCAGTGATCCCACCGACAGGTCGATATGGCCCGCGATGATGACCAGCATCATGCCGATCGCGAGGATCAGGATGTAGCTGTTCTGCAGCACCAGGTTGGAGACATTGCGCGGCAGCAGCAGGTCACCGTCGGTCCACACGGCGAACAGCACCACGATCAGGCCGAGCGCGAACAGCATGCCGTACTGCCGCATGTTGCGGCGCATGCCGTCCAGCACCAGCTGGAGCAGTCCGTCGCCCGTGGCCGAACCGCCCTTGCCGGGCGGCGCCGGAGCCGGCGTCTTGGCGGTCACATCCGTGCTCATCGGGTTACCTCTTTGTCCTTGGTCATCTGTCGCATCAGCGATTCCTGCGAGGCCTCAGCCCGCGAGAACTCGCCGGTCAGCCGGCCGGCGGCCATCGTGTAGATGCGGTCGCACATGCCGAGCAGCTCGGGCAGTTCGGAGGAGATGAAGACCACCGCCTTGCCCTCGGCGGCCAACTGGTCGATGACGGTGTAGATCTCGTACTTGGCGCCGACGTCGATACCGCGGGTCGGCTCGTCCAGGATCAGCACATCGGGACCCGCGAAGATCCACTTGCTGAGGACGACCTTCTGCTGGTTGCCGCCGGACAGCTTGCCCACCGGTTCGAAGACCGTGGGCGCCTTGATGTTCATGGACTTGCGGAAGCTCTCGGCGACCTGCCGCTCCTCGTGCTCGTCGACCACACCGCGTTTGGCGACCTTGCCCAGCGCGCTGAGCGAGATATTGCGGTTGATGGTGTCGATGAGGTTGAGGCCGTAGTGCTTGCGGTCCTCGGTGACGTAGGCGATGCCGTTGCGGACCGCCTCGGGGACCGTCCGGGTGCGGATCTCCTTGCCGTCCTTCAGGACCGTGCCGCCCGCGTACCGGCCGTAGGAGCGCCCGAAGACGCTCATCGCCAGTTCGGTGCGGCCCGCCCCCATCAGGCCCGCGATGCCGACGATCTCCCCGCGCCGCACCTGGAGCGACACCTCGTCGACGACCTTGCGCTGCTGGTCGATCGGGTGGTGCACGGTCCAGTCGCGGATCTCCAGGGCCGGGGCCGCGCCCTCCTCGGGCTGGTGCGGGGTGCGTTCGGGGAAGCGGTGCTCCAGGTCCCGGCCGACCATCCCGCTGATGATGCGGTCCTCGGTGGTCTCCTCCGCCTTCACATCGAGGGTCTCGATGGTCCGGCCGTCGCGCAGGATCGTCACCGAGTCGGCGACCTTGCGGATCTCGTTGAGCTTGTGGCTGATGATGATCGAGGTGATGCCCTGCTTCTTCAACTCCAGGATCAGATCCAGGAGTTTGCCGCTGTCCTCGTCGTTGAGGGCGGCGGTCGGCTCATCCAGGATGAGCAGCTTCACCTTCTTCGACAGCGCCTTGGCGATCTCCACCAGCTGCTGCTTGCCCACGCCGATGTCGGCGACGCGGGTGTCGGGGTGGTCGCTGAGACCGACCCGGCGCAGCAGTTCGGTGGCGTGCCTGAGGGTCTCGGTCCAGCTGATGATCCCGCGGGTGGCGTGCTCGTTGCCGAGGAAGATGTTCTCGGCGATGGAGAGGTAGGGGATCAGCGCCAGTTCCTGGTGGATGATAACGATGCCACGCTGTTCACTGGCCCTGATGTCCTTGAAGGAGCAGACCTCCCCCTCGAAGAGGATCTCGCCCTCGTAGGTGCCGTGCGGGTGGACGCCGGAGAGGACCTTCATCAGGGTCGACTTGCCGGCGCCGTTCTCCCCGCAGATGGCGTGGACCTCGCCCTGCTGGACGGTCAGGGTGACGTCCGACAGCGCCTTGACGCCGGGAAAGGTCTTGACGATCGAGCGCATTTCCAGGACGGGTCCCGCCATGGTCGTGCCTTCCAATCCGTAAGTGCCGGCGCTTACTTGAGGTCGCTTTCCTTGATGTAGCCGGAGTCGACGACCACCTTCTGGTAGTTCGACTTGTCGACGCTGACCGGCTCCAGCAGGTACGCGGGGACGACCTTCGAGCCGTTGTCGTAGGTCTTCTCGTCGTTGACCTCGGGCTTCTTGTCGTTGAGCACCGCGTCGACCATGTTCGAGGCGACCTTGGCGAGTTCGCGGGTGTCCTTGTAGACGGTCATCGACTGCTCGTCGGCGATGATCGACTTCACCGAGGCGACCTCGGCGTCCTGGCCGGTGACGATCGGCAGCGGCTTGGACTTGGAGCCGTAGTCGTCGGACTTCAGCGCCGACAGGATGCCGATGGAGATGCCGTCGTACGGCGAGAGCACCGCGTCGACCCGCTCGGACTTGTAGGACGAGGTGAGGATGTCGTCCATGCGCTTCTGGGCGGTACCGCCGTCCCAGCGCAGGGTGGTGACCTGGGTCAGCTCGGTCTGGCCGGAGCGGACGACGAGCTGCTTCTTGTCGATGTAGGGCTGAAGGACGTTCATCGCGCCCTGGAAGAAGTAGCGGGTGTTGTTGTCGTCGTTGGAGCCGGCGAACAGCTCGATGTTGAACGGGCCCTTCTTGGAGCCGTCCTTCAGGCCGAGCTTCTCCACGATGTAGGTGGCCTGGAGCTCGCCGACCTTCTCGTTGTCGAAGGAGGCGTAGTAGTCGACGTTCTCGGTGCCGAGGATCAGGCGGTCGTAGGAGATGACCGGGATGTCGGCGTCCTTGGCCTGCTGCAGGACGTTGTTCATCGACTTGTTGTCGATGGCGGCCACGATCAGCGCCTTCACGCCCTGCGTGATGAGGTTCTCGATCTGCGAGACCTGCTGGTCGGGGTCGTCCTCACCGAAGACCAGCTTGGTCTTGTAGCCCTTCTCCTTCAGGTGGGCGACGACGTTGTCGCCGTCGGCGATCCAACGCTCGGAGGACTTGGTGGGCATCGCGATGCCGATGGTGGCGCCCTCGGTGCTGCCCTTCCCCTCCTCGCTGCCGCCCTCGCTGTCCTGGCCGCAGGCGGTCAGGGTCAGGGCCAGGGAGGCGGCGGTGGCTATCGCGGCGAGTGCGGCTCTGCGGTTGCGCATGGTCATCTTCCTCGATGTCTCAGCACGGCTGGGGTGTGTGGGATTCTGTTTGACTACGTCGGCTTCTGTGAAGAGGGGGCGTCGAAACCTTTATGAATATGTTTCGAAACGTCGGAGTGCGCCGGGAAGCCGTGAACCGAGCGGCGCCATCTCCCCGTCGGCTCCGTGCCGGGCGAGCAGATCGAGCGCCAACCGGCCCCGGCGCACCCGCTCCTTGGCGGTGGCCAGCGTCAGCTCCCGCATGTGGTGGCCGTAGGGGTAGATGCCGGGGGCCTTGGACAGGCCGAACTTGAGGTACAGCGGGGCGCCGCGCCGGATCAGCTCGGCGACCTCGTACATCCGGACGTAACCGCCGAGGTCGTCGGGGGCCTCGATGTACATGTCCATGGGGCAGGCGGAGACCCGGCGGATCTCGGTGAGATGGTCCAGGGTCAGATCGCTGGGCACATTGACCGAGTCGGCGCCGAGCCGCTCGTAGACCTCGTAGGCGGCCGGGTTGACCGGGCCGATCAGGGCGCTGACCTTGAGCGTGGTGTCGGCCGGGAGGATTCCGGCGGCCCGCCCCCGGTGCAGGGTCCACAGCACCCCCTCGTCGGCGACGAGCAGGCACTTCACGCCCAGTTCGGTGGCGCGTACGGCGTCCTCCACGCACCCGGCGACCGCGTCGTGGCCGCGGGCGCGCAGTCCGGCGCCCCGGGAGTCGGTGCGGGTGGAGCCGCCGATGTCCCAGGTGCCGCGCGGGCCGGTGAACAGGCAGAGTTCTATGTCGCGTTCGGCGGTGGCCTCGACCATCTCGGTGATCTCCGAGTCGGTCAGCATCCACACGCCGCTGCCCTGGCTGATCCGGTGGATCGGCACGTCGAGCCGCGAGGCCTCCTTCAGGACGACCGCCAGCGCTTCGGGGCCCTCACAGGAGGGGATCTCGGTGCGCCAGCGGCCGCCGCCCGGGAAGGTGTGGGGCGAGGCGTCGGCGGGGGAGAGGTCGGGCGCACCCAGGCCGAGGGCGGCGAGCGCCTGCTCACCGGGTCGACGGGCTGCCGTGGCGGAAGCGTCGGTCACAAGCTGTCCTTCTGGTTCGGTATTTCGGACGGAGTTCGCGGCTCTGGGTAGGCAAAGGGCCGGGAGCACCGGTACGGCTCGGGGTGTACGCCGGTACGGGGACCGTCAGGTCGCCCCCGTACCGGCGTACGGCTGGGGTGGCCGGGGGCCGGGTGGCCAGGTCGTGTCCGTAAGGTCACGCCTGCCGCCCGACGGATACGTCCTACGGCCGGAGGAGGACCTTGCCCACCTTCGGATCGCCGGCCCCGACAAGCTCGATGGCCTGCGGGAACTCCTCCAGCGACAGCTCGTGCGTGACCAGCGGCAGCGGGTCCAGCAGCCCCGCCGCGAACACCCGGACGGCGTGCGCCCACGCGGCCGGGGGCGCCCCGAACACGGTGTGCACCTCCAACTGCCGTACGACCAGGTCCGTCGGGTCCAGACCGTCGGCGCCCGGCGCCGGGATGCCGGTGAGCACCAGGCGTCCGCCGCGCCGGAGCAGCGAGGCGGCGGTGCGCGCCGCGGAGGCGGACCCGGCGGTCTCGATCACCACGTCGAAGCCGGCGGGCAGCTCCTGGTCCCGGGTACGGAAGTCGCTCGCCCCGAACTCCCGGGACAGCGCCTCCCGGTCCCGCCGGGTGCCGACCACCAGCAGCTCGCCCGGCGATCCGGCGCGCAGGAACTGCACGGCGAACATGCCGAGCGTCCCGGTGCCGACCACCGCGACCCGTTCACCGGGGCGGGCGTTCGCCTTGATCGCCGCGGCGGCGATACAGGCGGCGGGCTCCAGCAGGGCGGCGGCGGTCAGGTCGCAGTCGTCCGGCAGCGGGTGCAGCAGCCGGGCCGGCAGGGTCAGCGTCGACGCCATCGCGCCGGGCTGGGTGAACCCGGTCTCCTCGTACCCGGCGCCGCACAGCGTGGTCTCGCCCGCGTGACAGCGGTCGCAGACCTGGCAGCTGCGGAACCCCTCCCCGACGACCTTCCGCCCGACCAGCGACCCGGGCACCCCGGCGCCGACCGACTGCACGGTCCCGGACCACTCATGACCCGGTACCAGCGGGTAACGGACGTACCCCTCGGGCCGGTTGCCCTGGTACAGCTCGCGGTCACTGCCGCAGATGCCGACCGCGTGGACACGCACCAGCGCCTCCCCGGCCGCCGGCTCGCGCGGCTCGTGCGGGACCAGCCGGTACTCGCCCGGCGCCTCGATGACGACAGAGGTGCTCACTGCCCACCGCCCTTCGGCTTGCGCTGCTCCCAGCCCTCGGCCCACAGGTCGAACCGCGCCTGCTGCTGCGGGAACTCCGCGGCGGCGTCGGCGTCGAACTCGACCCCGAGTCCGGGGGCCTCGGAGAGTTGGAAGTACCCGTCCACGACCTGCGGGGCGCCCTTGACGACCTTCTTGATCTCGGCGTCCGCGAAGTCGTTGAAGTGCTCAAGGATCTTGAAGTTGGGAGAGGTGAAGCCGACCTGGAGCGAGGCGGCGGTCAGTACCGAGCCGCCCACGTTGTGCGGGGCGACCAGCATGTAGTGCGTCTCGGCGGTCGCCGCCAGCTTGCGGGTCTCCCAGATGCCGCCGATGTGGCCGACGTCGGGTTGGATGATGTCGACGGCCTGGCTCTCGAACAGCTCCCGGAACTCGATCCGGTCGTGGATGCGCTCACCGGTGGCGACCGGGATGTCCACCTTGGCGGCGACCTTCTCCAGCGCCTTGAGGTTCTCCGGCGGGACCGGCTCCTCCAGCCAGGCGGGCTTGAAGGGGGCCAGCTCGCGGGCGAGGCGGACGGCGGTGGCGGGGGAGAAACGGCCGTGCATCTCCAGCATCAGCTCGGCGTCCGGGCCGATGGCGTCACGGACCGCCTCGATCAGGGAGACGGCGTACAGGGTCTGCTCGTGGTCCAGCTCGTAGTGGCCGGTGCCGAAGGGGTCGATCTTGAGCGCCTTGTACCCGCGCTCCATCACCCCCTGGGCGGCCTTGTGGTACGCCTCGGGCGTGCGCTCGGTGGTGTACCAGCCGTTGGCGTACGCCTTGACCTTGTCGGTGACCTTGCCGCCGAGCAGCTGCCAGACCGGGACGCCGAGCGCCTTGCCCTTGATGTCCCAGCAGGCCATCTCGATGACGGCGATACCGGACATCACGATCTCGCCCGCGCGGCCGAAGTCGCCGTACTTCATCCGGCGCACCAGGTCTTCCAGGGCGAACGGGTCCGAGCCGAGGATGTGGTTGGTCTCGGCCTCCCGCAGATAGCCGATGAGCGCGTCGGTGTGGCCCAGCATCCGGGTCTCACCGACTCCCGTGATCCCCTCGTCGGTGTGCACCTGTACGTAGGTCAGATTCCGCCAGGGCGTTCCGACCACGTGTGTGCTGATTCCGGTGATGCGCACGGCAGTTGTCCCTTGCTGCGTCGTCGGCTTCATTCCGCATGTTCGATATTTCGTCATACGTTCGAAATGCTGACGTGACAGTAGGGACGCGGTGGTCGGAGTGTCAATGGGTCGTACGGATAACGGTTTCGACAGCGCTTTCGACACGGCTTTCGGTGCCCATTCCGTACCGCATCGGTGACGGATCGGGCGTATACCTCAACCGGCCCACCGGAAGGGGTAGTTCCGCACACAACTTTCACAGGTGGGCCTAGGAACGCACTCCGCGCGGAACTTAGTCTTCCCGCGTCATGGACTACTGCCACCCGTGCCGACGGCACCTGAATGGCGCCCTCGCCTGCCCGGGCTGCGGCGCGCCGGTCGAAGAACTCCGCGTGTACGCGAGCGACGAGGCGCCGCGTACGGACTCGTACGAGCGGTACGAGGAAACCGCGAGCGCGCCGGAGCCGGCCGCGCGGGAGACGGCCGAGGAGGCCGTACGACCGGGAGGCAGAGCCGCAACCCGCCGCGCGGCCCGGGGCCGACGTGGCCGCGTCGAGGAGCAGTACGAGCCCGAGGGGCCCGAGGACGAGGGGTTCGAGGGCGAGGGCGACGACGAGGCGGATTCGGCCGGTGTCAGCCGCCGTGACCGCAAGGCGGCGGCCCACCGCCGTCGCCGCCGTCGCGCCCTGTTCGTCACGGCGGGGTTCCTGCTGGCCGCCGGTGGTCTGAGCCTCGCCGAACTGGGCCTGGACGCGCCGGGTTCGTCCCCCGCCCCGGCCGCAGCGGGCGACACCAAGGCCGACGGTGGCGCGGGCGAGGAGGCCGAGGAGTCGGCGGAGCCGGTCCGCGACACGGCGGACACAGTGTCCGACGAGGCGTCCCCGAGCACGTCCGCGTCCCCCTCGCCGTCGGAGTCGGACAAGGACAAGAAGGGCAAGGACGACAAGGAGTCCGAGCAGCCGGAGGACGAGGCGACGAAGGACGCGCAGTCCGGCCAGGCGGACGGCGGCCTGCCCCCGACGACGGCACCCGACCCGACCCCGGCGGACCCGACCCCCACCCCGACGCCGAAGCCGACCCGCCCGGACCCCGATCCGGAACCGGAACCGGAACCGACGGAGACCTGCGACCGCTTCCTGTGGTGGTGCACCTAGCGGGAATCCGGCGAGCCCGCCAGCGGCTCCCGCGCGCCCCACCCGCCCTGCCCGTGCGCTCCTCCTGCGACGCGTACGCCCCGCCAGCGACGCCCGCGCGCCCCGCCCGTGCGCTCCTCCTACGACGCGTACGCCCGCCTACGACGCCCGCACGCCCCGCCTACGACTCCAACATCCGCCGCAGCAGATCCCGCAGTGCCAGCCGCTCCTCCTCGCCCAGCCCCGCGAGCGGCTCCCGGGCGAACCGGAGGGACTCGCGCAGGCTGCGCGCGACCTCGCGGCCCTCGTCCGTGGCGGCGGCCACCTTCACCCGCCGGTCGGCGGGGTCGGGCCGTCGCTCCACCAGTCCTCGGGCCTCCAGCCGGTCCACGATCCCGGTCACGTTCGACGGCTCGCACTTCAGGCGCTGCGCCAGCTTCCGCATGGGCAGCGGCTCCAGCGTGAGCAGCCCCAGCAGCCGCGCCTGCGCGCCGGTCAGGGCGTGCTCGGCGGCGGCTTCCTCGTACTCCTCGTGATACCGCGCCACCACGGACCCGATCAGGTCGACGACCTCCATGGTCAGCGAGTCGGGGCGGTGGGACGTCTGCGGTGTGGCCATGGCTACCAGGGTACCCCGTTACTTGACATCCTGAAATATTCAGGCGCATGGTTGTTTCAGGTTCTGAAGTTTCAGGCTCTGAAGTAATCAGGAAGGGTCACCCTCATGTCCGACACCCCCACGCTCCCCGCCGTCAGCCGCGAGTGGCACCTGCTCAGCCGCCCCGTCGGCTGGCCGAAGCCCGAGGACTTCGCCCTGGTGGAGGCGGAGATCCGGCAGCCGGGACCGGACGAGGTGCTGGTGCGGAACACGTACCTCTCGGTGGACCCGTACATGCGGGGCAGGATGAGCGCGGCCAAGTCCTACGTCGCCCCCTTCGAGCTGAACAAGCCCATGCAGGGCGGCGCCGTCGGCGAGGTCCTCGCCTCGAACATCGACGGCATCGCCCCCGGTGACCATGTCCTGCACTTCGGCGGCTGGCGCGAGTACGCCACCGTCGGCGCCGCCCAGACCGTCAAGGTCGACGCGAACGCCGCGCCCCTGTCCACTTACCTCGGCGTGCTCGGCATGACCGGCCTCACCGCCTACGCGGGCCTGCTGCGCACCGCGTCCTTCAAGGAGGGCGACACGGTCTTCGTCTCCGGCGCCGCCGGTGCCGTGGGCAGCCAGGTCGGCCAGATCGCCCGGCTCAAGGGCGCCTCCCGGGTCATCGGCTCGGCCGGCTCCGACGAGAAGGTGAAGCTGCTGGTCGAGGAGTACGGCTTCGACGCTGCCTTCAACTACAAGAACGGCCCCGTCGCCGAGCAGTTGAAGCAGGCCGCCCCGGACGGCATCGACGTCTACTTCGACAACGTCGGCGGCGACCACCTGGAGGCCGCCATCGGCCGGCTCAACCGGGACGGCCGGATAGCCGTCTGCGGGATGATCTCGGTCTACAACGACACCGAGCCCGCCCCCGGCCCGCGCAACCTCGCCCGTCTGATCCAGACCCGCGGCCGGATCGAGGGCTTCCTGGTGGGCGACCACTACGACCTCCAGCCGCAGTTCGTCAAGGAGGTCGGCCCCTGGGTCGCCTCGGGTGCGCTGAAGTACCGCGAGACGGTCGTCGAGGGCATCGAGAACAACCTGGAGGCGTTCTTCGGGGTCCTGCGCGGCGACAACATCGGCAAGATGATCGTCAAGCTCTGACCCCTACTGCTGGATTTCGGCATGCGGTAACTTCTTTCCGAAACCGTCGTCGATCGTGGGCGCGAGTCGCGGCGGACCGAGGAGGAGAAGACACCGCATGTCCATCCAGCAGACGGACGTCCTGTACACCGCCGTGGCCACCGCCGAGAACGGCCGCGACGGCCGGGTCGCCACCGACGACGGCAGGCTCGACGTGGTGGTGAACCCGCCGAGGGAGATGGGCGGCAGCGGCGCCGGGACCAACCCGGAGCAGCTGTTCGCCGCCGGTTACAGCGCCTGCTTCCAGGGCGCCCTCGGCGTGGTCGCCCGCCAGGAGGGCGCCGACATCACCGGCTCGACGGTCACGGCCAAGGTCGGCATCGGGCGCAACGACGACGGCTTCGGCCTGATCGTGGAGATCTCCGCGCACATCCCGAACGTGGACGGGGAATCGGCCCGCGCCCTGCTGAAGAAGGCCCACGAGGTGTGCCCGTACTCGAAGGCGACCCGCGGGAACATCACCGTGACCCTGGTCTGACCCCGTTCGTTGCACAGCTGCGAAGGCCCCACCCTTGGACGTAGGGTGCGGCCTTCGTGCGCGCGCTGGTCACACGGCCAGCGCCGCCGTGTGCACGGCCCGCACCAGCCGTACGTTCTCCGGTGCCGCCCCGCCCGGGAACGCGCACCGGCGCCTGGTGTACCCGTAGGCCAGACCGCTGCGCGGATCGGCGAAGGCCTGGGCGCCGCCCGCCCCGCTGTGCCCGAAGGCGCCCGCGCCGAGGAACGGGTACCAGTTGTCCGCCGTGGCCTGGAAGCCCAGGCCGAACGCCTTGTGCGCCCGGGCCACCAGGTCGTAGCCGACGGAGTGGATCTGCCCGAACTCCGCGATGGTGTCCGGCTTCAGCAGCGGCGGCCGGTCGTCCACCTCGCTGATCGCCGCCGCGTACATCCCGGCCATCCCGCGCGCCGCGGCCACCCCGCCCGCCGAGGCGGGCCCCTTCGCGCGCACCAGACGGGAGTTGGCGTGGTCCACCAGCCCGCCCGGATCCGGCACATGGGTGTTGAAGGCGATGGAGGAGAGCGTGTGCGGGCCGGTCGCCTCGGCGTCCAGCAGCGCCTGCTGCTTCGGCGTCGGCGCCATCGGCTGCACCGAACGGAAGCGGGGTTCGAGCGCCTCGGGCAGGCCGAGGTAGAAGTCCAGCCCGTAGGGCGCGCGCACCCGGTCCTCGTACACCTCCTGGAGCGTGCGGCCGGTGGCCCGCCGCACCACCTCGCCGGTGAGCGCCCCGATGACCAGCGCGTGGTAGCCGAAGGCGGTGCCGGGGCGCCAGAACGGCCGCTGGTCGGCGAGCCGCTCGGCGATCACCCGGTCGTCCGCCAGCTCCTCCGCGGAGAACCCGGCGTCCAGGCCCACCAGCCCCGCCCGGTGCGCCAGCAGGTCACGCAGCGTGAGCCCGCCCTTGCCCTCCGCGCCGAACTCCGGCCAGTAGTAGGTGACCTTGCGGTCCAGTTCGAGGGTGCCGTCCTGCACGAGGAGGGCGACCACCAGATGCGCGGCGCCCTTGGTCGAGGAGAACACGCCGTACAGCGACCCGGCGTCGGCACCGTCCCCCGCCCACAGATCGACGACCCTGCGCCCGTGCACATACGCGCACAACTGGCCCTCGTAGTCGGGCCGTTCCTCCGCCACGAAAGCGGCGAACTCCTCGCGCACCGCTTCAAAACCGTCCGCGACGGTGCCGTGAACCTCCGGCGTCATCCGCTCTCCTCGTTCTTCTCTGACCGCTGTGCGTGTGTGCCATGGTGAACCATGCCCTGACCCACTGGGCCGGTTCCCCACCGGCTGCCCCGCCGCCGTCCGACGACCGCCCGCGCCGTCGTAGAAGTCCGTACGGCGAGGTGTACCCGTTCGACTCAACTGCACCTGTGAGGAGTTGGTGTCACCGATACCCCGGATGGCCTACAGGGCACGGGGGAAGAGGGCATCCTGAGGGCGACGGTGCCGAGTCGAGGAGACCCGATGGCGACCATCCCGCCACTGCCCAGCAGGGACGACGTACTGCGCATGGCCCGCAACACCACCGACATGACCGGCCAGCTCCTGGACACGGCCGGCAACCTCACCAGGATCGCCCTCAACACCTTCGACCCCAGGGACGGTTCGGGTCCGGAGATGCTGCGCGTACTGCGCCGGACCACCGCCGAACTCGCCGAGGCCAGCGCCTCCCCGCAGGCCCAGCAGGCGTTCCAGCGCGTCGTCGACACCCTCGCCCGACTCGGCACCACCGGCGCCCCGCTCGCCGTGCACCCGGTGAGCGAACCGGCCCAGGCGCTGCTCGCGGTGCTGGGCGACAGCCTGCTGCCGGTGCTGGACGCGGTGGAACCGGCCGTGGAGGAGTTCACCGCCGCCCTCTGCGAACTGGTCGAGGCCGCCTCCCCGCTGATCCCGGCGGGCGCGGGCCTGGTCGCGGGCGTCGTCCTCGCTCTGACCCCGGTACTGCGCGCGGCGGCGGAGGTGCTGGACGACGGCGGGCCCGAACTGCGCCGCATCGCCGACGCGTTGACCGCCGCCGTCGCCCCACTGGTCCCGCTCCAGGTGTCCCTCGCCGAGCGCGCCGCCCACGCGGGCGCCGGTGTCGTACGCGCCGCCCTGCCGCCGCTCGCCGATCTCACCGAGGCCGCCGCCGCGACCACCAGGGCGGCCCGGCCGGTGCTGGTCGCGGGGGAGGAGCTGGTGGTGGCGGGACTGGAACAGCTCCAGCCGCTGCTGCTGTCCGGCGCGGCGCGGGCCGGACGGGTGGCCCGCGCGGCGGCGGTACGGGTGTCGGCGGCCGTGTCGCCGTCGGCGGAGCCCGGGGTGGTGGTGTCGGTGGCGGCGGGGTGAGGGGCGCTTTCGGGGCGGCCGATAGAGTTCGGCCATGCACGATCTCGGGGTGGGTTTCCGCTATCTCCTCAAGGGCCAGCGCTGGATGGCCCGGCACCGCAAGAGCTACGGCTTCGGGCTGGTTCCCGGCCTGATCACGTTCCTGCTCTACGCCGCGGCACTCGTCGCCCTGGCGCTGTGGGGCGACGACCTGGTGGCCTGGGCCACGCCGTTCGCCGACGACTGGTC
>NZ_FLSP01000003.1 GCF_900091315.1 Streptomyces sp. DI166
CCGGATTAGGCTCTACCCATGCGCTATGACCTCGTCATCTTCGACAACGACGGTGTACTCGTCGACAGTGAGCCCATATCCAACCGGCACCTCGCCGCCTATCTGACCGAGCTGGGCCACCCCACCTCCTACGAGGACTCCCTGCGCGACTACATGGGCTCCGCCATGCACCGCGTACACGATCTTGTCGAGGAGCGGACCGGACAGCGGCTGCCGGCGGACTTCGACGATGTCTTCCACGCCCGGGTGTTCGCCGCTTTCGAGCGGGAGTTGAAGCCCGTGGCCGGGGCCGAGCAGGTCCTGGAGAAGCTGGCCGCTGACGGGGTGCCGTACTGCGTGGCCTCGTCCGGCAGTCATGAGCGGATCCGGGTGGGGCACCGGACGACCGGGCTGGCGCGGTGGTTCGAGGATGAGCGGATCTTCAGCTCGCAGGACGTCGGGCGCGGGAAGCCGGAGCCGGATCTGTTCCTGTACGCCGCGAAGCGGATGGGGGTCGCGCCGGAGCGGTGTGTGGTCGTGGAGGACAGTCCGCTGGGGGTGCAGGCGGCCGTCGCCGCGGGCATGGATGTCTACGGGTTCACCGCGATGACCCCGGCCTCGCGGCTGGAGGGCGCCAACGGACTCTTCGCCGACATGGGCGAGTTGCTCGATCTGCTGGTCTGAAGACAGCCGCAACTGGTCCGCAGCCGGTCCGCAGCCGGTCCGCCAAAGCTGAAGGAAATTCATCTTTGGCTGGATCTACCCACGGGTACGCCGGAGCCCTACGCTCGCCGCCATGACTGATGTGCTGTGGCGCGGCAGGGCCTCGCTGACGTTCAGCTTCTACGCCCAGGGCGTGGCCTTTGCCCTCCTGGTGACCCGCATACCGGCGATCCAGGACCGCTACGAGGTCTCCGACGCGCTGCTGCCGGCGTTCCTGGCCGCCGTGCCGATTCTGGCCGGGGCCGGGAGTGTGGCGACCGGGTGGCTGGTGAAGCGGGTACCGGTGAGCCGGGTGCTGCGGTGGTCCCAGCCGGTGGTGTTCCTGTCGCTGCTGGGGGTGGCGGCGGGGGACCGGATGGTCGAACTGGGGGTGTCCCTCGCGGCGTTCGGACTGGCCGTGGGTGCGTTGGACGCCTCGATGAACATGCTGGGAGTGAGCCTCCAGCGGGCGTACGGGCGCAGCATCATGCTCAGCTTCCATGCCGCGTACAGCCTGGGCGGGATCTTCGGCGCCACGCTGGCCTGGGTGGGGGCGCGCCTCGACTACGCGTTGCTCCTGTCGTATCTGCCTGTGGTTGTGGTGCTGATGCCGTTGGCGTTCGTCGGGAGCCATTGGTACATCGACGGTCGCCAGGAGCCGGAGGAGGGCGGGGCCGCGGCGGCGGGGAGCGTGGGGTTCAAGCTTCTGCTTCCGCTGTGCCTGGTCATGACCTTCGCCTACATCGGGGACTCCACCGTCTCCAACTGGAGCGCGAAGTACCTCAGGGACGTGCTGGGCGGCAGCCCCGAGATGGCGACCGTTCCGTACAACGTCTACATGGTGACGACCTTGTTGGGGCGCTCCCTCGGGGACTTCGGGGTGCGGCGGTTCGGGGCGGTGGCCGTGGTGCGGACGGGGGCCGTGGTGGCCGCGGGCGGGTTCGCGGTGGTGGCGTGGGCGCCGTCGGCCAACATTGGGTTGCTCGGGTTCACCTTGCTGGGGCTGGGGTTGTGCGTGCTGGTGCCGCAGACCTTCGCCGCGGCGGGGCGGTTGTCGCCGGGGGCGTCGGATGCGGCCGTGGCCCGGCTGAATGTGTTCAACTATGTGGGCTTTTTGGTCGGTTCGCCGTTGGTGGGGGCCTTGGGCGATGCGTGGAGTTACCGCGGGGCCATGCTTGTGCCGATGGTGTTGGTGCTGGTGACGCTTGTGTATGCCCGATCGTTCGAGACTGGATCGGACCGATACGGTGGCGGGCATGAGCGGCCGCGCACAGCTGATGTGGGACGAGGCAGTAACGGGCTATGACTTCGGGCCGGAGCATCCGATGGATCCGGTCCGGCTGGCCCTGACCCGGCGTCTCGTGGAGAGCTTCGGGCTCGACCAGGCCGTGGACGTGGTCACGGCGAAGGCGGCCGGGGAGTCGACGTTGCGGCTCGTGCACCGCCAGGACTACATCGACGCCGTGAAGGCGGCCTCGGCCGATCCGCGGTCCGCCGACGGGTCGTACGGGATCGGCACGCTGGACGATCCCGCGTTCGCCGGGATGCACGAGGTCTCGGCGCTGATCGCGGGGCAGTCCGTGGGCGCGGCGGAGTCCGTGTGGCGTGGGGACGCGCTGCACGCCGTGAATTTCGCGGGGGGCCTGCACCACGCGATGCCCGGCGGTGCCTCCGGTTTCTGCATCTACAACGACGCCTCGCTCGCCATCGCCCGGCTGCTGGAGCTCGGCGCCGAGCGCGTCGCCTATGTGGACGTCGACGTGCACCACGGGGACGGCGTCCAGGCGGCGTTCTGGGAGGACCCGCGGGTCCTGACGATCTCCCTGCACGAGCACCCCCGCACGCTGTTCCCGCAGACCGGCTGGCCGGAGGAGACAGGCGCGGCCGGGGACGCGGAGGGCTCGGCGGTGAATGTGGCGCTGCCGGCCGGGACCGGGGACGCGGGCTGGCTGCGGGCGTTCCACGCCGTGGTGCCGGAGCTGCTGGCCGGGTTCCGGCCGCAGGTGCTGGTGACCCAGCACGGGGCGGACACCCACTTCGAGGACCCGCTGGCGCATCTGGCGGTGTCGCTGGACGCGCAGCGGGCCGTGCAGGTCGCCTGCCACGACCTGGCGCACGAGTACGCCGACGGGCGCTGGGTGGCGCTCGGGGGCGGCGGCTACGCGGTGGTGGAGGTCGTACCCCGTTCGTGGACGCATCTGGTGGGGATCGCGGCGGGCCGGGAGATCGCCCCGGAGGCGTCGATCCCGGAGGAGTGGCGGCAGGAAGTGTTCGCCCGTACGCGGCAGTTGGCGCCGGTGCGGATGACGGACGGGCGCTGGCCCGTGTCGTACGGGGAGTGGGAGGCGGGGTACGACCCCGCGGACCGGCTGGATCAGGCCGTACTGGCGACGAGGCGGGCGGTGTTCCCGCTGCGGGGGCTGCTGCCGTAGGGGGCCACCCCTACGGGCTTGCCGTCGCCGTTACGCCAACCGTGCGCACTTCACCCCGTTCCACCCCCACCCCCGCCCCGCGTCCGCCAGCATCGCTGCGTGTTGTCCATTGGGGCTCTGCGGGGCCATCTGGTCGCTGCTCGGCTGGCGGGGGTGGTGGCCACCACCCGGGAGACGAGCCTGCGCAGCTATCGGCTGTTCGCGGCCGGGGATCCCCGGGCGCTGATGGGGGTCGACCCGTGCGCCGAGTGGGGGCAGCGGGAACTGGTCGCGTTGATGGCGGACAAATGCGGGGTTTCCCGCGATCCGCTGTGCGTTGACGGGCATGATGTGATCGATCCTGATCGGACGCTGGCGGGCCTGGAGGCGTTCGCGGGGCGGCTGCGTGCGGTCGTCCGGCGCGGCGGGGCCGTGCTCATCGGCACCGGGCACCCGCGTCCGCTGCTCGGTTTCTACGCCGCCTTGGCGGACGCTCTCTCGGCGGCCGGATGTGTCGTCCTCACCCCCGCGCAGGGTCGCTGTGTCGACATAACGACCCGGTTCGGTCTACGCACGTACAACCTTGAGTACGTACGAGGAGTCGCGCTCGTACGCGCGGCCGACGCCGTTGGCTCCGGGCGTGAGCCGGGCGCACACACGCATTCCCCGCTCCCGGTTCGGCTCGCGCTGGCGGCCGCGGCCGAGGCCGACGGGCCGCTGCCGGAATTGGTGATCGGGGATCACGGCTGGGTCTGCGGAGCAGGTCAGCTGGGGTTTGAGGCCATTGGGCTGGCCGATACCGATGACCCCGCGCTCTTCGTGGGGGAGGCGGAGGGGGTGGTGTCCGTCGTCGTTCCACTTGATGACGGTGTGCGGTCTGCTTACTACCGGCCGCTTACCCGCTACGTACTCAAACGAGCGTGTCTGTCACAGTAGGCCGCCGATGGGTGCACCTCTTCCCCACTCGCACCACCCGCCCCTACATTGGGGAGTGAGCACGCAGCGACGAAGAGTCACCGGAAGGGGAAGCCGGTGGCCGTCGAGTGCGGAAGGTTCAGGTGTGTCATGGCTGCAGCTGGCGAGAGGCCTCTGAACGAGGTTCAGTTCCTTACCGTGGCGGAAGTCGCCTCGGTGATGCGAGTGTCCAAGATGACCGTGTACCGCCTGGTGCACAGCGGTCATCTGCCCGCGATCCGGGTGGGGCGGTCCTTCCGCGTCCCCGAGCAAGCGGTACACGAGTACCTCCGTGAGAGCTATGTGGGGGTGGAAACCGCCTGACGGCACGGGGTACGGGGGGATCCTCAGGGCACCGTCGGATCTCCCCCGGCCACCTCGATTACGACCTCAGCGCTCGGGCGGGTAGGCTAGCCCCTCGTAGGTCGTGTGGGCCCATGGCGCCCAAACACCGAGTGATGAGAAGTGAGCGAGGGTAGTCGTGGGCTCTGTTATCAAGAAGCGGCGCAAGCGGATGGCCAAGAAGAAGCACCGCAAGCTGCTCAAGCGCACGCGCGTTCAGCGTCGCAACAAGAAGTAACTCGCGACGCGAGCCGCCGCGAGAGCGTGAGTGTGGCCCCCCACCGGTTGCCGGTCGGGGGCCACACTCCTTTTCCGGGGCCGTTGTGCGGCGGGCCGGACCTCGTACGCGGGCCCGGACGCTCACACTGGCTGCATCTGTTCGTCCGTCCTGTGGATGCCGTCACTTCATGCATTGGGTGGTCATCACAGCGCAACATCGACCCGCTAAGTTGGCGGCACACGGGGAACCCGGCAGGGTAACGAGCAGCGGTACATCGGGTCTGGACGAATTCCTGGAAGGAAGGCGCTGATCTTGGGAAAGGTCGTGCTCGTGACCGGAGTGGCCCGTCAACTGGGGGGCCGTTTCGTACGACGGATCCAGCGTGACCCACAGGTCGACCGGGTCGTCGCCGTGGACGCGGTTCCGCCCGAGCACCATCTGGGCGGCGCGGACTTCATTCAGGCCGACATCCGGCAGCCGACCATAGCGAGGGTGCTGGCCGAGACGGGCGCGGACACGGTCGTCCACATGGACGTGACGGGCACGGCGCTGGGCAGCGGAAGCCGGACCACGGTCAAGGAGACCAACGTCATCGGCACCATGCAGCTGCTCGGGGCGTGCCAGAAGTCGCCGACGGTCAAGCGGCTGGTGGTGAAGTCCAGTACGAACGTCTACGGCTCGGCGCCCCGGGACCCGGCGGTGTTCACCGAGACCACCCCGCCCAAGTCCCTGCCCAGCGGCGGCTTCGCGAAGGACACCGTCGAGGTCGAGGGGTATGTGCGCGGGTTCGCGCGGCGGCGGCCGGATGTGGCCGTGTGCGTGCTGCGGTTCGCCAACATCCTCGGGCCGACCGCGGACACACCGCTCGCCTCGTACTTCTCGCTGCCCGTCCTGCCGACGGTTCTCGGCTACGACCCGAGGCTGCAGTTCGTGCACGAGGACGATGTGATCGAGGTGCTGCGGATCGCCTCGCACGAGCCCGCCCGCGGCACCCTGAACAGCGGCACGTTCAATATCGCCGGGGACGGGGTCCTGCTGCTGTCGCAGTGCGCGCGGAGGCTCGGGCGGCCCACCGTGCCGCTGCTGCTGCCCGCGGTGACCTGGGCGGGCTCGCTGGTGCGTACGCTCGGTATGACGGACTTCTCGCCCGAGCAGATCCGCCTGCTGACCCACGGCAGGGTCGTGGCGACGGACCAGATGCGGGAGACCCTCGGCTTCCGGCCGAAGTACACGACCGCGGAGACCTTCGAGGACTTCTCCCGCAGCCGCGGCCCCGGACTGCTCCCGCCGGAGGCCCTCGCGGGGGCCGTGGACCGGGTCGCCGAGCTGGCCCTTCCGGGCAGTGGTCACCTCCCGACGCAGAGCGCCAACTGAGGAGCGCAGCAACGATGGCGGACGCCAAGGTCATTCCGTTCGACGACGACCGGTCCCGCGCGGGCGCCGCACCGCGGCCGCAGCGCCGCCGGAGCGTGGGGAGCCGGCGCAAGGGCGCGGATTCCGCGCTCGGCGAGGTCCAGCCCCTGCCCGGCAGGCCGGTCCCGCAGGATGATGGCCCAGTGACGGAACAGAAACCGGTGACGGACGATACGCCGGAGCCGCAGGACGACGGCGGGCTGGAGCGGCGGATCGCGGGCGGTCTGTCCTTCCTGCGCCGCCGCCTCACCGGGGACTACGAGGTCGACGACTTCGGCTACGACGAGGAGCTGACCGACCAGGTCCTGATGTCGTTGCTGCGGCCGGTGTACGAGAAGTACTTCCGGGTCGAGGTGAAGGGCGTGGAGAACATCCCGTCCGAGGGCGGCGCGCTGATCGTCGCCAACCACTCCGGCACGCTGCCGCTGGACGGGCTGATGATGCAGGTCGCGGTCCACGACCACCATCCGGCGGGCCGGCATCTGCGGCTGCTGGCGGCGGACCTGGTCTTCATGCTGCCGGTGGTCAACGAGCTGGCGCGCAAGCTGGGGCACACCCTGGCGTGCGCGGAGGACGCCGAACGGCTGCTGGGCCAGGGCGAGCTGGTCGGGGTGATGCCGGAGGGCTTCAAGGGCATCGGCAAGCCCTTCGGGGAGCGCTACAAGCTCCAGCGCTTCGGGCGGGGCGGTTTCGTCTCCACGGCGCTGCGCAAGCGCGCGCCGATCATTCCGTGCTCGATCGTGGGCGCGGAGGAGATCTACCCGATGATCGGCAACGCCAAGACGCTGGCGCGGCTGCTCGGTTTCCCGTACTTCCCGCTGACCCCGACGTTCCCCTGGCTGGGCCCGCTGGGCGCGATCCCGCTGCCCACCAAGTGGACGATCCAGTTCGGCGAGCCGATCCACACGGACGGCTATCCGCCGGAGGCGGCCGAGGACCCGATGCTGATGTTCAACCTGACCGACCAGGTCAGGGAGCAGATCCAGCACACCCTGTACAAGCTGCTGGTGCAGCGCCGGTCGGTCTTCTTCTGAGCCCGCCACAACCCGCGCACCGAAGAAACGTTTTATACGGCGAAACGCTTTATACGGCCGTACGACAACGGGGGCGCCCTTCCCGGGAAGGGCGCCCCCGTCGTGTACCGGAGCCTGGTGCCTAGTCGGCGTCCTCGGTGTCGATGCCGAGCCCGGGGAGCAGGCCCGGGAGCAGCGGCGGGAGGGTGACGTCCGGCTCGGGGAGGGCCGGGTCGCCGGCGGACGGCGTCGTACTGCCCGTGCTGTTCGGCGGGTCGAGGAGGCCGCCGGTGCTGCCGCCGAGCAGACCCTCGTCCTCGCCGGTGGAGCCGCTCGCGGACTTGCTGGGGCTGCTGGAGGAGCCGCGGCCGTCGGAGGCGCTGCTGCCGCTGCTGGGCGCGGTCGAGCGGTCCGCACCGGAGGAACCTGTGGAGGCCGACTCGGGGGCGCCCCGGTGCTTGCCGGAGCCGCCGCTCTCGCTGGGCGTCTCGGGCAGCAGGGACTCCAGCGGCGCCACGTCTTCGTCTATGGCGTCGAAGACCGATGTCACCTGCTCGCCGACATCGCCGAGCTGGACGGGGAGGCGGTCGCGCAGGGCGCCCCAGGTCTCGCGGTGCGAGCGGGAGAACCCGGCCAGGGCCTGCATGGGGCCGAGGGAGTCCGGGTCGGCGGCGTAGGCCGCGGCCAGCAGCCGGTGGCCCTCGGAGGCGTCGTGGTGCATGCCGGACAGGGCGCGCCGGACCTCGCCCAGCGTCTCGTGGTCGAGCGGGCCGCTGCGGTCGCGCTCCATCAGCCGACGGGCCTCGTTGAGCCGGGTGGAGGCCTGGTCGAGGTAGACCCGGCCGCGTTCGGAGTCCCCGTCGGCGAGGCCGCGCTTGAAGTCCTCGATGCCGCGCTTGAGGCCGTAGAGCGAGTCGCCGGGCAGGGCGTCACCGCTGGCCGCGGCGACTCCGCCGAACGCTCCGGCGGCCACACCGACGCTGAGGCCGCCTGCGGCGAGGCCCTTGGTGAGCCGGGAGCGCGGTCGCAGCTTGCCCAGTCCGCTCGCCCGGTGTGCGCCCCGGGCCCGGTGGGAGCGCTGCTCCGGCACCGCAGAATCAGCCCCGCCTCCGGCGCTCTCCAGCAGCATGGCCTCCATCGCGGCCACGAGCTGGGCCCGCTGGACGACCTTGACCTCAGGATCCAGCTCTGGCCGGGGCAGCTCCGCGAGACCTGTGGCGAGGGCCAGTAGACGGCCCTGCTCGGTCTGTTCCGCAGCGGCCGGGGCCGGTGCCGATCCTTCGGACTGCTCGGCCGCCGTGCCCTGGTCGGACTGCTCCTCCAGGGCCTGGGCGAAGGCGTTCGCCCGCCGGTGCGCCGATACGTTCGCGATCACTGGCGGCACCTCCTCTCGTCATGACGGTCGACTCCCCAGGGGGTCCTGAGGGTTGCACCACCCGACCACATCCACACGATCGAGTGATCGGAGACGGCCGGGTAGTGACCACAGGGAGCCTGCATCCCGCACAACGAGCGTCGCGGCACTTGGGTTACGGACGACGGATGATCGGATCGGGGAGTCAACGGACTTTCACCGAGAGCGAGTTGAACGCTACTGAGCGTGCGGCGTCAGCGGGCGTCGTCGGGCAGGAGCCGGGCGAGGGTACGCACGGCGCGGTACTGGAGGGTCTTGATCGCGCCCTCGTTCTTGCCCATGACGCGGGCGGTCTCGGCGACGGACAGGCCCTGCAGGAAGCGGAGCGTGACGCACTCCTGCTGCTGGGGGTTGAGCCGGCGGACGGCGTCGAGCAGGGCGGCGTTGGAGAGCGACTCCAGGACGGAGTCCTCCGGGGAGCGCTCGACCTCGTTGGCGTCGAGCATCTCGCCGGTGGTGACCTCCAGGCGGAAGCGGCTGGACTTGAAGTGGTCGGCCACGAGGTTGCGGGCGATGGTGACGAGCCAGGCGCCGAAGTCGCGGCCCTGCCAGGTGAAGGTGCCGATGCGGCGCAGGGCCCGCAGAAAGGTCTCACTGGTGAGGTCCTCGGCGGTCGCCTTACCTCCCACCCGGTAGTAGATGTACCGGTAGACGGTGTCGCTGTACTGGTCGTAGAGCCGCCCGAAGGCGTCGGCCTCCCCGGCCTGCGCGCGCTCGACCAGATCCATCATCCGGGCGCTGTCGCTGTCCGCGGCCGGGCGCCGGGGGGTGGTGGCGCCGGAGGCGCGTCCCCGTCTGCCGACGGCGGCCGTGCCGTCGGCGAGCGCGTAGCAGGGGCCGACGGGGGCGGCGGCTACGGCGAGGGCGGGGACGGCGTACGCGGTGGGGACGAAGCCGCGCAACAGGTCTTGGACCGTTGCGCGCAGCGTAGCCAGGCCCGAGGCGTCAACCCCGACGTGTGGGTACACGGGACTCCCAGAGGCAGAGCTTCCATCACGTGCAGTGCGGGACCGTTCACCCGTCGTAGCGACGGAGGGGTACCGGTTTGCGTCTGAGGAGAATAACGCTTCGTGTAGGCGCTGCTACACCCAGTTGCTCAAATCATCGATTACGTCGCTTCTGTAACCGATTGGCGGTCGGGTAAGTGCCTTGCAGTGACCGATTGTTGACCGGAAGGGATCGTATTTCGGTCGGGAGCGGGGCGTGTTGTGGCCGTGTGCAGCCAAGGGGACTGGACAGGGGGTTGGGTGGGTATGGCGCCCGGATTGGCCGGGTTCGCCTGCGCCGGTCCGCAGTTGATCGGAGCTGCACTCCGACTTTCGGTCACCGGGTGCTCCGAGTGCCGTCCGTTGTCGGCGCCGTTGGAGGTGGGTCCGCTCGCCCGCGCTCACGGGGTGCCGCTGCGCCCACCCGTGCCGTCCCAGTGGTGCGACTGCCCGTAGCTGGGGCGATATGGCGGTGCCGTCGGCTTGGGTGGGCGCTGCCTCGGTGGCACGACTGCCCGTAGCTGGGGCGATATGGCGGTGCCGTCGGCTTGGGTGGGCGCTGCCTCGGTGGCACGACTGCCCGTAGCTGGGGCGATATGGCGGTGCCGTCGGCTTGGTGGGCGCCGCCTAGGCGGCACGACGGCCCGCAGCTATGTCGGTACAGCGGTGCCGCTGCCCGCAGTTAGGCGGGTCGGGTCGGGTCGGGATCATGGGTTGCAGTCGCCCGCCGTGGGAGGGGACGGGGTGGGGGGTGTTCGCCCGCAGTGGCGGGCGTCCGGAGTGGGGGATTGATGTACGTACTGAGCCGCCCGTCCGAGGACGGACACCCCCCGCCCCGGCCCCGGCCGCATGACGGCCGTAGGCGCTACGCGTACCCCCATCCACGCGCGCGGGCCGCCGCAGGCATTCAGCGGCGACGGCGGGAGATGGCGATGGCTGCCGCTGTGCCGCCGGCGACCGCGCCCACGCCCGCCGCCGCCGGAATGCCGACCTTCGCCGCCTTCCGCCCCGTGCGGTAGTCGCGCAGCCGCCAGTCCAGTTCGCGGGCGTGCTTGCGGAGTTTGGCGTCCGGGTTGATCGCGTACGGGTGCCCCACCAGCGACAGCATCGGGATGTCGTTGTGGCTGTCGCTGTACGCCGCGCAGCGCGAGAGGTCCAGCCCCTCCGCCGCCGCCAGCGCCCGTACGGCCTCCGCCTTCGCCGGCCCGTGCAACGGCTCGCCCACCAGCTTGCCCGTGTACACCCCGTCCACCGACTCCGCCACCGTACCCAGCGCCCCGGTCAGCCCCAGCCGCCGCGCGATCACCTGCGCGATCTCCACCGGCGCCGCCGTCACCAGCCACACCTTCTGCCCCGCGTCCAGGTGCGCCTGCGCCAGCGCCCGCGTCCCGGGCCAGATCCGCTCCGCCATGTACTCGTCGTAGATCTCCTCGCCGATCGACATCAGCTCGGACACCCGGTGCCCCTGCACGATCGACAGCGCCGAGTCGCGCGCCTCCTGCATGTGCTCGGGGTCCTCGACCCCGGCCAGCCGGAACCATGTCTGCTGCCACGCGAACCGCACCAGCTCACGCGTGTCGAAGAACTTCCGCTTGTACAGCCCCCGGCCGAAGTGGAACAGCGCGGCGCCCTGCATCACGGTGTTGTCGAGGTCGAAGAACGCGGCGGCCTTGTCGTCCCCGAGCACCGGGAACTCGGGTTCCTCCTCGGGCCCGGACTCCGGTACCAACTCGGGAACCGACTTGCGCGCTGCCTCCGCAGAGGCCTCGCCTGCCAACACGCTCCGCGCCGTGGCGGAGCGCCTACGGGGGGTGAGCCATCCGAGAGCGGCCATGGCGTGAGCATAGCCAGTTTGTTCGGTGCTTCCGGAGCCGAGAGGTTCGAAGGCTGTGAACTCTCCGCGACCGTGTCGTTAAAGAAGTGATCCCATCACGGCGTTCATCAACAGTGACGCCCCTCTCCGCCCCACCACCCCCCGCGCGAGAATGGCCGACATGACTCCCCTCTTCCGCCGCCGCGAGGCCAAGAACCCCCGGGCCCCCCAGGACCGCCTCGTCACGCTCATCCGCAAACCCGGCTGTCATCTGTGTGATGACGCACAGATCGTCATCGAGAAGGTGTGCGCGGATCTGGGTGTCCCCTGGGAGCAGAAGGACATCACCGAGGACCCCCAACTCCACGACCAGTACTGGGAACAGATCCCCGTGGTGCTCGTCGACGGAGAGCAGCACACCTTCTGGCGCGTGGACGAGAACCGCCTCCGCAAGGCACTGACTGACTAGTACAACTGCGCCGGCCGGTCGCTTAGGATCGATGGAGAAGTGGTCTCGGGGGCGGGATTGATTGAGGGAAGTGTGCGGTTTTGCCTCCGAGAGCGACGTGCGTGACCCCGGTCACGTTGGCCGGGCAAATCGGACACCATCTTTGTGCACGCGTTCACAAAGACATAGCCTGCTTCCGACGGGGCGGTCTGGGGACGTACGACCGCCTGCAGCCCCGCTCTACCCGCAGGAGCACCGTGGCAACTGGCCGAACTCACCGACCGGCGACCCGTAGCCGAGGGATTCCCGAGGCCACCGTCGCCCGGCTTCCGCTGTACCTCCGCGCGCTGACCGCACTGTCGGAGCGCTCGGTACCGACGGTCTCCTCCGAGGAGCTCGCCGCCGCCGCCGGAGTCAACTCCGCGAAGCTGCGCAAGGACTTCTCGTACCTGGGCTCCTACGGGACACGCGGCGTGGGCTACGACGTCGAGTATCTCGTGTACCAGATCTCCCGTGAACTCGGCCTGACCCAGGACTGGCCGGTTGTGATCGTAGGTATCGGTAACCTCGGCGCCGCGCTGGCCAACTACGGCGGCTTCGCCTCCCGTGGTTTCAGGGTCGCCGCGCTGATCGACGCCGATCCCGCAATGGCCGGAAAGCCCGTGGCCGGCATCCCCGTGCAGCACACCGACGATCTTGAGAAGATCATCGAGGACAACGGTGTGTCCATCGGTGTCATCGCCACCCCCGCCGGTGCCGCGCAGCAGGTCTGCGACCGGCTGGTGGCCGCCGGCGTCACCTCCATCCTGAACTTCGCGCCGACCGTGCTGAACGTCCCGGACGGCGTCGACGTGCGCAAGGTCGACCTCTCCATCGAGCTGCAGATCCTCGCCTTCCACGAGCAGCGCAAGGCCGGCGAGGAAGCCGCGGCCACCGAGGGCACCGGCGCGGTGCCCGCCGTGCGCGACGAGTCCGGCGACAAGGGACCTGACGGGGACGTGCCCGCCGTGATGCCGGCATGAGTCTCCTGGTCGTCGGACTGAGCCACCGCAGCGCGCCGGTCAGCGTGCTGGAGCGGGCCGCGCTGAGCGCGGACGCCCAGATCAAGCTGCTGCAGGACACGGTCGCGGCGGAGCCCGCCACCGAGGCGGCGGTGCTCGCCACCTGCAACCGGATCGAGCTGTACGCCGACGTGGACAAGTTCCACGCCGGTGTGGCCGAGCTGTCGACGCTGCTCGCCCAGCACTCGGGGGTCGGTCTCGACGAGCTGACTCCGTATCTCTATGTGCACTACGAGGACCGGGCCGTCCACCATCTGTTCTCGGTGGCGTGCGGGCTGGACTCGATGGTCGTCGGCGAGGGCCAGATCCTCGGCCAGATCAAGGACTCCCTCGCGCGTGCGCAGGACCTGCACACCGCCGGGCGGCTGCTGAACGACCTGTTCCAGCAGGCGCTCAGGGTCGGCAAGCGGGCCCACTCCGAGACCGGTATCGACCGCGCCGGGCAGTCCCTGGTCACCTTCGGCCTGGAGCAGCTGTCCCGGACGACGGCCGTGCAGGACTGGGCGCGCGGGAAGAAGGCGCTGGTCATCGGTGCCGGGTCGATGTCGTCGCTGGCGGCGGCGACGCTGGCGCGGGCCGGGGTGGCCGAGGTCGTGGTCGCGAACCGTACGGCGGACCGGGCCGAGCGGCTGGTGGAGATCCTCGGCGAGGGCGGTACCGGTGTCTCGGCCCGCGCGGTCGCGATGGACGCGGTGCCGGGCGAACTGACACGTGCCGACATCGCCGTGTCCTGCACCGGGGCCACCGGCCTCGTGCTCGCCTCGGAGACCGTCGCGGGCGCGCTGAAGGACCGTGGGGTGCCCGCGCGGCTCGGCGCCGACGAGGTGCCGCCCGCGCCCACCCGTGCCGCCCTGGGCGGCACGAACGCCCGCAGCCTCACGGCGGCCGACGAGGAGAACTGCCCGCTCGACCTCGCCGCCGTGCAGTCAGGCTTCTCCGTCATGGGCGAGGCCGCCGTCGCCGGTATGGACGCGGCCACCCTGGAGCAGCACGCCGCCTGGGTCGACAACGGCATCCCCCGCCCGCAGAGCCCCGCCGACGAGGCCGAGGCCATCGCGGCGCTCGCCGCCGCCGCGGCCACCGTCGGACGGATCCCCGAGCGGCGCAGGCCCGAGCCGGTCGCCGAGGCGCCCGAGCCGGTGCTGTACCTGCTCGACCTCGCCATGCCCCGGGACATCGACGCGGCCGTGCACCGGCTCGGCGGGGTCCGCCTCGTGGACATCGAGTCGCTGGCCGAGGCCTCCGCGGACGCCCCGATGGCCGCCGACGTCGACCAGGTGCGCCGGATCGTGGCCGACGAGGTCGCCGCGTTCGGCGCCGCGCTGCGGGCCGCGCACATCACCCCCACCGTGGTCGCGCTGCGCACCATGGCCGCCGATGTCGTCGCCGCGGAGATCGCCCGGCTCGAAGGCCGGCTGCCGGGGCTGGACGACAAGCACCGCGCCGAGATCACCCAGACCGTGAAGCGCGTCGTGGACAAGCTCCTGCACGCGCCGACCGTACGGGTCAAGCAGCTCGCGGCCGAACCCGGCGGCGCCGGGTACGCGGACGCGCTGCGGACCCTGTTCGACCTCGACCCCGAGACGGTGGCCGCCGTCTCCCGGGCCGGGGACAGCACCGAGAAGGACCGAGGGCCGGTATGAAAGACAAGGCACTGAGGCTCGGGACCCGGCGGAGCAAGCTCGCCATGGCCCAGTCCGGGCAGGTGGCGGACGCCGTGAGCCAGGTGACCGGACGGCCCGTCGAGCTCGTCGAGATCACCACGTACGGCGATGTCTCCCGGGAGTCGCTATCCCAGATCGGCGGCACCGGCGTCTTCGTCACCGCGCTGCGCGACGCGCTGCTGCGCGGCGAGGTCGACTTCGCGGTGCACTCGCTGAAGGACCTGCCCACCGCGCAGCCCGAGGAGCTGACGCTCGCGGCCATCCCCGAGCGCGAGGACCCGCGCGACGTGATCGTCGCCCGGGACGCGCTGAAGTTCACCGACCTGCCGCGCGGCGCGCGCATCGGCACCGGCTCGGCACGCCGCATGGCGCAGCTGAACGCGTACGCCCGCGCCCACGGACTCGACATCGAGACCGTGCCGATCCGCGGCAACGTCGACACGCGCATCCGGTACGTCCGCGACGGCGAACTCGACGCGGTCGTACTGGCCGCGGCCGGGCTGAACCGGATCGGCCGGATCGAGGAGGTCACCGACTTCCTGTCGGTCGACACGGTTCTGCCCGCCCCCGGCCAGGGGGCCCTGGCGGTCGAGTGCACCGCGGACAACGCGGAGCTGATCGCCGCGCTCGGAGAGCTCGACGACCCGTTCACGCGGGTCGCCGTGACCGCCGAGCGGTCACTGCTCGCCGCCCTGGAGGCCGGTTGCAGCGCCCCCGTGGGCGCGTTGGCCGACCTGCTGGCCGACGGGCAGATTGTCAAGGAAATGCGCCTGCGCGGCGTCGTCGGCACCGCCGACGGTGCGCGCATGGTGCAGCTGTCCACCACCGGTCCCGTGCCCGAGACGCACGACCACGCGCTGGCACTCGGTCGCGAACTCGCCGCCGAGATGCTCGCGCAGGGCGCGGCCGGTCTGATGGGGGAGCGAGCACATTGAGCCCCACCACCCTTCCCACCGGCCTTGAACAAGGGCACGTCACCTTCCTGGGTGCCGGACCCGGAGATCCGGGACTGCTGACACTGCGCGCCGTGGAGGCGCTGGCGAACGCGGACGTCCTGGTCGCCGAGCACGAGGTGCTCGACGTGGTCCGGGTGCACGCCAGGTCGGGCGTGGCCGTGGTGAACACGGACCCCTCGACGGATCCGGCCCAGGGCACAGGCACGCCTCAGCTGGCGGTCGTTGACGGCGCGTCAACAACCGCCGGAGCACCCGCTGTGCGGGATGCGGCACATCTTGTCATGGAGGCCGCGCGGGGCGGCAGGCGGGTCGTGCGTGCGGTGTCCGGGGACCCCGGGCTCGATACGTACGCCGCCGAGGAGATGCTGGCGTGCGCCGCCGCCGGGGTGCCCTTCGAGGTGGTCCCCGGTATCGCGGCCGCGGTCGGTGTGCCCGCCTACGCCGGTGTGCCGCTGCGCGACGCGCAGGGCGCGGACGTGCGGTTCGTGGACGCGCGGACGGCTTCCGACCGGTGCTGGACGGAGGTCGGCGCCTCGGACGGCACGGTCGTCGTCTCCACCACGCTGGACTCCGTCGCCGCGGCGGCCGGTGAGCTGGTGGCCGCGGGCCGCAAGCCGGACACCCCGATGACGGTGACCGTCGCCGGTACGACGACCCGGCAGCGCACCTGGACCGCGACGCTCGGCACCATCGCGCAGACGCTGAAGCAGGCCAAGGTGCTGCCCTCGCCGGAGGGCGGCCGGCCGGTGATAGCCGTGGTCGGTGAGCGGTCCGCCGCGGCCCAGCGCGAGCAGCTCTCGTGGTTCGAGTCCAAGCCGCTGTTCGGCTGGCGGGTGCTCGTGCCGCGCACCAAGGAGCAGGCGGCCTCGCTCTCCGACCAGCTGCGCTCGTACGGCGCGGTGCCGCACGAGGTGCCGACCATCGCCGTGGAACCGCCGCGCACCCCGCAGCAGATGGAGCGGGCGGTCAAGGGCCTGGTGACGGGCCGCTACGAGTGGATCGCCTTCACCTCGGTCAACGCCGTGAAGGCGGTGCGCGAGAAGTTCGAGGAGTACGGGCTGGACGCCCGTGCCTTCGCCGGAATCAAGGTCGCGGCGGTGGGCGAGCAGACCGCGAAGGCGCTGATCGCGTTTGGTGTGAAGCCGGACCTGGTGCCGAGCGGCGAGCAGTCGGCGGCCGGTCTCCTGGAGGACTGGCCCCCGTACGACCCGGTCTTCGACCCGATCGACCGGGTGTTCCTGCCGCGCGCGGACATCGCCACCGAGACGCTGGTGGCCGGGCTGATCGAGCTGGGCTGGGAGGTCGACGACGTCACGGCGTACCGCACCGTGCGCGCCTCGCCGCCGCCGGCCGAGACCCGGGAGGCGATCAAGGGCGGTGGCTTCGACGCGGTGCTGTTCACCTCGTCGTCCACCGTGCGGAACCTGGTCGGTATCGCCGGCAAGCCGCACAACGTGACGGTGATCGCCTGTATTGGTCCCGCCACGGCGAAGACCGCCGAGGAGCACGGGCTGCGGGTGGACGTGATGGCTCCGGAGCCGTCCGTGCACAAGCTGGCGGAGGCGCTGGCGGAGTTCGGCGCCAGGCGCCGGGACGCGGCGCTGTCGGCCGGGGATCCGGTCACCCGGCCCAGCGAGCGGCGGCCGGGGGCGCGCAGGCGCCGGTCCACGACCTGACGTGTGACGGGTTCACCCCGTCGTCCGCGTACGTCTGTACGCGGGCGGCGGGGTTTTCCTATGCCGGGGGCACCGTGTGGCCGAAGGCGAGCAGGTTCTTCGGGTCGTAGGCGGCCTTCGTCCGCCGCAGCCGCTCGTACACCTCGGGGGTCCAGGCGCGGGCCCGGTCGGCGCTGTCGCCCGGGGTGCCGTGCAGATTGACCATGGTGCGGCCGGTGCCGTACGGGGCCATCGCCGCGTTCAGGGACCGGGTGGCGCGCTCGACGGCCTCGGCGGCGGGCGGCGCGGCCAGTACTCCTACGGCCTCCAGCAGATACCCGGCGTCGCGGGAGCAGACCGCGTCCTCGACGGAGGCGGGGCGGGCCAGCGCGCCGCCCATGTGCCGGATCTCCACCATCAGCAGCGGGCAGTCGGACACCTCCGGGCCCACCTCGGCGAGGAACGCCGTCACGGCCTCCGGGGGCAGTTCGCGCAGCAGGGCGCAGGACTCGCGGGCGGGCAGGGGGTCCTGGGGGTCCATGAAGATACGGTCGACGGCCGCGTACGGCATCTCCTCCACCGTGTCCACGACGACCGGCGCGGCCTCGCGAAGCGGGGCCAGCAGACGCTCGCCCTCTGCCGCGCCGCCCGTCCAGGCCAGGACGACCCGCGCCCAGAAGCCGCCGCGGAAGGGCTCGGGGATCTCCGGGAACGGGGGCAGGCGCAGCAGGCTGAACGTGCTGTTCATCCCGGTCGGAACCGTGCGCGTCCAGTCCGCCCAGGCGCGCAGGAGGGCCTCGGCGTCGCGGCCGTCGCAGTAGATGCCGCCGCCGAGGACGTGGGACAGCTCCAGCAGCTCGGTGACCATCGAGGTCACCACGCCGACGTTGCCCTTGCCGCCGCGCAGGGCCCAGAAGAGGTCGGTGTCGTGCCGGGCGTCCACGTCGTGGAGGGCGCCGTCGGGGGTGGCGACCCGGAGGGAGCGGACCAGATCGGCGGCGTAGCCGTAGGTGCGGCCGAGGACGGGGAGGCCGCCGCCGAGGGTGTAGCCGATGGCCCCGGCGTCGCTGGAGGAGCCGTTGAGGGTGGCCAGGCCGTGCGGGGCGGCCGCCTCCAGGACGTGCCGCCACTTGGCTCCGGCGGCGATCGTCGCGGTGCGGGCGGCGGGGTCGACGGTGACGTCGGTCATCCGGGCGGTGCTGATCAGCAGTCCGTGGTCGATGGGGAAGTTGGCGCCGTGGCCGGTGGCCTGGACGGCGACGGGGGTGCCGGTGGCCGCGGCCCAGCGCAGCGCGGTGACGATGTCGTCGGCGCCGGTCGCGCAGACGACGACGTCCGGCGTGTGCAGGGCGGCGAGGTTGAAGCCGGCGACCTCGTCGGCGTAGCCGTCCTCGCCGGGGCGCAGGACCGGGCCGTGGATCTGCGAGAGGGAGAACAGGTCGGGGGTGGTGGACATCGGGTCCTCCGTGGCGGGCGTACGGAGGGACGGCGGCGGTCGCGGTGGCCGTCGGGGCCCTGGGTGCGGTTGTCCCTCCAGCATGGCCCCGCGGGATGGGGCGCGCAGGTCGGGTGGGCGGCGGCGGAGGTGCCGACAGGGTGTCTGTAAGGGGGCCGCGGGGGCGGGCGTAGCTTGGGGGTATGACGACGTATGGATCCTTTCCCGGTACGCGGCCCCGGCGGCTGCGGACCACGCCTGCCATGCGGCGGATGGTCGCCGAGACGCGGCTCGACCCCGCGGACTTCATCCTTCCGGCGTTCGTGCGGGAGGGGGTTTCCGAGCCCGTTCCCATCGCCGCGATGCCCGGGGTGGTGCAGCACACGCGGGACACCCTGAAGAAGGCGGCGGCGGAGGCCGTGGCCGCCGGGGTGTCCGGGATCATGCTGTTCGGGGTGCCGGAGGAGAGCAAGAAGGACGCCCTCGGGACGCCGGGCACCGACCCGGACGGGATTCTGCAGGTCGCCATCCGGGACGTGCGGGCCGAGGTCGGTGACGAGCTGCTCGTCATGTCCGACCTGTGCCTGGACGAGACCACCGACCACGGGCACTGCGGCGTCCTCGACGAGCACGGGCGCGTGGACAACGACGCCACCCTGGAGCGGTACGCCGAGATGGCGCAGGTCCAGGCCGACGCGGGCGCCCATGTCGTCGGGCCCAGCGGCATGATGGACGGGCAGATCGGGGTCATCCGCGACGCCCTCGACCAGATCGGCCGGGAGGACGTGGCGATCCTGGCGTACACCGCCAAGTACGCCTCCGCCTTCTACGGTCCCTTCCGGGAGGCCGTCGGCTCCTCGCTGAAGGGCGACCGCAAGACCTACCAGCAGGATCCCGCCAACGCGCGGGAGTCCCTGCGGGAGCTGGCCCTGGACCTGGAGGAGGGGGCCGACATGGTGATGGTCAAGCCCGCCGGGCCCTACCTCGACATCCTCGCCCGGGTCGCCGACGCGGTGGACGTGCCGGTCGCCGCCTACCAGATCTCCGGTGAGTACTCGATGATCGAGGCCGCCGCCGAGAAGGGCTGGATCGACCGCGACCGGGCCATCATGGAGAGCCTCACCGGGATCAAGCGGGCCGGCGCCCGCAACATCCTCACCTACTGGGCGACCGAAGCCGCCCAGATGCTGCGGTAGTTCGGCGAGGGGGTCAGTTCAGGGCGTCCTCCGCCTCCTGCTGCCAGTACGTGACCGTCAGCGCGCTGTCGTAGTACACGCCCTTCTTCGGCAGCGGCGCGGTGGCCGTGGCGCCGCCGTCGCTGCCCGGCTCCATGCCCTGGAAGCCGACCGTCAGCTGCTTCGCGGTCGTGCCGTTCTCCCCGCTGCCGTCGGCGGCGGAGAGCATGACACCCGCGTAGCCGGACTCACCGGGGGCGAGCGTCGGCACCGCCTGCGGCTGGGAGTCCTCCCTGACCTGCGGCGCCCACTGCATCTCGTCGAAGCGCACCAGCGGGTAGTACGGCAGCGAGCACGGCTTCGAGCCGGTGTTGGTCACCGTCAGCAGCATGTGGTTCAGGGGGCGGGACACCGTCTGGGCGGTCACCTTGGTGTTCGAGCCGTTGCAGACGACGGGCTCGGAGGAGTCGGCATCGGAAGAGGGCTGTGCCGTCTGCTCGTTCGGCTTGTTCGCCTCCTCGGTCTGCCCGCCGGTCTCCTTGTCGTCCGTCTGCTTGTCGTCCGGCTGCGCGGTGCGCGTGGTCGACGGCTCCGCCCTGCCCTCGTCCTCGGTTCCGGTGCCGTTGTCGCACGCGGTCAGGGCGAGGGCGGCGAGAGCGGCGCCGGTGGCGGCGAGAAGACGTGCGTGGCGGAAGGTGCGCATGGCTGGTTCCTTGTCCGTGTCGACGGGATCTGCTGTGGATGGGGAGAGCGTGTGCGATCTTTTGTCCCGGGCGCAGCAATCGCCGGGGGATACGGGACGCTGGAACGCCCGCACCACGTCTGACGTGGGAGAACGACCCTTTCCTGGAACGGGGGAACGGGACGACGGGGAGTGGAGGAACGGTGTCGCAGGACAGTTCGGGGGACGGGTTCGCCGCGTATCTGCGGGAGTTGAAGGACCGCTCCGGGCTCAGTTACGGGGTGCTCGCCAAGCGCCTGCACATGAGTACGTCCACGCTGCACCGCTACTGCAACGGCGACGCCGTACCCGCCGAGTACGCCCCCGTCGAACGCCTCGCCCGCCTCTGCAAGGCGACCCCGGAGGAACTGGTGGAGCTGCACCGGCGCTGGGTGCTGGCCGACGCGGGGAGGGGGAGGAAGGGGACGGCGACTCCTGAGGCACGGGTCGAGGAGGCCGAGCCGCAGCACGAACCCGAGCCGCAGAACGAGCCGGGGAACGACCCCCTCCCGCCCTCCCCGTCCCGCCTCCGCCTTCCCCGGCGTACGGCCGTCCTCGCCGGTGTCGGCCTCGCCGCTCTGCTCGCCGGGGTCGCCCTCGCCGTGAACCCCTTCTCCGGGGACGGTGAGAAGAGCGCCGACGCCCGCCGCGGTCCCGTCGGCTCCGCCGCCTCCGAGGAGCCGTCCGAGTCACCGGGCGAGAACCGGCCTTCCTCCGCCTCCCCGTCCCGCAGCACCGACCCGGCCCCGACGAAGGGCACCCCGTCCGCCGAGCCCTCCCGGAGCCGCGCGAGCGGCGGCGGTGACACCGCTGACAGCGCGGCGCCGCCCCTGACCGTCACGACCCGGCCGTACACCTGGGAAGGGCCCTGCTCCCAGCACTACTTGATCGACAAGGGCCCCTCGAAGGTGCCTCCGCCGCCGTTCCAGCAGGAGGCGCCCGCCTGGGTGGCCGCGGAGGGGGCCGTGTCGGCGGGGGAGCAGTTGGTGACGCTGACGGTGCAGGGCACGGGCAAGGAGACCGTGGTCCTCGACAGTCTGACCGTGCGGGTCGTCGGCAAGGACGCGCCGCTGCAGTGGAACGACTACGTCATGGGCGTCGGCTGCGGAGGCGACGTGCCCAGCCGGCCCTTCACGGTCGCGCTCGACGCGGGGCGCCCGGTCGTGGTGGCCGGAGCCGGGCAGCGGGACTTCCCGTTCTCGGTGAGCGAGTCGGACCCCGAGGTCTTCCGGATCACCGCCGACACCTCGGCGTACGACGTGCGCTGGTACCTGGAGTTGGCGTGGTCCAGTGGTGGTCGGAGCGGGAAGCTCGTCGTCGACGACGGGGGCAGGCCGTTCCGGACGAGCGGCAACAAGGGGCGGCCCGCGTACGAGTTCCTGCTGGGCGGGGAAAAGTGGGAGCCGTCGTCGGGCGGTTGAGGTCCGCTAGCGGTGCTCGCCGACACTGCTCGACGGGCCCTCGTCGCGCAGGCCCTTGCCGTCCTCGCAGCCGGTGAGGGCGGCGGTGAGGACGGCCAGCAGGAGGACGGCGGCGAGCAGACGGGGGCGGCGGCGTGCGGACATGGGGGGCCCTTTCGCAGGAGGGGTCCGGGGACGGTCTCAGATTGCGAAATGAGCGGGGCCGGTGCCAGCTTCCGCCGTCGATTCGGGACGGCCGGGTGCTGGGACCGTCTCTGAGCTGCGAAGACGCGCCGTCCCGGAGGGGCGGGACGGGACGGGTCTCGGGCGCCGTGTCCGTATCGCGGAAAGGTGCTTGTAGGCGGCACCTAGCTGCCTAGGGTGCGGGCAGCAGCCGAATCGCCTTCGAGGAGCCGCCACGTGACCGTCGCCGAGCCCGTGCCGTCCCGTTCCGCGTCCCTGCCGCCGCTCGCCGCGCGGGCCCGCTCCGTGGGCGGTTCCCCGGTACGGGACATCCTGGCCGTCACCGCACGGCCCGAGGTGATCAACTTCGCGGGCGGGCTCCCGGCGCCGGAACTCTTCGACGCGGACGGGATAGCGGCCGCCTACCGGGCGGTCCTCGCCGAAGTCCCCGGCCGGGCGCTCCAGTACTCCACCACCGAGGGCGAGCCGAGTCTGCGGGCCGCGCTCGCCGCCCGCATGTCCGCGCGGGGACTGCCCACCGACGCCGACGACGTGCTCGTCACCACCGGCTCACAGCAGGCACTGTCCCTGCTAGCCACCGCGCTGCTGGAACCCGGCGACGCCGTACTGGTGGAAAGTCCCTGCTACCTCGCGGCACTTCAGGCGTTCGCCTTCACCGGCGCCCGGGTCGTGGCCGTCCCCGGCGACGCGGACGGCGTGGACCCCGGCGCGCTGGCGGAACTGGTCCTCAAGGAGCGGCCCAAGCTCCTCTACACCGTCCCCACCTTCCAGAACCCCACGGGCCGCACCATGCCCGCCGAGCGGCGCGCCGCCGTCGCCGCCGTCGCGGCGAGGTACGGGCTGTGGCTCGTCGAGGACGACCCGTACGGCGAACTCCGCTTCGAGGGCGAGCGCGTGCCGTGGATCGCCGCCCACCCGGGCGCCGAGGACCGCACCGTCCTGCTCGGCTCCTTCTCCAAGGTCATGGCGCCCGGCCTGCGCCTGGGCTGGCTGCGCGCCCCCGCCGAACTCCGCCGCGCCTGCGCGGTCGTCAAGCAGGCGGCGGATCTGCACACCCCCACCGTCAACCAGCTCGCCGCCGCACGGTACTTGGCCGACCGGGACCTCGACGCCCACGTCGCCCGCGTGGCCCACGTCTACGGCGAGCGGCGCGACGCCATGCTCGCGGGACTGGCGGACGCCCTGCCGCCCGGCTCGACCTGGGGCCGCCCCGAGGGCGGCATGTTCCTCTGGGCCCGCCTGCCGGACACGTACGACACGACAGAGCTGCTGGCACGGGTGGTGCGCCAGGACGTCGCCTACGTGCCCGGCGCACCCTTCCACGTCGGCGACCCCGACCGCTCGACCCTGCGGCTCTGCTTCGTCACGGAGACCCCGGAGCGGATCGGGGAGGGACTGGCGCGGCTGGGACGGGGGCTGCGGGACTAGGGCAAGGCCGAAGTCCCGCAACCGCTCAGGTCAGAGACGCTCGGGGGTGCGGATGCCGAGGAGCGCCATGCCCTGGTGCAGGGTGCGGGCGGTGAGGTCGCAGAGGAAGAGGCGGTTCTCCTTCTGCTCCTCGGTGTCGGCCTTCAGCACCGGGCACTTGTCGTAGAACGCCGTGTACAGCGACGCCAGCTGGTACAGGTACGCGGCCACCTTGTGCGGCGCGTACTCGGCCGCAGCCTCGAACACGGTGGTGCCGAACGCGTCCAGGTGCAGGCCCAACGCCCGCTCTGCCGCGACCAGTTCCAGCTCGGGGTGCGCGACCGGCTTCGCCTCTCCCGCCTTGCGCAGGATCGACTGGATACGGGCGTACGCGTACTGGAGGTACACGGACGTGTCGCCGTTCAGTGAGACCATCTGGTCCAGGTCGAACTTGTAGTCCCGGCTCGGCGACGTCGACAGGTCCGCGTACTTCACCGCGCCGATGCCGACCTGCGCGGCCCGCTCCTGGATCTCCTCCTCGGTGAGATCCTGCGCCTTCTCCCGGACGACCTCGGCGGCCCGCTGGACCGCCTCGTCCAGCAGATCCTCCAGCTTGACCGTCTCGCCCTCACGCGTCTTGAACGGCTTGCCGTCCGCGCCGAGGACCGTGCCGTAGCCCATGTTGTGGGCGGTCACGTTCTCGTTCAGCCAGCCCGCGCGGCGGGCCGTCTCGAAGACCATCTTGAAGTGCAGGGACTGACGCACGTCCACCACGTACAGCAGCGTCGTCGCGTCCAGTTCGCCCACCCGGTTGCGGATCGCCGTCAGGTCGCTGGCCGCGTAGCCGAAGCCGCCGTCCGCCTTCTGCACGATCAGCGGCACCGGCTGGTCGTCCTTGCCGCGGATGTCGTCGAAGAACACCACCAGCGCGCCCTCGGAGCGCACCGCGACACCCATCTCCTCCAGGAGGCGGGCGGTCTCCGGCATGCCGTCGTTGTACGCCGACTCGCCGACGATCTCCTCGTCCCGGATCTCCATGTCCAGCTTCTCGAAGACGGAGTAGAAGTAGACCTTCGACTCGTCCACGAACTGCTGCCACAGCTTCAGGGTCTCCTCGTCGCCCGACTGGAGGGCGACGACCCGCTTGCGGGCCCGCTCCTTGAAGTCGTCGTCTGCGTCGAAGACGGCACGCGAGGCCTTGTAGACGCGGTTGAGGTTGCTCATCGCCTCCGCACCGTCGACCTCCGACGGTGGCGCCAGCTCGCCCGGGTTCTCGATCAGGTACTGGATGAGCATGCCGAACTGGGTGCCCCAGTCGCCGATGTGGTGCCGGCCGATCGTCCTCTCGCCGGTGAAGTCGAGCATGTGGCGCAGGGCGTCGCCGATCACCGCGGAGCGCAGGTGGCCGACGTGCATCTCCTTGGCCACGTTCGGCTGGGCGTAGTCGATCACCGTGACGCCGGGGTTCTCCTTCAGCGGCACGCCGAGCCGGTCGTCGGCGGCGCGCGCGGCGAGCGTCTCGGTGATCGCGCGGTCGGCGACGGTGACGTTCAGGAAGCCGGGGCCGGAGACCTCGACGTCCTTGATCACATCACCGGTGACGATGTCGCCGACGACCTTCGTGGCCAGCTCCCGCGGGTTCGCCTTCGCCTTCTTGGCGAGCGCGAGGATGCCGTTGGCCTGGAAGTCGGCCCGGTCGCTACGTCGCAGCAGCGGGTCGGCGCCGTCGGTCTCCGGCAGGGCGGAGACGAGGGCGTCGGTGAGGCGCTGGTTGACGAGATCGGTGAGCGACGTGACCGGAGCCATTGAGTGGGAGCCGTTCTCCTCGGCGGAATTGCTGGACGTGGCCAGTATCCCACGGGGGGTAAAGCCGTTTTTCCGGGCGCGGTGACGTCTGGGAGAATGCACCCGTCAGCCTTGACCGTACGGCTGCCCCTAGGAAAGAAGGACGTGCCGATCGTGGCTCAGAGCACCGAGACCACCGACTGGGTCTCCCGTTTCGCGGATGACGTCATCGAGGAGTCGGAGCGTCGGGCCCCGGGCAAACCGGTCGTCGTCGCGTCCGGCCTCTCCCCCTCCGGCCCCATTCACCTGGGCAACCTCCGCGAGGTCATGACGCCGCACCTCGTCGCCGACGAGATCCGGCGCCGCGGGTACCAGGTCCGGCACCTGATCTCCTGGGACGACTACGACCGCTACCGCAAGGTGCCCAAGGGCATCGCCGGGGTCGACGAGGAGGCCTGGGCCGCCCACATCGGCAAGCCCCTGACCTCCGTCCCCGCGCCGGAGGGCTCGGCGTACCCGAACTGGGCCGAGCACTTCAAGGCCGCGATGATCGAGTCGCTGGCCGAGCTGGGCGTGGAGTTCGACGGGATCAGCCAGACGGAGCAGTACACCTCGGGCGCCTACCGCGAGCAGATCCTGCACGCCATGAAGCACCGCAACGACATCGACGCGGTGCTCGCCCAGTACCGCACCAAGAAGGCCCCCGCGAAGAAGTCGCAGAAGCCGGTCGACGAGGCCGAGCTGGAGGCCGCCGAGGGCTCGGGCGCCGCCGGCGAGGACGACGGCTCGGCCGGCTCGGCCGGGTACTTCCCGTACAAGCCGTACTGCGGCAACTGCGAGAAGGACCTGACGACCGTCACCTCCTACGCGGACGAGACCACCGAGCTGTCGTACACCTGCAACGAGTGCGGCTTCGCCGAGACCGTGCGGCTGAACGAGTTCAACCGCGGCAAGCTGGTGTGGAAGGTCGACTGGCCCATGCGCTGGGCCTACGAGGGCGTCATCTTCGAGCCCAGCGGCGTCGACCACTCCTCGCCCGGCTCGTCGTTCCAGGTCGGCGGGCAGATCGTCGGGATCTTCGGCGGCAAGCAGCCCATCGGCCCGATGTACGCCTTCGTCGGTATCTCCGGCATGGCGAAGATGTCCTCCTCCCGGGGCGGGGTGCCCACCCCGGCGGACGCCCTGCAGATCATGGAGCCCCAGCTCCTGCGCTGGCTCTACGCCCGCCGCCGCCCGAACCAGTCGTTCAAGATCGCCTTCGACCAGGAGATCCAGCGGCTGTACGACGAGTGGGACAAGCTCGACGCCAAGGTCGCCGACGGCTCCGCCCTCCCGGCCGACATCGCCGCGCACTCCCGCGCGGTGCGCACGGCCTCCGGTGAGCTGCCGCGCACGCCCCGGCCGATGCCGTACCGGACCCTCGCGTCCGTCGCCGACATCACCGCCGGGCACGAGGACCAGGCGCTGCGCATCCTCTCCGACCTGGACCCGGCCAACCCGCTGGGCTCCCTGGACGAGGCCCGCCCGCGCTACGACAAGGCCGTGGCCTGGATCAACACGCACGTGCCCGCCGACCAGCGGACCATCGTGCGCTCCGAGCCCGACGCCGAGCTGCTGAAGTCCCTCGACGAGACCTCCCAGCAGTCCCTGCGGCTGCTGCTCGACGGACTGGACTCGCACTGGTCGCTCGACGGCCTGACCCACCTCGTCTACGGCGTGCCCAAGGTGCAGGCCGGGTTCCCGGCCGACGCCACGCCCAAGGAGCTGCCGCCGGAGATCAAGACGGCCCAGCGGTCGTTCTTCGCGCTGCTCTACCACCTGCTGGTGGGCCGGGACACCGGTCCGCGTCTGCCCACGCTGCTGCTGGCGGTCGGGCAGGAGCGGGTGCGGTCGCTGCTCGGGGAGTAGGCGACGAGCGTGCGCATGGAAGAAGGGGCCCTCTCCTACGGAGGGCCCCTTCTTGTGTGTCCTACGCGATGTGCTCGTCGGTGAGTTCCGCGTTCAGGCGGTTGGAGAACCGGTTCACCATCCGCTTGGCCTCCGCCTCCGGGAGCGCGATGCCGTACGTCGCCTCCACGTCGGCCATGAAGCCACGGGGCGTGGGAGCACCGTTGCCGCTCTTTATCGACTCACGGAACACCTGGTAGAAGGCATCCTCGTCCGGCTCCGGGGCACCGCCGCCCTCACCCAGCTCACGGGTGCGGCCGGGGGCCACCGGGATCGGGAAGCTGCCCGTCTCCTCCGGAGAGGGCTCCTGGTGATCCATCACCGGGGGCTCTTCCTCGTGCCAGTTCTCGTACTGCGCCGGGTCGTACGAGGGGTCGTAGCCGCCGTGGTACTCGATCTCCTCCGGGTGCCGGGCGTGCAGCCAGGGGCTTTCCTCGGGAGGCGGCTCGTAGGCGTACGGGTCGGTGTACTGCTCGGCGTACTGGTTGCCGACGAGCTGGGGGCGCTGCTGCTCGGCGGCGGACGGCGCCGCGACGGCCTGCGGCTGCTGCGGCGCCGGGGGTATGAGCAGCGGCTCTATGCCCGCCGCCGCCAGACCCGCCGGGGCCGTCTCCGCCAGCGGCACGCCGTAGCGGGCCAGCCGCAGCGGCATCAACGACTCCACCGGAGCCTTGCGCCGCCAGGCCCGGCCGAAGCGGGAACGCAGCCGCGCCTGGTAGACGAGACGTTCCTGCTCCAGCTTGATGACCTGCTCGTAGGAGCGCAGCTCCCACAGCTTCATCCGCCGCCACAGCAGAAACGTCGGCACCGGGCTGAGCAGCCAGCGGGTCAGCCGGACGCCCTCCATGTGCTTGTCCGCCGTGATGTCCGCGATCCGCCCGATCGCGTGCCGCGCCGCCTCCACCGCGACCACGAACAGGATCGGGATCACGCCGTGCATGCCCACGCCCAGCGGGTCCGGCCAGGCCGCCGCGCCGTTGAACGCGATCGTCGCCGCCGTCAGCAGCCAGGCCGTCTGACGCAGCAGCGGGAAGGGGATACGGATCCAGGTCAGCAGCAGATCGAGCGCGAGCAGCACACAGATGCCCGCGTCGATGCCGATCGGGAACACATAGCTGAAGTCCCCGAAACCCTTCTTGATGGCCAGCTCTCGGACGGCCGCGTACGAACCGGCGAAGCCGATGCCGGCGATGATCACTGCGCCGAACACCACCACGCCGATGAGGACGCGGTGCATTCGGGTCAGCTGCGGTGGCCCGGCCACTCGTACTCCCCTCCCCTTGCGTGTTGTTGCGCGCAACAGGGTGGCACATGTGTGCGGCGCACGTGTCGCCGGTGGGTCAGCTCTTCGCCGACGCCTTCGCCGACGGCTTCTTCGAGGAGTCCTTGGCGGAGTCCTCGGTGGCATCCTTCGAGGGCGACTTGGACGGATTCGTGCCCGCCGAGTCACCGTCCGTGCCGCTGCCGTTGGCCTTCGTCACCGCCGCCACCGCTTCCTTCGCGGCCTTCTCGGCCAGCTTGGTCAGCGTGTCCGCGCTCGGCGTCTTCTCGCCCGCGAGACCGGCACCGTTGTAGTCGAGCGTGACGACCACGTTCTCGACCCGGGCGACGACCGTCTGCTGCTTGAAGGCGCCCTCCTTCTTCTTCAGGTCGTAGCGCACCAGCGTCGCCTCGTCGCCCGTCCCGGCGACCGGCTCCGACTTGACGTTCTTCGCGTCCTTCGTGGCCTGCGCGTCCTGGACCTGCTTGGCGTAGAACTCCGCCGCCAGCTTGTCGCCCTCACCGCGCGTGATGTCCGACTCGAAGCGCAGCAGCGAGACATTCAGCCAGCGGAACTGCGAGCCCTTCACACCGTTGTTGTCCAGACTGCTCCAGGAACAACTGGCGCGCGTGGAAGTGTCGTCGGACGAGCCCTCCTTGCCGGACTTGCCCGCCTTCGGTACGAGATCACCCAAGGTGTCCTTGGCCAGCACGTCACACGCCTCGGGCAGCTTGTCGTACGCCGCCGCCTGCACAGTGGGCGACGGAGCCGCCGACGCCGAAGCACTGGCACTGGCGTTCTTGCTCGCGTCGTCCGAGCCGGAGTCAGAGGAGCAGCCGGCGGCGATCAGCATCACGGGAACGGCGGCCGCACCGACAACAGCACGGGAAAGACGCCTGGCTCGCTGATGGCTCGGGTCACGCTGGGCTGCTCGCTGCATGGTTCCTTCACTCATGAGACTCGTGGTTCCTGCCGTCGGATCGGGTCCGAGGGGCCACGGTACGCGGTGAGCAAGGAGTGCGTTTCTGTTTCGCCGTCTTCACAACTCGCCGCGCACGGGCCTCAGCCCGCCAGCGTCTCGGCCAGCTCGATGGCCAGATTCAGCGCCCTGTCCTGCATTTCCTTGCTGTCCGGCACCACACCGACAGTGGCCGGCTGCTCCTCGTACTGGATGGTCACCACGACATTGGACGTGCGGAACGCCACAGTCACCGTGCGCTGCTTGGCCGTCGAACCGGCACTGCTGAGCACGTCGTTCAGGAACGCCTCGTCGCCCAGATCCTCCAGGAGGCGGGGCTGGAGGTCGGCCGGGGTGGTGTCCGGCGCGGACGTGGCGGACGAGGAGGGGGAGGCGTCGGGGTCCGACGGGGTCAGGGAGTTGGAGACCGCGTCCGTGGGCTTGTCCGGGGACTCGGAGCCGGAGGACTCGGCGTCCGTGTCTGCCGGTTCGGGGAGGTCCGCCTCGGTGCGCAGCCGCGCGAAGACATCCTCGGCCTGGCTGTCGTCGCTGACCGCGGTGTCGTAGGACACCACACGCTCGAAGTCGATGAAGAGGTGGTCGGTCGCGGCGGCCGAGTCCACCTTCCAGCGGCAGCCGACCTTGCGGTCGGTGTCGTAGGTGAGGGTGGCGGTGCCCTCGTAGAGCTTCTCCCGCTGCTCCTCGTCGCTGACCTCGGGAATGCCCGGCAGCAGCGCGTCGAGAGTGTCCGGCTCGACCGAGCCGCAGGGCTCCGGGAGGGTGCGGTACCGGCCGGGCTCGGCCGCCGCCGTCGCGGTACCGGAGTCGCCGGGGTTCGACCCGTCCGTCGGGCCGCCGTCGTCGGAGCTTCCGGTGCAGCCGGCCAGCAGCGCCGCGAGGAGTGCGGCGACGCCGGATACGTACGCCTTCCGCTGCACGGTCGGCTCCTCTCGCTGCGGAAATCGATTGCGGGCGGGGTGCGCCCCCTGGACACAATGTGTATCGCACGCACTGCTGTGAACGCCGGTCCGATGTCCCTTTCGTTGACCTTGGCGCCAGTTTTGCGATTGAAGACTTGTGTTGCTTATCGGGGGAATGAGGACGATATGTCGTACGTGGAAATGCTCGGTGCCAAGGTTCCGATCCGGATGTGGACGGACCCCGCGACGGTGGAGGACGTGGCCCTCCAGCAGCTCCGGAACGTGGCGACCCTGCCGTGGATCAAGGGTCTGGCGGTCATGCCGGACGTCCACTACGGCAAGGGTGCGACGGTCGGCTCCGTGATCGCGATGCAGGGCGCGGTGTGCCCGGCGGCGGTCGGGGTGGACATCGGCTGCGGAATGTCGGCGGTCAGGACGTCCCTGACGGCGAACGACCTCCCCGGCGACCTCTCCCGCCTGCGCTCGAAGATCGAGCAGGCGATCCCGGTGGGGCGGGGGATGCACGACGACCCCGTCGACCCCGGCCGACTGCACGGCTTCCCGACCGGCGGGTGGGGCGACTTCTGGGACCGGTTCGACGGGATCGCGGAAGCGGTCAAATTCCGTCACGAACGGGCCGGGAAGCAGATGGGGACGCTCGGATCCGGCAATCACATGATCGAATTTTGTCTTGATCAGTCAAATTCGGTCTGGCTCATGCTGCACTCCGGTTCCCGGAACATCGGTAAGGAGCTGGCGGAGTACCACATCGGCGTCGCGCAGAAGCTTCCGCACAATCAGGGCCTGGTCGACCGCGATCTCGCGGTGTTCGTGGCGGACACGCCGCAGATGGCGGCGTACCGGAGCGATCTGTACTGGGCCCAGGAGTACGCGAAGTACAACCGCGCGATCATGATGGCGCTGCTCAAGGACGTCGTCCGCAGGGAGTTCAAGAAGGCGAAGCCGACCTTCGAGCAGGAGATCTCGTGCCACCACAACTATGTGGCCGAGGAGCGCTACGAGGGCATGGACCTGCTCGTCACCCGCAAGGGAGCGATCCGGGCGGGCTCCGGCGAGTACGGGATCATTCCGGGCTCGATGGGCACGAGTTCCTACATCGTGAAGGGACTCGGCAACGAGAAGGCCTTCAACTCCGCTTCGCACGGTGCCGGTCGGCGCATGAGCCGCAATGCGGCGAAGCGGCGTTTCACCGTGCGGGACCTGGAGGAACAGACGCGCGGTGTGGAGTGCCGTAAGGACTCCGGTGTGCTGGACGAGATTCCGGGTGCCTACAAGAACATCGACCAGGTAATGCAGCAGCAGCGCGATCTCGTCGAAGTGGTCGCGAAGCTGAAGCAGTTCGTGTGTGTGAAGGGCTGACGCACAAGGCCCCCGGCGCGACAGCCGGGGGCCGTGTCGGTCCGACGTCAGTTGCTCGGCATGGGTACCTTGCCGGACCGCAGTCGCCACATACGAAGATTGCAGCTCTGCGGCGTCCGGTCGAGGACCTCGGCCGCCGCTGTCGGGCTGTTGAGCTTCAGCAGGATGCGGTCCTCCGCCGCCGTCCAGCGGCGGGCCGTGTAGGCGGAACGCATTCCTGCGGTACGGATCCACGCGGCGAGCGAGTCGGCGGCCGCCTGCTTGCGTGCCAGAGCCAGGCAGCCGGGGTAGTACAGGTCGGCTGCCAGGCGCTGGCCTGCCTCCATCGCGATGAGCACGTTGTAGATGCTGTCGCGAGTGTTCCGCTTGACTGTGCGCTGGACTCCGGTGACCTCTTGGACGTAGTCGCACAGGTCCTGGCCGATGGCGGTGCTGGCCGTGGTGAGGGAGACGAACGGAAATCCCTTGCTCGTGAATCCCACTGACCCGTCGGCGTCGATGACTCCTCGAAGGTAGTCACGGTGGGCGAAGTCGCCGAGCGGCGGAGCGATCGTCTCCGACTTTCGTCCGTAGGGGAGTCCGAGGTCGTTGAGGACGGTCCTGGCCTCCAGGGAGCACACGCTCCAGACCGCCGAGGTATGGACGGCGGCGAAGTTGGTGGACCGGGTGCGTTGGATGATGCTGCTGTTGTAGGGCGTCAGCTTCTGGAATGCGCGGAGGAGATCGATGTCCCGCGCGTTGATCTCCAGGCTCAACCTCCCTTTGCGCCCTGTGCCTTGGTACAGATGCCCGTCGGCTTGCAGGAAGCCGAACATGTACGCGTACTCGGGGACCGTGAGGTCCATGAATCGATGAGCGCTAGGCTCGCAGTCAGCCATGAGGAAGGCCGCCTTCCATACTGGTCAGGCCCTCGCTCCGGACCGGCATCCGGGCGAGGGCCGTTGCGTTGATCGTTCGACGCGAGCGTAGGTCGGCAGTTCAACGGCCGTACGGGTGATCGGTGATGTTCAGTCCTGTGAGTTAACCGAGCTTCTTTTCCATCAGCGTCACCCCGTACAGGGCGTTCGTGCCGTCCGTTTTGTCGTGGCGTTCGCCGACGGCCCGGTAGCCCGCGGTCTCGTAGTACGTGCGCAGGCGGGGGTTGGAGGTGAGGCAGTCGAGGCGGGCGTAGGGGCGGCCGGTGGTGGCTATGCGGGACTCGGCCTCGGCGAGGAGGCGGCGGCCGGTGCCGGGTGGGGCCGTGTGGAGGGTGGTCATCAGGCGGTGGATGTACCCGGCGTCGTCGGGGCGGGGGCCCCAGGCGGCGGGGTCGGACCACCACAGTTCCCAGGCGCCGGTCAGGTGGCCGTCGGCATGGGCCAGCCAGACCTCGCCCTCGCGCATGCGGGTGCGGAAGTGGGCCTCGTCCTTGCGGCCCGGTTTCCACTGGTCGATGCCGCGGGCCAGCATCCACAGGGCGGCCGAGTCGTGGAGGCGGGCGAGGGCGGGGGCGTCTGCCTCGGTTGCCTTGTGGAAGGTCAACTCCGGGTGGGTGGTGGGGGGTTGCTCCAGGAGGGCGGCGCGGAGGGTGCGGGTCAGGGCTTGCGCGTTCAGGGCGAGGGCGTCGGTGACGTACGCCTCCACCGAGCCGTAGCGGTCCTTCAGGCCCTTCAGGAACAGGCGCATGACCGATGCCGGGGCGCGGCCGTAGTCCGGCCAGGTGGGGGAGTCGCCGTTGTTGCGGGTGCGCCATTCCGCGAGCAGGGGCTCGGTGGCGAGTTCGGTGAGGGTGAAGTCCTCGACGATCGTTGGTTCGTCGACGCCGAGCAACGACAGGACCAGGGCGGCCAGTTCACCGGTGCGGTCCTTGCCCGAGGCGCAGTGGAAGACGAGGGGTTCGTCCGATTCGGCGGACTTCGTGATCACTTCGAGTGCCTGGCGGATTTCCTGTGCGCCGTCCTCGGCGACCTCCAGGAAGCGTTCCGACAGGTACGGTCCGGCCTGCACGTCCGCCGTCAACGCGGCCTGGTTGTAGGGGCGGTGTTCGATGCTGAGGTTGTGGTAGGTCAGCGTGGGGTGGTCCGGGACCCGGCCCCGGGAGTCGATCTCCCAGGGGTAACGCAGGTCGATGACCGTGCGCACGCCCAGCGCGAGGAAGCGGGTCCAGTCCTCGTTGCCTTCGGTGAGCTTGCCGAGGGAGTCGGCGCGGTAGAGGCGGCCGGGGCGGATCCGGCGGCCGTCGGCGGTGCGGTAGCCGCCGAGGTCGCGGAAGTTGTGCAGGGCGTCGAAGGGTATGTGTCTGTCCACTCGGTCGGTTCTACCCGTGGACTCTTGGGTTCCGGGGTTACTTCGGCGCGTGTGTCACGGCGTAGATCATGACGAACGCCACGATGTGGATGCCGAACAGGAAGTAGCCGAGCCACCACCACATCTGGCGTTCGTTGTGGGGGCTCTTGCTCTCGCCCTGCTGTTTCTCCTCGCCCGTCATCACAGCTCCCGGTGGACCTTGGTGTTGGACGCCTGCGCGCGGGGCCGGACGACCAGCAGGTCGATGTTGACGTGGCTGGGCCGGGTCACGGCCCAGGTGATGGTGTCGGCGACGTCGTCGGCGGTGAGCGGCTCGGCGACGCCCTGGTAGACCTTGGCGGCCTTGTCGGTGTCGCCGCCGAAGCGGGTGAGGGCGAACTCGTCCGTCTTCACCATGCCGGGGGCGACCTCGATGACACGGACCGGCTTGCCGACGATCTCCAGGCGGAGGGTCTCGGCGAGGACGTGCTCGCCGTGCTTGGCGGCGACGTAGCCCGCGCCGCCCTCGTAGGTGCCGTGGCCCGCGGTCGAGGACACCACGACGACGGTGCCGTTGCCGCCGGCCTCCAGCTTGGGCAGGAGCGCCTGGGTGAGGTTGAGGGTGCCGATGACGTTGGTCTCGTACATCGCGCGCCAGTCCGCGGGGTCGCCGGTGGCGACGGGGTCGGCGCCGAGGGCTCCGCCGGCGTTGTTGACCAGGACGGCGATGGTCTTGAACGCGGTGGCGAACTCGTCGACGGCCGCGCGGTCGGTGACGTCGAGCTGGTAGGCGGTCGCCGAGTGTCCGGCGGCGTTGATCTCCTCGGCCACGGCCTCGATCCGGTCCTTGCGGCGCGCGGTCAGCACGACCCGGTACCCGGCCGCGGCGAGCTGCCGGGCGGTGGCGGCACCGATACCGCTGCTCGCCCCGGTGACGACGGCGATACGGGACGCGGCGGACGGTGCGGCGGCTGCCATGGGGCTGCTCCTCGGGAGGGCGGACGGCTCGGGCGGGGCCCGAATGCATGCCCGGCCAGGATAGGCGGGCGGGCCGGGGGCGGGTCGGGGGGTTTCGGTGGGTGGGCTCCCGAGGGGCCCCTGCGAGCCCTTCGAACGGCCCCCTGCGAGCCTTAGGACCACCCGCGAGGCCCCCCTGACGGCGCCCCTGCGAGGGCGGGTGGGCGGGTCTGGGCAGCTTCGTGAGGCTCTGGTCGGCTCCCGCGGGGCCTTGGGCGGTTTTCTGCGAGCCTTCTGAGCGGCTCCTGCGAAGCCTTGGGGGCCTTCTGTGAGGCTCTGGTCGGCCCCTGCGGCGTTCTTGGGCGGTCTCCTGCGAGGGTTCTGCGCGGCTCCTGCGGGGCCTTGGGCGGTCCCATGTGAGGCTCTGGTCGGCTCCCGCGAGGCCTCGGGGGGTCTTCCGCGAGGCCTGGGCGGCCCCCTGCGAGGTTCCGGCGAGGCCTCTGGCGGCCCCCGGTGGGGGCTCTGGTGGGAGAATTGGGGTGGGTGGTCCTCGCAGGGCGGAGGTTGTCATGGGACAGGCTCGTGAGGTGATGGACCGGCTGACCGCGGCGGTCACCGGGGAGCCGGATCTGAAGGCGCTGGCGGAGCTGTTCGCGGAGGACGCCGTGGCGGTGACGCCCGATGAGGGGGAAGTGACCGGGCGGGACCACATCGTCGAGTACTTCCGGCAGATGACGGACGCGGTGCCGAACGCGGTCTTCGAGCCCCTGAACGAGTACGAGGCCGGGGACACCGCGATCGATGAGGGGTTCTTCAGCGGGATCAACAGCGGCCCCATCGCGCTGCCGGACGGGCAGTCGCTGCCCGCGACCGGGAAGCCCGTCAAGCTGCGGGGTGTGGACTTCGCCACCGTCCGGGACGGGAGGATCGTCAGTTACCGGCTCTACTTCGATCAGATGGAGTTCCTGGGGCAGCTCGGTCTGCTGCCGGAGGACTGAGGGCCGTCAGCCCTCGCCGCGCGGGGCGTACATGATCACGGCCATCCCCGCGAGGCAGATCAGTGCGCCGACCACGTCCCAGCGGTCGGGCCGGTAGCCGTCCGCGACCATGCCCCAGGCGAGCGAGCCGGCCACGAAGACCCCGCCGTACGCGGCGAGGATGCGGCCGAACTCGGCGTCCGGCTGGAGGGTGGCGACGAAGCCGTAGGCACCGAGGGCCAGCACGCCGCCGCCGATCCACAGCCAGCCGCGGTGCTCGCGTACGCCCTGCCAGACCAGCCAGGCGCCGCCGATCTCGAAGAGGGCGGCGACGACGAACAGGACGGCGGAGCGCAGTACGGACATGGGCGCAGCTTGGCATAAGGGGCCTCGGGCGGACCGGGGTCTGTCACCTGTTGGACGGCGCCTGCCGTATGCCCCACGTGGCATACATCCGTACGACAAAACGACCGGATGGACGGGAGTGGACGTATGCGCGGTGCGCGGGTGTGCGGGGCCGGAGTGATGGCGGCGGCGTTGCTGGTGGGAGGGGCGTCGGGGGCGGCCGGTGCCGTGCGAGGGCCGGAGGCGGATCTGGCGTACCACGGGTCCGCGTCGCTGGTCGGCGGTGAGGTCGATCTGCGGTTCACGCCCCGCAACCACGGGCCCTCGGCGGTGCCCGACGCGACGGTGCGGCTGCGCTGGTCGGAGCCGCTGGCGGACCGGCAGGAGCTGCCCGACGGGTGTGCGCGGGCCGGGACGCGGGCGGTGCTGTGCCGGGTGGGGGCGCTGGGCGCGGACGAGTTCGGGGAGCGGATCGCGCTGCGGGTACGGCTGCGGGACGCGTCCTCCGAGGTGGAGCTGGAGATGGACACGGTGTGGAGCGGCGGGGCCGTGGACCGGAACCCGGCCAATGACCGGCAGCGGGTGCTGATCCTGGAGACGGGGGACGCGTACTACTTCTAGCGCCCCCGGGCGCGCCCCCCGTGGTTAGGCCGCCTGCTCCTCGTTCGCCGCGTCGTACCGCTCGCGGGCCTCGTGGACCTGTTCGATGTGGGTCTCGGCCCAGTCCTTCACGGCCATCAGCAGCAGGGCCAGGCTGTGGCCGAGGGGGGTCAGTTCGTAGTCGACGCGGACCGGTACGGACGGGGTGACCTGACGGGTGAGGATGCCGTCGCGTTCCAGGGCGCGCAGCGTCTGGGTGAGCATCTTGGGGCTCACCCCGGCGATCTTGCGGCCGAGGTCGCTGTAGCGCATGGGGCCGGAGGCGAGCGCGGAGACGACGAGGCTGACCCACTTGTCGCTGAGCCGGTCCAGGAGCTGGTTGGTGGGGCAGCCCTTGATGAACGCGTCGTACTCGCGGCGGGCCTGCTCGCGTCGCTGTGCCGCCGTCATCGTCGCCATGGCTCACCTCTGGGGTATGTACGCACCTTTGGGTAACTCCTTACGAATCGATAGTAGCTCTTCCTAGGGTTGCGGAGGCCGAGGAGATACCGAGGCTTTCGCAAGGGCTTGAGGAGCTGTTTCGACATGCGTGCAGCAGTGGTGACGACGTTCGGCGGACCCGAGGCCGTGGAGGTCGTGGAGGTCGAGGTGCCCGAGCCGGGTGCGCGCCAGGTCCGGATCAAGGTGGCGGCGGCCGCGCTGAACCCGGTCGACGCCGGACTGCGGGAAGGCGTCTTCGGGGGCGCGGGCACCCAGATCGGCCTGGGCTGGGACGTCGCGGGCGTGGTGGACGCCGTCGGTGCGGAGGCGGACTGGAGCGTCGGTGACGAGGTGGTGGCCCTGCACTACGGCATGGGCAAGTCGCTGGGCACCCACGCCGAGTACGTGGTAGTGGACGCCGACGCGGTGGCCAAGGCCCCGGCGGGTGTGGACGCCGTCCTGGCGGCCACTCTTCCCCTGAACGCCCTGACTGCCGCGCAGGCCCTGGCCGGGCTGGGGGTGGAGCCGGGGCAGAAGCTGCTGGTCACCGGTGCCGCGGGCGCGGTCGGCGGGTACGCCCTCCAGCTCGCCGCGCACCGGGGCATCGAGGCGACGGCCCTGGCCCGGCCGGGCAGCGAGGAGCTCGTACGGTCGCTGGGCGCGGCCCGGATCGCGGACGCCGACGAGGGCGGCTTCGACGCCGTACTGGACGCGGCGGCCCTCGGTGAGCCGGCCCTGGCCCGGGTCCGCGACGGCGGCGCCTACCTGGGTGTCCACCCGGGCGGCGAACCGGCGTCCGAGCGCGGGGTGCGGGTCGCCGCGGTCGAGGTTCGCGCCGACGGCCGTCAGCTCGCCGAGCTGGTCGACCTGGCCGAGAAGGGCGTCCTGACCCTCCGGGTCGCGGAGACCTACGCCCTGGTCGACGCGGTGAAGGCGCACGCCCGCCTGGCGGAGGGCGGTGTCCGGGGGCGGCTGGTGCTGGTGCCGTGAGGCGGGGCCGGCCGGACAGGCGGGGGCCGGCTGGACAGGGGGCCGGCTGGACAGGGGACCGGCCGGACCGGGGGACCAGCTGGACAGGGGACCGGCTGGACCGGGGACCAGCTGGACAGGGGGCCGGCTGGACCGGGGACCAGCTGGACAGGGGGCCGGCTGGACAGGGAAGCCGTCGGACCCCCTCAGTCCCCCCGTACCGCCCGCGCGTACGCCGTGGGGGACACCCCGAGTGTCCCCGTGAACGCGCGCACCAGGTGGGACTGGTCCGCGTAGCCCAGGGTGGCTGCCAGGCCCGACCAGTCAGTGTCCGCGGAGTCCGCCCGGTCGAGGGCGTCGTGGAGGCGGTAGCGCAGGATCGTCCACTTGGGGCTGACCCCGACGTACGCGGAGAACAGGCGTTGCAGGGAGCGGACCGACAGGCCCTGTGAGCGGGCGAAGTCCGCGACCCGGTTCACCGAGCGGTCCGTGCGGATCCGGGCGACCAGGTCGGCAGCCAGGTCCTCCTGGGGGTCCGCGGTGTGCGGGACCGACAGCAGGAAGGCGTCCAGGGCCCGCACGCGGGCCTCGTCGCCCTCCGCCGTGACGATCCGCCTCGCCTCTTCCGGGGTCGCCTGTCCCAGCACCTCCCCGGCGGGGAGCGCGCGGCCGGTCCAGTGGGAGACCGGGGCCTCCGGGGCGAACGGGCGGAAGGCGCCGGGCCGGAACTTCACCCCGCACACCCGGCCGCGGCCCGTCAGCCTGCGGGCGTACAGGCCCAGCGCCACGCCCGTCAGCTCGGCGTAGGGCGGGCCCGCGTCCTCGTCCCACTGGAAGGTCAGGTTGACCGAGGGGTGCGGGACGGTGTGGGCGACGTAGGGCTCGGGGAGGTCCCAGTCGATCAGCCAGTACCACTCGACGTAGGGGCGCAGCGGCTCGGCGGGGAGGTGGCGGCGGAAGCGGACGCGGGAGAGCAGGCCCGACGGGTCCACGATGCCGCGGGTGTCGTCCTGACGGGCGTCCATGCCGGGATCGTATGTCGCGTTTCTTCAAGAAGCGCGGCCCTGCCCGCTCCTACGGTCGGGGCATGGACACGAACTCTGTGCACCCCGTGAAGACGTACGGCATCGGTGAGCTGCTGGATCTCGCGCGGGAGCGGGCGGTGCCGGTGCTGCGGGCCGTCCCCGGTTCCGCGCTCGGCGGCCCGACTCCTTGCTCCGAGTACGACGTCAAGGCGCTGGTCAACCACCTCTTCCAGGTGGTGGTGCAGTTCCAGCGGCTGGCCGTGAAGGAGAACTCCGACTTCGGCGCCGAGACCCCCGACCTGGTCGGCGCCGACCCCGCGTGGCGGGAGCGGTTCGCGGACGAGGCGCAGCGGCTGGTGTCGCTCTGGTCCGCGCCCGGCGCCGAGGAGGGCACCACCGGGGCGATGGACATGCCGGCCCGGCTGGTGGGCTCGATGGCGCTGCTCGATCTGACCGTGCACGTGTGGGACCTGGCCCGGGCCACCGGCCAGGAGTACCCGGGTGCGGACGGGGCCGTGGTGGCGGAGCTGGAAGGCGCGGTCGCGACGCTGGAGCCGACCGCCCGGAAGATGGGCGTCTTCGGGGAACCCGTAGCGGTGGCGGAGGACGCCGAGCCCTTCGAGCGGCTGCTCGCCCGCACCGGACGCGACCCGCACTGGACGCCCTGAGAGGAGAGGGAATACCACGCCAGGGGTGACCGTTCGAGGGTATAGTTGAACGGTCAACAACCTGGAGGGTGAGCGACCATGCAGTTCGGGATCTTCAGCGTCGGCGATGTCACGCCGGACCCGACCAACGGCCGGACGCCGACCGAAGCGGAGCGGATCAAGGCCATGGTCGCCATCGCGCTCAAGGCCGAGGAGGTCGGCCTGGACGTCTTCGCGACCGGCGAGCACCACAACCCGCCGTTCGTGCCGTCCTCGCCGACCACCATGCTCGGCTACGTGGCGGCCCGCACCGAGCGGCTGATCCTGTCCACGTCCACCACGCTGATCACCACCAACGACCCGGTGAAGATCGCCGAGGACTTCGCGATGCTCCAGCACCTGGCCGACGGCCGGGTCGACCTGATGATGGGCCGCGGCAACACCGGCCCGGTCTACCCCTGGTTCGGCAAGGACATCCGCGAGGGCATCAACCTGGCCCTGGAGAACTACAACCTGCTCCACCGGCTGTGGCGCGAGGACGTGGTGAACTGGGAGGGCAAGTTCCGCACCCCGCTGCAGGGCTTCACCTCCACACCCCGCCCGCTGGACGGCGTACCGCCGTTCGTCTGGCACGGCTCCATCCGCTCCCCGGAGATCGCCGAGCAGGCCGCGTACTACGGCGACGGCTTCTTCCACAACAACATCTTCTGGCCGGCCGACCACACCAAGCGCATGGTCGAGCTGTACCGGACCCGCTACGCCCACTACGGGCACGGCACCCCCGAGCAGGCGATCGTCGGGCTCGGCGGGCAGGTGTTCATGCGGAAGAACTCCCAGGACGCGGTGAACGAGTTCCGCCCGTACTTCGACAACGCCCCGGTCTACGGCCACGGTCCCTCCCTGGAGGACTTCACCGCGCAGACCCCGCTGACCGTCGGCTCGCCGCAGCAGGTGATCGAGAAGACCCTGTCCTTCCGCGAGTACGCCGGTGACTACCAGCGCCAGCTGTTCCTGATGGACCACGCCGGACTGCCGCTGAAGACCGTGCTGGAGCAGCTCGACCTGCTCGGCGAGGAGGTCGTACCGGTGCTGCGCGAGGAGTTCGCCAAGAACCGCCCGGCCGATGTGCCGGACGCCCCCACCCACGCCTCTCTCAAGAACGCCCAGGAGGTGACCACCGTATGAAGCTCGTCGTCGTCTCGGCGGGACTGAGCGTCCCGTCCTCCACCCGGCTGCTCGGCGACCGGCTGGCCGCCGCCGCGGCCGCCCGCACCGGGGCCGACATCGAGGTCGTGGAGCTGCGCGACCTCGCCGTGGAGATCGCGCACAACTTCACCAACGGCTTCGCGGGTACGAAGCTGGCCGCGGCCCAGCGCGCGGTCACCGAGGCGGACGGGCTGATCGTGGTCACGCCGGTGTTCTCGGCGTCGTACAGCGGACTGTTCAAGTCGTTCTTCGACGTGCTGGAGCCGGACGCGCTCGCGGGCAAGCCCGTGCTGATCGCCGCGACCGGCGGCACCGCCCGGCACTCGCTGGTCCTGGAGCACGCCCTGCGCCCCCTGTTCGCGTACCTCAAGGCCGTCGTCGTCCCGACCGGCGTCTACGCGGCCTCGGAGGACTGGGGCGCGGAGGGCCTGGACGGCAGGATCGAGCGGGCGGCCGGGGAACTGGCCGCGCTGGCGGAGGGACTGGGCCCGGCCCGCCCCGCCAAGGACGACTTCACCGTCGTCCCGTTCGCCGAACAGCTCGCCGCGATCTCCGAGGCCCGGTGAGAGGCACGGGCGGTCTCCGAGGCGCGGTGAGAGGCACGGGCGATCTCCGAGGCGCGGTCAGAGGCACGGGCGATCTCCGAGGCGCGGTGAGAGGCGCCCAGGAAAGGGCCCGGTGAGAGGCGCCCAGGAGAGGGCCCGGTGAGAGGCGCGTAAGAAGGGGGCCCGCGGGCGTACTCGCCGGGCCGCCCGGCCCCCGGCCTTGGCACACTGAAAGGCGTGCCTCACACCGTGCTCCTCGCCGAAGACGACCGCGCCATCCGGCACGCCCTGGAGCGTGCCCTGACCCTGGAGGGCTACCGGGTCACCGCGGTCGCCGACGGCGTGGAGGCGCTGGCGCAGGCCCACACCGCGACGCCGGACGTGCTCGTCCTGGACGTGATGATGCCCGGCATCGACGGCCTCCAGGTCTGCCGGGTGCTGCGCGCCGAGGGCGACCGCACCCCCATCCTGATGCTGACCGCGCTCGTGGAGACCCAGGACCGGATCGCCGGCCTGGACGCGGGCGCCGACGACTACGTCGTCAAACCCTTCGACGTCGAGGAGGTCTTCGCCCGGCTGCGTGCCCTGCTCCGCCGCACCGGCCAGACCGAGACCGGCGCCGCCGCCGACGTGCCCAAGCAGGAGCCCGAGCAGGCCGACGAGCGGATGCTGGAGGCGGCCGGGCTGCGCATGGACCCGCAGGCCCGCCGGGCCTGGCGCGGCGAGCGCGAGCTGGAACTGACCCGCACCGAGTTCGAGCTGCTGGAACTGCTCGTGCGCAACGCCGGCATCGTCCTCGACCACGCCACCATCTACGACAAGATCTGGGGCTACGACTTCGGCCCCGGCTCCAAGAACCTCGCCGTCTACGTCGGCTACCTGCGCCGCAAGCTCGACCAGCCCGGCGCCCCGCCGCTGATCCACACGGTGCGAGGGGTGGGTTACGTGCTGCGGGCGGACTGAGTGGGCCGCCTCGGGCGGCTGCTGCGGCGCCCACGGCCACGGCTGGTCTCGCTGCGCACCACCTTCGCGGTCTCCTTCGCCGCCATCACCGCCGCCGTCACCGTCCTCGTCGGCCTGCTGTCCTACAGCGCCGCCGCCCGCCTGGTCCGCGTGGACCAGCAGTCGGCGTTCGACGAGGTCGTCCGGGCCGTGCGCGAGGAGGTCAGCACCCGGACGATGGAACCGCTGGACTTCTCCTCCACCGCCCCCGGCCACGACCTGGTCCGCCCTGCCCGCACCGACGTGCAGGTCCTCGGCCCCGACGGCTCCATCTACGACCCCGGCGACCCCGGACTGCCCGTCACCGACGCCGACCGGGAGATCGCCGCCCGGCGGACCTCCGGGCGCACGGTCGTGCACGTCGACGTGAACGTCGGCGACGACGTCTACCGGGTCGCCACCGTCTCGCTCGGCGGCGGACGCGGAGCGGTGCAGATCGCGCAGGAGTTCAGCAACACCGAGGACCTGCTGCGGGCACTGCAGCAACGCACCCTGATCCTCACCTCCGCGGTCGTGATCGGGGCCGGACTGTTCGGCTGGTGGCTGGCCCGCCGGATCACCCGGCGCCTGATCGTGCTCACCTCCGCGGCGGAGAAGGTCGCCCGCACCCGGCGCCTGGGCATCCAGGTACCGGTCACCGGCTACGACGAGGTGGGCCGCCTCGGCCGCGCCTTCGACCGCATGCTCGGCCGCCTCGCCCAGTCCGAGGAGGACCAGCGGCGGCTCGTGCAGGACGCGGGACACGAACTGCGCACCCCGCTGACCTCGCTGCGCACCAACATCTCGCTGCTGCGCCGGATCGACGAGTTCCCGCCCGACACCCGGGAGGAACTGGTCGCCGACCTCGCCCAGGAGGCCCGCGAACTGACCGACCTGGTCAACGAACTGGTCGACCTGGCGGCGGGCCAGTACGACTCCGAGCCGCCGCAGCGCGTCGACCTCGCCGACATCGCCGAGGACGTGGCGGGCCTCGCCCAGCGGCGCACCGGGCGGCGGATCCTCGTCCGGGCCAGCGGGGACACCACCACCGACGGGCGGCCCGGGATGCTCCAGCGGGCGCTGTCCAACCTGGTGGAGAACGCGGCCAAGTTCGACCGCGAGGGCAACGCCCCCATCGAGATCAACGTCGCCGGGCCCGCCGTGCACGGCACGGTACGGGTGGAGGTACTGGACCGCGGGCCCGGCATCACCGACGACGACCTCCGGCATGTCTTCGACCGGTTCTACCGGGCGGCGGACGCCCGCTCCCTGCCCGGCTCGGGGCTCGGCCTGTCGGTCGTGCGCGAGGTTGCCCTGGCGCACGGCGGCGCGACGTTCGCCTCGCGGCGGCCCGGGGGAGGGGCGGTCATCGGGTTCACGGTGAAGGGCGGATGAGCCACTGTTCGGCGCCGGGGTCCGGGCTCTAGCATCCGGCCATGCTGAGCCGTGAAGAAGCCCGCGCGCTGGCCGAGGTCGACGAGGCCGCCGTAGCCCGCACGCTGCGGGAACTCATAGCGATCCCCAGCGTCACCGGCACCCCCGCCGAGTCCGAGCTCCAGCACCACCTCGCCCGGCGCCTGGAACTGCTCGGCCTGGACGTGGACCTGTGGTCCATGGACCTCGACGCCCTGCGGGCCGACCCCGGCTTCCCCGGCTCCGAGGCCCCCCGCGACGAGGCCTGGGGCCTGGTCGGCACCACCGGCGGCGACGACGGGCCGACCCTGATCCTCCAGGGCCACGTCGACGTCGTACCGCCCGGCGACCTCGCCACCTGGGACGGCGACCCGTTCGTCCCCCGCGTCACCGGAGACCTCGTGCACGGGCGCGGTGCCTGCGACATGAAGGCCGGACTGACCGCCCACCTCGCCGCCCTCGCCGCGATCCGGGCGGCCGGGCTGCGGCTGCGCGGACAGGTCGCCGTGCACTTCGTGGTCGGCGAGGAGGACGGCGGCATCGGCGCCTTCGGCACCCTGCGCCGCGGTCACCGCGGGGACGCCTGCGTCATCGCCGAACCGACCGCGGGCCGGGTCATCACCGCCAACGCGGGCGCCCTGACCTTCCGGATCGCCGTACCCGGCAGGTCCGCCCACGGCAGCTCGCGCGAACAGGGCGTCAGCGCCATCGACGCCTATCTGCCGCTGCACCGGGCGCTGGCCCGCCTGGAGACCGAGCGCAACCGCGACCCGGCACCGCTGATGGCCGAGCACCCGATCCCGTACGGGCTCTCCGTCGGCACCCTGCGCGCCGGGGACTGGGCGAGCAGCGTGCCCGATCTGCTGGTGGCCGAGGGACGGCTCGGGGTGCGACTGGGGGAGGAACCGGCCGACGCGCGCGCCGAGTTCGAGCGGTGCGTGGCCGAGGCGTGCGCGGCGGACCCGTGGCTGCGGGAACACCCCGCCGAGGTCACCTGGCCGGGCGGGCAGTTCGCGAGCGGGTCGCTGCCCGAGGGGCACCCGCTGGCGGACCTGGTGCGCGGCGCGAGGACCGACGCGGTCGGCGGCGCCGAGCCGGGCGTCCACGGGGCCACGTACGGCAGCGATCTGCGGCTGTACGCGGCCGAGGGAATCCCCACCCTGCAGTACGGGCCCGGTGACATCCACGTCGCGCACAGTGCGCGGGAGCATGTCTCGGTGACCGAAGTCGCGGACGCTGCGCGGACGTTGGTGCCGGTGATCCTGCGGAGTGTGGGGACGCGGTGAGCGGTGAACCGATCGCAGGGCGCGGCCGTACCCACGGCTGACGAACCACGTCCGGATGCGAGGATGAGGCGCCATGACAGCAGGGCGGTGCACTCGCGCGTTCAGGGCCGCGGTGTTCGCGGCCGTGTGCGTGCTGCTCGCCGCGCTGGGGCACGTCCTGATGTCCGGCAGCCATGTGCCCGCGTGGGCACTGGCGGCCGCCGTGGCCGCGACGGGTGCCGTCGGCTGGCTGCTGGGCGGGCGTGAGCGGGGGCTGCCGCTGGTCGTGACGGTGGTCGTGGCCGCGCAGTCCGGGTTGCACTCGGGGTTCTCCTGGGCGCAGTCGGTGTCCTCCGGGACGGCCGACGGTGCGGGTGAACACGCCCTGCACATGAGCCATATGGGGCACCACATGAGTGCCGGTGCCGATGCCGGTTCCGGTGCCGACGCCACGGCGGTCTCCTCGCCCGGCATGCTCGCCGCCCACCTGCTCGCCGCCCTGCTGTGCGGCCTGTGGCTGGCATACGGCGAACAGTCGGCGTTCCGCATCCTGCGGGCGGTCGCCGGATGGCTGGCCGCGCCGCTGCGGCTGCTGCTCGCCCTGCCCGTACCGCCCGAGCGGCCCCGCCCGCGCGCCGACCGCGGCGACGCCGAGCGCGTGCCGTGTCTCCTCCTCGCCCATGCGATCACCTCCCGGGGTCCGCCGGTGGGGCCCGCTGTCGCCTGACGACAGCCGGTGCCAACGGCCGCTTCCCGCGGCCGTATCCCCACGTCACCCACCGGTCGCGGACCGGCCCCCGTGCCTGTCCGTGCTCCGGACGATCCGAAGGACACCCAGGTGATCGCTTCTGCCGTACCCTCAGCCCTGCCTTCAGCCGTACCTTCCATGGGACCGCCCGCGCCCGACGACTCGATAACCGCGTCGGCGCTCGCCGCCGGGGCCGGTGACCCGGCCGCCGTCGAGCAGTTTGTGCGCGCCCTGCACCGGGACGTGCTGCGCTACGTCGCCTACCTGTGCGCCGATCCCCAGGCTGTGGACGACCTCGCGCAGGACACCTTCCTGCGCGCGCTCGGCAGTCTGCACCGGTTCGAGGGCCGCTCCTCGGCCCGCTCCTGGCTGCTGGCCATCGCCCGGCGCGCGGTGGTCGACAGCTACCGGCACGCCGCCGTACGCCCCCGGCTCGCCGACGTGGCGGACTGGCAGCTCGCCGTGGAGAACGCCCAGCCGCGGGGCGTGCCCGGCTTCGACGACGGAGTCGTCCTGCTGGATCTGCTGTCCTCGCTGCCCGCCGAGCGCCGTCAGGCGTTCGTCCTGACCCAACTGCTCGGCCTGCCCTACGCGGAGGCGGCCCGCGCGGTCGACTGCCCGGTCGGGACGGTGCGTTCGCGGGTGGCGCGGGCGCGAGCGGAGCTGCTGCACCTGCTGGACGAGTCGCGAGAGCCGGCGGAACCGGTGCTTCAGGCGGCTTGATCCGTACGCCGGGGTGCCGGTGCCCCCAAGGGCCCGGCACGCCCGGTGCCATGATGACCGTGGTGGTGCCGTGACGTCCGTGGAGTTCCTGGAGGAGCGCGCGTGGAGGACCCGACAGCGCCGGGGGATATGCCGCGTACACCCTCTTCCCCGAGGACTCCGACGTGCTCACCGTCGAGTACAAGATCAACCTGCTCGCCCCGGCCGTGGGCGACCACCTGGAGGCGATCGGCACCGTCCTCAAGTCCGGCCGCACCCTGACGGTCTGCCAACTGGAGGTCTACGGCGTCCGGGACGACCGCCGCACACTCGTCGCCAACGGCCAGCAGACCCTGATCAGGGTGTACCCGCGGAAGCGGTGACGAGGGGAAATCCGGGCCGCCGGTTCCAGTGTCGGCTCGGCATTAAACGCGGGATAAAGATTGCCGGAGAACGGCAGTGAAGGCACTCCGCTGAACGTGTCATGCTCCCTTCCGTCGGAGGTCGGCGGCAGAGGCGGGAGGGGGAGAGCGCGCATGGTCTGGTTTCTCGGACTCGGTACAGCGGGGGTCGCGCTCCTCGCCCTGTCGCTGGTCTTCGGCGGGGTGCTGGACGGCGCGTTCGAGGGCGGGCTGGACGGGTGGCTGTCGCTGCCGGTGGTCGCCGGGTTCACGGCGATGACCGGTTTCGCCGGGGCCATCGTCATGGGCGTGACCCACGCCCCGCCCGCGGTCGCCGGCACGGCGGGTGCCGTGTGCGGAGTGGGGACGGCCTGGCTGACGTACCGCTTCAGCCGTGCCCTGATGCGCGACCGGACGGCTCGCACCCCGAACGGGGACGATCTGGTGGGGGCGCCCGGCAGCGTGGTCACCGCGATCCCCGCCGACGGATACGGCGAGGTGCTGCTCCGACTCGCGGGCCAGCCGGTGAAGTTCGCCGCGCGCAGTGCGGGCCCGGTGGCCCGGGGCGCCGAGGTGTGGGTCGAGTCGGTGCCGTCGGCGACCTCGGTCGTCGTGCGCCCGGTGACCCGCTGACCTTCTCTCTCTTTCTTCTTTCTTTCCCTAGTACATGAATCGGGGGCAGTGCCATGAGTCCTGTCGTTTTCGCGGTGGTGGGAGTCGTCGTACTCCTGGTGCTGCTGGGCCTCGTCGTCATCACCCGCTACAAGGTGGCCGGGCCGAGCGAGGCGTTCATCGTCACCGGCCGGCGCGGCAAGAAGGCCACCGACCCGGAGACCGGGCGGGTCTTCACCGACAACAGCGGCCAGAAGGTCGTGGTCGGCGGCGGTGTGTTCGTCGTGCCGTTCGTGCAGCAGAAGTTCACCCTCGACCTGTCCTCCCGGCACATCCCGGTGGCGGTGCGCGGCGCGGTCACCCTGCGCGGGGTGAAGGCCAACCTGGAGGGTGTCGCGATCGTCAAGGTCGGCGGCACCGAGGACTCCATCCGGGCCGCCGCCCAGCGGTTCCTGATGCAGCAGGACGGCATCGTCGGCTTCACCCAGGAAGTGCTCTCCGGCGCCCTGCGCGCCATCGTGGGCCGGATGTCGGTGGAGGACATCATCCGCGACCGGGCCGCGTTCGCCGGCCAGGTAGCCGAGGAGGCGGAGGCCAGCCTGTCCGGGCAGGGCCTGGTGCTGGACGCCTTCCAGATCCAGGACATCACCACCGAGGGCTCCTACCTGGAGGACCTCGGCCGCCCGGAGGCCGCGCGCGCCAAGCAGGAGGCCGACATCGCCGAGGCCGTGGCCCGGCGGGCCGCCGAGCAGGCCCGGCTGAAGGCGGAGGAGGAGATCGCGGTCGCGCAGCGGACGTTCGCGCTGAAGCAGGCCGAGATCAAGGCGGAGACCGACGAGGCGGCGGCGCGAGCCGCGGCGGCCGGCCCGCTGGCCGAGGCGGCACGGCGGCAGGAGATCCTCGCCGAGCAGGAGAAGGTCGCCGAGCGGCAGGCCGCGCTGACCGACCGCCAGCTCGACACCGAGGTCCGCAAGCCCGCCGACGCCCGCCGGTACGCCGCCGAGCAGGAGGCGGAGGCCCGTCGCGTGGCCCGCGTCAAGGAGGCCGAGGCGGAGAAGGCGGCGGGTATCGCCGACGCCCAGGCCGAGGCCGAGCGGGCCCGGCTGACCGGTGAGGGCGAGAAGCAGCGGCGCAGCGCGCTGGCCGAGGCCGAGGCCATCGAGGGCCTGCGGCAGGGTGAGGCCGAGCGTGCCCGGCGTGCGGCGATCGCCGAGGCCGTACGGCTGGAGGGCGAGGCCGACGCGGCGGCCATCGGGGCGAAGGGTGCCGCCGAGGCGGAGGCGATGCGGCTGAAGGCGGACGCGTTCGGGCAGTACGGCGACGCGGCGGTCCTGCAGATGCTCGTCGAGGTCCTGCCGCAGGTCGTGGCGAAGGCGTCCGAGCCGCTGAGCGCGGTCGACAAGATGACCGTGATCTCGACGGACGGCGCGGGCCGGATCCCGCGCGCGGTGGCCGACAACGTGGCCCAGGGCCTGGAGCTGCTCGGCTCGACGACGGGCGTGGACCTGGCGGAGCTGCTGAAGGGCGTGACCGGCAAGCGCACGGAGGCGCCCGCGCCCGCTCCGGCGGAGCCGCTGAACGGGAAGGTGGAGATCACCGGCTGACGGCCGGTGGCCCGCACGGGCCCGCTCGCCGTACGACGGCGGGCGGGCCCTTTCCCGTTGCCGGAACCCGGCAACGGGCTCGGGGCAGCCCTCAATGCCCGGCGACGACCTTCACCATCACCACCCCCAACCCGATGGCGGCGTCCACGACCGCCGCGACGACGGACGGCAGCACCCCGTTCCCCATCCGCCGCCCCCCGATGAACCCCCACCCGGCCAGCGAGGCGACATCAACGCCCACGGAGATCCACAGGGCGGTGGACAGCCCGAGCAGCCCGATGGCGGACAGGGCGATCATCACGAGCGGCCCGACGGCGGAACTGAGCAGCGGCCCGGTGGCGTAGAGCAGCTCCCGCACCTCGGCGCGGGTGGGCGTGCGCTGATGGACGACCCGGTGGGCCTGGAAGTCGGCCACGACGGTCGCCAGCCACAGACCGAGCGCCGTACAGGCGACGAAGACGGCGGCCGTGGAGTACCGGGTGTGGGTGTTCTGCGCGAGCCCGACCAGCACGGCGAGCATGGTGATCGTCGCGTAGACCCGTTCCTTGACCCGCTCGACGAGGGTGTCGGGGCGAGGGGCGGCAGCCGGCGGACGCCCGGCGTCGGACTCGGACATAGCGGAACGGTACGGCGGGGGGAGGGCTGTGCCGGGGCGCGACGCGCGAGCCGGGAAACAGGGCCGGATGGCCCCGACGACGGCTGTTGGTCCCATGGCAGGCGGCGGCGGGGCGGGCGACCCTGGGGTTGAGAAGCGAGGCGTCTGGACGCGGGAGAGATGATGAGCGGTCTGGTGGTCGTGGGTGTGGACGGTTCCGCGTCGAGTCTCGCGGCGGTGGAGACGGCCGCGCGGGAGGCGCGGTGGCGCGGGGCGGGGCTGCGGGTCGTGCACGCGTTCTTGTGGCCGGCGATGCATGTGCCGCTGGGCCCGTCACCGCTGGGTCCGCCCGAGGGCGGCGTCCGGAACATGGTGGAGGACCTGGTGGCCGAGGCGGTGGCCCGCGCCAGGAAGACGGCGCCGGAGGTGGAGGTCTCCCACACGGTGGTGACGGGCGAGCCGCTGACGGTCCTGGAGGCACAGTCCCGGGCGGCGGAACTCGTGGTGGTGGGCTCCCGGGGCATGGGCGGATTCGTGGGCCTGCTGGTGGGCTCGACGGCGGTGCATCTGGCGTCGCACGGCGGGTGCCCGGTGCTGGTCGTGCGGGAGACGGGCGACGCCAACGGTCCCGTGGTCGTCGGTGTCGACGGCTCCCCCAAGGGCGAGGCGGCGATCGACTTCGCCTTCGCGGAGGCGGCCCAGCGCGGCACCGGCCTGCTCGCCCTGCACGCCTGGACCACCTGGAACGCCCCCCTGCCCGCCCCGCCGGACCCGAACCAGCCGTACGCGAGCCCCCGGGGCGAGTTGCAGGCAACGGAGGAACGCCTCCTGGCGGAGGCCCTCGCCGGCCACCGCGAGCGCTACCCGGACGTCCAGGTCGAACAGCGCCTGATCCACGGCCCCACCCGCGAGGCCCTGATCGAGGCCAGCCGCACCGCCCAGCTCCTGGTCGTGGGTGCCCGCGGCCGGGGCGGCTTCACCGGCCTCCTCCTCGGCTCGGTCAGCCAGGCGGCCCTGCATCACGCGGAGTGCCCGGTGGCGGTGGTACGCGGGTCCGCACCGTGAAGGCCCTGGTCAGGCTTCCGGCCGCAGGACAGTAACCGGAGTCGTACGACGTCGTTGGCGGCCCGTGAAGAAGATCATCTCCGCCGCCGCCCTGGTCCTCACGAGCCTCGTACTCGCCACGCCCGCCCACGCCGACGAGCCCGATTCCAACTTCGGATCCGGGGTCAACGCGGCCAACAACTGAAACTTCTCCGCCGCCTCCGTCTGCTTCCAGGAGCTGGCGGTCGTACCGGTCGGGGGAGCGTGGACGGGTAACACGACCAGTCACTGCGTCAACGGCGACGTCCTCGACCACACCCCCTGACCAACACCCACCCGACTACGACCGCGGGGCCCGACGCGCACTCAGGCGTCGGGCCCCGCAGTATGAGGATGACTCACGGCCACACAAGGCAGTACGGCTGATGCCCCGCCTCATGCAACCGATGGCTGAAGTCCTGCCACTCGTGCAGCAGTTGGTACACGTTGAACGCGTCCCGCGGGCCGCCGCGGTCCGGGACCGTGGACCAGATGAAGGCTGCCGCGCCGACCGCTTCCTCGCCTATGCCGCGCAGGGGGTCGACGACGGTCATGGGGAGTTTGACGACGGCGTAGTCGGGGTGCAGGACGACCAGTTCCAGGGGTGGGACCTTGTGCAGGGGGACGCCCTCGATGCCGGTCAGTACCATCGCGGCCATCGTCTCCGGCTTGATCTTGGTGAACATGCCGTTCATGCCGAGCTCGTCGCCGCCGAGTTCCTCGGGGCGCATCGAGATCGGGACGCGGGCCGCGGTCGCGCCGTCCGGCGCGCCGAAGTACTTGTACGTCACCCCCACCCGACCACCATTCCTGCTCGCCGCCCGGAGCCGGTCGACGCGTCGGTCGATCCGCTCGGGGTCCGTCTGTCCGCTCTGTCCGCCCTGTGATGCCTGACGTGCTTCGGTCGCTTCCTCCGCCTCGCGTCGGTGCCTTCCCCGCCGGGCACGACGAGGACCCAGGTCATCAGTCCCCTCGCCCAGTCCGCCACCGCGATGCATATCTCCACCCGACTGCTTTTCTAGGACGCGTGGCCCCCGCCGCGCAACCCGATCATCGTGTCAGTGACCTCCCCCACGGTCGCTCGCCGAAACGTGCGTTGAAACACCTGTCCGCAGGATCTTGCACCAGTCCCCAGTTTCGCAGATCGCGCGGGGGCGGGGACTGGATCTCGGGTCAGTAGGGGGAGGCGGGGAGCGGCCCGGCGGTCGTACGCGCCCCCTGGCCTACCCTGAGGAGGTCACTGGCAACCGGAGTCCGAGCACTCGGAGAAGGTCGGAGAAGTCGCAGGAGATGAGCTCACTGCCTTATTCATACGATGCGCCTGAGTCGCAGGCTCTGTTCGACCGTGCTGCGGCAGTCACTCCGGGTGGTGTGAACTCCCCGGTGCGCGCCTTCCGCGCCGTGGGCGGTACGCCCCGGTTCATGGTGTCCGGCAAGGGTGCCCGGCTGACCGACGCCGACGGGCGCGAGTACGTGGACCTGGTGTGTTCCTGGGGGCCGATGATCCTCGGGCATGCGCACCCGGAGGTCATCGCCGCCGTGCAGGAGGCCGTCGCGCGCGGTACCTCCTTCGGTACGCCCGGTGAGGGCGAGGTCGCGCTCGCCGAGGAGATCGTGGCGCGGGTCGCGCCCGTCGAGCAGGTGCGGCTCGTCTCCAGCGGCACCGAGGCGACCATGTCCGCCATCCGGCTGGCCCGCGGCTTCACCCAGCGCTCCAAGGTGATCAAGTTCGCCGGTTGCTACCACGGCCACGTCGACTCCCTGCTCGCCGCCGCCGGGTCCGGGGTCGCGACCTTCGCGCTGCCCGACACCCCGGGTGTCACGGGCGCCCAGGCCGGCGACACGATCGTGCTGCCGTACAACGACCTGGAGGCCGTGCAGGAGGCGTTCCACCGGCACCCGGGCGAGATCGCCTGTGTGATCACCGAGGCGTCGCCGGGCAACATGGGCGTCGTTCCGCCCCGCCCCGGCTTCAACCAGGGGCTGAAGGACGCCTGCCGGAAGAACGGCGCCCTGTACATCTCCGACGAGGTCATGACCGGCTTCCGCACCAGCCGCGCCGGTTGGTTCGGGGTGGACGGGGTGGTCCCGGACCTGATGACCTTCGGCAAGGTCATGGGCGGCGGCTTCCCGGCCGCGGCGTTCGGCGGGCGCGCCGACGTCATGGCGCACCTGGCCCCCGCCGGGCCCGTGTACCAGGCCGGCACCCTCTCCGGTAACCCGGTCGCCACCGCCGCCGGTCTCGCCCAGCTGCGGCTCCTGGACGACGCGGCCTACGACAAGGTCAACGCCGTCTCCGAGGAGATCCGGGGCCTGGTCGGCGAGGCGCTCACCAAGGAGGGCGTCGCGCACCGGATCCAGACCGCGTCCAACATGTTCTCGGTGTTCTTCACCGACCGTGAGGTCCGTGACTACGAGGACGCCCGCAAGCAGGACTCGTTCCGCTACACCGCGTTCTTCCACTCCCTGCTGGCGAACGGCGTCTACCTGCCGCCGTCCTCCTTCGAGTCCTGGTTCGTCTCCACGGCCCACGACGAGCGGGCGGTGCAGCAGATTGCCGACGCCCTTCCGGCGGCGGCCCGCGCGGCGGCGGAGGCCACGGCATGAGCGACGTCAGCAGCGACCAGGACATCACCGTCGTCCACCTGATGCGGCACGGCGAGGTCGCCAACCCCGACGGCGTCCTCTACGGCCGGCTGCCCGGCTACCACCTCTCCGAGCTGGGTCGTCAGATGGCCGACCGGGTCGCCGAGCACCTCGCCTCCCGCGACATCGTCCATGTCGGCTCCTCCCCGCTGGAGCGGGCGCAGGAGACGGCGACGCCCATCGCCAAGGCGCACGGGCTGGACATCGTCACCGACGAGCGGCTCATCGAGGCCGACAACGTCTTCCAGGGCAAGACCTTCGGCGTCGGCGACGGCGCGCTGAAGAAGCCCGCCAACTGGAAGCACCTGGTCAACCCGTTCAAGCCGTCCTGGGGCGAGCCGTACTTCGAGCAGGTCGTACGGATGATGGGGGCGCTGGACACCGCCAAGGACCGGGCGCGCGGGCACGAGGCCGTGCTGGTCAGCCATCAGCTGCCGATCTGGATCGTGCGGTCCTTCGTGGAGAAGCGCCGGCTGTGGCACGACCCGCGCCGCCGCCAGTGCACGCTGGCGTCCCTCACGTCCTTCACCTACCGGGGGGACAGGATCGTCTCGGTCGGGTACAGCGAGCCCGCCATCGATCTCGTGCCCGTCCATCTGCGGGCCGGTGCGAAACCGGCGAAGGGCAAGAGCAAGGCATTCGGGGCGTAATGCGAATCCTCAGGGCATAGCGCATCACCGGTCCGATTCCATGGCAGATGTTGTGAATCACATGTGATCCACAGGAACCGCCCCGTTCCGTGCGTCCTCTGAATGGGTGACCAGCAGAGCACGTACGAACGGGGATGCCATGCGCACTCTCACCCGCAGGGGAGCACTCGGACTCGGCGTCGCCGGGGCCGCCGCGGCCGGACTCGCCGGCTGCGGCGCCCTCAAGTCGTCAGACGGACCGGACCCCTCCGGAGGTTCCGCCGACCGCAAACCCGCCGGTTCCAAGCCCGGGTCGAAGCCCGAGTCGAAGCCCTCCGCGAAGCCCATCGGCGACGGCTCCACCTCCTACACCGGCAAGCAGCCCAAGCAGCCCGCCAAGCCGGAGCCGCTGGAGCCGGGCCAGAAGCCGCCCCAGTTCGTCGTCTTCTCCTGGGACGGCGCCGGTGAGGTCGGCAACGGGCTCTTCCCGCGCTTCCTGGACCTCGCCGCCGAGCACGGCGCGCACATGACCTTCTTCCTCTCCGGGCTCTATCTGCTGCCCGAGAGCAAGAAGCGGCTCTACGAACCCCCGAACAACCAGCGCGGCGCCTCCGACATCGGCTACCTCACCGACGACCACATCAAGGACACCCTCAAGAACGTGCGCCGCGCCTGGCTGGAGGGGCACGAGATCGGCACCCACTTCAACGGCCACTTCTGCGCGGGCTCGGGCTCCGTCGCCAACTGGACCCCGCAGCAGTGGCGCAGCGAGATCGACCAGGCGAAGTCCTTCGTGAAGGAGTGGCGCACCAACTCCGGCTGGACCGACCTGCCCTCGCTGCCCTTCGACTACGACAAGGAACTCGTCGGCGGCCGTACCCCCTGTCTGCTCGGCCAGGACAACCTGCTGCCCACCGCCCGCGAGCTGGGCTGGCGCTACGACGCCTCCTCGCCCGGCGGCCGTCAGGTCTGGCCGACCAAGAAGAACGGCCTCTGGAACCTGCCGCTCCAGCAGATACCTTTCCCCGGCCACAGTTTCGAAGTCCTGTCGATGGACTACAACATCCTGGCCAACCAGTCGATCAACTCCACGAACGCCCCCGCCCACAACTACCCCGGCTGGCGCGAACAGGCCACCAACGCCTACATATCCGGCTTCAAGCGGGCATACGAGTCAAACCGGGCACCCTTCTTCATCGGCAACCACTTCGAGCAGTGGAACGGCGGCATCTACATGGACGCCGTCGAGAAGGCCCTCAAGCACATCGCGCGTGAGAAGGAGAAGGGCGAGGACGTACGCCTGGTCTCCTTCCGGCAGTTCGTGGACTGGCTGGACGTACAGCCGCCGGAGGTGCTCGACAAGCTGCGCACCCTCGATGTCGGGCAGGCGCCCGCCGGGGGCTGGAAGAAGCTGTGAGAGGGCGTCGAAAGGTGATCTGATATGCGGGTTTTCACCTGCAAGGGGGGGTGCGCAAGATCCCCGGAACGGACATGCGAAACTTTTCACATGAGTGCCGCCAGCCGTACCCCCCTGACCCTCGCCGGTGCCGTCGTCGCCGCGCTGCTGCTGTCCGCGTGCAGCTCGGGCGGCACGTCCGGGGGCTCCGGAGGCACCGGGTTCGTCATGGGCGAGGACGGCATCGCGACCGTCAAGAAGGGCGAGCGGGACGCGGCACCCGACCTGTCCGGCGAGACCGTCGACGGTGAGCAGCTCGACCTCGCCTCCTACCAGGGCAAGGTCGTCGTACTGAACATCTGGGGCTCCTGGTGCGCGCCCTGCCGCGCCGAGGCGCCGATCTTCGAGAAGGTCTACCAGGATCTCAAGAAGGACGGCGTGGAGTTCGTCGGCATCAACACCCGCGACGCCACCGTCCAGAAGGCCCGCGCCTTCGAGGAGGACCGCGGCGTCACCTACCCGAGCCTGTACGACCCCACCGGCAAGCTGATGCTGCGCTTCAAGAAGGGCACCCTCAACCCGCAGGCCATCCCCTCCACGCTCGTCATCGACCGGGACGGCAAGCTCGCCGCGCGCTCCCTGGCCGGGCTCGGTGAGGAGAACCTGCGCAAGATGATCGCCCCCGTCCTCGCGGAGAAGTGACGTGAGCACCCTCACGACACTGGCCGCCACCGGCACCAACGAGACAGTGATGAGCGGCGCCCTGCTGCTCGCGCTGCCCATCGCGCTCCTCGGCGGCCTGGTCTCCTTCTTCTCCCCGTGCGTCCTGCCGCTGGTCCCCGGCTACCTCTCCTACGTCACCGGCGTCACCGGCACCGACCTCGCCGAGGCCCGCCGCGGCCGGATGGTGGCCGGCGCCTCCCTCTTCGTCCTCGGCTTCACCGCCGTCTTCGTCTCCAGCGGCGCCCTGTTCGGGTACTTCGGGGACACGCTCCAGGCCAACAAGGGCGTCCTGAGCAACGTCCTCGGCGTGCTCATGATCCTCATGGGCGTCTTCTACATGGGGCTGATGCCCTGGATGACCCAGCGGGAGTTCCGCTTCCACAAGAAGCCCGCCGCCGGACTGGCCGGCGCTCCCCTGCTCGGCGCGCTGTTCGGCATCGGCTGGACGCCGTGCATCGGCCCGACCCTGTCCTCCGTGCTCACGCTGTCCGCGCAGCAGTCGAGCGCGGGCCGCGGCGCCATACTGACCGTCGCCTACTGTCTCGGCCTCGGCGTGCCCTTCGTGCTCGCCGCGGTCGCCTTCCGCAAGGCGCTCGGTGCCTTCGGGTGGGTCAAGCGCCACTATGTCTGGGTGATGCGCGTCGGCGGCACGATGATGATCGTGACCGGCGTGCTGCTGCTGACCGGTGCCTGGGACAGCCTCGTACAGGACATGCAGTCCTGGTCCAACGGCTTCACTGTGGGGATCTGAGGAATGAGCGAGACGACAACCGACCGCGCCGAAGAGCAGGATCTCGGCGCCGCCGGCTCCCAGCTCTCCACCGCTCCCACCGAGGAGCTGTCGAGCGTCCCCGCGCTGGGGTTCGTCGGCTGGGTCCGCTGGTTCTGGCGGCAGCTGACCTCCATGCGGGTCGCGCTGCTGCTCCTGCTGCTGCTCGCGCTCGGCGCGATCCCCGGCTCGCTGATCCCGCAGACCGGCTCCGACGAGACGAAGGTCGCCGACTTCCGCGAGCGGCACGAGGTGCTCGCGCCGGTCTACGACAAGCTCGGCCTCTTCCACGTCTACAGCTCGGTGTGGTTCTCCGCGGTCTACATCCTGCTGTTCGTCTCCCTCATCGGCTGCATCGTGCCCCGCACCTGGCAGTTCGTCGGCCAGCTGCGCGGCCGTCCGCCGGGCGCGCCCAAGCGGCTGACCCGGCTGCCCGCCCACACCACCTGGCGCACGGAGGCGGAGCCCGAGCAGGTCCGCGAGGCCGCGCTCGCGCTGCTGAAGAAGAACCGCTTCCGCGCCCACATCGCCGGTGACGCCGTCGCCGCCGAGAAGGGCTACCTGCGGGAGGTCGGCAACCTCGTCTTCCACATCGCGCTGATCGTGATGCTGGTGGCCTTCGCCTGGGGCCAGCTGTTCAAGATGGAGGGCAACAAGCTGATCGTCGAGGGCGGCGGGTTCGCCAACACCCTCGTCCAGTACGACGACTTCAAGTCCGGCACCCTCTTCAGCACCGACGACCTGACCCCCTTCTCCTTCGACCTGAAGGACTTCAAGGGCACCTACGAGCCCTCCGGCCCCAACAAGGGCACCCCGCGCACCTACCAGGCGTCCCTCACCTACGCCGAGGGCGCGTACGGCAAGGAGAAGTCCACCGTCGTCAAGGTCAACGAGCCGCTGGAGATCGGCAGCTCGAAGGTCTACCTCACCGCCCACGGCTACGCCCCCGTGATCACCGTCCGGGACGGCAAGGGCAAGGTCGTCTTCAGCGACGCCGTGCCGCTGTTGCCGCTCGACTCCAATGTCACCTCCTCCGGTGTGATCAAGGTGCTCGACGGTTACCGCAACGCCAAGGGCGTCGGCGAGCAGCTCGCCTTCCAGGCCGCCTTCCTGCCCACCTTCGAGGCCGGCAACGAGGTCTCCTCCGCCTTCCCCGCCCTGCTCAACCCGGTGCTCAACCTTGAGGCGTACCACGGCGACCTGGGCGTCGACTCGGGCATCCCGCAGAGCGTGTACCAGCTCGACAAGAAGCACATGAAGGGCTTCAAGGACGCCAAGGGCAAGCAGCTGCGGCAGAACCTGCGGCCCGGGCAGACCATGAAGCTGCCGGGCGGCGCGGGCTCGGTCACCTACGAGGGCACCAAGGAGTGGGCCAACTTCCAGATCACCGAGCAGCCCGCGAGCGGCTGGGCGCTCACCGGTGCGCTCGCCGCGATCTTCGGTCTGGCCGCCTCCCTGTTCATCCAGCGCCGCCGGGTGTGGGTGCGGGCGGTGAAGGGCGCCGACGGGGTGACCGTCGTGGAGATGGCCGGGCTCGGCCGCAGCGAGTCCGCCAAGGTGCCCGAGGAGCTCGGCGACCTCGCCGGGACCCTGTACGAACAGGCGCCGGGTGCGCCGGACCCCGATGAACCGGCCGTTGACGCGCCGGACGACACTGAGCAGACCACCGCAACCGACTCCGCTGTACCTGCCGAAGGGGCTGAGAAGTGACTCTCGCCGCCGCTACCAACGAGAACCTCGCGAACCTCAGCAATACGCTGATCTACTCCGCGATGGCCGTCTACACCCTGGCCTTCTTCGCGTACATCACCGAGTGGCTCTTCGGCAGCCGCAGCAAGGTCGGCCGCACGGCCGCCGCGCTGACCGCGTCCGCGAAGACCTCGGCGGCTCCCGCGGTGACGGTGAAGAAGGGCGGCGGGACCGCCGTACTGGAGCGCCCGAAGGTCGTCGTGCGGGCGACGGGGAACACCCGTGACGTACCGGACGGGCCGGGCGCGCACGGCGGGGACGAGCAGGGCGACCTCTACGGGCGTATCGCCGTGTCCCTGACTGTGCTCGCGTTCCTGATCGCGGCCGGTGGTGTGCTCACCCGGGCCCTGTCGGTGCAGCGGGCGCCGTGGGGCAACATGTACGAGTTCAACATCACCTTCTCCACGGTGGCCGTGGGTGTGTTCCTGACGCTGCTGGCGCTGAAGAAGAACGTGCGCTGGCTCGGGCTGTTCCTGACCACGACGGTCCTCCTGGATCTCGGTCTCGCTGTCACTGTCTTGTACACCGAGAGTGACCAGTTGGTTCCCGCCCTTCACTCGTACTGGTTGTACATCCACGTCTCCACGGCGATCCTGTGCGGCGCGGTATTCTACGTCGGCGCGGTCGCCACGCTGCTGTACCTGTTCCGCGACTCCTACGAGAACAAGCTGGCGGGCGGCGGTACGCCGGGCCGGTTCGCGTCCTCGTTCCTGGACCGGCTGCCCGCGGCGGCCTCGCTGGACAAGTTCTCCTACCGCGTCAACGCGGCCGTCTTCCCGCTGTGGACGTTCACGATCATCGCGGGCGCGATCTGGGCGGGCGACGCGTGGGGCCGCTACTGGGGCTGGGACCCCAAGGAGACCTGGTCCTTCATCACCTGGGTCGCCTACGCCTGCTACCTGCACGCCCGCGCCACGGCCGGCTGGAAGGGCCGCAAGGCCGCCTACCTGGCCCTGGCCGCCTTCGGCTGCTGGCTCTTCAACTACTACGGCGTGAACATCTTCGTCTCCGGCAAGCACTCCTACGCCGACGTGGGCCTGGGCGCGCTGCACTCCGTGGGGTTCTGAGGCCCGGTTCGCGAGAACAGGTGCACGATTCCCGTCGCGGGGCCACGCTGGAGGCATGTCCGGATCCATTGAGCAGGGCATGAGTCAGGTGCAGGGGAGTACGCACATCCTGCATTTCCTGGTGCGGCTGCCCGGACGGATGGAGTCGGTGTGGCCGGTGTTCTCCACGGCCGAAGGGCTCGCGAAGTGGTTCACGGGGGTCGATCTGCTCGAACCCCGGCTCGGCGGGGCCGTCACCCTGCGTGAGGTGGGGGCGGGGAGGGTGACCGCATGGGACGTGGACCGGGTCGCGGAGTACACCGTCGGGGACGGCGGCCGGATCCGGTTCCATCTGGAGCGGGACGGGGACGAGGGCAGCGCGCTGCGGTTCACCCATGAGTTCCGGGGTGAGCGGGAGTCGGAGGAGCGCTGGCGAGAGCGATTCGAACGGTTGATCCAGATTCTGGACGCGTCCTAGGACGGCGGCAGGCACTCCTTCGCCGGTGGCTTCTCCTCCGGCCAGGCGATCTTCACGAAGCGCGCCTTCCCCTCCGGCGTCAGCTCCACGATCGGTACCGCCTTGTCGTACGGGTTGCCGTGCGCGTCCAGGCAGATCCACCCGCTCGCGCCGTACACCCGCAGCGGCCCCTTCACCTGCGGCCACTGAAGGCCCACGTCCGCGAGCCGCGGCACCATCCTGCCCTTCGACGTGGCCCGCTGGATGCCGGTGACCGCCAGCCGCATGGCGTCGTACGCGATGATCAGCTGGCCGTCCTCCAGGGACACCTCGCCGATCGGCCCGACCGGCCTGCGCGCGGCCGTGGCCACCAGCTCCGCCAGCTCGGCCGCGTCCGCCGCCGAGCCCCCGGACTTCGCACCGTCCTCCGCCCAGGCGTCCGGATGCGCCAGCGCGGTGTAGCGCACCGACAGCTTGTGCGTGAGCGCGCTGCGGTCCAGCTCCTTGTCCCCGGTGAGGTACGACGCCTCGTCACCGGTGAGCACGGTGAACTTCCGGTGCTGGCAGGACCGGTTGCCGAGCTCGTTGATGAACTGCCGCAGTTGCGTGTGGCGTCCGGCGAACAGGATCGTGTCCGTCTCCGGAGCCGTCCCGCAGACCAGGGACGCGATCTGCCAGAACGTGTTCGCGGTCGTCCCCTCCTCGCTGCGGTCAGTGGGCGGCGTGAACGGCTGCGGCTCGTACGGCGAGCCCGCGAGGAGCTTCATGAACGACTTCTGCAGCGTCCGCGTGTACGGGTCGCCCGGCTTGTCGTACACCAGCAGCGCCCGCCCCGCCGTCACATCGGCGAACGAGGTCAGCGCACGGGCCTCGTCGGTGTTGGTGGGGGAGACCCGCGCCAGACCGGGGAAGGGGTCCTTGCCCCCCTGCCCGTTGGCGAGGTTGTCGGCGGTGATGGAGCTGCCGATGACCGGGATCCCGCGCTTGGTCAGCTCCTTGACGGCCCGCTTGTTGTTCTCGGTGCTCATCCCCACCCCGGTGACCGCCCGCAGCCGGTCGGGGCTCTTGGTCATCTCCTCCAGCCGGTCGACCGTGAACTCCCAGTGCGCCCCGGTGGCCCCGGGGTTGGCGAGGACGAGCCGGATCGCCGGGGACTTCCGGTTGGACTCGTGGTTGGCCCGGTACTGCGCCAGATAGGCGCCCTGCATCTCGTGCAGCACATCACCCAGGTTGTCCGGGTCGGACGCGGTGAACGGCTCCAGCAGCGCCACCGTCACATAACTCCCCGGCTTCAGCGACCGGTTCTCCCGGTCGATCGCCCGGATCACCTCCCGAAGCTGCGGCCGGTCGAAGTCGTAGGCGGAGGTCGACACCCCCACGCACTCCTCGCTGCCCTCCGGCCGCTCCACCCCCGGCGCGCAGGACCGGTCCTCCCGCGCCAGCGCGCCCACCCCGAACCAGCCGCCCACCACCAGCGCGGCCGTCACCAGCAGGGCCAGATACCGGCGCAGCGGGATCTCCCAGACGTCCTCGCGCAGCCACGTCCACACGCCTGTGCGCGCCATCACGCCTCCCCCTCGCCCTCGTCCGGGATGTGCGGTTCCCGCCCCGCGAGGGCGTCCTCCGGCCAGTCCCGCGACGCCCGCCACAGCAGGGCGTTCCCGGCGGGCCGCAGATTGGACAGCTGCTCCAGCTCGAACCGCAGCCGCTGCCCCACCGTCCGGTCCGGCAGGGTCAGCGGATCGGTCAACTGCCATACGGCGTGCAGCAGTCGCCGCACCCGCAGATGCAGCGCCGCGTCCGCGCCCTCCGGCGGCTCGTGCCCGGCGTCGGTGCGGCCGAGCGCCACCGCCGTACGCCGGTCCTCGCTACCGCAGTGGTCGCGGCCGTCGGCGTCGTGCGCGTGGAAGTAGGGCGCCGAGGCGACGAACCGCAGCGCCGCCAGCCACTCGCGGGCCGGCAGCGTGGTGAAGGAGTCCCTCAGGTAGGCCACCGCCGAATCCGCTGAGCCCAGGGCGAGTTCGTGGTGCAGCCGGTAGCGCACCTGCTCGTCCGCCGGGTCGGCGTAGTGGTCGACGAGCGTCTCGTGCGCCTTGCGCCACTGCCCGTGGTCGGTGTCCCGGTGATGCAGCCGGAGCAGCAGCAGCGTCCGTACGAACGGGTCGCCGACGAACTGCCCCGGCACGGCGGGCAGTCCCTCCGTCGTCAGCCGCTCGCCCAACGCCCGTACGTCGGCGGGCCCGAAGTGCTCCGGGAGCAGCGCGCGGGCCAGCGCGCACGCCGAGTCGTGGTCGTGGGCGGCGGCCAGCACCGTCAGCTCGTCCAGCCGGTCCGGCGGCACCAGCCGGTCCAGCAGTTCCAGGTAGGCGGGCCTGCCGTCGTGCTCGGGGTGCACGCGCAGATCCGCGGTGAGCAGCTCGCCGAGCGAGGACGCCTCGGTCGGGTGCTGTGCGGCGGCCTCCGCGACCAGGGTGATGCCGAGCGGGTTCCCGCCGGTCAACCGGTGGGCGGCCTGCGGGAGTTGGGGCGGCACCGTAGGGTCCGCGCCGACGATGTGCAGGGTGTCGTCACCGCTCAGCGGCGGCAGCGACACCACCAGCGCCCGTGAGGACGCCGAGCCGGGTTCCGGGGTCCAGTCGCTGCTCCGGGCCAGCTCGGGCAGGGCCCGCCGGGTCGCGTTGCGCAGCGCCGGGCGCCCGTTGCCCCGTACGGCGGCGAAGAACACGACCTGGTCGCCGACGCCCTCCGTCCGGTCCCGCAGCACGGCCTCGATCAGGCCGGGGCCGGGCGCGGTGTGCGCGTTGTCCAGCAGCACCAGCGGCCGCCCCAGCCGCTTCATCCGGGGCAGTACGCCCGTGTAGGCGTCGGTGAGATCGGCGCGCAGCGCCCGCACCAGATGCCGCTCGGCGTGCTCCCGCGAGGTGCCGCCGGCCCGGAAGTGCCCGGAGAGCAGGATCAGCCCGCGCCGGGCGTTGTCACCGGCGTTGGGATAGTCCCGGTACCAGGCCGAGGCCCGCTGGTGGCGCCGTCCCGCGAACCCCTCGGACAGGGACTCCAGGGTCGCCTCCACCGCCGCCGACAGCAGTGGCCCGGTACCGGTCGCCGCCGCGACCACCTTCGCCGCGACCCGGCCCGCCCAGCGCCCGGCGAAGCCGCCGACCCAGGACCCGCTCTCGTTGAGCAGCAGGATCCGCTGCACCTCGCGCCGTATCCGCTCGGAGTCCGCGTCGCCCCAGCCCCCGGCCGCGACCGCCACCAGCCCCGACATCAGCCGCGGGAACTGGATCCGCCCCGCCCCGGTCACCTGCTCCGCGAGCTGCTCGGCGAGCACCAGCAGCGCCTGCGACACCGGTGACCACGCCTCGGCGGGCCGTCCGGTGGGCGGCGCCGCGAACTCGGGGTCCTCGCAGTCGATCAGCCCGACCGGGGTGTGCCCCTTGTACGACTCCCGCAGTTCCGCGAGCACCGCCGTCTTGCCGAGTCCGCGCGCCCCGGACAGCACGACCAGCGGCGGTTCCCGGGGATGCTCGTACGGCGTGACCCGGTGCTGGTGCGGGCGCAGGCCCACGAGCCGGGGGGCCAGCCCGGCCGGATCGGTCTCGAACAACGCCCCGCGCCCGTGCAATCGTCTGCCCACCGCTTCTCCCCCCGAGGCGGTCGCTGTCGATCCAACCGTGGTGCTGCTCACGCGTGAGATCTACCAACACCAGAGTAAGTAGGGGGAGTTGATTCGGACTAGATCGCACGGTGTCCGTTGGATTACGAATTTTGCGGGTTGTCAGCCGGTGTCGATCGAATCCCGCTTACGCACCGATGTCCTCATGCCACAGCTCGGGACGTTCCCGGATGAACTCCCGCATCATCGCGACGCAGTCGGCGTCGTCGAACAGCACGATCTCCACCCCGTGCTCGGCCAGCCAGTCGTGCCCGCCGTGGAAGGTGACGGCCTCCCCGATCACCACCCGCGAGATCCCGAACTGCCGCACCAGACCGGAGCAGTACCAGCAGGGCGAGAGCGTGGTCACCATCGTCGTGCCCCGGTACGACCGCTGACGCCCCGCCGCCCGGAACGCGGCCGTCTCCGCGTGCACGGACGGGTCGTCGTCCTGCACGCGCCGGTTGTGCCCCCGCCCGAGCAGTGTGCCGTCGGCGCCGAACAGTGCCGCCCCGATCGGGATACCGCCCTCGGCGAGCCCCGCGCGGGCCTCCGCCACGGCGACCGCCAGCCAACTCCGTGCCTGTGCCTGATCCATACGTCCCACTGTGCACGAGCGCCCCTGGCCCTGCGCGTAGTGCGCACGCCGTTCTGAGTACGCGTGCTCAGGCCGCGAGTGGCCCGCGCCGGAAGAGTGGGGGTCACCGGATCGACAGCACTCACAGGAGACAGCCGACCATGACCAGGTCCCGCCGCGTCCAGACCCTCGCCGCCGCCCTCGCCGCCGCGGCGGCGCTGACCCTCACCGGATGCTCCGGGCTGGAGTTCCGGGAGAGCATCTGCTCCGACGGCTACTACCCCGTCCAGCCGGTGAACAGTGCCGGCGGCGACTGCCGCAAGGACGGGGAGGAGCCCGGCGAGGGCAATTTCCGGTACCCGGAGGGGAAGGTCCCCCAGTACGTCGACGACAAGTGGGACGTCTACTGGCGTAGCCACAGCATGGACGAGCACGGCAACATCATCGAGCTCGACGAGGAGGGCAACCCCGTCAAGAAGCCCTGACCAACCTCCGCACCCCGCCGGGGCGGGAAGCTGCCGCCCGAGCTCGAAGAACTGCGGTCCGGGACGGACTGAGCCGTCAGGACTCGTCCCGTTCGTCCTTCTTCTCGTCGTCCAGGGACTTCAGGAACTCCGGGTTGTCGTCCGGCGCCACCCAGCGCCGGTCGCGGTTGGAGCGCACTCCGGACCAGCCCTCGGCGGCCGGGCTGCGCTTCTTGCCCGCGATCAGCCAGGAGATGGAGCCGACCATCGGGAACAGCAGCACGAGGATCGCCCACAGCGGCTTCGGCATGTGCCGGACGTCCTCGTCCTGCGTGCTGATGCAGTCGATGAAGGCGTAGATGCTGAGCGCCAGCGGTACTAGGAACATCAGCACCCGGAGCATGGGGGCCTCCCGCGAGATGGTCGTGGGGGATGCGATCGAAGCCCCCAGGTACAAGGCCAGGGTAGCCGCTCGGGGATACTTGACCGCATGGCTTACGACGATCTTCGTTCCCTGCTCAGGGCACTGGAACGCGAAGGCGACCTCAAGCGCGTCAAAGCGGAGGTCGATCCGTATCTGGAGGTCGGGGAGATCGTCGACCGGGTGCAGAAGGCGGGTGGCCCGGCACTGCTCTTCGAGAACGTGAAGGGCTCCTCGATGCCCCTCGCGATGAATGTCTTCGGCACCGACCGGCGGCTGCTGAAGGCGCTCGGCCTGAAGTCGTACGCCGAGATCAGCGACAAGATCGGCGGACTGCTCAGGCCCGAGCTGCCGCACGGCTTCGTGGGCGTCCGGGAGGCCTTCGGCAAGCTCGGCGCGATGGCCCACGTACCGCCGAGGAAGGTCAAGGACGCGCCGGTGCAGGAGGTGGTGCTGCACGGCGACGACGTCGACCTGGAGCAGCTCCCGGCCCTGTTCACCTGGCCCAAGGACGGCGGTTCCTTCTTCAACCTGGGGCTCACCCACACCAAGGACCCGGAGTCCGGCGTCCGCAACCTCGGTCTGTACCGGCTGCAGCGCCACGACAAGCGCACCATCGGCATGCACTGGCAGATCCACAAGGACAGCCGCAACCACTACCAGGTCGCCGCGCGGCGCGGTGAGCGGCTGCCGGTCGCCATCGCCTTCGGCTGCCCGCCCGCCGTCACCTACGCCTCCACCGCGCCGCTGCCCGGCGACATCGACGAGTACCTGTTCGCCGGGTTCCTGGCGGGCAAGCGGATCGAGATGGTCGACTGCAAGACCGTGCCGCTCCAGGTCCCGGCGCAGGCCGAGGTCGTCATCGAGGGCTGGCTGGAGCCGGGCGAGATGCTCCCGGAGGGCCCCTTCGGCGACCACACCGGCTTCTACACCCCGCAGGAGCCGTTCCCGGCGCTGAAGATCGACTGTCTGACCATGCGGAAGAGGCCGCTGCTCCAGTCGATCGTGGTGGGCAGGCCGCCCACGGAGGACGGGCCGCTGGGCCGCGCCACCGAGCGCTTCTTCCTTCCCCTGCTGAAGATCATCGTGCCGGACATCGTGGACTACCACCTGCCCGAGGCGGGCGGCTTCCACAACTGCGCGATCGTCTCGATCGACAAGAAGTACCCGAAGCACGCGCAGAAGGTGATGCACGCGATCTGGGGGGCCCACATGATGTCCCTGACCAAGCTGATCGTGGTCGTCGACTCCGACTGCGACGTCCACGACCTGCACGAGGTCGCCTGGCGCGCGCTCGGCAACACCGACTACGCCCGCGACCTCTCGGTCGTCGAGGGCCCCGTCGACCATCTCGACCACGCCTCCTACCAGCAGTTCTGGGGCGGCAAGGCGGGCATCGACGCCACGAAGAAGTGGCCCGAGGAGGGCTACACCCGTGACGGAGGGTGGCCGGACATGGTGGAGTCGGACCCGCGGACCGCGGCGAAAGTGGACCGCCGCTGGAAGGAGTACGGCCTGTGAGCTCGGCTTCCGCCGCCCTCCCGCAGCCGGGACGCACCAAGGCCTTCCTGCGCCTGGTGATGATCGAGCACTCGATCTTCGCGCTGCCCTTCGCCTACATCGCCGCCCTCACCGCGATGTACGAGTGGGACCGCAACATCCACTGGGGCCGGCTGCTGCTGGTGACGGTCTGCATGGTCGGCCTGCGCACCTTCGCCATGGCGGTCAACCGGATCATCGACCGCGAGATCGACGCGCGGAACCCCCGGACGGCGCATCGCGAACTGGTGACCGGCGCGGTCTCGGTGAAGCACGCCTGGACCGGCGCCCTGATCGCGCTCGTGGTCTTCCTCGGCTCGGCGGCCCTGCTGAACCCGCTGTGCCTGGCGCTCGCGCCGGTCGCGGTGGTGCCGATGGTGGTCTATCCGTACGGCAAGCGGTTCACCAACTTCCCGCAGGCCATCCTGGGCCTGGCCCAGGCGATGGGCCCGGTCGGCGGCTGGCTGGCGATCACCGGTGAGTGGTCCTGGGACGCGGTGATCCTGGGGCTGGCGGTGGGCATCTGGATCGGCGGCTTCGATCTGATCTACGCCTGCCAGGACGTGGAGACGGACCGCGAGATCGGCGTGATGTCGGTCCCGGCCCGCTTCGGCATCCCCGCGGCGATCTGGTCGGCCCGGGTCTGCCACGTGATCGTGATGGCCCTGTTCGTCTGGTACGCCGTCGTCACCGACGCGGGCTTCTTCTTCTGGCTCGGACTGATGATCGTCGCCGGTGCTTTCGTATACGAACACAACATCGTGCGCCCCCACGACCTCTCCCGCCTGAACAGGGCGTTCTTCAGCGTCAACGGCTTCATCGGCATCGCGCTCTTCGTCTGTGCCCTGCTGGATCTGCTGGTACGGGGGCTGACCGTCTGACCGTCGCGTCCACCGGTACGCTCAAGATGTGAACGCAGGAGAAACGCAGCGCGTGCCTTGGATCGTGGGGGTGTCCGGAGCTTCCGGGACGCCGTACGCGGCGGCGGTGCTGCGGGCGTTGCTGGCGGCCGGGGAGAGCGTCGATCTGGTGGTCAGCCGGGCCTCGCGGCTCACCCTGCTCGACGAGACCGGGATCGCCTTCCGGGACTCGCAGTGGGAGGGCGACCTGCGGGAATGGCTGTCCCGGGGCGCGGACGGCAAGCCGGACACCTTCGACGTGGACATCAGCGGGGTACGGCACTGGAGCGCCGGGGATCTCGCGGCCGGGCCGTCGTCCGGGTCGTACGCCACCAAGGGCATGCTGATCGTGCCCGCCTCCACCGCGGCCGTCGCCGGGGTCGCCCTCGGGCTGTCCAAGGACCTGCTGCAGCGGGCCGCGAGTGTGACCCTGAAAGAGGGACGCAAACTGGTCGTCGCCGTTCGGGAGACCCCCTTGAACGGTCAGACGCTGCGGCACCTCGTCACCCTCGACGATCTGGGCGCCACCGTCGTACCCGCCTCGCCCGCCTTCTACGCGGGCGCCACCCACATCCAGGACCTGGTGGACTTCGTCGCCGGACGCGTACTCGACGTGGCGGGCGTCGAGCACCGGCTCTACCGCCGCTGGAAGGGCGATCTCGGCGGCGCGCGCACGACCTGAGCAGCACGCAGCATCAGCGGTATCCAGTACTTCAGGAACTCAGCGACTTTTTCAGCGGAAGGCTTCGAATCGCATGGACGCGGTGGACAGGCAGCTCATCCAGGCCCTGAGGGAGAACGGCCGGGCCTCCTACGCGGAGCTGGGGCGCCTCGTCGGCCTGTCGGGACCCAGTGTCACCGACCGCATCAACCGGTTGGAGGCGGCCGGTGTCATCACCGGTTACCGCGCCACCGTGGACGCGGCCTCGCTCGGGCTCGGGGTCACCGCCCTGATCGGTATCTCGCTCTCGGACGCGGCCGACCACGAGGACGTGGCGCGGCGGATGAAGGACTTCAGCGAGATCGAGGACTGCTGGTTCATCGCCGGCGACGACTCCTTCATGCTCAAGGTGCGGGCCTCCGACGTGGACGGTCTGGAGCGGATCATCCGGCGGCTGAGCGGGACCAAGGGCGTCTCCCGGACCCGTACCACGATCGTGCTCTCCACCAAGTGGGAGAACCGGGTCGGGGCGCTGCCCGAGGAGGTCTAGGGATACGGTTGGCGGTGCTGTCGGAGAAAGGTGTGGGCATGGACGTCGGGCTCAAGCGCGAGCTGGAGCAGAAGGTCATGGCCGGTGAGCGGCTGACCCGTGAGGACGGCATCGCGCTGTACGAGTCGGACGATCTGGCATGGCTCGGCGGCCTGGCGCACGAGGTGCGCACGCGCAAGAACGGTGACGTCGTCCACTTCAACGTCAACCGGCACCTCAACATGACCAACGTGTGCACGGCGTCCTGTGCGTACTGCTCCTTCCAGCGCAAGCCGGGGGAGAAGGACGCGTACACGATGCGCATCGAGGAGGCGGTGAAGCTCGCCAAGGCGATGGAGTCGGAGAACCTGACCGAGCTGCACATCGTCAACGGGCTGCACCCGAACCTGCCGTGGCGCTACTACCCGCGGTCGCTGCGCGAGCTGAAGACGGCGCTGCCGAACGTGTCGCTGAAGGCGTTCACGGCGACGGAGATCCACCACTTCGAGACGATCTCCGGTCTTTCCGCCTCCGAGATCCTCGACGAGCTGATCGACGCGGGTCTTGAGTCCCTGACGGGCGGCGGCGCGGAGATCTTCGACTGGGAGGTCCGCCAGCACATCGTGGACCACCGCACGCACTGGGAGGACTGGTCCCGGATCCACCGCCTGGCGCACGAGAAGGGCCTCAAGACGCCCTGCACGATGCTCTACGGCCACATCGAGGAGCCGCGCCACCGCGTCGACCACGTCCTGCGCCTGCGCGAGCTCCAGGACGAGACGAACGGCTTCCAGGTCTTCATCCCGCTGCGCTACCAGCACGACTTCGTGGACGTGAAGGACGGCAAGGTCCGCAACCGGCTCCAGGCGCGGACGAAGATGGCGACGGGGGCGGAGGCGCTGAAGACCTTCGCGGTCTCCCGGCTGCTCTTCGACAACGTCCAGCACGTCAAGGTCTTCTGGGTCATGCACGGCGTCCAGACCGCCCAGCTCGCCCTCCAGCACGGCGCCGACGACATGGACGGTTCGGTGGTCGAGTACAAGATCACCCACGACGCGGACAACTTCGGCACGCCGAACAAACTGACCCGCGAGGACCTCCTGGACCTCATCCGCGACGCCGGCTTCCGCCCGGTGGAGCGCAACACGCGCTACGAAGTCATCCGCGAGTACGAGGGCCCGGACCCGACGCGCCGCGAGTCCCCGCAGCCGATGCGCGTCTGAGGCCGGCGCGAGTCCGCGCCGCCCTCGTGGGTACCCGGCCCGTATGCCTCCCGAGGACGTGTACGGCGCGGAACCCTTCCTTCCGTCGCGCGGTGGTCTTCCCGCTCTTCGGCGTGCCGCCGCGGGCTGTCGTGGCTGTCCGCTGTACCGGGACGCCACCCAGACGGTCTTCGGGGCGGGAAGCGGCGACGCTCGCGTCATGTTCGTCGGGGAGCAGCCCGGGGACCAGGAGGACCGCCAGGGCAAACCCTTCGTCGGCCCCGCGGGAAGGTTGCTGGACCGCGCACTCGCGGACGCCGGTATCGACCCCTCCGACGCCTACGTCACCAATGCCGTCAAGCACTTCAAGTTCACCCGCGCCGAGCCGAGGAAGCGGCGTATCCACAAGGCGCCCAGCCTTCGGGAGATGACGGCGTGCGGCCCCTGGCTGGCTGCCGAGCTGGCCCTGGTCGAGCCGGAGTTGATCGTCCTGCTCGGCGCGACCGCGGGGAAGGCCCTGCTCGGATCGGGGTTCAAGGTCACGCAGGTGCGCGGGACCGTGCTGGAGGAGGAGATCCACGGGAGGCCGGAGCGTCTGCTGCCCACCGTCCACCCCTCTTCCGTGCTGCGGGCGGACGACCGGGACGCGGCGTATCAAGGGCTGGTCACCGATCTGGAAGTAGCGGCTCGCATCCTCAAGTAATGTCTACTATGTCCGCGTGACCCTTACCTTCACTCTCGATCCCGTCGTGGACCCCGCCCTGCGTGACGGCATTCTCGATCTGTGGGCGGACGTGTCCAATGCCGGAGGGTCCGTCGGGTTCGTGCCGCCCGTGACGCGGGAGGCGATACGGCCCGAGCTGGTCAAGCACTTCGCGGCGATGACCGAGGGGCGGACGCGGCTGTTGGTCGGACACGACGCGGACGGGCGCGTCGCCGCCACCGCCTTCTTCACCTTCAACACGCACCGGCTCATGACCCACTGGGTGTGGCTGTACACCGTGATGGTGCATCCCCGGCACCAGGGCAAGGGATACGGGCGGGATCTCCTCGCCGCCGCCGAGGACGCGGCCCGTGGCTTCGACGGGATCCGGGCGATACGGCTCACCTGCCGCGGCGGAGAGGGCCTGGAGCGGTTCTACGGGTCCTGCGGCTACAAGGAGGTCGGCCGGATCCCCGGCGCCATCCGCGTCGCCGACGACGACTTCCGGGACGACGTGATCCTGCTGCTGCCGCTGGACTGAGGCAGGCCCGGACCCGGCCCCAAGATCCACCCACCGGCATGCTTCACTGGATGTCGTCCCTTTTGGATTCGGAAGACTGGATTGAGATGCTCCGCTACACGCTGATGCGCCTCGGGATCTTCGTGGGCTGCCTCGTGGTCGTCTGGGGCCTCGTCTACTCCGGTCTCGCCCCGCGCGGTCTCGGCGACTCCAACGGCATGTGGATCATTCTGCTCGCCCTGCTGATCTCCGCCCCGATCAGCTTCGTCGCGCTGCGCAAGGAGCGGGACCGCGCCTCGGCCCAGATCGTCACGAAGGTCGACAGGATGAAGGCCAACCTGGAGGCCAACCGCAGCCAGGAGGACCTCGCCGACGACGCGGCCCGCGCCCAGGGGCAGACCTCCTGACCCGGTTCCCGCTCTAGTCTTGCCCCCATGGGTGCAGTCAAGACGAAGCGGATGCCGCGCGCCGTCCGTGAACAGCAGATGCTGGACGCCGCCGTGCGGATCTTCGGGCGCCGCGGGTACATGGCCGCCTCGATGGACGAGATCGCCGAAGTCGCCGGTGTCTCCAAGCCGTTGGTCTATCTGTACCTGAACTCCAAGGAAGACCTCTTCACCGCCTGCATCCGCCGCGAGGCCCACGCGCTCACCGCCGCCGTACGGGCCGGCGTCGAGCCGCACGCGCCCGCCGACCGCCAACTCTGGGACGGTCTGCGGGCGTTCTTCACGCACACCGCGCAACACCCGGACGGCTGGGCCGTACTGCACCTCCAGGCCCGCACCCACGGGGACGTGTTCGCCGCCGAGGTGACCGCGATGCGCGAGGAGATCGTGGCCTTCGTCACCCAGCTGATCCTCGCCGCCGCCCGCGCCGCCCTCCCCCACCCTCGACTTCGCTCGTGCGGGGGGACCCCCATCGACCCCGACCTGCCGGAGACCGAGGTCGCCGGGCTCGCCGAGGCCCTCGTCGGCGCCGCCGAGTCGCTCGCCGACTGGGCCAACGCCACCCCCGGCGTCACCGCCCGCCAGGCCGCCGCCACCTTGATGAACTTCGCCTGGGCCGGACTCGGCAACCTGATGGACGGCCGCCCGTGGAGCCCGCCCGTCAGCTGACCCTCCCGAGCACGTGCAGGCGTCCGGTCTCACCGCGCAGCTCGAACCGCCCCGGCTCCGAGCCGTACCGCACCACGCCCGGTAGCCCCACCGGCGCCCGGAACTCCGCCGTGACGTGCGCGACCGCGGGCGCCCCGTACGCGGCCAGGCAGCGGGCCACCGTCCACATGCCGTGGGCGATGGCGCGCGGGAAGCCGAACGGGCGGGCGGTGAGCGGGTGGAGGTGGATGGGGTTGCGGTCCCCGGACACGGCCGCGTACCGCCGCCCCACGTCCCCGCCCAGCCGCCACTCGGCGACGACGGGAAGGGGCACCCCGGGCACCCGTTCCTCGCGCACCGAGGTCCCGTCGCCGCCCTCCTGCGTCCGGTGCCGCGCCAGATAGGTACTGCGCGACTCCCACACCGCCTTCCCGCCCGAACCCCTCAGCTCGGTCACCAGCGTGGCCTGTGTGCCGCGCCGGTGCGGCGCCAACCCCTGGACGTACACGGCGATTTCGTACGAGTCGTGTACGGCGAGCCGTTCCCGCGCCGTGATCTCGATCGAGGTATGGACCAGCCCCAGCAGCGGCAGCGGAAAGTCCCGTCCGCTCATCAGCCGCATGGCCAGCGGGAAGCCCAGGACGTGCGGATAGGTGAGGGGGAGCGCGTCCTCGCCGGTCGCGACGCCGCAGACCCGTTCATAGGCCGCGAGGCGGGACAAGTCGACCCGCAGGCCGGGCAGGACGAGAGGTGTGCGCGGGAACTCCGCCTCGGGGCGCGGGCGCTTGAACGGAGAAAGCACCGCGCCACGGGCGAACGCCGGCGCGAGCGCGGGCGTATGAGTAAGGACGGTCACACACACCTCCGGGGCTTCTGACTCCGGAGTAAGGTTACCGGAGGTAATGCTTCGTGTGCTGCGCGAACATGAGCAACCCTCGGGTTACCCCCGAGGCTGCACAGCCCCACCCCCCAGCCCTCCCCGAACACGCACAGCCCCCACACGTCCGCCTCGTACGATCCCTGTCTAACCGGCGGTAACCCCATGTCCGCGCCAGGGGAGCCGTCCGCGAACGCCGTGCCAGGAGCCGCCCGTGTCCACGCCACTGCCCTCTTTCGCCGCGTCCGCGGCCTTCGACGACGCTCCCGCGCCCACGCTCGTACAGCCCGAGACGCGGAAGCTGGACGGAGTCGTCCGCGAGGCGTACGTACCGCCCTTCGCCCCGCCCGTCACCCGCGGGTCGCTCGCCGACCTGCCGTTCGACAACGCTCTCGCGGTACCGGACAAGGTGGTGCTCAGCCGCCGTACCCAGGAGGGGAGTTGGACGGACGTCACGGCGGCCGAATTCGCCGGGCAGGTGCAGGCCGTGGCGAAGGGACTGATCGCCGAGGGGCTGATGCCGGGTGACCGGCTCGCCGTGATGGCCCGGACGACGTACGAGTGGACGCTGCTCGACTTCGCGGCCTGGGCCGCGGGCCTGGTGACCGTCCCCGTCTACCCGACCTCCTCCGTCTTCCAGACCCGCTGGATCCTCCAGGACTCCGGCGCGGTCGCCCTGGTCACCGAGTCGGTCGCCCAGGCCGCGGCCCTCGGCCCGGAACTGGAGCACATCCCCGACCTGCGGCACCTGTGGGTCATGGAGAAAGGGCACGTCGACCGGCTCGCGGAGGCGGGCGCGGCCGTGCCAGACCAGGAGGTGGAGGTCCGCCGGGGCATGCTCGGCCCGTCCATGCTCGCGACGCTGATCTACACCTCGGGCACGACCGGCCGCCCCAAGGGCTGCGCGCTGACCCACGGCAACTTCTTCGCCGAGGTCGACAACGCCATCGAACTCCTCTACCCCGTCTTCAAGTCGAGGTCCAAGGACGAGCCCTCGGTGCTGCTGTTCCTGCCGATGTCGCATGTCTTCGGCAGGATGGTGGCGGTGGCCTGCGTCCGCGCCCGTGTCCGCCTGGGCCACGCGCCGAGCCTCCAGGCGGAAGACCTCCTCTCGGACCTCTCCGCCTTCCGCCCGACCTGCCTGCTGGCCATCCCGTACATGCTGGAGAAGGTCTACAACTCCGCCCGCGCCAAGGCGGAGGAGGGCGGACGGGCCGCCCTCTTCGACCGCGCCGCCACCATCGCCGGCCGCTACGGCGAGGCCAAGGAGGCCAAGCAGCACGGCACCGGGTCCGGACCGGGCCGAGCCCTGAGCATGGCCCGCACCTTCTACGACCCCCTGGTCTACCGCCGCCTGCGCAACGCCCTCGGCGGCAGGGTCCGTTACCTGATCTGCGGTGGCTCCCCGCTGGGCCGCCGCCTGTCCGCGTTCTACGCGGGCGCGGGCATCGAGATCTACGAGGGCTACGGCCTGACGGAGACCACGGCGGCGGCGACGGTGACCCCACCCCTCAAACCCCGCCTGGGCACGGTGGGTTGGCCCCTGCCGGGCACGCGGGTCCGTATCGCAGCCGATGGCGAGATCCTGATCGCGGGCGAACAGGTCCTGCACGGCTACTGGGACCCGGCGGCCGGAGGAGTGGTCCCGGCGACCACGGACGGCTGGCTGGCCACGGGCGACATAGGCGAGCTGGACGACGAGGGCTACCTGACCATCACCGGCCGCAAGAAGGAGCTGCTGATCACGGCGGGCGGCAAGAGCGTGGCCCCGGCCCCGCTGGAGAACTGGCTCCGCCAGCACCCCCTGATCTCCCAGGTGATGCTGGTGGGCGACCGCCGCCCCTACGTTGCCGCCCTCATCACCCTCGACCTGGACGGCATCACCCACTGGCGCCGCATGAACGGCCGCCACCCCGTCCCAGCCGAACTCCTGGTCCAGGACGAGGAGTTGCACGCCATCCTGCAACGCGCGATCGACGAGGCCAACCGCCTGGTCTCCCGCCCGGAATCCATCCGCCGCTTCACAATCCTCCCCACGGACTTCACGGAGACGGCGGGCCACCTGACCCCCTCGATGAAACTCCGCCGGGAGACGATCATGAAGGACTTCGCGTACGAGATCGAGGAGCTGTACGAGCGCTGATCCTTGAGAGCAAGATCCCGTCAGCGAGATCCCTGCAAGGGGGGTGGAGTCGACGGGGGCGGTGGGACGAAACCACGCGAGGGCATGGGCTGTTCCATGGCCCGCAACTCCCGAAGCCTGCGTACACCACGGACGGCGGATCGGACTACGCAGGTTGTGAAGACGAGGTTCGCAGCCGCTGCCAGCCAGATCCACAGGGCGACATGGGGGGAGGTGTTGCTCGGCTGCACCTGGCCCTCGGGGTCCACGACGAGGCGGATGGACTCACCGACGTCAGCGCCGCGACAACCGCCGATCGGTCCTTCGGCGACATCCCCGTCGGGAAGGCGCACTTTGCACGACGATTCACTTCTCGTTTGGGACGTCTCGACGACCACCAGGTCGACGGGGCGCCCACGTTCGGCCAGGGCCCGGTCCTGCCTGATGAACATCCCGAACACAACAAGCGCGAAGGCGGCGAAAAGGAAGGGTGCCATCAGCCACAGCCGCTGGTCCGTGTTCACGGCGACAAACCACAGCAGTCCGAGCGTGAGCACGATGCCGGGCAAGACCAGCCACAGACTGATCACCGCAGACATCATGGCTCCCACCAGGAAGGCGAATGCCCCGGACAGGACGTAGAGCCTGCGGGGAGGCATGCCCAGCTCCAGCCACGCCAACCAGGCAGGCGGGCGGGTGGTGTCGATGCCTCGTCGCCGTCTCACTTCCATGGCTGAACCACCTCGTCCGAGTGTTCGTCGGCTGCTCCGTAGGGCTGGACTGTTGCCTTTCCGCAGATCACGGCTACCAGGCTGGCCATTGACACTACCTGTTCCGGATCCAGGCAGCTGCCGACCACCAGCAGCGCGGGACCACCACTGGCGGGGCAGCTCAGGGCGGCAGCCATACCAATCCTTGCCGCGTACTGCGCAGGCGGCGCATCCGTGGTGGGAAGCGCGGGGAAGATGTCGACCTGGCCGTTGGACCGGATGCCAGGCTGGGAGACCAGGCCAAACCCTGGTCCCATGGCGGTTGGGAAGGATTCGAGGTAGACCTGCCTGTCCTCCAACTGCTCGCCGAAGTAACGCGCCAGAGCCTCGCCGGCGTTGATGTCCGAGGCGCATCGGGGAGCTTCGACCACTCCGGCACAGATGTGCCAGGTGACGGGGCCGTCCTCGGAGTCAGGCAGAGCGACCAGACCGTAGCTGATCATGCCGTCGTCGAGGAACAGCCTCCGGGCAGCCATGAGCGTTCGGATGATGGACGAGCGGACGTTCTCATCTTTATGGGCATATACCTGGTTGGCGAGGTCGGAGATTCGCTCATGTGCCGCCTCGTCGTTCTCTCCGTCTTCCAGCAGGTCGAACCAGTCTGTGGGCACCTGGAGGTGCACTTCTCCCTGCGGTTGACGCCGGGAAATTGTCCGCTCTGTGCTGATATTCACGACGCCTCCGCCCCTTCCGCCGCCTTCTTCAATGCCCAGGGGTTGAGCTCATCCGGCCAGTGGTCCTTCCCTGATCCCGAAGTCTGATCACCGGGGATCTGGTGCTTGATGGCTTCGTACGTGATCTTGGCCGCGCCCCCTGGCCCCTGCGCCACCGCGTTCGCGCCCCAGTTACCGGCGAACTGGATCGTCTTTCCCGCCAACTCGGCACCACCCACCAACCTGCCGGGCTGGGTCAGTACCGACTTGAAGAGCCCCGCAGCAGGTGCCCCCATGCGGGCAAGTGCCTTACCTGCGGCGAAAGCACCTCCGCCCAGGGCCAGTCCGGCAGCATCGACCAGCACGGTCGGTGAGGTAAGTGCCTGCGCGAAGCTTCCGGTCTCTCCTACGGCCTGAAGATAGTGAGCTGCCAGTCCGATACCCGCCAGTGCCAGGCTCAGGGCGGCCAATCCCGGAAAGGCCAGGGACAGCAGGCCGGTGATCGCGCTGAGTGTGCCTGCGATGTTTCCGATGAAGGCGAAGAGCCAGGAGTACTCCTTCAGAAGTTCCTTGAGCCCGTCGAGAAGCATGTCGCTGACCGCTTCGAGCGCCTTGAGAGCGGCCCCGATGCCGTCTGCCAATTTGTCCCAGAAGCCCGGCTCGTTCGGCGCGATGTCCATCGCGTGCTTGAGCCGGTCGGCGACGGCCTCGCCCTCTTCGACGTAACGTTTCCTCAGGCGCTCCGCCCGGCCGCGTATCTCCTCCAGGTCGGCGTTGGCCGAGTGCAGTGACTTCTCCTTGCCGCTGCGCTTCTCCTCCAGCCGTTCCCGCTTCGCCTTCTCCTCGTGGGACTGGTCCCGCAGTTGGTCCGCGAAGCCCGGCTTCGGCGGCATCCGGTCGAGTTCCCGCTGAAGACCGGCCGCCTTGTCCTTGGCGTCCTGGGCCTCGGACTCCAGCCGGTCGGCGATCGCCTGCTGGTCGGCCATGTAGCGTGCCCAGTCCTCCAAGGCCTGGGCCGCGTCCGAGAAGGAGTCCCGCGCGTCGTTGACCTTGGGCCGGAAGTCGTCGTGGAACTGCTCGCGGAACGCTTCGGCGGCCTTGCCCTTCCACTCTCCGCGTCCGGTGCCATTGAGGACGTCAGCGATGTCCCGGAGTGCCCGTGCTGTACGGCGGACGATCGCTGCCACATGCGTGGCGTCCTTCTTGTTGCCGGGGCACGGGCAAAAGCCGATCGCGGGGAAGCGGGCGTCGGCGGCCGGGTCCGGCAGGAGCCAGGTCGGCTGACCGTAGTCAGTCACTTCTTCCCGCCCTTCGGGGATCGCGCCTTCTCCAGCTCGCGGGCGAACTGCTCGTCCGTCTCTTCGAAGGTCTTCTTGATCTGTCCCAGAGCCTTCGCGGCGGACTTCGAGAACTTCGACATCTGTTTGATGCCGTAGGACCACTCGTCGCCGAAGTCATCCATCCGCTGGGCGAGTTTGTAGACACCCATTGATGCGCCGTCGACATCCTCCATTTCACGGCACGGCGCCGCCATCACTTCATGGATGTCCTCGATGTCCTTCTGTGTCTTCACCAACATCTCGTAGTCGATGTACAGATCACTCATCGTTCCCCCGTTCTGTGCTCTAGCGGTTGATGGCCTGGATCTCCTGGACGGCCATGTCCAGCGTGGTCTCAAACGTGCCGTCGGGCAGGTCGCCGGTCGTGTCGCCGGAACCTGTCCAGGAGATCTGCCACGTGATGGACGCCGTCAGCTTGTACGGCCCGTCTGCGGAGGCGCGGAGGTAGCGGATACCGCACGGTGGGGTCCTGTCCGCGTCGCCCCTGGTGTACGGGGTGCCGATGGAGCCGTCGTCGTTGATCTCGCAGTCCCCGGAGGCCGGGTAGGTCTCGGCGTCGCTGGTGCCCGGTTGCAGGTGCAGGGCGACGGGTTTTGCGGTGGTCTCCGCCCATACCCCGGCGTCGGGCAGCTCGGCGCGGACCGTGACCTCTTGGAACGTGGCCTTGTCCAACCACACCCAGGTGGGCAGATTCACCGTCGACCGGGCCGCGGGCTTCAGCTCGACCTCGGTGGCGGGGACATTGATTCTGTCGTAGGCGTAGGCGGCGAGGACGTCAGGGGTGGGGGCGTGCTCGTCGTCGGGCAGGGTGTTGGCGTCCTGCCAGAACAGGTTGCGCTCGCAGTCGTACGAAGCGGGGTCGTTCTCCCTGTCCTTGTTGATCACCCCGCGCCAGAACATGCCGTCCTGGCCCAGGTTGTAGTCCTCGTACCCCTCTCCGTCGATCTGGGCTTTGCCCTTCTCGTAGTGGTCCACCATCAGCTGCTCTCCCCAGCTGAGCGTGGGAGTGACCGGTACCAGGTCGCCGCCGGCTTTGAGCCGTTCGACGGCGTTCTTGAGATGCTGAGGCGTGGCGACGGGCTCGTACCAGCACGCCGGGGGCTCCCAGTCGGGGGCCACGGGTGCGAGCGGTTTGACGGAGTTGCCGGACTTGCCGCCGCCGACCTGAGTGACCTTGATGCGGGTGGTCGTCGCAGACGCCGTGAGGGTGCTTCCGGACGCGCTGCCTGAGGGGCCGCCGGTCGGCGGTGCCTGGCTGTCGTTGCCACCAATGGCGTGCGCCGTCGTGCAGGACAGGGCGAGGGTTGTGACGGTGGCTGCCAGGAGTGGGCATGCCTTGGCCGGGAAGCGCATCAACGGCACGCCCCGGGGACGGTCGTCAGGGAGACGGTCTTCCATACACCCTGAGCGTTCTCGTCCAGGCGGACGCGGTACTGGATCAGCGATTCGGGCTTGTCCGGTGTGCTGACGACCTTGCCGGTCTTGCGGTTCTTCGTGGAGGCCTTGCGTTCGTCGACGCAGTAGAACAGCACGCCGGAACCGGTGTCGTTGATGTGGACCTGGGCGTCGAAGACCCTCACCTTGCCGACGAGGCTATCGTCCTCATCGGTGAACTGTCTGATCCACTTGCGAGCACTGTCCAGCGTGGCGTCCGAGTTGTAGAAGGCGACCGCCTCCGACTCCGGCTTCCCCTCGATAATCGCCGCGTACTTGGAACGCAGCTCCTCACGGCCGTCGTTCAGGATGGCCTGCAGTTTGGGATCGTTCTTCGTCCACCCCTCGAACTCCGCCTGGAACTCATCGGGCAGCGTGATCTCGGGCCGCTTCGCACCCCCCTGTGCTGCCGATGCGGAAGGGCTCGCCGAGGCTGTGTTGCCGCCCTTGTCCGCTCCCTTGATGCCGTCCGAGGACGAGTCGTCGTCGCTCCCGCAGGCGGACAACGACAGAGCTGCTGCAACGGCCAGTGCGGTGGCTGACGGCAAGGTGTGGCGGCGTTTCACGGACGACTCCCGGTGGGGCGAGAATTCTCAAGTGTTGCCAACGCTATCGAGAGAAGCTTGGGTGACGCCAACCGGGTTTGCGTAGAACGCGCTCTCCTGAACTGGGCGAAGCGGCAGACAAGTTGCGGGAAGTTCAGGGCTTCAGCGTGCTGTGTTTCGTATCGCAACCGATGCTGTGATCAGAGCCATACGGTCTGAAGTCACCGTGGCCTGGCGGCCTCGGACAGCCCTACAACCTTCGGCCGTCTCCGTGAGTCTCCTCCTCGCCAATCTTTGATCATCGCAGGAGACGCATGTTCACGCGCAGAACCGTGCGCCTGGCGCTCGCCACGGCCACCGCAGCCTCCCTCACCGGCGGGATGCTCGCCCTCTCTACGGGCACCGCGCAGGCGGCCACCCCGGCGAAGTACGCGGACGACTTCAACGGCGACGGGTACCGCGACTTCGCCCAGGCCTCTCCCGACGGGAAGGTCGTCGTCACGTACGGCACCGCCAAGGGTCCCGGCACCAAGACCAAGACCTTCACCCAGGCCACCGCCGGTGTCCCCGGCACCGCGGGTGACGCCGGTGGTTACGGCGACCGCTTCGGTGACGACGTCGCCGCCGCCGACTTCAACCGCGACGGTTACGCCGACCTCGCCGTCGCCGACTTCACCGAGAAGGTCAGCGGCAAGGTGTCCTCCGGCGCTGTCACCATCCTCTGGGGCTCCAAGTCCGGGCTCACCGGCACCGGTGCCGTCCGGCTCAAGGTCACCGCCGGCTCCCACCGTGCCTTCGGCAAGCAGATCGAGGCCGGTGACTTCAATGGCGACGGCAAGACCGACCTCGCCGTCGCCAACGGCATCGACACCGTCTACATCTACCGCGGTGGCTTCAGCAAGTCCGGTACGACCGGCTCCGTCACCAAGCTCGAAACCCCCGACATCCTCGAACCCACCGGGATGGTCGCGGGCAAGGTCACCAAGGACAAGGCCACCGACCTCTTCCTCCTCGGCCAGGGCTACCACAGCGACAAGATGACCCAGGACGCCTGGTTCATTCGCGGCGGCTCCACCATCAAGCCGGGCAAGATCACCACCTACAACAGCTCGACCCCGGACTACGACACCACCGGCGTCGTCGCCGACTTCAACAAGGACGGCTACGGCGACCTCGCCGTCGGCGACACCGCGTACAACAAGAGCGCCGGTTCCGTCGTCGTCTGGCGTGGTGGCAGCACCGGACCCACCACCAAGTACCGGCTCACCCAGTCCACCTCCGGCGTCGGCACCGCCGCCACCAAGGGCGACGGCTTCGGCGGGAGCCTCGCCGCCGCCGACACCAACGGCGACGGCTACCCCGACCTCGCCGTCGGCGTCCCCTGGGAGACCGTCGGCGGCAAGGAGGCAGCCGGTGGCGTCCACATCCTCCGCGGCAGCAAGTCCGGGCTCACCGGCAGCAAGTCCCAGTGGTTCACCCGGTCCACCGCCGGTGTTCCCGGCAGTGTGACCGAGTACGGCATGTTCGGTGAGCTCGTCCGCCTCCGCGACATCGACCGCGACGGGGACAAGGACCTGCTGGTGTCGTCCAACTACTACAGCCCGAGCGTGCTGCTGCCGGGGACCAGCGGGGGCGTGACCGCGACCGGCGCCTACGAGGTCAACGTCGTGGCGTCGTTCCAGCCGTAGCCCAACTCCCCGGCCAGGAAAGCGGACCAGGCGGCGGGGGCGAGGGTGACTCGGGGGCCGGTGGGGTTCTTGGAGTCGCGGACGTGGATGTCGGTCACTCCTTGAGCGACCTCTACGCACTCACCGCCCTCGCCGTCGCTGTAGCTGGACTTGCGCCAGGCGTATGCGACTTCGAGGCACTCGCCGCCCTCGCCGCTGCTGTAGCTGGACTTGAACCAAGTGAGCTTGCCCGTCATAGCTCCTCCAGCTTGCTCTCGATCAACTTCCTTGTCTCCGCGGGGGAGAGTGCCATTGCTCGCATGATCCCATAGCGGTCCGCGATCTTCCTGACCTCTTCGGGATCGACGATCAACCGTGGATGCCCCTGAGTTTCGGTGTACGCCACCTGCCCGTGCCCCTTGGGCGTCAGCAGGTTGAACGCGCTGTCCAGGTTGGGGTGTTCCTCCATCGTCGTAGGCATCACTTGGATCTCTACGTTCTGCATCTGACCGACCTGGAGGATGCGCCGAAGCTGTTCCGCGTGCACACGCCGCCCGCCGATGGGCCGGTCCAGTACGTGTTCCTCAAGGACGTAGCTGACAATCGGGGCAGGCCAGCGCTCGAAGACCTGCTGCCGTGAGAGTCGGTCCGCGACCCGCTTCTCGATGGTTGCCTCATCGAGGAACGGCCGACGCTTGCCGAAGACCGTCCTCGCGTGCTCCTCGGTCTGCAACAGCCCCGGCACCCCGTTGTTGGCATAGAAATGCAGCTCAACCGCCTCCGCCTCCAACCCCGCATAGTTCCGGTACCACTCCGGATGCCGAGTCCTCGCCTTCGACATCTCCTCCCTGACCTCGGGGACAACCTCCCTCAACAGGCCCCCGGCGTCGAGGAGTTCTTCGGCCTTCTCCAGGAGGTCGGGCTGTGGGGTCCGTACGCCGCGTTCCATCGCGGAGATGGCGTCGGGGCCGTAGTTCACCAGCGCCCCGAACTCCTTCTGCGTGAGCCCTTTCCGCTCGCGCAGGATCTTCAGTTGCTTGCCGATGACGATGAACAGTCCCGACGTGCCGTTGGTGTCGCTCATGCCGCACCCTCCCGTCCGACAACCCCGCACATGACACTCGACGCAGCCGTACGGACACGGAGCGTCGACGGTTCGCTCCTGGTCAGGGTAGGGAGAAGCCGCCACTCTCGGTGACGTGAACGCCGAAATCATCACCCCCACTGCTGAACTGGCCCGGCGGATCAGCGCCACCCCACGGGGCGCCCGGCTGGCCCGTCATCTGGCCACGCAACAGCTCGGCGTCTGGGGGTTTCCCCATGACAGCCAGGTCAGCGTGACCGTGCAGCACATCGTGGCGGAGTTGGCCGCCAATGCCGTTATTCATGGCCGGGTCCCCGGCCGCGCCTTCGAGCTGCGGCTGATGCTGCTGGCGGAGGACACGCTGCGTATCGAGGTGAGCGACGCGCGGGGCGAACGGAAACTGCGGTACGTGACCGAGGCCGAGGGCGAGAACGGGCGGGGGCTGGTCATCGTGACGCTGCTCGCGCGGACCTGGGGCGTCGCGGAGCGGGACGTGGGCAAGACGGTCTGGGCCGAGGTCGGCCTTGACTTCACAAGACCGTCGCGCGACATTCCCCCTTCTGACACCTCGTCAGAGTTACCTGTGCCGGGACGCTGGAGCGCCATGCCATGACCAGGAACGCCTCGCCCACCCGCAGACGGGTCCTCACCACCGCCGCCGCCACGACCGCGGCCGTCGCCCTGAGCCAACCGCGCGCCTCCGCCGCCGACTTACCCCTCCTCGGCACCTACGACGTGGTGGTCGTCGGCTCCGGTGCCGCCGGGATGACCGCCGCCCTCACCGCCGCCGGGCACGGCCTGAGCTGCGTGGCCGTGGAGAAGGCGCCGACCTTCGGCGGCTCGGCGGCCCGGTCGGGGGCCGGGATCTGGATACCCAACAACTCCGTGATCCTCGCGGCCGGGGTGCCGGACACCCCGGCGAAGGCCGCCGCCTACCTCGCCGCCGTGGTCGGGCCGGACGTCTCCGCCGAGCGGCAGGCCGCCTTCCTCGGCAACGGGCCCGCCATGCTGTCGTACGTCATGGACCACAGCCCGCTGCGGTTCCGGTTTATGGAGGGGTACAGCGACTACTACCCGGAGCTTCCGGGGGGTCTGCCGGGCGGGCGGTCGGTCGAGCCCGATCAGCTCGACGGGAACGTCCTCGGCGCCGAACTGGCGCGGCTGAACCCGCCGTACATGCCCGTCCCGGCCGGGATGGTGGTCTTCAGCGCCGACTACAAGTGGCTGACCCTCGCCGCCGTGAACCCGAAGGGTGCCGCCGTGGCCGCCGCCTGTCTCGCGCGGGGCGTGAAGGCGGCGGCGCTGGGGCAGAAGCCGCTGACCATGGGGCAGTCGCTGGCGGCCGGGCTGCGGGCGGGGCTGGCGTCGGCCGGGGTCCCGGTGTGGCTGAACACCCCGCTCACCGACCTCCATGTCGAGGGCGGGGTCGTGACCGGTGCCGTGGTCACCCGTGACGGCTCGGCACCCGGTCTCGTCCGGGCCCGCAAGGGGGTGATCATCGGCTCCGGCGGCTTCGAGCACAACGCGGCCATGCGCGCCGAGTACCAGCGCCAGCCGATCGGCACCGAGTGGACCGTGGGCGCGAAGGAGAACACCGGGGACGGCATCCGCGCGGGCCGGCGCGTGGGCGGTTCGCTGGCGCTGATGGACGACGCCTGGTGGGGGCCGGCCATTCCGCTGCCGGGGGAGCCGTACTTCTGTCTCGCCGAGCGCACCCTGCCGGGCGGGCTGATGATCAACGGCGCGGGTGCCCGGTTCGTCAACGAGGCGGCCCCGTACAGCGACGTCGTGCACACCATGTACGACCAGAACCCGACCGACCCCGCGATCCCGGCCTGGCTGATCGTCGACCAGAACTACCGCAACCGCTACCTCTTCCGGGACACCGCCCCGGTGCTGCCGTTCCCGGACTCCTGGTACTCCTCCGGCGCCGTCCACAAGGCGTGGAGCTGGGACGCCCTGGCGCGCTCGATCGGCGTGCCGCCCGGCGCCCTGCGCGCGACCGTGGACCGCTTCAACTCCCGGGCCCTGCGCGGCAAGGACCCCGACCACCACCGCGGGGACAGCGCCTACGACCACTACTACACCGACCCCGCCGTCCTCCCGAACTCCTGCCTCGCCCCGCTCTGGCTGCCACCGTTCCACGCCTTCCGGATCGTGCCCGGCGACCTGGGCACCAAGGGCGGCCTGCGCACCGACCCGCGGGCACGGGTGCTGCGCGCCGACGACACCCCGATCCCGGGGCTGTACGCGGCGGGCAACGCCAGCGCGGCGGTCATGGGGCACAGCTACGCGGGGGCGGGCTCCACGATCGGCCCGGCGATGACGTTCGGCTACATCGCGGCCCGGCACATCGCGGCGACCCGCTGACGCCGGTCAGTGCCAGTCGCCGGTCCTGCCGAGCGTCTCCACCGGGGCCGCGCCGGGCCGGGACCACTGCGGTACGGGGCGGCTGGTCGGACCCCAGGTGGCGGTGCCGTCCGCGTCCGTGCGCCAGTACCAGCACGGCTCGTCCCCCTCGGGCCAGCCCTCCGGCTTGTCCTCCCACGCCTCGCCGCGGCCGTAGGGCGTCATGTCGAGCAGGCCGATCGCGCTGTTGGCGCGTTCGGTGCCGCGGCCGGTCGTGGAGTAGGTGAGGAAGGTGCGGTCGCCGTCGCGCAGGAAGGAGGACAGGTAGCCCATCGCGCCGCCGACCGGCGGGGGAGTGTCCCGTACCGAGTACCAGGGCTGGGTATAGCCCATGAAGTCGACGAAGGCGGCCACCTCCGGCCACGGGCCGGTGGTCAGGAAGGCGAAGGAGACGCCCCGGGCGTTGAGGTACACGGCGTCCCTCAGGTGCCAGGCGGTGGTGGTGCAGCCCTCGCACTGGCCCTGCGGCGGGGCGCCGTCGTACCACATGTGCTGGTAGACGACGAGCTCGTCGCGCCCCTGGAAGAGGTCCAGGAACGGCACCGGCCCGTCGGCCCCGACCACCTCCACGGCCCCGTCGAACTCCACCATCGGCAGCCGGCGCCGGGCCGCCGCGATCGCGTCGCCCTCACGGGTGTGGGTCTTCTCCCGGACCAGCAGCTCCTCCCGGGCGGCCCGCCAGGTGTCCAGGTCGACGACGGGCGGACGGCCGGGCAGCGGGGTGGTCGTCATGACGTCCTCCGGGCGGTCTCGTCGCGTACGGCGCCGTCGGGTCGGCGCCCACGAGTACAGACCCTGCTGCCCGGCGGAACTCATCGCGGGAAAAGGCAGGAGCCCCGCCGCCTTGCGGCGCGGGGCTCCTTGGGTACTGCTCTCAGGTCCGGATCAGAGACGGTTGTCTCAGAGCGCGGTGACGTTCTCCGCCTGCGGGCCCTTCGGACCCTGGGTCACGTCGAAGGAGACCGCCTGGTTCTCCTCCAGCGAACGGAAGCCGTTCGCGTTGATCGCGGAGTAGTGGACGAAGACGTCGGGGCCGCCGCCCTCCTGGGCGATGAAGCCAAAGCCCTTTTCGGCGTTGAACCACTTAACGGTTCCGGTAGCCATAAGCCCTCCTTGGGCTCAAAAGGGTTGCCCTGCTCCAGAACCTGCAAGTGTGAAAGCTAACGCCGCACTGCATACGTCTGAAAACGACTAGAGCCCGCGGTCACATGCTCCGCAGGCTCTGTACTGCAAGGGAAACCAAACTGCAACTTGCGGCGAGCCTAGCACGCAGGCAGCCGAAAGCAATAGAGGTCAAGATCACGTCCCCCGGATGTTTGAAGATCGAGAAAATCGGGTTGACGCCGGGGTCGGAGTCTGCAGCGTACTCCTCAGGGTCTAGCCTCGCGATGTGGACAATTCTCGCACCCGGCCGCGCGTCGGCCACATCCAGTTCCTGAACTGCCTGCCCCTGTACTGGGGGCTCGCGAGAACGGGCACGCTCCTCGACTTCGAGCTGACGAAGGACACCCCGGAGAAGCTCAGCGAGCAGCTGGTGCAGGGAGATCTCGACATCGGGCCGATCACCCTGGTCGAGTTCCTCAAGAACGCCGACGACCTGGTCGCCTTTCCCGACATCGCCGTCGGCTGCGACGGCCCGGTCATGTCGTGCGTGATTGTCTCGCAGGTCCCGCTGGAGCGGCTGGACGGCGCCCGTGTCGCCCTCGGCTCCACCTCCCGCACCTCCGTACGCCTGGCCCAGCTCCTGCTGGCCGACCGCTTCGGCGTACGGCCCGACTACTACACGTGTCCGCCCGACCTCAGCCTGATGATGCAGGAGGCGGACGCGGCCGTACTGATCGGCGACGCGGCGCTGCGGGCGAACCTGCACGACGGCCCCCGGTTCGGCCTCCAGGTGCACGACCTCGGCGCGCTGTGGAAGGAGTGGACGGGCCTGCCGTTCGTCTTCGCCGTCTGGGCCGCCCGCCGGGACTACCTGGAGCGCGAGCCGGTGATCACCCGCAAGGTGCACGAGGCGTTCCTCGCCTCCCGCAACCTCTCCCTGGAGGAGGTCGGCAAGGTCGCCGAGCAGGCGTCCCGCTGGGAGGCCTTCGACGAGGCCGTCCTGGAGCGCTACTTCACCACCCTCGACTTCCGCTTCGGGGCGCCGCAGCTGGAGGCGGTCGCGGAGTTCGCGCGCCGGGTCGGGCCCACGACCGGGTTCCCGGCGGACGTGAAGGTGGATCTGCTTCAGCCGTAGCGGCCGCGGGGCCGTACCCTGCTGGGAGTTGTACGGGGGAGGGGAACGCCATGCAGCCGCTCGGAGTCGACGAACCCACCGTGGTGGGGCCGTACCGGCTGCTCGGCCGGCTCGGCTCCGGCGGTATGGGCCGGGTCTACCTGGGGCGCAGCGCCGGGGGCCGCACGGTCGCCGTCAAGATCGTGCACCCGCACTTCGCGCTGGACGAGGAGTTCCGGGCCCGCTTCCGCCGCGAGGTGGAGGCGGCGCGCCGGGTGGGCGGCGCCTGGACGGCGCCCGTGCTGGACGCGGACCCGGAGGCGTCGGTGCCGTGGGTGGCCACGGCGTACGCGGCCGGCCCGTCCCTGACCACGGCGGTCACCGACGCGGGCGCGCTGCCCGCGCACACCGTACGGGTCCTCGGCGCCGGTCTCGCCGAGGCGCTGTCGGCCGTGCACGGGCTGGGCCTGGTGCACCGGGACGTGAAGCCCTCCAACGTCCTGCTCACCCTCGACGGACCGCTGCTGATCGACTTCGGCATCGCGCGGGCGACGGACGGCACAGCGTCCCTGACCTCCACCGGCGTCTCCATCGGCTCGCCCGGCTATATGTCCCCCGAGCAGATCCTCGGCAAGGGCGTCACCGGCGCGGCCGACGTCTTCTCCCTGGGCGCGGTCCTGGCGTACGCGGGGACCGGGGCGCAGCCCTTCCCCGGCGACTCCTCGGCGGCGCTGCTGTACAAGGTCGTGCACGAGGAGCCCGAGCTGGGCGCGCTGGACGGGGAGCTGCGGGAGGTCGTGGAGGCCTGCCTGAGCAAGACGCCCGCCGACCGGCCCACCCCCGCCGAGCTGGCCCGGCGGCTCGCCCCGAACGGCGCGGCGACCCTGGTGGCCACGGGATGGCTGCCGGGGCCGCTGGTGGAGCGGGTGAGCCGCAGCGCCGTGGAGGTGCTGAACCTGGAGGCGACGGGCGCGGACCAGGGGTCGGGGGTGGTGGGGTTCAGCAGTCCGTCGGTCGCGGCCACGGGCGGTACCGGGGTCGTGGGCCAGTTCGGGCCGCCGCCGGTCATGACTCCGCCGCCGGTCATGACTCCGCCGCCCGCCGTGACTCCGCCGCCCGCCGTGTCCGTGCCCGAGCAGGAGCGGCGCCGTACGCCGGGCAAGCTGTCGGTGTCGGTCGCGGCGGCCTCGACGCCGGGTGCCGGCGGCCGGGGGCGCCGGATGAGCTGCACGGTGGCGCTGGCGGTGGCCGGGGCGCTGGCCGCCGTCACGGTGGGGTCGGTGTTCGTGTTCGACCTGCTGCCCAAGGACGCCGACGACTCCGCGGCGGGCGCCGAGCCGTCGCACTCGGAGGCCCCGAGCGCCACGGACGCCCCCGCGGGCGGCCCCCTGTCGGCCTACCTGGGCACCTGGGAGGGCCAGGCCACGGCCCTCAACGGCAAACTCCCGATCGGCACCTTCCGCCTCACCGTCAAGGAAGCGGAGCAGGGCGGGAAACTCGGCACCCTGCGCCAGACGGACGCCATCGGCAACGTCTGCGACGACATCCTCACCCTGAAGTCGGTGACCGCCAAGAAGCTCGTGGCCAGCTCGACGGGCGCCCCCACCAACCACGGCGGCTGCAACCCGGCGACCACGACGGTCACCCTCACCCCGGTGGGCGACGACCTCGACTACGCCAACGACAGCCCGGAGTCGGGCAACCCGACGGCCCGGCTGTCGAAGGTGGAGTAGCAGACCGGGCCGGCCGGTCCGGACCGGCTCAGCCCGGCACCACAACCGTCCGCAGCTCCCCGTCGCCCAGGTGCAGCATGCCCTTGCCGGGGACGGCCTGGCCGCCCACCATGCTGCGGTTGAGGCGGACGCCGATGAGGTCGCCGCTGGAGGACTCCTGCGGCGAGAGGAGGATGCCGCGGCGGGCCTTCTTGGCGTCGACCTGCCAGCCGGAGAAGCCGCTGCACACGTCCTCCTCGTCACCGGCGATGACGAGGGCCAGACCGCGCTCCGCGCCACGCGAGACGATCTTCTTCATCTGGCTCTCGGCGTCGCAGTCCTCCAGGATCTCGCCGTCGTCGACGAGCACGACGACCGGGTTCTCGACCGACGGCTCGGCGTCGTCGATCAGCTCCTCGAACTCGTCCTCGTCGATGTCGTCGCTGGTGAAGACCTTCAGTACGCCTTCCACGCCGTCGAGTTGGCGGACCGGCGACTGGCGCGGCGCGGCGACGACCAGGCGCACGCCCTGCTTCAGGAAGGACTGCGCGAAGTTCATCAGCACCGTCGAACGGCCCGACTTCGCCGGACCCGCGATCACGAACGACGGCACACCCTGCGCGAGGTCGGGGCCGAAGCCGACGATCTCGTCGCCGCCGATACCGGCCAGCGCGTACAGCCTGGAGCGCGAGACCTCCGGGTCGCGCAGCTCCCACGCCTCGTCGAAGGAGATCCGGCTGGGCAGGCTGTCGACCCGGAACGGCCGCTTGGCGCGCGGGACTTCGGCGTCGCGCGCGGTGGCCGCCTCCCCGATCGCGGCCAGTGCAGCGGCCTGACCCTGACCGGTGGTGTCCTCGGCGAGCAGCGCGAACTGCGTCTCCGTACCGGCCTCGTTCTTGAAGCCACGGCCCGGCGGGATCTCCTCCGGCACCTTGCGCGCGGGGATGCCGAGCATGGAGAAGTCGCTGCGGTCCGACAGTCGCAGACCGTACTTGTCCTCGGTGAGCGTGGCGATCCGGCCCACCAGCAGGGTCCGGTCACCGGTCAGCACCAGGTGGATGCCGAGGCTCGCGCCCTCCCGCATCATCGTCTGCAGCTCGTCCGTCAGCGCGCCGTGGTCCACCTCGCCGAGGGTGGGCACCCAGCCCTCCCACCGGTCCAGCAGGACCACGATGTGAGGCAGCCGCTCGTCCTCGGACACCGCGGCCCGCTGCTCGCCGATGTCCGCGAACCCCTTGTCGGAGAGCAGGTTCTGGCGGCGGTCCATCTCGCCCTTGAGCCGGTTGATCAGCCGCACCACCCGCTCGGTCTGGTTACGGCCGACGACCGCGCCGACGTGCGGCAGCCGGGTCAGCGCGTTCAGCGCGCCGTTGCCGCAGTCGATGCCGTACATGTGCACATCGGCGGTGGAGTGCGTACGGGCCAGCGAACCGGCGATCGTACGCAGCACCTGCGAGCGTCCGCTGCGCGGGGCGCCGCCGATCATGAGGTGGCCGAAGCTCTCGAAGTCGATCGTCACCGGGCGGCGGGACTGGAGCGCGGGCAGGTCCTCGATGCCGTAGGCCACGGGCGCCAACCTGCCCGGCGCCGGGCTGAATTCGGGCTCGGGGATCTCGTCGAGCAGCAACTGCTCGTCCAGCGCGGGCAGCCACGGGCTGTGCTGCGGCGGGATGCCGAGCGACCGGTTGGCGTCCCGGATGGTGTCCACCAGCACCTTGAGGTCGGTGATCTCCTCGTCCTCGCGCGACTCGGCCTTCGGCTTGGTCAGCGCGGCCCGACCCAGGTCCTCCCAGGCCAGCGGCCCGACCCAGGGCTTGAGGACGGCGGGGTCCGCGGCGCCGGGCCGGCGGCCACCCACGCGGCCGGACTGGAACGGCACCAGCGAGGCGTGCCCGAGCCGTACGTACGCCCGGCCCGGTGTGCTCTTGGAGATGTGCCCGGCCTCGGGGGAGTCGATGACGTCCGACGACTCGCCGCCGTCGGTCACGCGCAGCGCGATCCGCAGGTTGGTGTTGGCGCGGATCTCCGGGGAGACCACACCCGAGGGCCGCTGCGTGGCGAGCAGCAGGTGGATGCCGAGGGAACGGCCTCGCTGGGCGATGTTGACCAGACCCGTCACGAAGTCCGGCAGATCGCGCACCATCGAGGCGAACTCGTCGATGACGATGAGGAGTCGAGGCACCGGCTGGTGGGACGGGTCGCGGCGCACCAGGTCCTGGTAGTCCTCGATGTCCTTGGCGTCGGCGGCGGCCAGGATGTGCTCGCGGCGGTGCAGCTCGGCGCCCAGCGACTCCAGCGCGCGCTCCACGAGGTGCGCGTCGAGGTCGGTCACCATGCCGACGGTGTGCGGGAGATGGACACAGTCCTTGAACGCCGCGCCACCCTTGTAGTCGACGAGCACGAAGGTCATGTTCTCCGGCGTGTTCGCCACGGCGAGCGCAGCGACGATCGTCTGGAGCAGCTCCGACTTACCGGAACCGGTTGTACCGGCGATCAGACCGTGCGGGCCGTCCTTGCGGATGTCGATGCCGAAGGGACCGTCGTAGGACTCGCCGATGACGGCCAGCGTCGACTGCCCGCCCATCCGCCAGCGCGCCACGATGGCATCGCTGGTCGGCGGCTCCAGTTGCAGCACGTCCAGCAGCCGGCTGGAACTGGGCAGCGCCGAGTCCTCGGTCTCCCCGCTGATGTCGCGCAGGGAGGAGACGGACCGGGCGAGCCGCAGGCACCAGGACGGCGAGACGAAGTCGGGCCGCACGTCCTTGCGCCGCTCGGCACCGGCCTCCTCCACCCGCAGCCGCAGCTTGTCGGGCTCCTGGGTGTGGGACGGCTCGGGGGAGGTGTTCTGGTGCCAGGCCTGGAAGGAGGGGAACCCACCGGGGGCCTGCTCCTGCCGCTGTGCCTGCTGCTGGGGCCGCGGCGCCTCCTCGGCCTTCGGCTCGGCCACGACGTACGCCTGGCACTCGCCCGGCAGGAACCGCTCCTCGGCGTCCAGGCAGATCGCGTACATGGAGACGGACGGGCCCTCGCGCAGCAGCCGTACGACACCCGGCAGGGAACGCAGACGGCGCGAGCCGTCCCAGACGACCACGATGTCGGGGTCGCTGAAGGTGGAACCCTGGCCGCGGTTCTGCTCGGCGGCCTTCTTGCGGGCGTCCAGGATCTGCGTCAGCTCACCGATCCGGGCGCCCACGGTCTCCGCGTCGGTGCCGATGAGCACGTTCACGTCCTGACCGCCGGACGGCCTGGCGTGCGGCAGCCACCGCACCCAGTCCCAACTGCCCTGCGCGGACTGCTCGCTGAGAACGTAGAACTGCACATCCATCGGACTGTGCAGCGCGGCGGTCTGCGCCACGGCCCAACGCCCCATGGCCCGCGCCGAGTCACCGGGCCCGGCCATGCCGATGACCCCGAGCCCGCGCAGGTTCAGGGCGACCGGGGCGTCCTCGATCTTCCAGGTGACCTCGCGCTTGTGGTCGTCCTGCTCGGGGTCGTCCAGGACGACCTCGGAGGGCAACTGCCCGGTGCCGACCCGCAGCAGCAGATGGTCGCGGTCGGTGCGGCGCCGCTCCCAGAGCCGGGTACGGGGCCCGGTGCCCAGCGAGAGCACCGTCGCCGGGTCCGGAATGGCCTGCCGCCGGTCGTTCCGCTCGGCGACCAGGGCGTCCTGCGCGTCCTGCTCGATCCGGGCCTTCTGCTCCTCGTACTCCTTGACCTGCTTCGCGTGCGACTTACGGCCGTGCTTCTTGTCGTTGTAGTAGTTCGCGAACAGCAGGATCGGGCTGAGGCCCGCCATGATCAGGTAGTACCAGCGCTGGAAGATCAGCACGGCGACGACGGCACCGACGAGCGGCGTCAGCGCCATCAGCCAGGGCAGCGGCCGGGCCTCGTACTCCCGCGGCTTGGACGGCAGCCGGAACCGCGTCTGCCGCTCGGGCGGCCGGAGCCGGGGCGGCCGGTTGTAGTCGAGGCCGGTGCCGTCCTCGGACCACTTGAGGGCGGCGTTCGGGGGCGCGTAGCGGGTGAGCTCGACGAGGGTGTTGCCGAGGGCGATCTGGGCGCCGAGGGGCCAGATGTCGGGGTCGGGGGGCGGGGTGTCGCTGTCGCTGCTCTCTTCCTGGCTTTCCTTCTTCCGCCGCTTTTTCTTCTTCTCTTCTTTCTTGTCCTCTTTGGGGTTGAGGATCTCCTCGATGGGGGTGCCGTCGAGGAAGGCGGCCTCGGTGTCCCCGTGGACCTTGAAGCGGCAGGTGCCGTCGGTGGAGACGGAGAGGGTCAGGGCGCGGGCGTCGACCTCGGGGTCGTCGATACGGATGTGGCTGGCGGGGCCGCTGCCTATGTCGTAGCGGCCGACGCCGAGCCGGTGCACGTAACCGGCGACGGGCCCGCCGACGATCCGCAGCTCCACGAGCCCGGTGGGCTCGCCGGGCAGGCACCCGGAGGGGTCCTGGAGGCTGACGACGGCGCCCTCGCGCAGGGGCGAGTTGGGGATGGTGGCGGACGGGTCGACGGCGTACCCGTCGACGTACAGGAGCGGGGCGTTTCCGCTGGGTAGCGGGTGCTGCTGCCCGATGGGGATGACCTGAGCGCCACTGTGACCGACCTGTTTGGCCAGTTCCTGGGCGATGTCGCCCATCGTGGACTCGGGATCGGCGTCGAGTACGACGTCGGCGGTGCCGCCGCCGAACGGATCGACGACGGTCAGAGTCAGGCGCACGTCTGTAGTCCTCCCCGCTGCCCCCGTGACCGCTTCCGCAACGCGGGTCACAGTTCCAGGCGACGATATCTGCTGGGGCGGGAAGGGACACAGGGGGTCGGGTGCGGTGCTTCCCAAAGGCAACGCAGTGCACACGAGGTTGTGACGGCTCTACGACGTGTTGTTCACAACGCCGGGATGTGACACCTCTGGCCTCCCCCGTAAGCTGCTGCCTCAAGAGCGGACGATCACACCGGCAGTCACACGCGAGTTGACGCCGACCGGTGACTGTCGGACCGCAAACAGGGAGCCACGGGGGTTGGCCCTGCGGCGTTTTGAAGAGGGAGCGGCTTCATGGCCAAGGACCTTGACATCACATATCAGGACATGCGGGACGCGGCCAAGCATGTCGTGAAGGAGAAGGAAAGGCTCCAGGACAAGCTCGACGGCCTCCGCAAGTACATCGCCAACCTGGTCGAGTCGGGCTATGTGACCAAGAGCTCGTCCAAGGCCTTCGACGAGAACTTCGACGAGTTCGTCAAGGGCTCCAAGGACACGCTGGACGGCCTCGACGGCATGGGTGACTACCTGACCATGGCCGCCGACAAGTTCGAGCAGATCGACGAGGAGCTGGCGAAGCAGGCTCGCAGCAAGTGACCTGCGTCGTCTGACGGCTTTCCGACGGCACGGCGGCCCGATGTGGGCCGCCGCGCCGCTGTGAGCCACCTGCAATCCGCACACGGGGGCACGATGAGTGACTTGTCCGCTGACTACGCGACGCTGAACAAGGAGTCCTTCGAGAAGCTGGACCACGAACTCGCCGAGGCGAGCCGTAGCAAGGACAAGGGCAAGGGGGGCGGCAAGTAGTCATGGCCGAGGCGAAACTGGCGGACTACCCGGCACTGGGATTCGTGCCGTGCCCGGGAGACCAGACGGTGGCGGAGGACGTGGCCGCGACCGTACGCAGGACGGCGAAGGCGCTCGTCGAGATCTGCCACGTCCTGCACGGGACCGGTGTCGGCGACTGGAAGGGCAAGGCGGCGGAGGTCTTCCGGGAGAAGTTCGACGACGAGTTCCGCCCGCGGATGGACGAGGCCCGGGACTCCTTCAACGCCGCCGCGACCGCCCTGGAGGACTGGGCGTCGTACATGGAGCGCAAGCAGCGCGACGCCGTGCGGCTGGAGGCCGAGGCGGCGGCGGTCGACGAGCAGCTGGACAAGGCGCGCGAGAAGTCGGAGAAGCTCAAGAAGGCCGAGGGCGCCAGGGACGGCGACGCCAAGGACGACGACCACGAGGACAAGGTCAAGGCAGCCGGCAAGTCGGTGAGTGCCAAGGAGGAGGAGCTGGAGGAGCTTCGCCGCCAGGGCCGCGGTATGGCCAGGGCCTACCGGCAGTACGGCAAGGAGATCGCCGAGCGGCTGCAGAAGGCGATGGACATCGCCCCGAACGAACCCGGCCTGTGGGACAAGCTGGGCGACGCCATAGCGGACCTCGGCAAGGCGATAGCCGACCTGCCGGGGAAGGTGGGCGAGGTGCTCTCCGACATCGGCGAATGGATCAAGAGCCACGCCGACTGGATCACCGTGGCGGCGTCGGTCATCGGTGTGATCGCCATTTTCTGCCCGGTGCTCGCGCCGCTGGCGATCGGGCTGAGCGCGGTGGCGTTCCTCGCGCATGCCGCGTCCTACGGCATGAGCGGACTGTTTCCGCCCACGGGGGCCAACATCGGCAACTGGCTCACCCTCGGCGGTGACGCCCTCGGCATGATCCCCGGTGTCGGCGCCGCTAAGGCAGGCGTCATGGCGGGACTGAAGGCGGGCCGGGGCGCGGGCGGCGTGGTCGCCGGGACCAAGGTCGGCATCAAGACGGGGTCGACGGTGGCGAAGAACGCCATGAAGGCCGCGGACCCGGTGGCCGCCGTCATCGACAAGCCGATCATGGCCGCCGCCGCCAAGCTGGGCGTCTCGCGCGGCGCCGCCCTGACGACCACGGAAGGCGTGCAGGCCGCGGCCCAGCTCGCCTGGACGGCGCCCACCGCGATCAACGCCTACGAGACGAGCACCGGCCGCTACGACGCCGCGACCTGGGGAACCGGCGTGGCCAACGTCGTCACCGGCGCGGGCGGCGGCAAGTTCGGCGGACTGGTGGCCGTGGGCAGCGCCATCGGCCTGGGTGCCTGGGAGCTGACGGACTGATGACGACGATGACCGCGGCGACCGTCGCCCCCCGTGACGTACCGGATCTGTGGTTCGAACTGCCGCCGGGTTTCCTGGAGTTCGACCTGGACGAGGACCCCGAGGCGCGCGTGCTTCGGATGACGGATGTGGCCGACGGGCTGTTCGCCGAGGCGACGGCGGAGCAGAAGCTCAGCATGGTGGTGTCGAGCGAGTACATCCTTCAGAGCATGATCGCGCGAGGCGTCGAGCATGTGTCGAGCTGTCTGCTGCGCATGCCCGACGACCGGCTCTCCCAGGGCACCTTCTTCGTGATGATCGAGCGCCCGGAGGCCGGACCGCAGAGCCAGGACCGCAAGGGCTCGGCCACGCGTACGGCCGCCCAGTGGCGCGAGCTGTACCCGGACGCGGAGGTCGGCTTGGTCATGCTGCCGTACGGCATCTCGGCCCTGTGCATCCGCGACGAGGAGCTGCTGATCCCCGGCGTGCTGTTCGGCCTGGACGACCCGGTGCCGGCCACCGTCCGGCAGGTGCAGTTCAATGTGCCGCTGAAGACTGGGCCGGGGTCCGCCCTGTTCGTCTTCATGACGCAGGACATCGATCACTGGACCGAGTACCTCGATCTGCTCAGCGGCATCATGAAGTCGGTCTCGGCGGAGGAGCCGGGCGGGGCAGGCACGTCCGGGGGCGAGCAGCCGCAGGCCGGTCCAGGAACGGAGTGACGAACATGAGCAGCGTGGCAGGAATGTCCGACGAGGCTCGCGGGCGCAGGGTCTGGCGCGTCGTGCTGTTGGCGGTCGGGACCGCCTGCTACGTGCTCGCCGTGATCGCCGGCATGTACGTCCTGACGGACGACGTCGGGCTGGCGGTCCAGATCCCGCTGTGGGTGCTGCACACGGTGGTGCTGCTCATCGTGGGGGTCCGTGTGTTCGGGGTGAGGGACTCCGGCTTGGGCGCGGCGCTCTTCGTCGTGGCCACGTCCGTGATGGCGGTCGGGGTCGCGGACATGGCCCGGAACGACCTCACCTTGCAGCAGCGGGGCGAGAAGGTGGTCGCCACGGTGGTGAGCGAGCGGTTGGAGGAGGCGCAGGGGCGCAAGTCCCGTGACACCTTCTACACGCTGGAGCACGAGGACGGGACGCCCGTCCCCGGCCCCGAGATGCGGATGACCTCGGACGCGTACGACGTCGGCGAGGTGCTCACGGTCATCGAAGACCCCGAGGCCGAACTGCCCCCGCAGACCCCGGGCCAGGCGGACGCGACGGGTGACGCACTCGGTTCCGCGGGTTTCGCGCTCGCCGCGGTCGTGGCGGTGGGGTGGATGGCGTGGCGAGGATCGGTCGGCACGCGGAAGAGGGACGAGACAGCCGCCAGTGACCGCGCGCAGCGGGAGCAGGAGGAGAAGCTGCGGGAGGCGCTGCGGACGTATCCCGCCGACCGGCGCGGCTACATCAAGGTTTCCCCGGGGGAGTTCCCGGCCCTCTCCCAAGGGCGGGCGGCCCGGATCGCCTGGGAGATGGGGCTGAAGGCGGAGGCGGTGGGCAACCGGGGGGCGTGGCGGTTCAAGGACACGGTGATTGAGGAAGTTCCTCATGAGTGAGGGGCGTGGCCGCTGGCTTGGTCTGCTGTGTGTGCCGCGTGCGGTGCCTGTGGTGGAGGGTCGCGGCTGCTAGGAACACGGTGACGGTGAGGAGGGTGGAAAGCAGACCGAGGGCCCAGAGCCAGGGGTAGTGGGCGGAGACCCAACTGGGCTCCGTGTCCTCGCCCTTGCCCAACTTGCCGCTGTCCAGGGCGTTGAGGACGAGAACCACGTACGGCACGAGCGCGGCTACGGAGACGGCGAGGGTGAGCGTCAGGGCAGCGGTGCGGACAGGACGCCGCCGCAAGGACTTCTTGCCCAGTCCGTATGCGCAGGCCCCGAAGACCACGAGGAGACTCGGTCCGAGGAAGCCCAGGAAACCTGCGAACCCGTAGGCGCCCCCCGGCCAGGACCCGGCTGCCCACTGCCAGGTGTCGTCTCCCCAGAAGCGGTCGAGAAGGAAGAGCCCGATGAGGGCACTCATGGCCGTGAACGCCGCGAGACACCCGAAGGCGGCGTCCCTCTTGCTCCGCGTCCTGCCCTGCTGGGGCCTCTTGGGCTGCCGTTCGTACCGCAGCGCGGGGGCGGCCGCCCTACGCCGACGCGGCTTGGCGGACCCGCCCACGCGCTGCTCCTCCTCGCTGTGTCACCGGTTGATGGCTTGGATTTCCTGGACGGTGACGGCCTGGTCGTTGCCGAAGGTGCCGTCGGGGAGGTCACCGCCGGCGCCGCCGGTGCCGGTCCAGGTGATTTCCCAGGTGATGGTGGCCTGGAGTTTGTAGGTGCCGTCGCCGGAGGAGCGGAGGTATTTGAGGCCGCAGGGCGGAGTTTTGTCGGCTTTGCCTTTGGCGTAGGGCTCGCCGATGGAGCCGTCGTCGTTGATGAGGCATTCGCCGGATGCGGGGTAGGTCTCGGCGTCCGGGGTGCCGGGTTCGAGCTTGAGGGCGACGGGTTTGGCGGTGGTGGTGGCCTGGATGTTGAAGCCGGGGACGTCGAGGGCCGCGGTGGCCTGGACCTCGTCGAAGACGGCCTTGTCGAGCCAGGCCCAGGTCGGCAGGTTCACCTTGGTGACGTTCTCGGGGGCGAGGGTGACCTTGGTGTCGGGCAGTTGCATGTGCTGGTAGGCGAGGGCCGCGAGTATCTCGGGGGTGATGGCTTCCTCGTACTGGGGCGGCGGGGCCTCGCCGTTGTCGACCCAGAAGGGGAGGTCGTTGCAGGAGCTGCGCTTGAGTACGTCCGGCTCGTTGGGGTTCTCGACGGCGGCCCAGAACATGCCTTCGCCGTCCTTGTCGACGTTGTAGTCCTTGTAGCCGGGGGTGTCGGTCCAGCCGTACTCGTCCTCGTAGTGCCGCTGGAGCTCGCCGAGCGCGGCGCCGGCGTGGCCGCCCATGCCCGGGGCGTTCATCTGGCGCTCGATGTCCTTGGACATCTTCTCCTTGAACTCCTTGGCACCGAGGAAGGGGGCGTACCAGCAGGGCGGAGGCGTCCAGTTGGCGTCGGCGGACTTCACGTTGCCGGTGCCGCCGTTCTTGGCGACGGAGCCGGAGTAGGTGATTCGGGCGGTGGCGTAGATGCCGTTGCCGTCACTGCCGCCCGACTGCTCGGGGTCGGAGCCGTTGATATCGCCTGGCTGCTCTCCAGCGTAAGCCGGCTCTGCAAGGGCGAGGACGCCCACTGCCAGCGTCAGGGCAGCCACGCCGGTGCTCAGAGCCGTTCGTCGCGACCTCTTCACTGACACTTGGTCGCCTTCGCCTCGATGTACACGTTGGACGCCTGCCACAGGTCGTCTCCGGTAGGGAGCTTGACCATGATGATCTTGAAGTGGTTGAAGTCCGTGATGCTGGGTTCGGTCTTCAGGACCTTTCCGGACTTGACCTCTTTGGAGTAGAACTTGGTCGAGTCCACACAGAACGCTACCTCCACCGAGTTCCCGTTCGACGCGGAGCGAGTGGTGGCTTGGTAGTGGCGCCGGGTCCCGGTTGCCGTCCAGTCGCCTTCAAGCCTGTCCTCGATCTGCGTCTTCCCGTACCGCAGCCCATTGCCGGTGGAGTAGGCGGCCAATGCGGCGTCTTGCGTGGTGCGCTTGTCCACGCCTCGGTAGATCGCCCGGATGAAGTTCGCCGCGTCCTCCATCGCCGCCGCCTCGTTCGCCTTCTTCGGCTTGTCCCAGTCGAAGACGAGGTTCATGTCCTTGGGCAGGGACACGTCCACGCCGTCCGGCTTGTCCTCGTCCGGCGCACCCGAGGCCTCCTTCGACGGCTCAGGCTTGGAGGACTGCTGGTCGGCACCGGCGATCTTGTCGTTGCCGCTGGCGTCGTCGTCCCCGCTGCCGCAGGCAGTCAGCAGGAGTGCCGCTGTCGCGGCGAGTGCGGCGGCGGTGGGCAAAGTGCGGCGCTTCACAGTGAACTCCCCGTGAGACTTGAGGTCAGTCAAGAGCACAAACGGTATCGGTGGGGTTCCCGGTTCGCCAGCGCGAACTTCGGCCGCAATCAGGTCAATGCGGGTGTATGGGGAGGCGGAGAACCGTGCTCTGCGTCTCGATCGTGCTGCAGCGGGAGGCGGGCGGGGCGATGCCGCCGAACTGCCGATTCTCGGGTTGTGTTGCGGATTCGCCTTCGCCATTGAGGCGCCACCAGGGTCGAGTTGATGCACGGAGGGGGGCGCCGTGTGGTCTTCGTCTCCTCGCCCACCCGTGGACGCCGACCAGCGGGCGGCGGACGGAGCTCGTACTACAGCCGAAGATCTTGAGGGTCGCAGATCGGTGGGATCGGTTGGTGGGTGGCCCAGGCTCGTAGGTGTTGCGGCAGGGGGTCGCCGCGGCGCCGGTAGTGGCTGACTGCGGTTGCGGTGACCGGCAACCTCGCTGTGCCATTTGTCGGCGTTCTTGCCTCCCAGCCTTCGTGGAGTCCCTGCCACCTTTCCCGACGTCCGTTGCCGCCCTCTTCGGGGCGTCGACCAGATCGGGGCGTTCCTCTTCGAGCTGCTCCTTCAGTTTCACCAGCCGCTCGCGCTCGGGATTGACCACCTTTGCTTGTCGCCGTCGTTTGCCATCTACCCTCCTCTGTTACCGGGGGGCTCATGCTTCGCGGTGTGATCACCGGTTGATGGCTTGGATTTCCTGGACGGTGACGGCCTGGTCGTTGCCGAAGGTGCCGTCGGGGAGGTCGCCGCCGGCGCCGCCGGTGCCGGTCCACTCGATCTCCCAGGTGATGGTGGCCTGGAGTTTGTAGGTGCCGTCGCCGGAGGAGCGGAGGTACTTCAGTCCGCAGGGCGGGGTCTTGTCGGCCTTGCCTTTGGCGTAGGGCTCACCGATGGAACCGTCGTCGTTGATGAGGCACTCACCGGACGCGGGGTAGGTCTCGGCGTCCGGGGTGCCGGGTTCCAGCTTGAGGGCGACGGGTTTGGCGGTGGTGGTGGCCTGGATGTTGAAGCCGGGGACGTCGAGGGCGGCGGTCGCCTGGACCTCGTCGAACACGGCCTTGTCGAGCCAGGCCCAGGTCGGCAGGTTCACCTTGGTGACGTTCTCGGGGGCGAGGGTGACCTTGGTGTCGGGCAGTTGCATGTGCTGGTAGGCGAGGGCCGCGAGTATCTCGGGGGTGATGGCTTCCTCGTACTGGGGCGGCGGGGCCTCGCCGTTGTCGACCCAGAAGGGGAGGTCGTTGCAGGAGCTGCGCTTGAGTATGTCCGGCTCGTTGGGGTTCTCGACGGCGGCCCAGAACATGCCTTCGCCGTCCTTGTCGACGTTGTAGTCCTTGTAGCCGGGGGTGTCGGTCCAGCCGTACTCGTCCTCGTAGTGCCGCTGAAGCTCGCTGAGCGCGGCGCCGGCGTGGCCGCCCATGCCCGGGGCGTTCATCTGGCGCTCGATGTCCTTGGACATCCTCTCCTTGAACTCCTTGGCACCGAGAAAGGGGGCGTACCAGCAGGGCGGAGGCGTCCAGTTGACGTCGGCGGACTTCACGTTGCCGGTGCCGCCGCTCTTGGCGACGGAGCCGGAGTAGGTGATTCGGGCGGTGGCGTAGATGCCGTTGCCGTCACTGCCACCCGACTGCTCGGTTTCGGAGCCCTGGCCGCTGCCTACCCCCGTTGCCGCGTACGAGGGCCTGGTGAGGACAAGGGTACTGAGAGCCAATGTCAGTGCTGCGGTGGCGAGGAGCGGGCGACGTGCTTCTTTCACTGGCACTTGGCCGCCTCCGTCTCGACGTACACCTTGGATGCCTGCCACAGCTCTTCACCCGTGGGGACCTTGATCATGATGATCTTGAAGTAGTCGAAGTCCTTGATACTGGGGTCGGTCTTGAGTACCTTCCCGGTCTCGGTCTCCTTGCCGTAGAACTTGGTCGAGTCCGCGCAGAACGCCACCTCTACCGAAGACCCATTCGAGGCGGACCGTGTGGTGGCGTCGTAGTGTCGTCGGGTGCCGGTGACGGTCCAGCCCCCTTCGACGTAGGCGCCGATCTGCGTATCGGCGTACTTCCTTCCACCATCAGTGGCATACGTTGTGACCGCCGCGTCCTCGCTCGTGCGCTTGTCGACGCCCCGGAAGATGGCCCGGAAGAAGTTCGCCGCATCCTCCATCGCCGCCGCCTCGTTCTTGTCCTTCGGCTTGTCCCAGTCGAAGACCAGGTTCACGTCCTTTGGCAGCGACACGTCCACGCCGTCCGGCTTGTCCTCGTCCGGCGCACCCGAGGCCTCCTTCGACGGCTCAGGCTTGGAGGACTGCTGGTCGGCACCGGCGATCTTGTCGTTGCCGCTGGCGTCGTCGTCCCCGCTGCCGCAGGCAGTCAGCAGGAGTGCCGCTGTCGCGGCGAGTGCGGCGGCGGTGGGCAAAGTGCGGCGCTTCACAGTGAACTCCCCGTGAGACTTGAGGTCAGTCAAGAGCACAAACGGTATCGGTGGGGTTCCCGGTTCGCCACCGCGAACTAGCCCGATAAGTGGGGCAATTGTGGATGTTCGAAGCGGATGTGCTGGAGCTCGCATGGCTGGAATGCGGGCAATGGGGTGGTTTTACGATGCTCCGGCAGGCATCAGGTAGACGGATCAGATTTGCCCCGCTCGCCCGAGCCACTGCGCAAACGATGGCCTGGGGCGGGGTGCCGTGCCTTCACTTGCACTGGGCGGCCTTGGTCTCGACGAACACCTTGGATGCCTGCCACAGGCTCTCATCCGTGGGGACCTTGACCATGATGATTCTGTAGTGGTCGAAGTCCTCGATGCTGGGCTCGGTCTTGAGCACTTTCCCGGTCTTGACCTCTTTGCCGTAGAACTTGCCGGAGTCTACACAGAAAGCCACCTCCACAGAGGTCCCGTTCGGGGCGGACCGGGTTGTGGCCTCGTAATGGCGCCGGGTGCCGGTGGCGGTCCATCCGCCCTTGACTCTGTCGTCGATCTGCGTCTTCGCGTAGGTCAGGCCGCCACCTGTGGAGTAGGCGGTCACGGCCGCGACGTTGGAGGTGCGCTTGTCGACGCCGTGGTAGATGGCGCGGACGTAGTTCGCCGCGTCCTCCATGGCCGCCGCCTCGTTGGCGTCCTTGGGCTTGTCCCAGTCGAAGACGAGGTTCATGTCTTGGGGGAGCGAGAGGTCGACCCCGTCCGGCTTCTCTCCGGCCGGTGAGCTGGAGGCTGTCTTCGATGGCTCCGGCTTGGAGGACTGCTGGCTGGTGCCCGCGGCCTTGTCGTTGCCGTCGTCGTCTCCACTGCCGCAGGCTGTCAGCAGGAGTGCAGCTGTCGCGGCGAGTGCGACGACGGTGGGCAAGGTGCGGCGCTTCACAGTGGACTCCCTGTGGGACTTGAGGATGGAATTGGGTCAGTAGGCGCACGTCCGGTCGCCCCGCTTCGACTGGACCTCGGTGGTTTGCCAGACGCCCTTGGAACTCCTCCGCAACTGAACGCTGTACGCGACGTACGGGCTCTCGTCGGACGGGGACCTGTCCACCTTTCCTGTCTTGCGGTCCTTGTTGTACGCCTTGCTCTCGTCGGCGCAGTAGGTGACGGCGGCCGTGTTCTTGTCGGCGACCTTCACGTTCGGGGCGAAATAGCGGGTGACGCCCGTCCAGGTGAGGCCTTCATCCAGCCATGCCTGGATCCACTGCTGAGCGCTCAGCAAAGCCTGGCCTTGGCGGTAGTACGCGACCGTCGATGAGTTGGCGTCTCCCTGGAGGATGGCGTCGTCCACCGCGTTCACCGTCTGCGCCACGTCCGCGAGCACAGCATCCTCGGTCGCGTTGCCGGTCTTCCACCGCTCGAACATGTTCTCCACGTCCTTGGGGAACGTGATCTCCGGTCGATCGACGGGAGCGGAGACGTCCGTCCTCGGTGACGGCGAAGTGCTCGCGATGTTGTCCTTGCCGCCGGCTTTGTCGTCCCCGCTGCCGCATCCCGTCAGCAGGAGTGCTGCTGTCGCGGCGAGTGCGGTGGTGGGCAAGGTGCGGCGCTTCACGTGGGCTCCCCGTGTGATGTGAGATTGGTCAAGGGCGCAGTCGGCGTCACGCCGACGTCTCCCGGTCCTTGTCCCGCCCCAAGTCCCCCCGCGCCACCCGGCTCGCCATCCCGTCCCCCGGCAGGGAGCCGTAGCCTGTGGCTGCCCAGATGCTTTGGCCCTCGTAGTACGGGATCAGGTGGCCGTTCTCCGTGAGTTCCGTCAGGGAGTCCGGGGTGCGGTGAGTGGCGAGGGTTGTGGTGCAGGTGGGGCAGGTGGCGACCGTGACGCTTTCGCGGTGGCCCAAGCGGCGCCACGTCGTGCGGGTGGTGGCCTGGCCGTGGAGGGGGTTGAAGTAGCAGAGGGGGAGGGAGGGGTGGGGCGTCAGGGCGGCTCGGCCCTCCGCTGCCAGGGCCAGGGCTCCTGCCAGGTCCGTCAGGTCCCTCGCCTCGTCCAGGACCTTGCCCGCCGCCGCGTACGCGTCCAGCGCGCGGGACAGGTCCGGGGCCGTCGCCGCGTCCGCCGTACGGACCGCCTCGCCGAGCGCCACGACCTCCGCCTCCGCCTTGCGCCGTACCTCCGCCTCCTCGGCGGCGCGGGCCGCGCCAAGGGCGGGGGTCATCGCGCTTGTCCTACGGCGATGGCGGCGGCGGTAGGCGACGAGGGCCACTGTTGTCAGGGCTGCCAGCGCCAGCCCCATGAACGCCGCCATCACCGGCCATGCGCTTCCTTCCGGCTTCTTCGTCGGCGTCGGCTGTTCCGGGACGCCCTCGCCCAAGTCCTCCGTCGCCTCCTCGTACACCTCCGTCCCGTTTCCCTCCGCCACCAGTTGCACCGCCTTCGACGTCAGGTCCGCCAGGCCCGCGTCCCGCATCTCGTCCAGGAAGCCGGTCGCGGCGACCGCGTCGCGGGTCTGGTGGGTGTCGGCCGGCCACTCGTAGCCGTTGAGGGAGTCCGTGAAGACGCCGTCCGTGGTGATGAGGATCAGCTCGCGCTGAGGGAGGCGGTCGTGGAGGACGGAGGCGAGGGTGTCGGCCTCGCCGTTGAACGGGTCGCCCTTGGTCAGGGGGGTCAACACCACCTTGATCGGCAGGCCGGTCTTCTTGATCTGTTGCGTCAACTCCCGTTGGCGGGAGGGTGGTACGGCTTCTGTGTATGCCTTGTCCACGTACACCGGTGTGTCGCGCAACGCCTTCGCGATGCGTTCGCCCGCGCTCGGGGCGTCGGCCGCCTGCGATCCCGTCGCGGGGAACACGGTCAGGAGCGCGGTCAGTGCCGCTGCCGTCAGTACCGCTCGGTTACGCGACATGTGCCATCTCCCTCACCTTCTCGATCAGGCGGCGGATGCCGTCGGGGACGGCGTCCAGGGGCTCGGCTTCCAAGTAGCGGACGGGAGGGTCGGGGAGGGCCAGTACGTGGGTGGGCATGGTGGACGCCTCTGACGTGGCCTTTTCCCTGCAGGCGCCGCAGATGTGGACGTGGCGGCGTGCCTTGCGCTCGGCGGACAGGCGTACCTGGTGGCGGGTGACGGCCGGGCCGTGCAGGGGGTTCACCGCGCAGCAGCGGTTGTAGCCCTTGCGGTCGAGGGCGGCGCGGCCCGCGCGGGAGAGGACGATGACCGCGACCAGGGCGGCGGAGTCGGTGTCCGGGTGGTCGATACGGGCCGGGTCGCCCTCCAGCAACAGCAGCGCCGCGTCCAGGCAGTCGCCGGGGCGGGGGTCGGAGGACGGGGGCGCCGACTCGAAGTCGGCTTTCAGCGCGCGGAGTTCGGTACGGGCCGTGCGGCGGAGGTACGACGCCGTCGGCTTCGTCGGTGACGAGGCGGGCAGCGCGGAGGTGAGCAACGGCGCCTTGCCGCGGCGCCGAAGCAGCACGATGGCGATCGCGGCGAGGGCCTCCAACAGGCCGTACGCCAGACCGGCGACGAGCAGGCCCAGGAACAGCCCGCCCTGGAAGTCGTCGCCGAAGAGCGGCGGGAGGTCGTCCTCGGTGACGGGGTTGGTGACCGGGTACGGGTCGCCGGGGTTGTCGGGTGCGTCCGTGCGGGGGGCCTCGTCGAGGTGGGTCATCAGGGCGTCGAGGCGTTCGCCGAGGAGGTGGTCCTCGGCGTCGCGGGACTTGTCGTCGCCGTAGGTGATGAACTCCGGGAGGTCGAGGAGCAGGTCCAGACTGTCCAGCCGCAGGCCGTGGTTGAAGGCGTCGATGCCGCCGTAGAGCGGGTCGGCGACGATGTACACCCCGTCCTGGCCGACCTTGTCGTGCAGCGCGTACGCGAAGTTCTCCTCGTCGCCCTCCGACTCGTCCTCGGAGATCTGCGGGACGACGGCGACGAAGACGGGGCCGCCGCCCTCGGAGCGCTCGAACTTCTCGATACGGCTGTGCAGGCGGGCGAGTTGGGCGCCGTCCAGGATGCGAGGGCTCTCGGGGTCGGTGTACACCGGGTCCTCGGCGAGCCCTTCGGCGACCCGGTCGAGGCGGGCGTTGAGCTCCATCGCGCGGGGGCGGGGGGCGGCGCTGGACCTGGTCTGGTCGAAGGCGGCGTTGGCGGTGAGGAGTACGGCTGCGCAGGCGAGGAGGGCGGTGGCGGTGGGCACCATCCAGCGGCGGGGCCGCCCCGCCCTTCCACCCTTCTTCTTACCCTTCTTCGCCTTCTTGGGCGTACCGCCCTTCAGCTTCCGCCGCCAGCGCCGTACGGCGGGGAAGAGCAGCAGGATGACGGCGGGTACGGCCGTGGCCAGGACGCCGGTGAGGATCGACTGGTTCTCGCGGTCGGACGGGCCGACGTACATCTCGTCCGGCTCATCGTCGGCGCCCTTGTCCCGCGCGGCATCCGCCCGCTGCGCCGCCTTCTCCGGCCCCTGGGCGATGACTTCGGCGAAGAGCTCGAACTCGTCCAAGGGGTGTGCGTCGTAGGGGAGTTCGTAGAGACAGATCGTGAGGGCGTCGTCTGCGGGGGCGCGTACGCCGAACGCCTCGGCGTACGACACCGACGAGTCGTCGACGATCACGAACAGCCCGTCCTTGCCGAGCCGGTCGTGCACCGCGCCGAGCAGGCCGTCGTCGTTCACGGCGCCGCTGGGCAGGACTATGACGTACGTCGGCACCCCGGTCCGCTTCGCCACCTCGGCGAAGTCGGGCGTCATCGACTTCGGCACCTCGCGCGGGAGCTGGTCCGACACGTACACCGGGTTCTCGCGCAGCCGGTCGGCGAGGTAGGCGGCCTGTGTGTCGGCGGCCCGCGCCGGAGTCGCGGCGGCAAATGTGGCGAACAGGGCCGCCAGGACGCCGAGTACGAAGAACGCCCGTACCCGCACCAAAAGTTTCCCCGCGCCCACTGTCGCCTCCCCCGTACCAGGCCCGCAGTTCAACGAGGCACTCTACTCAGGCCTTCACTGCTGCGAAACGCAGGCCGGGGGAGGCGGGGTGCTTCAGGCTTCGGGGCCGGCTTCGGTTTCGGGATCCGTCTCCGTGAACAGGTCGTCGGCTGAGCGCACCGTCAGGGCCCGGGTGAGCCAGCCGCGGAGTTCGTCCAGGTCTGTGGAGGAGGTGATGCGCTCGCGCGCCGCCTCGGTGACCTCGACGCCCCGCGTATCGAGGATCAGCAGAATGTCCTCGATCCGCCCCTTGGCCAGTCCTTCGTCTCGCAGGCGCTGTGAGGTCTCTGAGCGGAAGAAGGAGAGGTCCACGGACATCAATTGCCTCCATGTCTCGGCGGCCGTGGCAGTGCCGAGGCCGAGTTCGGTGAGCTCGGCGAAGATCCTCGCGGTCTCCTCGTCGATGGTTTTCAGGGCGACGGCCAGGGCCTTCAGTATGGCAGGGGCGTTTGGATTCTTGGCGTGCGTAATGGCGCTCAGAGTCGCGAGGGGGATATCCCTTGCGGCGGTGGACGGGTCCGTGATGACGGGCACGTTGTGCGGACCCAGGACCAGCGCGCGCAGGGTGAGTGTCGGCCACTGCGGAGGGCCGACCGTGAAGGGCTTCGAGGCCCACGCCGCCGTATTCATGTCCTGGCACATGACGAGGAGAACGGGAGGGATGCCGTACTTCTCTTGCAGATGTGCGACGTAATAGGCCCAGCTGGTGGGCTTTCGGGAGTTCTTCTTGCTCTGTGCTTCGACGATGAGGAGATGGCTGTCGCCCGACGCCGTGTCGATCCTCAGGAGGGTGTCCACCCGGCGTTCCGTGGGCTGGATCTCCGTCAGGTCGGTCGGTAGCAAGGAAACAGCCACCGGATCCGGGAACGGTAGGTCGAGGGTCCGGAACGTCCGGGCGAAGACGCCTGGATCCTCCTGGAAAATGTGGTGCATCGCCTCATGGGATGAGCTGACCATGCGTCGAAGTGTGGTCCCGGTCCCCTGAACGGGTCCGGCATATGCCTCCGGTTCATCCGATCGGGCGAGCCGAGCCCCCGGCTCTCCTCGTGTGCGAAACGTGCAGGGCTCATGGGCACCCCGTGAGGGACGTGCCCCCACCCCCGTAGCTCTTCGCGCCCGCACAGCAGCACCCTGTTCGTGCGTGCCGCGACAACTGGGTGACCTGCGCTTCCAGTTGCGGATGAGTAACAGAACTGTCCCCGCTCCGCACGGGGCCGGACGTGCCTTGAGGGGCTTATGGGCGGCTGATACGGTGCGATGGCTTGACACTCACCCCAGCCGATGGGTACCGCGCAGGACGCGAGAACGGCCCAGGTGGGCGGGTGAAGTGTCCGGAATTGCAGAGTATTTGACAGTCTTGGCAGACAATTTCTTGGGTGTACGGGGAGCGGTTGCGTGAAGATCCAGGAGCGTACGGGGGCGGGCGCGGGACGTTCCGCGGCTCCGGCTCAGCCTTCGGTCGGTGACCGGCTTCCCACTCCTCCTCGCGAGCGCAAACCCGCCCTTGCCGCCCTCGCCGTCCTGCTCATCCTGGTCGGCGCCCTCGGCGCCACCATGCTCGTGCTGCAGGCCGGCGACCGTGTCGAGGTCGTCAAGGTGACCAAGGAGATACAGGCGGGCCAGTCGGTGACCGACGGCAACGTCACCTCCGTACTCGTCGCCGACGACGACAGCATCAACTACGTCCGCTGGGGCCAGCTCAAGACCCTCAAGACCCTCAAGGCCAAGTCCACCATCTACGCCGGCACCGTCGTCATCGGCGACATGTTCACCGACGAGGTCCGCGTCAGCGAGGGCAAGGCCACCGTCGGTCTCTCCCTCAAGGCGGGGCAGTACCCGACCGGTCTGAAGTCCGGTGACACCGTCGCCGCCTACCGTGTCGGCGCCAACGCCGGACGCAACAACTCCGACGAGGAGAACGGCGGTGCCGCCGGGGCCGGTGGCAGCAACAGCCTCATCGTCGACCAGGCCACCGTCGCCTCCGTGCCCCAGGGCAAGGACGAGGGCGACCTCGTCGGCAGCTCCAACCTCGCCCTCACGCTGACCGTGGACGCCGACCAGGCCGCCGCGCTCGCCCAGGCCGCCTCCAACGGCGCAGTGGCGCTCGTCCTGGTCCCGGGCAACAACGGCAGTAATTAAGAAGAGGCGGCACATCCCCATGGCGCTCATCGCTCTCGCCGCCGACAAGGGTTCCCCCGGCGTCACCACCGCGGCCGTCGCCCTCTCGGCGGTCTGGCCGCGCCGCGTCCTGCTCGCCGAGACCGACCCGGCGGGCGGCGACCTGGTGTACCGCAGCGCCGCCGCGCACGGCGGACCGCTCAACCCCAACACCGGCATGCTGTCCATAGCCGCCACCGCGCGTCGCGGCCTCGTACCCGACCAACTCTGGGACCACGTACAGCCGTTGAGCGGTGGTCTGGAGGTCCTCGTCGGGCTCGGTATCGCCGAGCAGGCCGCCGGTCTCGCCGGGCTCTGGCCCACCCTCGGCCGGGCCTTCGCCTCCCTCGCCGACTCACCCAACGCGCCCGCCGACGTCATCGCCGACTGCGGACGGATCAGCGGGGACACTCCGGCCGTGGAACTCTTCCCGCACGCCGCGCTCGTCCTGCTGATCAGCCGTACCGAGCCGGAGGCCATCGCCCGCGTCCGGGACCGTGCCGCCGCCCTCGCCACCAAGCTGCACGGCGGCCCGCGCGGCGCCGCCAGCCTCGCCACCCCGCTGATCGGGGTCGTCCTGGTCGCCGACCCGGGCGAGGCGTCCAAGATCTCCGGCCAGGTCAACGACATGCTCGTGCACGCCCAGACCGGCGCCCGCGTCATCGGCACCATCGCCGACGACCCCACCGGCGCCGACCAGCTGGCGGGCCGCAAGCGCGGACGCCTGGACAAGTCGCTGCTGATCCGCTCGGCGCGCAAGGTCGCCGCCGACATCTACCAGCAGTACGGCGCCGCCTGGGCGCACCAGGCCCAGATGAACGGGCAGCCGCGATGAGCGCTGTCGACCACCAGCTGGTCAAGCGGTTCCGGCAGGAGGCCGGTGACCGGATCGCCGAGCAGCGCCGCCTGGACCAGGTCAGCGGGGTCACTCCGATGTCCAGCGAGGACGAGCGGCAGTACGCCCGCGCCGTCATCGCGCAGATACTGGAGGAGTACGCCCGTACGGAGATCAACGCCGGGCGTACTCCCCTGGACGCGGAGACCGAGGAGCAGTACGCGGCCGCCGTGCACGCCGCGCTCTTCGGCGTCGGCCGGCTCCAGCCGCTGCTGGACAACCCCGAGGTCGAGAACATCGACATCAACGGGTGCGACCAGGTCTTCGTCGGCTACAGCGACGGGCGGGAGGTACGGGGCGATCCCGTCGCCGACTCCGACGAGGAGCTCATCGAGCTGATCCAGGTGCTCGGCGCCTACTCCGGGCTTTCGTCGCGGCCCTTCGACTCCGCCAATCCGCAGCTCGACCTGCGGCTGCCCGACGGTTCGCGACTGTCGGCCGTCATGGACGTCGCCCGGCGCCCCGCGCTCTCCATCCGCCGCGCCCGGATGGGCAAGGTCTTCATCTCCGACCTCGTCGGCAACGGCACGCTGACCCCCGAGGTCGGCCACTTCCTCGCCTGCGCGGTCCGGGCCCGTAAGAACATCATGATCGCGGGGGCCACCAACGCCGGTAAGACCACGCTGCTGCGCGCCCTGGCCAACGAGATCCCCGCGCACGAGCGGCTCATCACCGTCGAGCGCGCCCTGGAGCTGGGGCTCGACACCTTCCCCGAACTCCACCCGAACGTCGTGGCGTTCGAGGAGCGGCTGCCCAACTCCGAGGGCCAGGGCGCCATCAGCATGGCCGAGCTGGTGCGGCGTTCACTGCGTATGAACCCCTCCCGCGTCATCGTCGGTGAGGTGCTCGGCGACGAGATCGTGACCATGCTCAACGCGATGTCGCAGGGCAACGACGGCTCGCTGTCCACGATCCACGCCAACAGCTCCAGCGAGGTCTTCAACCGTATTTCGACCTACGCGCTCCAGGCCACCGAACGGCTGCCCATCGAGGCCAGCCAGATGCTGATCGCGGGCGCGGTGAACTTCGTCGTCTTCATCCAGCGGCGCAACAACTTCCAGAACGGCGGGCGGCTCCAGCGCATGGTCACCTCCATCCGCGAGGTCAACGGCGTCGACGGGCGCGTACTGTCCAGCGAGATCTTCGCCGAGACACCCGACGGACGCGTCGTGCCGCACGCGCCGATCGGCTGCCTGGACGACCTGATCGCGCACGGCTACCGGCCCGCCGGAACCTGGGGGTGAGCACATGACCGGACTCGGCTCCATGGGCGGCCTGTTCTCCACGACCGTCCTGTACGCCCTCGCCTGCGGCGTCGCCGTCGGCGGCGGCCTGGCGCTGTTCGTCGTCGCCGTACGCGGACTGCCCGCCAAGCCCGAGCACGAGAAGCAGAAGGCGACCGAGCGCGCCAACGAACTGATCCGGTTCGCCGGTCAGCGCGGTTCGCTCGCCGCCGTGGTGGGACTGGCCGTGCTGCTGCTCACCCGGTGGGCGGTGCTCGGTATCGCGGCCGGCATTCTCGTCTTCTTCTGGGACCGGCTCTTCGGCGGGGCCGCCGAGGAGCGGGCCGCCATGAAGCGGGTCGAGGCGCTGGCCTCCTGGACGGAGTCGCTGCGCGACACCATCGCCGGCGCCGTCGGCCTGGAGCAGGCCATCCCCGCCTCCGCGCGGGCCGCCGCCCCGGTGCTGCGACCCCACCTGGACGCCCTGGTGGACCGGCTGCGGGCGCGCACCCCGCTGCCCGAGGCGCTGCAACAGCTCGCCGACGAGATCGACGACGCCTCCGCCGACATCATCGTCGCCGCCCTGATGCTCAACGCCCGTCTGCGCGGCCCCGGTCTGCGCCAGGTGCTCGGCGCGCTCGCCAAGTCGGCCCGCGAGGAGGTCGACATGCGCCAGCGCGTGATGGCCCAACGCGCCTCCACCCGGCGCTCGGTGCAGATCGTCGTCGCGGTCTCCGTCGCCTTCGTGCTCGGACTGTCCATCTTCAACCGGGAGTTCGTCGAACCGTACGGCGACCCGGTCGGCCAGCTCGTTCTTGCATGCGTGTGCGGCCTGTTCGCGCTCGGCTTCCTGTGGCTGCGCAAGCTGTCCACCATCGAGACGCCCGAACGCTTCCTGGTCCGCGACGAGTCGTCGGTCCAGTTCGTCCGGCCGCGCACCCCCGCGGCGGGCGAGCCGCAGCAGTCGCCGTTCCAGCCGGAGGAAGGGGCACGCCGATGAGTGACGTGACGTTCCGGCCGGAGGGCCCGCCGATGAGTGACGTGACGTTCCAGACGGAGGAGGGGCACGCCGATGAGTGACGTGACTCTGCCGATCGCCGTCGGCGCCGTCTTCGGCCTCGGCGTCTACGCCCTGGTCCGGGCCCTGATGCCGACCAAGCGCAGCGCGGTCTCGCAGGTCGCCCGGATCGACGCGATGCGCGCCCGGGGCGCCGCCTACGAGTCGGCGCGCACCACGCAGGAGAACACCGGCCGGTTCGCCTCCACCCGTGCCGAAGTCGGGCGCCGGGTCGCCGAGTTGTACCTCCAGCAGGGCTGGGAGCAGCGTTCGCTGCGGGCCGACCTGGCGGTGCTGGAGCGCAGCTGGGAGAAGTTCCTGGCGACGAAGGTGCTGCTCGGTGTCACCGGACTGTTCTTCGGGCCGTTCCTGTTCGCCGTGGTGTGGACGCTCGGCTTCGGCAGCAGCCCGATCATCCCGGTCTGGCTGGCCCTGCTCTTCGCGGTCCTGTTCTTCTTCCTCCCCGATGTGGAGGTACGCCGGGACGCCGCCGAGAAGCGGCGCGACCTGCGCCGGGTGATCGGTGCCTACCTGGACCTGGTGTCGATGAGCCTGGCCGGCGGACGCGGTCTGCCGGAGGCCCTGATGGCGGCGGCGGACGTCTCGGACGGCTGGGCCAACCAGCGCATCCGCAACGCCCTCGCCGACGCCCGTATCACCGGTATCAGCCAGTGGCAGGCGCTGGGCTCGCTCGGTGAGGAGCTGGGGGTGGAGGAGCTGAAGGACCTGTCCGCCTCGCTCGCCCTGGTCGCCGACGACGGCGCCAAGGTCCGCGAGTCCCTGGCCTCCCGCGCCGAGACCATGCGCCACCGCGAACTCGCCGAGATCGAGGGCAGCGCGGGCGAGAAGTCCCAGTCGATGCTCGTCGCGCAGCTGCTGCTGTGCGCCGGGTTCCTGGTGTTCCTGATCTATCCGGCCGCCATGCGCGTGTTCCAGGTCTGACGCCGACCTACCCTTCGAAAGGACAACTGACCATGACCGAACGGAACTTCCGCACCGGGATCCCGGCGGTGGACTTCCTCGTCACCTTCCTCCAGGGCCGCGTCCAGCGCGCCCGCTCGGGCGAGCTCGACCGCGGTGCCTCGGCCGTGGAGTGGGTCATCATCTCCGCCGTCGTGGTGGCCATCGTCGGCGTGGTCGCCGCGATCATCAACCGCGCGCTGGAGTCCGGCGCGGAGAACGTGGAGGACTGCATCGAGGGCGCCACCGCGTCCGGCACCTGCTGAGTCCGGGGTCTGGTACGGGGGTGCGGGGACGTATGCGCAGATGGGCGCGGAGCCGATGGCGGGCGGTCCGGGACGGGGCCGGCGCCCGCGGTGACTCCGGCATGACCGCGATCGAGTTCGTGCTGCTCACCCCCGTGCTGTTCTTCATGATCTTCGCAACGGTGCAGTTCGCGCTGTACTTCTTCGCCGACCACGTCGCCCAGGCCGCCGCCCAGGCCGGGGCGCGCAAGGCCCGCGCCACGGCGGACGCCCAGCCGGGCGCCTGGCGCGGCGAGGCCCGTACGGTCGTCGACAGCTACATCGAGCAGCTCGGCCCGTCCCTGGTGCTCTCGCCCAACGTGACCATGCTCCAGCCGGAGCCGAACACGGTGGGCGTGGAGGTCACGGCCCGGGTGCCGTCGGTGTTCCCCGGCCTGAACCTCACGGTGCACGCGCAGTCGGCGGGGCCGGTGGAGCGGTTCGTGCCGGAGGAGGGGTGATGGAGGACGCCGTGCGTACGGCCGACGACCGGGGTCTGTCCACCGTGGAAGTGGTCATCCTGGCCCCGGTGATGATGCTGTTCATCCTGGTACTGGTGGCCTTCGGCCAGCTCGTCGACGGACGCGGTGCCCTGGACGGCGCCGCCCGGGACGCGGCCCGCGCGGGCTCCATCCAGAAGGACCACGCCACGGCGATGACCGAGGCCCGCAAGGCGGCGGCCGCGAGCCTGGAGGGCGTGTGCGCGGGGCCGGTCACCGTGACGCAGACCAGCACGGGCTTCGACCCGGAGGTGGACCCCATGTTCAGCGTGCAGGTCAGCTGCCGGGTACGCGGTCTGGCCACGCTGGGCCTGGACATCGACCCGACGATGGACGCCACCTTCAGCTCCCCGCTGGACCCGTTCCGGAGGTCGGCGTGAGGGTCTGGCTCAAGGGCCTGCGGGCCCGTATGGACGACCGGGGCTCCGGCGCCGGCGCAGTGATCATCTTCGCGCTGGTCTTCCTCTCCCTGTCGGCCTTCGTGATCGACGGCGGCCTGTCCATCTCCAAGCGCGAACGCGCCGCCGACATCGCGGAGCAGGCGGCCCGCTACGCCGCCCAGGACATCGACAAGGAAGCCCTCTACGACAACGAGGGCGGCCCCGCGCCGATCAACTTCCAGAACTGCGACGCGCGGGTCAAGGAGTTCGCGGCCGAGATGGACATGAACGGCCCGGACATCGCGGCGACGCACTGCGTGACGGCGGACGTGAACCAGGTGCAGGTGGAGGTCCAGCTGACGTACTCGCCGGTGTTCACGGGGATGTTCTTCGGCGGGGACGTGGTGGTGAAGGGCCAGGCGGTGGCGGAGAACGAGGTGGGGTGAGCCGTGGGGTGAGCCTTGGCGGCTCCCCTCATGACTGTCACGCCTTGTTGCCCCCGCCCCCCTTCTTCCCCCGCTTGTCCTCGGTCTTCATGGCGTCGTTGACCTGCTTGGCCAGTTCGTCGTCGAGCTTCTTGAACTCGCGGACCACGGCGTCGGACATGCTCGCGAGGGCGTCGAGCTGCTGGCCGATGTCCTCGCGGCCGTCCTCCCAGTTGGACTCGAAGTCGGAGAGGGCGCCGTTGACGGTGCCGTCGCCGATGTCGTCCTCGTAGGACTCGAACATCTTCTTGGTGTGGTTCATCCGCGTCTTGATGGACCGCAGGCGCCGCCCGTAGTCCTCCAGCTCGGTCAGCGGCAGTGAGAGATCGCTCTTGCCCTTGCCCATGTGTCCGTCCCCCGACTGTTGCTCGTAGGCTGATCGGCACGGTACCTCGGACGAAGGGGCAAGGTCGACGTCATGGCCCGCTACATGGAGGCGCTCACCATTGAGCGCGGCGGCTTCCGGATCAACGTTCCGGAGTCGTGGTGGGAGTTCGACGTACGCCCCGAGTCCCGGGACGACTCGATCCGCCGGATGGTGAACGAACGCGTGCAGGCGCACCCGGAGCTGGCCAAGTACCGCGACGCGTACCTGGACTTCCTGCGCAAGGCGGCGGCGGACGCGTGGAAGTCGGGCGCGCTGTACTGCGGTTGCATGGCGGAGAGCTTCGGCGGTGACACCCCGATCACGGGCTCGGTGACGGTGTCGCTGGTCTCGGGCCGATCGTCCTCCGGGGAGCCGCTGTCGACGGACCCCGTGGTGATGGCCGGCCAACTCGCCGTGAAGGAGGCGAAGAAGGAGGGCGACTCCTGGCGGAAGGTGACCACGGTCGACATTCCGGGCGTGGGGCCGGCGGCGCGGACGTACGGCATCGAGGACATCACGATCCCGGACGACGCGCTGAAGCGGACGGTCCGGGCGGTGCTGATGCAGACGTTCATCCCGGTGCCGGGCCAGGCGGGCAAGGTGGCGCTGGTGGCCGGAAGCAGCCAGGTGCTGGACCTGGCGGACTCCTTCTTCGACATCTTCGACGCGATCACATCGACGTTCCGCTTCACGGGGTAGGACGTTCCGCTTCACGGAGTAACGGAGCGATGGCGTAGCGGAGTACAGGGAGCCGATTTCCCGAACCGCCGTTCGTACGCTGGTAAGTTCGCGTGTGCATACGCTGTTGTTGTTGATGCACACGTGACGGGGGTTGCGGTATGGCGGGGCATCGGCCTACGGACTGGCATGTGCTGGATCTGGACAAGGACCCGGTGCCGGGTGACCCGCAACAGGTGCGCCAACTGGCCAAGAAACTCCACGACTTCGCCGACGACGTCTCCGACGCGCTGCGCATCGTCAAGGGGATGGCGGGGGAGTCGACGCTCGCGGAGTGGGCTGGCAAGTCGGCGGACGTGTTCAAGGAGGACTTCGCCGACGTCCCCAAGAACCTGAAGAAGCTCAAGAAGTCCTACGAGATGTGCGGAGACGCGCTGGCGGACTACTGGCCGAAGCTGGAGCGCGCGCAGGCGCTGGCGGACCGCGCGCTGGCCCGGGGCCGGGAGGCGCAGGCGGATCTGTCGGCGGCCAAGTCCCGTCTGGCGAAGGCGGATTCGTGGGTGGGGCGGGCCACGAAGGAGGCCGACAAGTACAAGGACGACCCCACGGGCAGCAAGTCCACCGACAAGCCGGACGAGGCGAAGGTCCGCGCGGCCACCCGTGACGTCCAGCACGCCGAGACCGCCCAGTCCAACGCCCGCGGCGACGTATCCGACGCCAAGGACGCCCTCGACGCGGCGAAGAAGATGGCCGAGGACGCCCGCAAGATGCGCCAGGAGGCCGCGCGCACGGCGAAGTCGAAGATCGACGAGGCGTCGGACGCGGGCATCCAGAACCGGTCGTGGTGGGAGGAGGTGGGCGACTGGTTCGTGGACAACTGGGACACGATCGTCGCGGTCTGCAAGGTCGTCGTGGCCGTGGTCGGCGTGATCGCCATGATCATCGGTGGACCGATCCTTGTCGCGATTGTCGTGGTTGCCGGGCTAATCGTCCTCGCCGACACCCTCTATAAATATTCCAAAGGCCAAGCCGGTCTCATGGACGTCGCCTTCGCCGCGATGGATTGCATACCCGGTATGAAGGGCCTGACCACCCTCGGCAAGCTCGCGGCGGGTGCGAAGGTGCTCGGCAAGGGTGGCCTGAAGGCCATGGGCAAGGGGCTGGGCAAGGGGCTGCGTCGAGAGGCTGACGACGCCGCCAAGCACAGCAAGCCTGCCAAGGGCCGCTGCAAGAACGGCGACCCCATCGACATGATCTCCGGCGATATGCTGATGGAGGAGTCGGACGTCGATCTGCCGGGCCTGCTGCCCCTTGTCCTGCGTCGCACCCACCTCTCCTCCTACCCGTACGGCCGCTTCTTCGGACCGTCCTGGGCCTCCACCCTGGACGAGCGCTTGGAACTGGACGAGGAGGGCGCCGCTTTCGCCGCCGAGGACGGCACGATCCTCTTCTATCCAGTGCCCAAGCCGGGCACCTCCGTCCTCCCCTTGGAGGGCCCACGCCTGGAGCTCGACTGGGATGGGGACGCGGGTGCCCCCATCAGGATCACCGACCCTCTCACCGGCCTCACCCGCCACTTCGCCCCCCGTCGGAAGCCGGCGGCCGCAGACGAGGCGTTCACCCTCCCCCTCGCCGCGATCACCGACCGGAACGGCCTGCGCATCGACTTCGACCGTGACGACGTCGGCACCCCGATCGCTGTGCGTGACTCGGCGGGGCGCTTCGTGCACGTCGACACCGACCAGGGCCGTGTCGTCCGCCTTCGGCTCCGCAACACGGACGATGGCCCCGACGGCACGGTCCTGCGCCGTTTCGGTTACGACTCCCATGGCAACCTCAACGAGATCTGCGATTCGAGCGGGCAGCCCTGGAGCCTGACGTACGACGCCCGCGGCCGCATCACGTCCTGGACCGACCGCAACGGATACTCGTACCGCTTCACCTACGACGCCCTGGACCGCTGCATCGCGGGCGAGGGCGACGACGGCAGCCTCTCCTGCACGGTCGAGTACGCCGACGTGAACCTCGAAACGCGCTACACGGACGCACTCGGGCATACGACGGTGTACCGATACAACACTCTGTTCCAGCTCGTCGCCAAGACCGATCCGCTCGGTCACACGACCTCTTTCGAGTGGGACCGCTACAACCGGCTGCTCGCGCGCACGGACGCGCTGGGGCGGACAACGCGCTATGAGTACGACGAGCAGGGGGCACCGACCGCCGTCGTACGGCCCGACGGTGCCCGGGAGCAGGCGCGGAACAACGCGTACGGACAACCCGTGTCGGTGACTCAGGCCGATGGCCACGTTTGGCGGATGGAGTACGACGCTCGGGGGAACCTGGTCACGGAGACCGATCCGACGGGTGGCCGGATCACCTACTCCTACAACGAGATCGGCGCGCTCACGGCGGTCACGGACGCAGCCGGGCGTACGGCGCGACTGGAGCCCGACGGCGCCGGCCTGCCGGTGGCGGCTACCGACGCCGAGGGCAGGACCACCCGGTACCGGCGCGACGCCTTCGGCAGAGTCATCGCGCACACGGACCCGAATGGCCTGGTCACACGACTCGGCTGGACGCCGGAGGGCAGGCCGAGCTGGCGCACTCTGCCGGACGGGACCAGGCAGCGGCGCGTCTACGACGGGGAAGGGAACCTCGTCGAGCACATCGACGGGCGCGGACGCACGGTGCGATTCGAGTACGGAGCCTTCGACCAACTCGTGGCCCGCACCGACCCTGACGGGTCGCGGCTGGAGTTCGGGTACGACGGCCAGCTCCGACTCATCTCCGTCACCAACCAGCGGGGCGAGACATGGCGCTACTTCTACGACGCCGCCGACCGCCTCATTCGCGAACAGGACTTCACGGGCCGCATAGAAAGTTACAGGTTCGACGCCGTGGGACGTCTCGTCGGCCGGACCAACGGCGCGGGTGAGTCCATTGAGTACGTCCGTGACGCCCTGGACAATGTCACTGAGTGCCGCACTCCAGAAGGAGTGACGAGCTACGCCTACGACGTCGCTGGTCACCTGCGCCGGGTAAGCAGTGCAGACGTCGAGTTGGTTTACGAGCGGGACGGCCGGGGGCGCGTACTTGCGGAGACCTGCAATGGACGTACCGTGCGCTCCACTTACGACGCGCTCGGCAGGCGTACGCGTCGCGTGACCTCCTCCAACGCCGAGAGCGTCTGGGAGTACGACGGCTGTGACAGGCCGGTGCTCCTGCGGACGGCGGGACGCACGGTGGCCTTCGCCTACGACGGTTCAGGGCGGGAGGTCGAGCGCCGCATCGGCGCTGTTGTCCTGAACCAGAGCTGGGACGAGGTCGGCAGGCTGCGGTCGCAGACCGTCGCAGCAGGGTCCTCGGGCGTGGACGCTCCCACGGGACTCGTGACGCGACACATTCAGCACCGTGCGTACCACTACGAGCAGGACGGCACCGTCGCGGCGATCAGCGACCTGCTCAACGGCCACCGCTCCGTGGACAGCGACAGTACGGGACGAGTGACCGGCGTTCGCGCTGAGACCTGGACAGAGCGGTACACCTACGACACCGCCGGCAATATCACGGACGGGCAGTGGGGTCCCGGCCCCGCTGCTGAACCCCAGGCGGCCTCCGCCAGCGCCGTCGGCCGCATCAGCTATGAACACGACGCCCAGGGGCGCGTGGTGGTCAAGCGGATGAAGCGCCTTTCCCGCAAGCCCGATGTGTGGCGCTACAGCTGGGACAGTCAGGACCGGCTCGTCGGTGTCACAACCCCCGACGGCACTCGATGGACGTACCAGTACGACCCGTTCGGCCGCCGCATCGCCAAGCAGCGTCTGGCGCCCGACGGCGTCACCGTGGCGGAAGAGGTGACGTTCGTCTGGGACGGGTTTGTGCTGGCTGAGCAGATATCGCGGACTGGCGACTCGGCCCCCAGGTGCACGGTATGGGACTGGGAAGCGGACCGCTTCAGCCCGGTCACCCAGATTGAGAGGGTTCCTGCCCGGGACAGACCGCAAGAGTGGATCGACAAGGCGTTCTACTCCATCGTGACCGACCTGGTGGGAACTCCTACCGAGATGGTCGCCGAGGACGGTGAACTTGCCTGGCGGGCTCGAACGACCGTCTGGGGTACGTCACTTGATGAGTCAGGAGCGGCCGACGAGCGCTGCCCACTGCGATTCCCGGGCCAGTATCACGACCCTGAGACCTCGCTCAACTACAACTATCAACGGCACTACGACCCGGAAACCGGCCAGTACGCGTCTTTGGACCCCCTCGGTCTTTCGCCGGGACCGAACCCCCGCGTATACGTGGCGAATCCGTTCACCGCAGTCGACCCGTTCGGACTCGCGCCGTCGTGTGATCAGGAAGCCAGTGACGCCGCGAGATGGCGCGCGGATCTGGAACAGTCCCGACCCGGGGCGAGCAAGCAGACGAGACCGACGGTGGCCAGTGGACTTACCGTGCCAGGACATGGGACGTTCACCGGTGCGAGCATCAAGGGCGGCGGCAACCACAATCTGCACCCCGATGTGCAGGCCGCGTACGACCGGGTTCCGCAGCACCTCCGCGCGGGGGGCAACCAGCACGGGCGTTGCGCAGAGCCGGAAGCGCTGTCGAGGGCCATGAACGCGGGAGTCGATCCGCGAGGCGGTGTCAGCGCAGCCGTGGAGGTGCGCGCAACCGGCAATCCACGACACGGCACGCCGAAAGCGCCGTGCTCCTCATGCCAGCATGTGCTTGATCAATTCGGAATCAGGGCGGTGACGTAACGATGGCTCAGACGCACGAGCAGCGATGGTCCGCGGAGACGGATCGGGTGCTGCGCGAGGCCGGTTGGTACCCGGGCCGAGAGGTGTCCACGGCAGGCTGGGAGGCCACGCTCCGCGAGCACGGCGGTTTCGAGATGCATGAGGCGGCCCGCGCCTTCCTCGCCGAGTTCGGTGGGCTGGCGAGCGCGGAACGGGGGCCTGGGAAGACGATGGCTCGGATGGGGTTCACCCTCGACCCGACCGTCGCCGAGTGGGACGACGAGATCTTCGACGTACTGAGTGAGGAAGCCGGAGTCGATCTGTACCCGATCGGGGAGGCCGATCGCCGCAATCTGTACCTGGGTATGGCTCCCAACGGCGCTGTGTACGTCGGGATGGACAGCGTCTCGTGGCTGGCGGACGCGGGGGACGAGGCGCTGGAGAAGCTGGTTGAGGGAATCCGGTAGCTCCTTGAAAGACGCGTGTGTGGCGGACCTTGTTGCTGCTCACCGGGACGAGGTGGATGAAGTCCTTGAGCCGGTCCGTCGAGTGGGCGACTTCTCCGACGACACGATGTCCGTCTTCGAGCGCCAGGGCGGGTGGAACACCAGCCGCGAGGTGACGCCCGAGTACTTGATGGTGCACTCGGGCTGCATCGAGAACTACCCACCCGACACCGATGACCCCATCGTGCTGCGGCGCATGGTGCGCATGGGTGGCGACCAGCAACTGACCGCTCTCATGGACGCGTTGACGGCAACCGCCACCGTGCGCGGCCCAGGCCTGAAGGAGTCGCCGACGCTGATCGTCCGTGCCGTGCGGGGTGCGGGCGCGCTGCTGGGTGGCGATGTGTGAGCAGGCGGCAGCACATGATGGGGCCAGTTCTAGTCAGAAGGTATGAGGCTCTACGGTATGCCTGAGCAGGTCTCTCCCATGTCGGAAACGATGCACGCGCGCGCGGTCTTCGGGCCGCTCGGCGGGGTGGTGGAAGTGGGGGCAGTGAATTCCACCGGCACCTGGCGGCTCGCGGATGTCTCCGTGGGCGACTATCTGGTCCGCCGGCGGACGGACGTCGAGCTCCTGATGGAAGGCATCCGGTCCGTCTGCGGATTCAGCGACGACGCGATGCGGATCGTCGACGAGTTGGGGCGGTTCCGGGACCACGAAGTGCCCGCGGCGTTCCTGCTGCTGTGGTCCGGGGGGATCACGGGCGTGCCGCAACCCCTGGAGCGGCTTGAGGAACCACCGATGGTGCGGCGCATGTGCCGTATGGCGGCTGATCTACAGCTCACCCTCTTTTTGCAGGCGCTGATCACCGCCGCGGTCGCCGCGGGAACGGATCCAAGGCAAGGGGCGCCCAAGGTCGCCGAAGTTCTTGGCATCGCCTCAGAACTGGCCGATGCCACGGGCCGCAGTGCCCCGGCGGACGTCTTCCGGATGTGGCGGGTCGCCCATCTGCCGGGCATCCTCCGACCTGAGTCGGATGCCCCGGAAAGCGGCAAGGCAGGCTTCCGGGATTACGACGGGTTGCTGGAGACGCTCCTCGAAGGAGGGGGTGGATCGGACGGTTGTTGACTTGAGGGGAGTACATAAGCCGGTCTCTGTTAAGGGGCTCGCGTACGACATCTTCGGGTCGCTGTGGGGCGTCCTGGAACTGGCCGCGCTGACCGCATCCGGGTCCTTGAGAGGTGTGTCGCTGGAGGGCTTCGTGGCCGCCCGTCGGGCCGAGGTGGACGGCATCCTCGAATCGGTCCGCGCCGTGGGGGACTTCTCCGCCGACACGATGTCCGTCTTCGAGCGGCAGGGCGGGTGGCACGAGGGCCGCGAGGTGATGCCCGAGTACCTGATGATGTACTCGGGCTGTATCGAGAGCTATCCGCCGGACACCGGTGATCCTGCTGTGCTGCGGCGCATGGTGCGGATGGGCGGGACCTGCAATTGACGTCCCTCATGGACGCGTTGGTGGGTACGGCCACGGTGCGCGGCCCCGGCTTGGGGAAGGCGCCGACCTTGATCGTGGACGCTGTGCGGGGCGGGGGTGTGCTGCTGGGCCGCGACGGTGAGCAGGCGGTCCGGGATGCCTTTCGGATGTGGCGGGTCGCCCATGTGCCGGGCGTCCTGCGGCCGGACTCCCCGACACCGCCGCAAGGCAAGGAGATGCTCCGGGCCTACGCCCACGCACTGGAGAGTTTGGTGCTTGATGGCTGACGACAGGGCGTGGGACTGGGAGACCGGCGAGGGCCTGCTGGCCGTCAACGACCCCGCCGAGGTCGACGCGGCGTTCGAGCGCGGTGAGCGGGCGTTGGGTGCGGCGGTCATCGGGCTGGCGCTCAACTGCTCCCCAGAGGCGGCCTCACCGCGGATTGTGCGGGCGCTGGAGGTACTGAACCGCTCCCAACGCGACTTTCCGTTCACGGCCGCCGCACACGTGGCCCGCCTCAACGGCCGCCTGACGCCGGAGCTTTACGCCGTCCTGCGCGCGGAGGGCATGGGTGGCTTCGCCGACCACGCGGTTCGGGACACCTTGGCGTACGTGCCGTTCCGGGATCTTCCGCCGTGGTTCAAGTGGCAGTGGGTCCGCACGACGGTGACGGACAAATTGGAGGGGTGGCGGCTGGCCGTCATGGACGCGGCGGAGGAGGCGTGGAGGAAACTGCGCCGACGGCGTCGCTCGTGACCGGGGGCGACGGCAGAGGGGCCCACCGGAAGCGATGGTCCGCGGAGACGGACCGTGTGCTGCGTGAGGTGGGCTGGTACCCGGGCCGTACGGTGTCCACGGCAGGCTGGGAGGCCGCGCTCCGCGAGCACGGCGGCTTCGAGATCCATGAGGCGGCCCGCCGCTTCCTCACCGAGTTCGGCGGGCTGGCGAGCGTGGAACGGGGCCCTGGAAGGACGATGGCTCGGATGGGATTCACCCTCGACCCGACCGTCGCCGAGTGGGACGACGAGATCTTCGACGTACTGAGCGCAGAGGCGGGAGTGGACCTGTACCCGATCGGGGAGACCGACCGCCGCAATCTGTATCTGGGCATGGCCCCGAACGGTGCGGTCCACGTCGGTATGGACAGTGTCGTGTGGCTGGCCGGCTCGGGGCACGAGGCGTTGGAGAAGCTGGTCGAAGGCATACGGTAGGCGCTGGACGGATGAACCTCGCAGACGCCAAGAAGCAGTTCCGGAGCATCGTGGAGCGACACCGGGACGGCGGCCTGCCGCTGGATGACCCGACCCGCGCGGCAGCGCTGGCCGAACTGTCCCGTACCCACCAGCTTGCGATGCGGAGCATGGACCGGTTCACCGCTGAACATCGGGGGCGGCGGCCCAGATTCCTGGGGCAGAACACGCGAAACGGTCTGATCGGCAAGCTGGACAGGCTCTATGCGTCCGCCAAGGCGGAACTCGGGTTGGACTGAGGGCGGAACCGTGAACGACGTGAATGGCTGGGTGATGTGCGCCCCCTCCGGTGCGCCGGAGGTCTGTCGGCGCTTGGGCGAGTTGGAGGCGAGGGCGGGCGGGTCCGGCGGGTGGACTCCGTCGGCCTCATGACCGAGATCGGCGTGTACGGGACATTCGCCGAACTGCTCCAATTCCCCGCATATTTCGGGTGTAACTGGGACGCCATGGTGGACTGCCTGGACGATCTGTGTGGTGCGGTGACGGGGGGAGTGGGGGTCGCCGTCGTCATCGAGGGCGCCGATCGGCTGCTGGAGGCGGAGCACTTCCCGCTCTTCGTCTCGGTGCTCTGCCAAGGCGCGGACCGGGCGAATTCGGCGGTGGATTTGGATGGCTTTCCATTGGATCGCCTCGCGATTGAGCAGTACTTCGTCTTCGAGTTCGGGGAGTTCGACGCGGAGCGCATCACCCGCCGGCTGGAACAGCCCGACCTGACCGTCGCGAAGGGGCACGGGTGTGTGTCCGCCGTACTGGATCCGGCGGTGTGGCATCAGGGGAATGTGTGAGGAATGTGAGGGGTGTCGCCGGGCTCTGCCGAAGTGTCGGGCAAGTCCGGCTTTTTCGGTGGTTGATGGGTGTCCGCGCAGTGCTTCCGGCCCTCACTCCCGCTCCGCCCTTCGACCGGCCCCCGGACACTTCATAGGATCTCTGTAGTCTCAGAAAGTCTCAGTACCTCTCACCCACCTCCACCCCGACGAAGCCGACGGCCCACACACCTCAGGACACCTCCCATGGCGCGACGCTCAAGCTCGACGGGAAGCCCGGCCACCCCGCGGAACCGGACCCCGCAGCCCGTGCGGCTGCCCCGGCGTACGGCCGGGGACTTCGTCAAGGCGTTCCTCGCGTTCGTCGCGCTGGTCGTGCTGGTCGTCGGGGTGCCGGGCGCGCTGGCGCTGTACCTGGGATGGCCCGTGCCCAGCACCTGGGATCCACAGGAGTGGCTGACCAGTGAGCTGAGCGTCGGGACCTTCCTGCGCATCCTCACCTTCTTCGTCTGGCTGGCCTGGGCCCAGTTCACCGCCTGCGTGATCGTCGAGATGAAGGCCGCGCTGTCCGGCGTGGGCGTGCCGGGGCGGGTGCCCGGGGCCGGGCCCAGCCAGTTGCTCGCCCGGCAGCTCGTCGCCGCGCTGCTGCTGGTCGGCGCCACGGCGGCCAGCCTCACGCCGGGGCTGTCCCAGTTCGGGCAGAGCCTGGAGGGCAACCAGCGCGGCACTGTCGCCGCCGCCGAGCAGACTCCGGGCGCCGGGCTGTTCGCGCAGCAGCAGGAGCAGGCCGCCGCCTCCGCGAGCGCCCTCGCCGAGCAGGCCGCGCACGCCGAGGCCGCCGCGCCGAGCACCGCCAAGGACGGGGACACGAAGTACTACCGGATCCAGCCGCCCGAGGGCCGCCACCACGACTCCCTGTGGGAGATCGCCGAACGGCACCTCGGCGACGGCCGCCGGTACAAGGAGATCTACGAGCTCAACAAGGACCGCGTGCAGCCCGACGGTTCACGGCTCTCCGAGGCCAGCCTCATCCGGCCGGGCTGGATCATGGAGATGCCCGGCGACGCGCGCGGCGGCGACCTCGTCGAGATGCCCGACGAGGCACCCAACGTCTCCCCCGAACTCCAGCAGCAGATCCACGACTACGCCAAGACCGACGACGGCGACGCGCACGAGCAGGGCGGTCAGGAACAGGGCGGTCAGGAACAAGGCGGCGACGACGCCCGCGTCTCCCTCCCCGAGCAGCGCCCCGGCCCCGACCGGCACGCCGACCTGGAGCGACCGGTCCCCAGCGCCACCCCGGCCGCCGAGGCCGACGCCGAGTCCTCCTTCGGCCTCCCCGAAGCCCTCCTCACCGCCCCCCTCCTCGCCGCCGGCCTCCTCGGCGCGCTCGGCCGAAGGCGCCGTCAGGCGCTGTGGCAGTCGGCGCTCGGTTCCGTCGGCGGGCGGCGCGGCATGGAGCCGCCGACCCCGACCGGCGATGCCGCCGACGTCCAGGACGCCCTCCTGGTCGGCGCGGACCCCGACGGCGTACGCCTGCTGGACCGTTCCCTGCGCGGGCTCGCCGCGTCCCTCGCCGAGGAGTCCCGGCCGCTGCCCACCGTGTACGCGGCCTGGCTCACCAACGGCGACCTGCACCTCCAGCTCGCCCAGCCCGCCGGAAAGCCGCCCGCGCCCTGGCAGCTCGGCCAGGACCAGACGTTCTGGATGCTGGCCCGCGCCGACGCCGAGAGCTACGAGGACACCGACACCGCCGCCCCGTACCCCGGACTGGTCAGCCTCGGCACCATGGACGACTCCCGGCTGCTGCTGAACCTGGAGTCCGTGCCCGGCATCGTCTCCCTGTCCGGCCGTGAGGCCGACCGGGCGGCCGTGTTCGCCTCCGTCGCCGCCGAACTCGCCACCAACGGCTGGTCGGACCGGATGACCATCACCCTCGTCGGCTTCGGCCAGGACCTCACCCCGCTCGCCCCCAACCGGCTGCGCCACCTCGACGGCATCGACGACCTGATCGAGACCATGGAGGCCGAGACCCGGCAGCGGCGCGGCGCGCTCGGGGCCGCCGGTCACGACTCGGTGCTGACCGGCCGTACCGGACCCGCCCAGCACACCCGTTGGGCCCCGCACCTCGTCCTGCTCGCCGCCGAGCCCTCATCCGAGGACGCCACCAGGCTCGCCGAACTCGCCGCCGACGCCAGCCGTCTCGGCATCGGCTACCTCGTCGGCACCGAGAGCGGTGATCTGCCCGGCGCCGCCTGGGAGATGGAGATCACCGGCGAGGGCAAGCTGCTCGCCCCGCTGCTCGGGCTGGAACTTGAGGCCCAGCTCCTGCCGGTCCAGCAACAGCAGGCCGTCGTCGAGCTGTTCGTCCAGGCCGACCCCGACCAGGACCCGGACGGGCCGACCACCACCCCGCCGTTCCTCGTCGACATCAGCGAGCAGGGGCGGCCCGCGGTCTACGCCCGGCTCGTCGGCCCGTACGAGATCATCGGCCTCGACACCCCGGACGGCGAGCGCAGCGCGCTGCTGCACGAGGCCCTCGCGCTGCTCCTGCTGCACCGCGAGGGCGTGCACCCGCGGGTGCTGTCCTCCGCGCTGTGGCCGCGCGGGGTCACCGCGGACGTGCGCGACGCGCTGCTGGAGCGGCTGCGCGCCTGGCTCGGCACCGACCCGGACGGTAGCCCGCGACTGCGCACCGACGCCACCGGGCGGCTCACGCTCGCCAAGTCGGTCGTCTCCGACCTCGACGTGCTGCGCTCGCTGTACCACGAGGCCACGCAGGGCCGGGGCGTCAACAGCCGTGCCGTGCGCGGGCGTCTGCTCACCGACGCGCTGGTCCTGGTACGCGGACCGCTGCTCGCCGACCGTCCCGAGGGCCGCTACCGCTGGCTCACCCACGAGATCGTCGACGCCCAACTCCCCCTGCTGGTCGCCGACATCGGGCTCGCGCTGTCCGCGTTCCACCTGGAGAAGGACCGCGCCGAGAAGGCCATCGAGGCGCTGAACGCGGCCCTGAACTCCGCGCCCGCCGACGAGCGGCTGTGGCACGAACTGCTGCGCGCCACCCACTCCACCGGCGACACCGCCCGCCTCCAGGCGCTGGCCGCCGACCTCGTCCACCGCAGCGGCGCGCGCGGTCTGCCGCCGCGCACCGAGGCGCTCCTCGACGAACTGCTGCCCGCCTGGCGCGACGGCGCGGTCGCCGCGGGATGACCGACCTGCTCCTCGTTCTCGCCGCCGCACTGTGGGGTGCGGCGGCGGGCGCGTACCTGCCCCGCGCCGCCTACCGCTTCTCGGCACCGGCCGGTGAGCCCTGGCGGGAGGCCTGCCCGCAGGGGCATCCGGTACGCGGCTGGCTCGGCCGCGCGCACTGCCCCACCTGCGGCACGGGGTCCTACGGCCCCGGCGCCGCCCCTCTCTCCCTCGCCGCCGCCCTGGTCTGCGCCGCCCTCGCCGCGGCCACCGGCACCCGCCCCGAACTGGGCGTCTGGCTGCTCCTCGCCCCCGTCGGCGTACTGCTCGCGTACGTCGACTTCCGCGTCCACCGCCTCCCGGACCCTCTGACCCTGCCGCTCGCGGCCGCCGCCCTCGCCCTGCTCGGCGTGGTCGTGCTGGTCCCGGAGCACGCGGGGGAGTGGCTGACGGCGTTGTACGGGGCCCTCGCGCTCGGCGGCGGCTACTTCGTGCTCTTCCTGATCAACCCCTCCGGCATGGGCTTCGGCGACGTCAAACTCGCCCTCGGCCTGGGCGCGGCCCTCGGCTGGTACGGCTGGTCCACGCTGATGCTCGGCACCTTCGCGGGCTTCCTGCTGGGGGCGCTGTACGGGGGTGCGCTGGTCGTCGTACGCAAGGCGGGGCGCAAGACGGCGATCCCGTTCGGGCCGTTCCTGATCTCCGGAGCCTTCCTGGGGCTGCTGATCGGGGCGTACACGGCCTGACGTCCGGCTGGAGGGGAGGCCTGTACAGCCTGACGTCCGGCTGGAGGGGAGGCCCGTACGGCCTGACGTCGGTCCGTAGATGCGCCTGGCGTAGGCTGGATCAGTCCGCCCACCCGTCTCCCACCACCACCCTTATAAAGAGCGCTACGCGCGCACCCCTCGATTCCTTGACGAAAGGGACGCCGCCGGTGACCGAGAAGGCCGACCTCCAGTCCGTCCTCGACCGAGCCGCCGCGGGCGGGCGCATCACGCCGGAGGAGGCGCTCGACCTCTACCGCGACGCCCCGCTGCACGCGCTGGGCGCCGCCGCCGACGCCGTACGCCGCCGTCGCTACGCGGGCACCGAGCACATCGCGACGTACATCATCGAGCGGAACATCAACTACACGAACGTGTGCGTCACGGCGTGCAAGTTCTGCGCCTTCTACGCCCCGCCGACGGCCAAGGACAAGGGCTGGACGCGCGACCTCGACGACATCCTGCGCCGCTGCGCGGAGACCGTCGAACTCGGCGGCACTCAGATCATGTTCCAGGGCGGGCATCACCCGGACTACGGCGTGGAGTACTACGAGAAGCACTTCGCGGCCATCAAGAAGGAGTTCCCGCAGCTCGTCATCCACAGCCTGGGGGCGAGCGAGGTCGAGCACATGGCCCGGATCTCCAAGGTCAGCGTCGAGGAGGCGATCCGGCGCATCCACGCGGCCGGCCTCGACTCCTTCGCGGGCGCGGGCGCCGAGCTGCTGCCCGAGCGGCCCCGCAAGGCCATCGCGCCGCTGAAGGAGTCCGGCGAGCGCTGGCTGGAGATCATGGAGACCGCCCACAACCTGGGCGTGGAGTCCACCTCCACCATGCTGATGGGCACCGGCGAGACCAACGCCGAGCGGATCGAGCACCTGCGGATGATCCGTGACGTGCAGGACCGCACGGGCGGCTTCCGGGCCTTCATCCCGTACCTGTACCAGCCCATGAACAACCACCTGAAGGGCCGGACGCAGGCCACGATCTTCGAGTACCTGCGGATGATTGCGATCGCCCGGCTCTTCATGGACAACATCGCCCACATCCAGGGCTCCTGGCTGACCACCGGCCAGGACGCGGGCCAGCTGACGCTGCACTACGGCGCCGACGACCTCGGCTCGGTCATGCTGGAGGAGAACGTCGTCTCGGCGGCCGGTGCCAAGCACCGCTCCAACCTGCAGGAAATGATCGACATGATCCGTTCCGCGGGGCGGGTCCCGGCGCAGCGCTCGACGACGTACGAGCACCTCCTGGTGCACGACGACCCGGCGAACGACCCCGTCGACACCCGCGTGATGTCCCACATCTCCTCGACCGCGATCGAGGGCGGCACGGCCCACCCCGAACTGAAGATCCTCGCCGCCAACTAGATGCTCACCCTGCACACGGCGCCCCTGGTGCTGCCCGTCGGCGCGGAACCGGTGCCGGACGGGGCGGTTCTCGTGGACGGCGACCGCGTCGCCGCCGTCGGGCCGTACGAGAAGCTGGCCGCCGCCCACCCCGGCGCCCGCACGCGCCGCTGGCCCGGCGTGCTCACTCCCGGGCTGCGGCAGTTGCACGGGCGGTGGCTGCTGACCCGCTGCTACCACCCCGACCCGCGCGAGGCCGACGAGCTGGGCACGGCGCCCATCAGCGGGCCCGCGCTGGACGAACTCGCCCCGGACACCGCCCGGATGGCGGGCAGCGTGCGCCGCGGCCTGCAACGGATGCTCGCCCACGGCACCACCCATGTCGGCGGCCCCTTCCCGGACGCGGTACGGCAGTCCGTCGTACGGTCCGGGCTGCGCGAGGTGCCCGCGGGACCGTCGACGGCGGACCCGGCGCACCTGGACCCCTTCGCCGACGGCCACGGCCTTCCCCACACCGTCCACGGTCCGCTCACCGTGGGCGGCCCGGCCGACCTCGCCGCCTTCGACGTGCCCGACGCCGACGCGCTCACCGCCGAGGGCGCGGGCACCTGCGTGGCCACCGTGCTGGGCGGCCGACTGGTGTACCGGCGCCGGTAGGCCCTGCGGGGTCGGGCTCGGCGTACTGCAAGAATGGGCGCGTGACCCGCGCTTCCCTGAACAAGCAGCCGCACGAAGTCGCCTCGATGTTCGACGACGTCGCGGAACGGTACGACCTGACCAATGACGTGCTGTCGCTCGGCCAGGACCGGGTGTGGCGCAAGGAGGTCGCCAAGGCGGTCGACGCCCGCCCCGCACAGAAGGTCCTCGACCTCGCCGCCGGCACCGCCACCTCCTCCCTGCCCTTCGCGCGCACCGGCGCCTATGTCGTGCCCTGCGACTTCTCCCTCGGCATGCTCCAGGTCGGCAAGCGCAAGCACCCCTGGCTGCCGCTGACCGCCGGGGACGCGACGAAGCTGCCGTTCCGCGACGACACCTTCGACGCCGTCACCATCTCCTTCGGCCTGCGCAATGTGCAGGACTTCGACGCCGCCCTGCGTGAGATGCACCGGGTGACCAAGCCCGGTGGCCGGGTGGTCATCTGCGAGTTCTCCCACCCGACCTGGGCGCCCTTCCGGACCGTCTACACCGAGTACCTGATGCGCGCCCTGCCGCCGGTGGCCCGCGCGGTGTCCTCCAACCCGGAGGCGTACGTCTACCTCGCCGAATCCATCCGCGCCTGGCCCGACCAGCCAGCGCTGGCCGAGCGCCTGCAGAAGGCGGGCTGGTCGAAGGTGGCCTGGCGGAACCTGACCGGCGGCGTGGTCGCCCTGCACCGGGGCTTCAAGGAGAGCTGAGGCCCGGTCTCGGGGTTCAGCGGGTGCCGAACCCCACGAACGCCGCGTACGCATGCCCTCCGGGCTCGTCGAGTTCCCGTTGCAGCCCCCCGCGCGGGGGCCGCGTGGGACGCGGCTCGCGTACCCCTCCGCCGCCCTCGCCCTCCCCGAAGTCGAACCACACGGTGACCACGGCCCCGCGCGGGACCTCGACGCCGGGCGGGGGGTACTGCCGTACGACGTAGTCGACGACGGCGAGATGGACGTCGGGCCGGTCGGGAGAAGCCAGCAGCACGCCCTGCGCCTCGGCCGACTGGCGCGCGTCCACCGCCATCAGCCCCACGAGCCGTGGCACGCGCACGTGTGAATTCTTGGGCGGTTTGTACACAGACGTCACCCCCAGCGGTACCGGCAGGGTAACCCCCACCCGGTACCACCCGGAAGCGTCAAGTGTCTTTCTGTGACAGTCAGTTACTGTGCGTAGTGAAAGTGGGTCACGCTGCTCCGCTTGTCAGCTCCAGCCGGTAGCAGTGCCCCTGCCGCCCGGCCGTCGGGGTCGTGAAGACCTCCGCGAGCCGCATGCCCAGGCGCCGGGTCACCGCGATCGAACGGCTGTTGCCCGCGTCCACCATGGCCACGACCCCGGGCACCCCCGCCGCACGCACCCGCTCCAGCGTCATCTGCGCCGCCGCCGTGACGATCCCCTTGCCCCAGTGCGCCCGCGCGAGGCGCCAGCCGATCTCTATCTCGCCCGTGGGACCCCAGTCGCGCTCCCAGGGCTGGGCGCCGGTGAAGCCGACGACCTCACCGGACTCGTCCAGCACGGACCACAGGCAGAACCCGCGCTCGGCGTCGTGCCGCCGCTGACGGGCGGTGAGCTCCTCGTAGACGGACAGTTCCGCGGACTTGCCGCCGTGGAACTCCATGACATCCGGGTCGTCGAAGATCCGGTGCCAGACCACCGCGTCCTCGTCGGTGGGTACGCGCAGCCGTACTGCGGGGAGAGCTCGGTTCACGGGGCAGCCCTTCAGCCGGTGATCACTACTGCCTCATAGACTGCCCATGTCCTGTGCCGGTCGGCACGCAGATTTCGAACTCTGGGGAGATCCCGCCGTGACCGAGCCCCTCCTCTCCGACAACACCGCCGATGTGATCGTCGTGGGCGCGGGGCCAGCCGGCTCCACCACCGCGTACCACCTGGCCAAGGCCGGGCTCGACGTGCTCCTGCTGGAGAAGACCGAGTTCCCGCGGGAGAAGGTGTGCGGTGACGGCCTCACCCCCCGCGCGGTCAAGCAGCTCGTCGCGATGGGCATCGACATCTCCGAGGAGGCCGGCTGGCTGCGCAACAAGGGCCTCAGGATCATCGGCGGCGGTGTCCGGCTCCAGCTCGACTGGCCTGACCTCGCGTCCTTCCCGGACTACGGCCTGGTCCGCAAGCGCGACGACTTCGACGAGCAACTCGCCCGCCAGGCCCAGAAGGCGGGCGCCCGCCTCCACGAGCGCTGCAACGTCGGCGCCCCGATCGTGGACGAGCGCACCGGCCGCATCACCGGCGTCCACGCCAAGCTCGGCGAGGACAAGCGTGAGGTCACCTTCCACGCGCCGCTCGTGGTCGCCGCCGACGGCAACTCCTCGCGCCTGTCCCTGGCGATGGGCCTGCACCGCCGCGAGGACCGCCCCATGGGCGTCGCCGTACGCACCTACTTCGAGTCCCCGCGCCACGACGACGACTACCTGGAGTCCTGGCTGGAGCTGTGGGACCGGCGCGGCCCCGGCGAGGACCGGCTGCTGCCCGGCTACGGCTGGATCTTCGGCATGGGCGACGGCACCTCCAACGTGGGCCTCGGCGTGCTCAACACCTCCGACTCCTTCAAGGAGCTGGACTGGCGCGAGGTCCTCAAGGCCTGGTGCGCCTCGATGCCGGAGGAGTGGGGCTACACCCCCGAGCACATGACCGGCCCGATCCGCGGCGCCGCCCTCCCCATGGCCTTCAACCGGCAGCCCCACTACACCAAGGGCCTGCTGCTCGTCGGCGACGCCGGCGGCCTGGTGAACCCCTTCAACGGTGAGGGCATCGCCTACGCCATGGAGTCCGGCCAGATCGCCGCCGACGTCATCGTCCAGGCGCACGCGCGGCCCACGCCCGCGAGCCGCGAACTGGCCCTCCAGCGCTACCCGCGCGTGCTCAAGGACACCTACGGCGGCTACTACACGCTGGGCCGCGCCTTCGTGAAGCTCATCGGCAACCCGAAGGTCATGAAGATCGCGACCCAGCGCGGCCTCACCCACCCGATGCTGATGAAGTTCACCCTCAAGCTCCTGGCGAACCTCACCGACCCGACCGGCGGCGACGCCATGGACCGGATCATCAACGGCCTGAGCAAGGTGGCCCCGAAGGCCTGAAACGGCCCGAAGTGCCCTGAAACGGCCTGAAGCGGCCTGAGCAGGTTGGCCCGCTACCGGCTGCTGCTCAGGCGCTCAGTGCCCGGATGTTGGCGGCCCGGCGGGCGAACACCTCCTCCCGCCGGGCCGCTGGCCGGTGCCCTCGATGATGACGAGCGGGGGCGTCGCCCGTGTCCACGCCCCGCACCGCGGCGCGGTCAGGGCGCGGTACGGGCATGACGGCGCCCGGGACCGACAGACACCCCTCACCCTCGTCCAGCGGCCGCCTGTGGGGCGCCTCAAGCCGTTCCAGCACCGGATTGACGATGTCCCCGACGCGCCGGGCGCCGTCGTCGTCCGGACAGTCGTAGACGAACAGCCGCAAATCGACCCTGACCTGATGGGCCGCAAGCTCGCAGTCGTCGGCAAGTGGACGGGCCTGCCGTGCGGGGAAACACCGGGCGTTCAGGAGAACGCCGGACGGGGCCGCTGCCCCCGAGCGGCTGCGGCCCCGTCCGTACGGTTGTGCCCGATATGGGCCGTGCGTCAGAGTACGCGCACGGCGCCCGTGGCGGGATAGCCGGAAAGGTCCTGAATGACCACGCCCTTGGACGGGTTGGCGGCGTCCAGGTACTGGCCGTTCCCCACGTACACACCCACGTGGTACGCCGAGCCCTTGGCACCCCAGTAGAGGATGTCGCCGACCTGGAGGTTGGACAGCGAGACCTCGGTGCCGGCCATCGACTGGTCCTGGGAGACGCGCGGGAGGTCCACGCCGACCTGCTTGAAGGCGGCCTGCACCAGGGAGGAGCAGTCCCACGCGTTGGGGCCGGTGGCGCCCATGACGTAGGCGTCGCCCAGCTGGGCCTTGAGGAAGGCGATGACCGTGCCGACGCTGCCGCTCGCGGGGGCGGTCGTGGTCGAGGCGGTCGTGCTGGTGGTGGAGAGGGTGGCCCGCTCCGCGGTCCGGGTGGCGCGCTCGGCGGCCTCCTTGCGGGCCTCCTCGGCGGCCTTCTTCTTGGCCTCCGCCTTCTTCTTGGCCTCGGCGAGGTCCGCCTTGGCCTCCTTCGCGGCCGCCGCGGCGGCCGCGTCGCGCTCGGCCTGGAGCTCGTAGCCGGCCGCGGCCTGCTGCGTGGCGTCCGCCGACTCCGCGACCTGAGCGGCCAGGTCGGCCGTCAGGGTGGGCAGTTCGATGGTCTGCGTCACCGGCTCGGCCGCGTTCGCGGTGGCCGACGCACCCGCCGCTGCCATGCTGAGGACGCCACCGGCAACTCCAGCGCGCATCGCGAGGGTCGTGGACCCGGTGCGGCGGGGCTTCCGGTGGCTGCGTATGTGAGCGGTGTGGGACATGAGAACAACCGGTATCAGGGGCTCCTCCATACCTTCAAGAAACGTGTCCTGCGCCACAGTTGTTCAATCGGCCCCTCGAATCCCGCGCGTCTCGGCCTTTATTGACGCCGTAACGGACATTGCGGACGCCCGCCAACCCGCCCGTGATCACGGGCTTTCATCGGTTCGCCCGAATTGCCCCGCGCCTACCACTGGTTGGGTCAGGTGGCCAAGCCCGCTTCTCCTCGGCCTCTCATGGATGTGGCGGAGGTCACGCAACGGTTACGGGAACGGCCGCGTCCCGCGCGTGTGAACCGATGCGTCCCTTTCGCGTGAACCGATGCGCCCCATTCGCGCGGACCGGTCCGTGCCGCTCGTGAACGCGTGCACGCGTCCACACCGCACCCCGGGTCTCCCTCTGATGTGTGAACGCGGCTCACTAGCAGGGCCCCGCGTCCATCTCCAATTTGCATGCAGAGGAAGTCTCTTGATATTGAGACGACCCCTCCGAGCTGCGATGACGAGCGGAAATGTCACCTGTGGTGATCACTTGGATGCCTCGCGTACGAAGATCACCACTCATCCGACTTCATGATCCTTCGTCAGGTGGTGGAGATCACAAAGCTTGTGCAATACCCCGTGTCGCAGATCACAGAGCGGCGGGCATAAGATGCGAGGCAGTTGGGCTTGTGACCTGCTTCACATGTTCTCGATCTTGGTCGGGACGAGCTGGATTCGAGTGACGGGTGGGACGCAGGTGGCGAGTCCGATGCAACCGCCAGCAGTCAGTGCCGACTGAGAGGAGCGAGGAGCGGTGAACGCGTATGCGCCCATCCTCGTACTGGGAGCCCTCGGGGCAGGCTTTGCGATCTTCTCCGTGGTCATGGCCACGCTGATCGGTCCGAAGCGGTACAACCGGGCCAAGCTCGAAGCCTATGAGTGCGGAATCGAGCCGACCCCCACGCCGGCCGGCGGCGGGCGCTTCCCCATCAAGTACTACCTGACGGCGATGCTCTTCATCATCTTCGATATCGAGATCGTCTTCCTCTACCCCTGGGCCGTCACCTTCGACGCCCTGGGGATTTTCGGGCTCGTGGAGATGCTGCTCTTCGTGCTCACCGTCTTCGTCGCGTACGCGTACGTATGGCGGCGCGGCGGCCTGGAATGGGACTGAGGGGCCTTTAACTCATGGGACTCGAAGAAAAGCTGCCGAGCGGCTTCCTGCTGACCACCGTCGAGCAGGCCGCGGGCTGGGTGCGCAAGGCGTCGGTCTTCCCCGCCACCTTCGGCCTCGCCTGCTGTGCCATCGAGATGATGACCACCGGCGCCGGCCGCTACGACCTGGCGCGCTTCGGCATGGAGGTCTTCCGCGGCTCACCGCGGCAGGCGGACCTCATGATCGTCGCCGGCCGGGTCAGCCAGAAGATGGCGCCGGTGCTGCGGCAGGTCTACGACCAGATGCCGAACCCCAAGTGGGTGATCTCCATGGGGGTCTGCGCCTCCTCGGGCGGCATGTTCAACAACTACGCCATCGTCCAGGGCGTCGACCACATCGTCCCCGTCGACATCTATCTGCCCGGCTGCCCGCCCCGCCCCGAGATGCTGATGGACGCGATCCTCAAGCTCCACCAGAAGATCCAGTCCTCCAAGCTCGGCGTGAACGCGGAGGAAGCGGCCCGCGAGGCGGAGGAAGCGGCGCTCAAGGCCCTGCCCACCATCGAGATGAAGGGGCTGCTGCGGTGAGCGACGCCAACGGGGTCAACCCCGAGAAGGACCTCGCGGCCTCCAACCTTCCCGGCCAGCGCGGCGAGGGAGGCGAGGAGATCCGCGTCCAGCGCGGCATGTTCGGCGCCAACAACGGCGGCGACACCTCCGGCTACGGCGGCCTCGTCCGCTCGGTCCGGCTCCCGGGACCGGCGAGCCGCCCCTACGGCGGCTGGTTCGACGAGGTGGCCGACGAGCTGGAGGGCGCCCTGGAGGAGCAGGGGCTCCTCCCCGAAAACGCCATCGAGAAGACGGTCGTCGACCGCGACGAACTCACCTTCCACATCGAGCGCGAGCACCTGGTGCGCGTCGCCCGCACCCTGCGCGACGACCCGGCCCTGCGCTTCGAGCTGTGCACCGGGGTGAGCGGCGTCCACTACCCCCACGACAAGGGGCGCGAGCTGCACGCCGTCTACCACCTGCGCTCGATCACCCACAACCGGCTGATCCGGCTGGAGGTCAGCGCCCCCGACAGCGACCGCCGCATCCCGTCGCTGGTCTCCGTGTACCCGACCAACGACTGGCACGAGCGCGAGACCTACGACTTCTTCGGGATCGTCTTCGACGGTCATCCGGCCCTGACGCGGATCATGATGCCGGACGACTGGCAGGGCCATCCGCAGCGCAAGGACTACCCCCTCGGCGGCATCCCCGTCGAGTACAAGGGCGCCCAGATCCCGGCTCCGGACCAGCGGAGGTCGTACTCATGAGCACGCAGCACGCCACTGGGCGCGAGACCACCGAGGGCACCGTCTACACGGTCACCGGCGGTGACTGGGACGAGGTCGTCCAGTCCGCGGCCCGCGCCGACGACGAGCGCATCGTCGTCAACATGGGCCCGCAGCACCCCTCCACCCACGGGGTGCTCCGGCTCATCCTGGAGATCGAGGGCGAGACGGTCACCGAGGCCCGCTGCGGCATCGGCTACCTGCACACCGGCATCGAGAAGAACCTCGAATTCCGCACCTGGACGCAGGGCACCACGTTCGTGACGCGCATGGACTACCTGACGTCCTTCTTCAACGAGACCGCCTACTGTCTCGCCGTCGAGAAGCTCCTCGGCATCGAGGACCAGGTCCCCGACCGCGCCACCCTCATCCGGGTGCTCCTGATGGAGCTCAACCGCCTCTCCTCGCACCTGGTCTGCATCGCCACCGGCGGCATGGAGCTCGGCGCGACCACGATCATGATCTACGGATTCCGTGATCGTGAAATGATTCTCGACATCTACGAGCTGGTCACGGGCCTCAGGATGAACCACGCGTACATCCGGCCCGGCGGACTCGCCCAGGACCTGCCGCCCGGCGCGGTGGACCAGATCCGCGAGTTCGTGAAGAAGATGAAGAAGAACCTCCCGGAGTACGACAAGCTCGCCACCGGGAACCCCATCTTCAAGGCCCGCATGCAGGACATCGGCTACCTCGACCTCGCCGGCTGCATGGCCCTCGGCGCGACGGGCCCGATCCTGCGCTCCACCGGCCTGCCGCACGACCTGCGCAAGACCTCGCCCTACTGCGGCTACGAGACCTTCGACTTCGATGTCCCGACCGCGGACACCTGCGACGCCTACGGCCGCTTCCTGATCCGCCTGGAGGAGATGCGCCAGTCGCTCAGGATCGTCGAGCAGTGCCTGGACCGGCTGCAGCCCGGGCCGGTCATGGTCGCCGACAAGAAGATCGCCTGGCCCGCGCAGCTCGCGCTCGGACCCGACGGTCTCGGCAACTCCCTCGACCACATCAAGAAGATCATGGGCACCTCCATGGAGGCCCTGATCCACCACTTCAAGCTGGTCACCGAGGGCTTCCGCGTTCCGCCGGGACAGGCGTACGCGGCGGTCGAGTCCCCCAAGGGCGAACTCGGCGTGCACGCGGTCTCCGACGGCGGCACGCGTCCCTACCGGGTCCACTTCCGTGACCCGTCCTTCACCAACCTTCAGGCCATGGCGGCGATGTGCGAGGGCGGCCAGGTCGCCGACGTCATCGTCGCCGTCGCGTCCATCGACCCCGTGATGGGAGGCGTCGACCGGTGACCACCAGTTCTTCGGAGCAGGGCGTCAGCCTGGGCATGCCCCAACTGCCCGCGCCCGACTACCCGGACGACGTACGAGCCCGGCTGGAGCGGGACGCGCGCGAGATCATCGCCCGCTACCCCGACTCCCGGTCCGCGCTCCTTCCGATGCTGCACCTGGTGCAGTCCGAGGAGGGCCATGTCACGCGCACCGGAATGCAGTTCTGCGCGGACATGCTGAACCTGACCACGGCCGAGGTCACCGCCGTCGCCACCTTCTACACGATGTACCGGCGGCGGCCGAGCGGTGACTACCAGGTCGGCGTCTGCACCAACACCCTCTGCGCGGTGATGGGCGGCGACGCGATCTTCGAGGCGCTCCAGGAGCACCTCGGAGTCGGCAACGGCGGGACCACCGACGACGGCAAGGTCACCCTGGAGCACATCGAGTGCAACGCGGCCTGCGACTTCGCGCCGGTCGTGATGGTCAACTGGGAGTTCTTCGACAACCAGACCGTGCAGAGCGCCAAGCGCCTGGTCGACGACCTGCGCGCGGGAGAGCAGGTGACTCCCACGCGCGGGGCGCCGCTGTGCACCTTCAAGGAGACGGCCCGGATCCTGGCGGGCTTTCCCGACGAGCGGGACGGGGCAGTCGAGGCCACCGGAAGCGCGGGACCCGCTTCGCTGGTGGGCCTCAAGCTGGCCAAGGGGGAGACCGCTCCCGCGCGGGTGGTGCACCCGCGCGACGGCGGACCTCATGAGGAGCCGCAGGACAGGGCGATGCCCGAGCCGTCACCGACGGAGCACACGAGCTCGCACGACGCGCCGCAGGACACATCGGCCTCCGACCCGGCACACCCGGCCGGGCCCGCCGCCGAGGAGGGGGAGTGATGACCTTGGCACCCGAGCTGAAAGACACCAGCCCCGAGAAGCTGCTCGCACCCGTGCTGTCGGCCTTCTGGGACGAGGACAGGTCCTGGACGCTGGACGTCTACCGAAGGCACGAGGGGTACGAGGGACTCCGCAAGGCGCTCGCCATGTCGCCGGACGACCTCATCGCCTATGTGAAGGACTCCGGACTGCGCGGGCGCGGCGGCGCGGGATTCCCCACCGGAATGAAGTGGCAGTTCATTCCCCAGGGAGATGGAAAACCGCACTATCTAGTTGTCAACGCCGACGAATCGGAGCCCGGGACGTGCAAGGACATCCCGCTCCTGTTCGCGAACCCGCATAGCCTCATCGAGGGCATTGTCATCGCGTGTTATGCCATCAGGTCGTCGCATGCCTTCATCTATCTGCGTGGTGAAGTCGTCCCCGTGCTGCGGCGGTTGCACTCGGCCGTGAGCGAGGCCTACGCGGCCGGCTACCTCGGCAAGAACATTCTGGGCAGCGGCCTCGATCTCGAACTCACCGTGCACGCCGGCGCCGGGGCGTACATCTGCGGTGAGGAGACCGCACTTCTCGACTCGCTCGAAGGCCGCCGTGGACAACCGCGGCTCCGTCCTCCTTTCCCTGCTGTCGCGGGCCTCTACGCCTGCCCGACTGTGGTGAACAACGTCGAATCGATCGCGTCGGTTCCCGCGATCCTGAATCGGGGCAAGGACTGGTTCCGGTCGATGGGCAGCGAGAAGTCCCCGGGCTTCACGCTCTACTCGCTCAGCGGCCACGTCGCCAGCCCCGGCCAGTACGAGGCCCCGCTCGGCATCACCCTGCGCCAGTTGCTCGACATGAGCGGCGGGATGCGGCCCGGCCACCGGCTGAAGTTCTGGACGCCGGGCGGCTCCTCCACGCCGATGTTCACCGACGAGCACCTCGACGTCCCGCTGGACTACGAGGGAGTGGGCGCCGCCGGTTCCATGCTCGGCACCAAGGCGCTGCAGTGCTTCGACGAGACGACCTGCGTCGTACGCGCCGTCACCCGGTGGACCGAGTTCTACGCCCACGAGTCCTGCGGCAAGTGCACACCCTGCCGTGAAGGCACCTACTGGCTGGTGCAGTTGATGCGGGACATCGAGGCCGGCAAGGGCACGATGAACGACCTCGACAAGCTCTACGACATCGCCGACAACATCAACGGCAAGTCCTTCTGCGCCCTCGGCGACGGTGCCGCCTCGCCGATCTTCTCCTCGCTGAAGTACTTCCGCGAGGAGTACGAGCAGCACATCACGGGCCGCGGCTGCCCCTTCGACCCGGCCAAGTCCACGGCCTGGGCGGACAAGCACACGGAGGTGAACGCATGACGGTGACCACCAGCGCTCCCTCCGGAGGCGGCGAGGCGGCGGTCCCGCCGGAAGATCTCGTCACGCTGACCATCGACGGCGTGGAGATCAGCGTGCCCAAGGGCACCCTGGTCATCCGGGCCGCCGAACAGCTCGGCATCGAGATCCCGCGCTTCTGCGACCACCCGCTCCTCGACCCGGCCGGCGCCTGCCGCCAGTGCATCGTCGAGGTCGAGGGCCAGCGCAAGCCGATGGCGTCCTGCACCATCACCTGCACCGACGGCATGGTCGTCAAGACCCATCTGACCTCTCCGGTCGCGGAGAAGGCGCAGAAGGGTGTGATGGAGCTCCTGCTCATCAACCACCCGCTGGACTGCCCGGTCTGCGACAAGGGCGGTGAGTGCCCGCTGCAGAACCAGGCGATGTCGCACGGCCAGGCCGAGTCCCGCTTCGACGGACGCAAGCGGACCTACGAGAAGCCCGTGCCGATCTCCACACAGGTGCTGCTCGACCGCGAGCGGTGCGTGCTGTGCGCCCGCTGCACCCGCTTCTCCAACCAGGTCGCGGGCGACCCGATGATCGAACTGATCGAGCGGGGCGCGCTCCAGCAGGTCGGTACCGGTGAGGGCGACCCCTTCGAGTCGTACTTCTCCGGCAACACCATCCAGATCTGCCCGGTCGGCGCGCTCACCTCGGCCGCCTACCGGTTCCGCTCCCGCCCCTTCGACCTGGTGTCCTCGCCGAGCGTGTGCGAGCACTGCTCCGGCGGCTGCGCCACCCGCACCGACCACCGGCGCGGCAAGGTCATGCGCCGCCTGGCGGCCAACGACCCGCAGGTCAACGAGGAGTGGATCTGCGACAAGGGCCGCTTCGCCTTCCGGTACGCGCAGATGCGCGACCGGCTGGAGACGCCGCTGGTGCGCAACCCCGAGGGCGAACTGGTCCCGGCGTCCTGGCCGGAGGCCCTCCAGATCGCCGCGCAGGGACTGCTCGCCTCGCGCGGCCGGGCCGCGGTCCTCACCGGTGGTCGTCTCACCGTCGAGGACGCCTACGCGTACAGCAAGTTCGCGCGCGTGGCGCTCGACTCGAACGACATCGACTTCCGCGCGCGCGTGCACAGCGGCGAGGAAGCCGACTTCCTGGCTGCCCGGGTCGCCGGACGCGGACGCGACCTGGACGGCACGGGCGTCAGCTACACCGCCCTGGAGAAGGCGCCCGCGGTCCTGCTCGCCGGGTTCGAGGCCGAGGAGGAGGCGCCCGGCGTCTTCCTGCGGCTGCGCAAGGCCTGGCGCAAGCACGGCCAGAAGGTCTTCTCGCTGGCCACGCACGCCACGCGCGGTCTGGAGAAGGCGGGCGGCACGCTGCTCCCCGCCGCCCCCGGCACCGAGACCGAGTGGCTGGACGCGCTGGCGAGCGGGGTCGGCCTGGAGGAGGACGGCGCGCGGGCCGCGGAGGCGCTGCGCGCCGAGGGCGCGGTCATCGTGGTCGGCGAACGGCTGGCCGCGGTGGCCGGCGGTCTCACCGCGGCGGTACGGGCCGCGTCCGCGACCGGCGCCCAGCTGGTGTGGATCCCGCGCCGGGCCGGTGAACGCGGCGCCATCGAAGCGGGGGCGCTGCCCTCGCTGCTGCCGGGCGGCCGTCCCGCCACCGATCCACGCGCGCGTGAGGAGGTCGCCGCCGCCTGGGGCGTCGCCGAACTCCCGCACCGCTTCGGCCGGGACACCAGCCAGATCGTGGAGGCCGCCGCCAACGGCGAGATCCAGGCCCTGGTGGTCGCCGGAGTGGAGATCGCCGACCTGCCCGACCCGGCACGCGGGCGTGAGGCCCTCACCGAGGCAGGGTTCCTGGTCTCGCTGGAGCTGCGGCCCAGCGAGGTCACCGAACTCGCCGACGTGGTCCTGCCGGTCGCCGCAGTGGTGGAGAAGGCGGGCACCTTCCTCAACTGGGAGGGCAGGCTGCGTCCGTTCGAGGCCGCGCTCAAGCCCGAGCAGATGACCCGCCGCCTGCCCCCGACCGACGCCCGCGTCCTGCAGATGCTGGCCGACGCCATGGACGTACACCTGGGCCTGCCGGATCTGCGGACCCTGCGCGCCGAGCTGGACCGGCTCGGCGCCTGGGACGGCCCGCGGGCCGGTGAACCCCTGGAGACCGGTGTGCCGTTGCCGCGGCCCGCCGCCGGGGAGGCCGTACTGGCCGGGCACCGCCTGCTGCTCGACCAGGGCCGCCTCCAGGACGGCGAGGACGCGCTCGCCGGGACCCGGCACGCCGCCCACGCGCGCGTGTCGGCCGCCACCGCCGCCGAGGCGGGCGTGAAGGACGGCGACGTCCTCGCGGTCACCGGCAGCGCCGGGACGGTCGAACTCCCGCTGCAGATCACCGCGATGCCCGACCGTGTGGTGTGGCTCCCGATGAACTCCACTGGCGGCGGCGTCGCCTCCGACACCGGGGCGCGGCCCGGCACCCTCGTCCGCATCGGCCCGGCGACGCCCACGTCCGAGGCCCCGAAGGAGGTGGAGGCATGAGCCCGTACCTCGCCGCTGAAGACCTCTCGATGTTCGGCCAGGACCCCTGGTGGCTGGTCGTCATCAAGGCGGTGTTCTGCTTCGCCTTCCTGATGGTGACCGTGCTGTTCTCCATCGTGTGGGAGCGCAAGGTCGTCGCCTGGATGCAGCTGCGCATCGGCCCCAACCGGCATGGCCCCTGGGGCATGCTCCAGTCGCTCGCCGACGGCATCAAGCTGATGCTGAAGGAAGACCTCATCGTCAAGCGCGCGGACAAGGTGGTCTACATCCTCGCGCCGATCGTCGCGGCCATCCCGGCCTTCATGGCGATCGCGGTGATCCCCTTCGGCCCCGCGGGCAACGAGATCTCGATCTTCGGCACCCGCACCACGATGCAGCTCACCGACCTGCCGATCGCGATGCTCTACATCCTCGCGGTCGCCTCGGTCGGCATCTACGGCATCGTGCTGGCGGGCTGGAGCTCCGGCTCGACCTACCCGCTGCTCGGCGGCCTGCGCTCCTGCGCGCAGATGATCTCGTACGAGATCGCCATGGGCGCTGCCTTCGCCTCGGTCTTCCTCTACTCCGGCTCGATGTCGACCTCGGCGATCGTCGAGGCGCAGCAGGACCGCTGGTACATCATCCTGCTGCCGGTCTCCTTCATCATCTACGTCGTCACGATGGTCGGCGAGACCAACCGCGCCCCCTTCGACATGCCGGAGTCCGAGGGCGACCTGGTCGGCGGCTTCAACACCGAGTACTCGTCGATCAAGTTCGCGATGTTCATGCTCGCCGAGTACGTGAACATGGTGACGGTCTCGGCGGTGTCGGTGACGCTCTTCCTCGGCGGCTGGCGGGCTCCGTGGCCCGTCTCCACCTTCTGGGAGGGCGCGAACCACGGCTGGTGGCCGCTGCTCTGGTTCACGATCAAGGTCCAACTGCTGTTGTTCTTCTTCATCTGGCTGCGCGGCACCCTGCCCCGGGTCCGCTACGACCAGCTGATGAAGCTCGGCTGGAAGGTCCTCATCCCGGTCTCCGTGGTCTGGCTGATGCTCGTGGCGACCGTGCGGACACTGCGCAACGAGAACTACGACTTCGCCGACATCGCCCTCTACATCGGCGGCGGCGTCCTGGTGCTGCTGGTCCTCTCCTTCGTCGTGGACATGTTCCGCGGCAAGCCGAAGGAGGAGGAGAAGGCCGCCGCGGCCGCCGACTTCGATCCGATGGCGGGCGGATTCCCCGTGCCACCGCTGCCCGGACAGGAGTTGCCCCCCGTGCCCAGGCGTCGTTCGCGCCGGGAGCGGGAGCTCATTGTCAGTGGCGGGGTGAATACTCAGAGTGACGACGGATCTCTGGATGGAAAGGAGGCGTCCGATGGCTGAGGAGCCCAAGGAGACCAAGCCCGGTTTCCTGAACCCGGTGGCCGGCTTCGGCGTGACCTTCAAGGCCATGTTCAAGAAGCGGCTGACCGAGCAGTACCCGGAACAGCAGAAGACCACCGCTCCGCGCTTCCACGGACGGCACCAGCTCAACCGCCATCCGGACGGTCTGGAGAAGTGCGTCGGCTGTGAACTGTGCGCCTGGGCCTGCCCCGCCGACGCGATCTACGTCGAGGGCGCGGACAACACCGACGAGGAGCGCTACTCGCCCGGCGAGCGGTACGGCCGCGTCTACCAAATCAACTACGCCCGCTGCATCCTGTGCGGCCTGTGCATCGAGGCGTGCCCCACGCGCGCGCTCACGATGACCAACGAGTTCGAACTGGCCGACTCCAGCCGCGCCAACCTCATCTACACCAAGGAGCAGCTGCTCGCCGGTCTTGAGGACGGCATGGTGGACACGCCGCACGCGATCTACCCCGGCACCGACGAGCAGGACTACTACCGGGGCCTGGTGACCGAGGCGGCGCCCGGCACCGAGCGCCAAGTGGCCGTCTCCAAGGGCGAGAAGCCAGAGGAAGAGGAGGTGCAGGCATGAGCGCGCAGCTCGCCGCCTACTCCACCTCCACCGGAGAGGCGTTCCAGTTCTGGGTCCTCGGCACGATCGCGGTGATCGGCGCCCTGTGCACCGTCTTCATGAAGAAGGCCGTGCACAGCGCCCTCTGCCTCGCCGGGACCATGATCATCCTGGCGGTGTTCTACCTCGCCAACGGCGCCTACTTCCTGGGCATCGTGCAGATCGTCGTCTACACCGGCGCGATCATGATGCTGTTCCTGTTCGTGGTGATGCTGGTCGGCGTGACCGCGGCGGACTCCCTGAAGGAGACCATCAAGGGCCAGCGCTGGCTGGCCCTGCTGTGCGGCCTCGGCTTCGCGGTCCTGCTGTTCGCCGGGATCGGCAACGCCTCCCTGTCGGAGTTCAACGGCCTCGCCCAGGCCAACGCGAACGGCAATGTCGAGGGCCTGGCCGCCCTGTTGTTCACCAAGTACGTCTTCGCCTTCGAGATCACCGGCGCCCTGCTCATCACCGCCGCCGTCGGCGCGATGGTGCTCACCCACCGGGAGCGCACCGAGCGCGCCAAGACCCAGCGCGAGCTCGCCGAGGAGCGGGTGCGCAAGGGCACACACCTGCCGCCGCTCCCGGCGCCCGGTGTCTACGCCCGGCACAACGCCGTGGACATCGCGGGCCTGCTGCCCGACGGCACCCCGTCGGAGCTCACCGTCAGCAAGACCCTGCGGGAGCGCGGCCAGGTCCGGGACGTGTCCACCGAGGCGATCAACGACCTCAAGGCCCTGGAACAGCGCGCCGAGGAACGCCTGCAGCGCACCAACAGTGGGGAGGCGGCCAAGTGAATCCGGTCAACTACCTCTATCTCGCGGCCCTGTTGTTCACCATCGGCGCCACCGGCGTACTGATCAGGCGCAACGCGATCGTGGTGTTCATGTGCATCGAGCTGATGCTCAACGCCTGCAACCTCTCGCTGGTCGCCTTCTCCCGGATGCACGGCAACCTCGACGGCCAGATCATCGCCTTCTTCACGATGGTCGTCGCCGCCGCGGAGGTCGTGGTCGGGCTCGCGATCATCGTGTCGCTGTTCCGTTCCCGCCACTCGGCCTCGGTCGACGACGCCAGCCTGATGAAGCTGTAAGGGGTCGCTGAATCGTGGAGAACCTGATTGCGCTGCTCATCGCGGCGCCCCTGCTTGGAGCGGCGGTCCTGCTGTGCGGCGGCCGGCGCCTGGACGCCGTCGGGCACTGGATCGGCACGCTGCTGGCGTCCCTGTCCTTCGTGTTCGGCGCTGTCCTCTTCTTCGACCTGCTCGGCAAGGACGCCACCGACCGGACGCTGACCCAGCACCTGTTCAGCTGGATCCCGGTGGAGGGCTTCCAGGCGGACATCGCCTTCCGCCTCGACCAGCTGTCGATGACGTTCGTCCTGCTGATCACCGGTGTCGGCTCGCTGATCCACCTGTACTCGGTCGGGTACATGGAGCACGACGAGCGCCGCCGCCGTTTCTTCGGTTATCTGAACCTGTTCCTCGCGGCGATGCTCCTGCTGGTCCTCGCCGACAACTACCTGCTGCTGTACGTCGGCTGGGAGGGCGTCGGTCTCGCCTCCTACCTGCTGATCGGCTTCTGGCAGCACAAGCCCAGCGCCGCCACCGCGGCGAAGAAGGCGTTCCTGGTCAACCGCGTCGGCGACATGGGTCTGTCGATCGCGATCATGATCATGTTCACCACCTTCGGGACCTTCGCCTTCGGCCCGCTCCTCGGCAGCGAGGAGACGCCCGGAGTGGCGGGCGACGCCTCCGAGGGCACGCTCACCGCCATCGGCCTGATGCTGCTGCTCGCCGCCTGCGGCAAGTCCGCCCAAGTGCCGCTGCAGTCCTGGCTCGGGGACGCGATGGAGGGCCCGACCCCGGTCTCGGCCCTGATCCACGCGGCCACCATGGTGACGGCGGGCGTCTACCTGATCGTCCGCTCCGGCGCGATCTTCGACGCCGCCCCGGACGCGCAACTGGTCGTCACCATCGTCGGCGCGGTCACGCTGCTGTTCGGTGCGATCGTCGGTTGCGCGAAGGACGACATCAAGAAGGCGCTGGCCGGTTCGACCATGTCGCAGATCGGCTACATGATCCTCGCCGCGGGCCTCGGCCCGATCGGCTACGCCTTCGCGATCATGCACCTGGTGACCCACGGCTTCTTCAAGGCCGGGCTCTTCCTCGGCGCCGGTTCGGTCATGCACGGCATGAACGACGAGGTCGACATGAGGAAGTACGGCGGCCTGCGCAAGTACATGCCGATCACCTTCATCACCTTCGGTCTCGGCTACCTCGCCATCATCGGCTTCCCGGGCCTGTCCGGCTTCTTCTCCAAGGACAAGATCATCGAGGCGGCGTTCGCCAAGGGCGGCACCGAGGGCTGGATCCTCGGCGGCTGCGCCCTGCTGGGCGCCGCGATCACCGCGTACTACATGACGCGCGTGATGCTGATGACGTTCTTCGGTGAGGAGCGCTGGCGGAACCGGGAGACCGCCTCCCCGGCCGAGCCGAACGTGGAACCGGCCGCCGAGCACCAGGGCGAGCATGCCGAGCCGCACCCGCACGAGTCGCCCAGCTCCATGACCATCCCGATGATCGTGCTGGCCTTCGGATCGGTCTTCGCGGGCGCCCTGTTCAGCATCGGCGACCGCTTCGTGAACTGGCTGGAGCCCATCACCGGCTTCGAGCACGGCCACTCCCCGCTCAGCGCGGCCGCGGTCACCTCTTCCACGGTGGCCGTCATGGTCATCGGCGTGGCCGTCGCGTACGTCCAGTACGGGCGCCGTCCGGTGCCGGCCGTCGCCCCGCGCGGGTCGCTGCTCACCCGGGCCGCCCGGCGCGACCTGCTCCAGGACGACTTCAACCACGTCGTCCTGGTCCGCGGCGGCGAGCACCTCACCCGCTCCCTGGTCTACGTCGACCACACCCTGGTCGACGGCGTCGTCAACGGCACGGCGGCCTCGGTCGGCGGCCTCTCCGGACGGCTGCGCAGGCTCCAGAACGGCTACGCGCGGTCGTACGCGGTCTCGATGTTCGGCGGTGCGGCACTCCTGGTCGCCGCGACCCTGCTGATGAGGGCGGTCTGATACCGATGTCCTTTCCCCTGCTGACAGCGACGGCGGCGCTCCCCGCGATCGGGGCGGTCGCCACGGCCGCCGTGCCGGCCGCGCGGCGCACCGCCGCCAAGTGGCTGGCGCTGCTCTTCTCCCTCGCCACGCTCGCGCTCGCCGTCGTGATCATGGTCCGCTTCGACCCGGACGGCGACCGTTACCAGCTCACCGAATCCCATGCCTGGATCAGTGAGTTCGGGGTCCGCTACGACCTCGGCGTGGACGGCATCGGGGTCGCCCTGATCGCGCTGACCGCGGTGCTGATGCCGTTCGTGATCCTCGCGGGCTGGCACGACGCCGACCCGCTGGAGACCGGCAGCAAGCGGTGGCGGCCGACGCAGGGCTTCTTCGCCCTGATCCTGGCCGTCGAGGCGATGGTGATCCTCTCCTTCGAGGCCACCGACGTCTTCCTCTTCTACATCTTCTTCGAGGCCATGCTCATCCCGATGTACTTCCTCATCGGAGGCTTCGGGGACCGTGCCCACGAGCACGGCGAGGAGGCGGCCTCCACCCAGCGGTCGTACGCCGCGGTGAAGTTCCTCCTCTACAACCTGGCCGGCGGTCTGATCATGCTGGCCGCGGTGATCGGCCTGTACGTGGTCGCGGGGAACTTCTCGCTCCCCGAGATCGCCGAGGCCCGCGCCAACGGCTCGCTGGACATGGCCACCAGCACCGAACGCTGGCTGTTCCTGGGCTTCTTCTTCGCCTTCGCGGTGAAGGCGCCCCTGTGGCCGCTGCACACCTGGCTGCCCAACGCCATGGGCGAGGCCACCGCCCCGGTCGCCGTGCTGATCACCGCGGTCGTGGACAAGGTCGGCACCTTCGCGATGCTCCGCTTCTGCCTCGGGCTGTTCCCGGAGGCGTCGAAGTGGGCGACGCCCGCCATCCTGGTCCTCGCGCTGATCAGCATCATCTACGGCGCGCTGCTGGCGGTTGGCCAGCGCGACATCAAGCGCCTGGTGGCATACGCGTCGATCTCGCACTTCGGCTTCATCATCATGGGCATCTTCGCGATGACCAGCCAGGGCCAGTCGGGCGCGACGCTGTACATGGTCAACCACGGCCTGTCCACGGCCGCGCTGATGCTGGTGGCGGGCTTCCTGATCTCCCGGCGCGGCTCGCGGCTCATCGCGGACTACGGCGGGGTGCAGAAGGTCGCCCCGGTGCTCGCCGGCACCTTCCTGATCGGCGGTCTGGCGACGCTGTCGCTGCCCGGACTCGCCCCGTTCGTCAGTGAGTTCCTGGTGCTGGTCGGCACCTACACGCGGTACCCGGTGGTCGGCATCATCGCCACCTTCGGCATCGTGCTCGCCGCGCTCTACACCCTGGTGCTGTACCAGCGGACGATGACGGGCCCGGTCAAGCCCGAGGTCTCGGCGATGCCCGACCTCAGGGTGCGGGAGCTGGCGGTCGTCGCACCGCTGGTCGTGCTGCTGATCTTCCTGGGCGTCTACCCGAAGCCCGTCACGGACATCGTCAACCCGGCGGTGGAGCAGACCATGTCCGACGTACAGAAGAAGGACCCCCAGCCCGAGGTGGAGGCGGCCAAGTGAGCGCATCAGCCGTCCACAGCCTGTGGACAACCGCAGCCGATCCGATCTCGAAGATCGACGCGCCGAAGATCGAATACGGACAGCTGTCGCCCACGCTGATCATCGTCGGCGCGGCGGTGGTCGGCGTGCTGATCGAGGCGCTCGTCCCGCGCAAGTCCCGTTACTACGCCCAGGTGTTCGTCTCCGCCGTCGCGCTCGTCGCCGCGTTCGCCGCGGTGGTCGCGCTCGCGGCCGACGGGTACGGCACCACGAAGGCGGGCATCGCGGCGATGGGCGCCATCGCCGTCGACGGTCCCGCCCTCTTCCTCCAGGGCACGATCCTGCTGGCCGGTCTGGTCGGCCTGTTCACCTTCGCCGAGCGGCGCCTGGATCCGGCGGCGCACGGCAACCGGGTCGACTCCTTCGCCGCACAGGCCGGCTCCGTGCCGGGCAGCGACAGCGAGAAGGCCGCGGTGAAGGCCGGGTTCACCACCACCGAGGTGTTCCCGCTGCTGCTCTTCGCGGTCGCGGGCATGCTGGTCTTCCCGGCGGCCAACGATCTGCTGACGCTGTTCATCGCGCTGGAGGTCTTCTCCCTGCCGCTGTACCTGATGTGCGCACTCGCCCGCCGCAAGCGGCTGATGTCGCAGGAAGCGGCCGTGAAGTACTTCCTGCTCGGCGCGTTCGCCTCCGCGTTCACCCTGTTCGGCATCGCGCTGCTGTACGGCTACGCGGGCTCGGTGTCCTACGCGACCATCGCCCAGGTCGTCGACGGCACCCTGACCAGCGTCGACCCGGCGCTGGCGGACACCATGGGCAATGACGCGCTGCTCCTGATCGGCACGGCCATGCTGGTCATGGGCCTGCTGTTCAAGGTCGGCGCGGTGCCCTTCCACATGTGGACGCCGGACGTGTACCAGGGTGCGCCGACCCCGGTGACCGGCTTCATGGCGGCGGCGACCAAGGTGGCCGCGTTCGGCGCGCTGCTGCGGGTGCTGTACGTGGTGCTGCCCGGCCTGCGCTGGGACTGGCGGCCGGTGATGTGGGCCGTCGCGATCATCACCATGCTGGGCGGCGCCATCGTCGCGATCACGCAGACCGACATCAAGCGGCTGCTGGCGTACTCGTCGATCGCGCACGCGGGCTTCATCCTCGCCGGTGTCATCGCCACCACGCCGGAGGGCATCTCCTCGGTCCTCTTCTACCTGGCCGCCTACTCCTTCGTGACCATCGGCGCCTTCGCGGTCGTCACCCTGGTCCGGGACGCGGGCGGCGAGGCGACGCACCTGTCGAAGTGGGCGGGGCTCGGCCGGCGTTCGCCGCTGGTGGCGGCCGTGTTCGCGGTCTTCCTGCTGGCCTTCGCGGGCATCCCGCTGACCTCCGGGTTCGCGGGCAAGTTCGCGGTGTTCAAGGCGGCGGCGGAGGGCGGGGCGGCCCCGCTGGTCGTGGTCGGTGTGATCTCGTCGGCGATCGCGGCGTTCTTCTACATCCGCGTCATCGTGCTGATGTTCTTCAGCGAGCCGAGGCCCGAGGGCCCGACCGTGGCGGTGCCGTCGCCGCTGACGATGACCGCGATCGGGGTCGGCGTGGCGGTCACGGTGGTGCTCGGTGTGGCGCCGCAGTACTTCCTTGAGCTCGCGAGCGACGCAGGGGTGTTCGTGCGCTGACGCGAGCGGGTCGCACCAGGGCCCCGGTTCCCGAGAGGGGAGCCGGGGCCCTGATGCGTGTCCGGCCAGGTCTTCGGACGGTCAGTCCTTCGGACGGTCAGGCCTTCAGGCCGTCAAGCCTTGGGGCACTTCACCTTGGGGTTGAAGCCTTCCAGCAGTCCGTCCGGGTTGTGCTTGTAGATCCAGGCGTGGAGCGTGAAGTGACCGGGCAGCTGGCCCTCGTCGAACTTCCGCCCGAACAGTTCGGGAGTCGCCTGGCCCTTGTCCTCGACGACCCACTCCACCGCGAACAGTTCCCTGCCGTGTTTGCCGTCCTCGTACAGCAGCGCCGCGGGCGTCGCCGGATCGAGGGAATTGAGGTACGCCGGGTTGACGTAGTGGTAGCCCATGTTCGGCACGCACTCGTCGGTCCGCTCGTATCCGCCCGACGCGGCGAAGGGCTCGTAGGCGTACTTCCCGGTCGCGTTGTACGTCGGGGTCAGATCCGTCCAGACGAACGGATCGGGCGCCGCGGCGGCCTGACCGGGCACGGCGGCCAGGGCGAAGGACGCGGCCAGCGCGGTGGTGAGGACGGCCTTGAGGGAGCGAGAGGCCATGCTGTGACTCCTTGAGGGGGAGGGCGCGCCCGAACGGCGCACCCCGCACGAAGGGGACGGGCGCGCCCGAACGGCACACCCGTACGAAGAGGGCGGGAACCGGGCGGACCTCCCCTGCCCTGCCGGCGCGTGTCCCGCCCGCCGAGCATGTCCCGGCCGTCCGGGCGCTGCCAGATGACAGGGGCCATTGGCATGACTACCGAACGTGATTCCACGAGCCTGTGGATAACTCCGGCGCTGTCGGTGCGGACCCCTATCGTGGACGCAGTGGTCGAGGAGCGACGTACGGGGGGCACGACGATGGGCGGGACGGGCGGGATCGGTGCAATGACAGCGACAGCCGGGAGCGAGGCACTGACCACGCTCCACAAGATCTTCGGCTACGAGGCCTTCCGGGGGGAGCAGGAGGCGGTCATCGAGCATGTGGTGGCCGGCGGCGACGCCGTCGTCCTCATGCCGACCGGCGGCGGCAAGTCGCTGTGCTACCAGATCCCGGCCCTGGTCAGACCCGGCACGGGTATCGTGGTCTCCCCGCTGATCGCGCTCATGCAGGATCAGGTCGACGCGCTGCGGGCGCTGGGTGTACGGGCCGGATTCATCAACTCCACGCAGGACTTCGAAGAGCGACGCGTGATGGAGGCCGAGTTCCTGGCCGGGGAGCTGGACCTGCTCTACCTCGCCCCGGAGCGGCTGCGCCTGGACACCACCCTGGACCTGCTCTCGCGCGGCAAGATCTCGGTGTTCGCCATCGACGAGGCGCACTGTGTCTCCCAGTGGGGCCACGACTTCCGCCCCGACTACCTGATGCTGTCGGTGCTCGGCGAGCGCTGGCCGGACGTCCCGCGGATCGCGCTCACCGCGACCGCCACCCGGGCCACGCACCAGGAGATCACCCAGCGGCTGAACATGCCGTCGGCCCGGCACTTCGTGGCGAGCTTCGACCGGCCCAACATCCAGTACCGGATCGTGCCGAAGGCGGACCCGAAGAAGCAGCTGCTGGCCTTCCTGCGCGAGGAGCACGCCGGGGACGCGGGCATCGTCTACTGCCTGTCGCGCAACTCCGTCGAGAAGACAGCGGAGTTCCTCAGCCGCAACGGCGTCGAGGCGGTGCCGTACCACGCGGGCCTGGACGCCGGGACCCGTGCCGCGCACCAGTCCCGTTTCCTGCGCGAGGACGGGCTGGTCGTCGTGGCGACGATCGCGTTCGGCATGGGCATCGACAAGCCGGACGTGCGGTTCGTCGCCCACCTGGACCTGCCGAAGTCGGTCGAGGGCTACTACCAGGAGACCGGCCGGGCCGGACGCGACGGGCTGCCGTCCACGGCGTGGATGGCCTACGGCCTCAACGACGTCATACAGCAGCGCAAGCTGATCCAGTCCGGCGAGGGCGACGAGGCCTTCCGGCGGCGCGCCGCCGCCCACCTCGACGCGATGCTCGCGCTGTGCGAGACGGCACAGTGCCGACGGGGCCAGCTCCTCGCCTACTTCGGCCAGGACGCAGACCCCACGGGCTGCGGCAACTGCGACACCTGCCTCACGCCGCCCGAGACCTGGGACGGCACCGTCGCCGCGCAGAAGGTGCTGTCGACGGTCGTGCGCCTGCAGCGCGAACGCGGGCAGAAGTTCGGGGCGGTGCAGATCGTCGACATCCTGCTCGGCAAGCGCACCGCGAAGGTGATCCAGTTCGACCACGACCAGCTCTCCGTCTTCGGTATCGGTGAGGAGCTGACCGAGGGCGAATGGCGGGGCGTGATCCGGCAGTTGCTCGCGCAGGGCCTGCTCGCGGTCGAGGGGGACTACGGCACCCTGGTGCTGACCGAGGGCAGCGGGTCCGTGCTGCGGCGCGAGCGGGAGGTGCCGCTGCGCAAGGAGCCGCCCAAGCCGGTGACGTCCCGGTCCGCCTCGTCCGGTTCCGCCGGGAAGAGCAAGGCGAAGACCGCCGCGGCGGAGCTGCCGGAGAACCTGCTCCCGGCCTTCGAGGCACTGCGCGCCTGGCGCGCGGAGCAGGCGCGGGAACAGGGCGTACCGGCCTATGTGATCTTCCACGACGCCACGCTGAGAGAGATCGTGACCGTGTGGCCGTCCACCGTGGGCGAGCTGGGCGGTATCAGCGGGGTGGGCGAGAAGAAGCTGGCGACGTACGGCGAGGGTGTGATCGGGGTCCTGGCGGGCCTGACCGGCTCCGCGACGCCGGGCACTGCCGCCTCTGAGCTCTCGGACGGGCCCTCGGACGACCCCGGGGAGTGGCCGGAGGAGCCCGACGTGGAACCGGAGCCGGACGACTGGGCGTAGAGCCGCGCGAGCCGCTGTCCTGAGGCGGGGCCGAGGCAGTAAGGCCGCCTACCCCAGCGCCGTCAGCCCCGGTGCGAAGGTGATCAGCAGGGGCACCAGCGGGGTCAGTGCCGCCAGGGCCGTGGTCATCGCTCTGCGGTGCCGGGTCAGGCGGGGCGGGGGTGCCAGGAGGCGGTCGACGCGCTCACCGAGGAGGCGGTGGCTGGAGGAGCAGGAGAGGACGCCCCGGTGCTGGTTCAGCTCGATCAGGGCCAGCGCCGTGGTCAGGTGACCGCAGCGGCGGGAGGCCGTGTCGTCGGCGGCCAGTTCGACCAGGCGGTGGGTCTGGTCGCAGAAGTGGGCGAACAGCGGGATTCGGGGGAAACCGGTGGCCAGTGCGGTGGAGAGGTGCAGCAGCCAGTCGTGGCGGGCTCGGGCGTGGCCCCGCTCATGGGTGAGGACGGCGTCCAGCTGGTGGTCGGTCAGACGGTGCAGGGCACCCGTGGTGACGATGAGCTGGGGCGGGCTTCCGGGCATCCACCAGGCGTCCGGGTACTCGTCCTCCAGCACCAGCAGCGGGCCCCGCGCGGCGGGCAGGCCGGCGGGCAGCTCCGGGGCGCGCTCGCGCAGGTGGGCGCGGGTCTGGCCGCGGCTGCGGCGGGCCTCGACCAGTTCGCGGGCGAGCATCGCCGTTGTCCAGGCGGCGCCGCAGGCCAGCAGCACGGTGAGGACGACGGCCCAGACCGGGGCCGCGGACAGGTCGTACGCGGCGGTCACGGCCGGTGGCGCGGGGGCGAAGACATGGTCGCGCACCGTGTGGAAGACGGCGGCGGCGCCCAGCACCAGGGCGGTCAGACAGCACAGCAGGACGGTCGCCACCAGGCACTGCCACACCCACAGCGCGACCACCGGTTCCCGCTCGGGCCACACCGCCCGGGTCAGGGACCGCGGCACCGGCACGGCGGCGGTCACGGCGACGACGCTCAGCAGGAGCAGGCAGAAGGTCATGCCATGGGCTCCGGATCCTGGTCGGGGCAACGGCGGGCGCGGGGCGTGCGGTGGACGGGCGGTCCGGAGCACGCGCCGGACGCACCGTCCGCCGCACAGTATGACGGCGACGGGCGGCGCGCGGCAGATGTCTGCGGCCGTTGAACTCCGCACGGGCTACGGGATCTTGACGCGCCGCGCCGACAGGGCGGGGCACCCCGGGAACCTCAGCCCGCCACGATCCGCCCGGACACCTCGCCCAGCCCCACCCGGGCGCCGTCCGCCCCGGGGGCCCAGGCCGTCATGGTGACGGTGTCGCCGTCCTCCAGGAAGGTGCGCGTGCCGTCGGGGAGTTCCAGGGCGTCGCGGCCGTTCCAGGTGAGCTCCAGCAGGGAGCCGCGCTCGCGCTCCGTGGGACCGCTGACCGTCCCGGAGCCGTAGAGGTCGCCGGTGCGCAGGGAGGCGCCGTTGACCGTCAGGTGGGCCAGCTGCTGGGCGGCGGTCCAGTACATCGTCGAGAAGGGGGGCTCGGAGATCACATGACCGTTGAGCGAGACGGAGATACGCAGGTCGTAGCCGCCGGGCTCCTCGTCCGCGTCGTCCAGGTAGGGAAGCAGTGGGTGGGTGCGCTCCGGGGGCGCCACCCGGGCCGCGTCCAGGGCGTCCAGCGGGGTGATCCAGGCCGACACCGAGGTAGCGAAGGACTTGCCGAGGAAGGGGCCGAGCGGGACGTACTCCCAGGCCTGGAGGTCGCGCGCGGACCAGTCGTTGAGCAGGCAGAGGCCGAAGACGTGCTCCCGGAAGTCGGCGAGCGCGACCGGGCTGCCCATCGGGGTCGGCACGCCCACCACGAAGCCGACCTCCGCCTCGATGTCCAGCCGCACGGAGGGGCCGAACACGGGGGCCGGGTCGGAGGGCGCCTTGCGCTGGCCGGAGGGCCGTACGACGTCCGTGCCGGAGACGACGACGGTGCCCGAGCGGCCGTGGTAGCCGATGGGCAGGTGCTTCCAGTTCGGGGTGAGGGAGTCCTCCGCGTCGGGGCGGAAGATCCGGCCGACGTTCCGGGCGTGGTTCTCGGAGGCGTAGAAGTCGACGTAGTCGGCGACCTCGAAGGGCAGGTGCAGGGTCACCTCGGCCACAGGGTGGAAGAAGGGCTCGATGGTCTCGCGGTGGGACGGCACCGTGACCCAGCCGGTCAGCGCGCGGCGCACGTCGGACCAGGCGGTGCGGCCCGCCGCCAGCAGCGGGTTCAGGGTGGGCCTGGCGAGCAGGGAGGCGTAGGGAGAGCCCAGCGCCAGCGCCGCCGCGCCCGCGTCGAGGACATGGTCACCGAGCCGTACGCCGACCCGGCGGGCGCCGCCGTCCTCGCCGGGGACGGAGAAGACGCCGTAGGGGAGGTTGTGCGGGCCGAAGGGGTCGCCCTCGGGGACATCAAAGGGGGGCATGGGTGCTGCCTCGCTCTCGTACGTGCCACGGGTCCGTGTCGTCGCCCCACACGTTACGGGCGGGTTGCCCGTCCTGGGCAGAGCGCACCGAGCGCGGCGATCACGCGTCGGGGTCCTCCTGGGCCCGCTGCCAGGCGAGGAAGTCCGCGATCAGCTCGGGCGGGTTGGCCGCCTCGGTGGCCTCGACCTCCCAGCCCGGCCGATACATGTCGAAAATCACGACGGGCAGCGGACGACCGAGGACGGAGGCGATGGCGCCGCTCTGGTGGAGGTGCCGGGCGAGGCCGAGGACGGCGTCGTCGAAGTGCAACTGGAGCAGCTTGCGCCTGGTCTCGACCTCCTCGCCCTCCTGGTCCTCCTCGAACCACAGCCCCAGCCGCCTGACCTCGGCCTCGTACAGCGGACCGCCCACGGGGTCCTCCGGTGCGCTGCCCAGCGTCTCGAAGCCGTCCAGAAGCCAGCAGGCGTAGTTCCAGCGGGCCTCGCCGGGGTCCTCCGGCCGCCGCTCACGCTCGTACTGGGACTCGGTGTTGTAGCCGATGGCGACGTACGGGCGGCGACCGTTGTCGTCAACTCGCCAGACACGGAAGGAGAGTGCGTAGATCTCGGGAACCAGTCGCTCGGGAAAGCGCCGGATAACATTCAGTGCCGCGTTACGGAGATATTCCGTGAAGTCCCTGTCCCGGCCCGCCAACACCATCGCCCCCGTCCGTCCCGGTAATCCCCTCATTCCACCAGATGCCGGTGACAGCAAGGGAGTTGGAGGGGCGCGCGGGGCTTGTGCGGGCGCCGGGGACGTCCGGTTCGCGCTGAGTCGGCGGCGCGTGGTGTCCGTATTCTCTGATCATGGCCGCACCCATCGCATATTCACTCATCGCCACCGACCTGGACGGCACGCTGCTCCGAGGCGACGACACGCTCTCCGACCGGACGCTGGCCGTGCTGTCGAGCGTGGCGGCCGTCGGCGCCCGGCATCTGGTGGTGACCGGCCGGCCGGCGCCCAGGGTGCGCCCGCTCCTCGACAACCTGGGCAGCAGGGGGCTCGCGGTGTGCGGACAGGGCGCGCAGGTGTACGACGCGGGCGCGGACCGTCTGCTGTGGTCGGTCACCCTGGACCGGGAGCTGGCCGAGACGGCGCTCGGCAAGATCGAGGCAGAGGTGGGGGAGGTGTACGCGGCGGTCGACCAGGACGGCGTCGACGGGCTCACGCTGATCGAGCCGGGGTACCTGATGCCGCACCCCACGCTGCCCGCGGTGCGGGTGGGACGGCGGGACGACCTGTGGTGCGAGCCGATCAGCAAGGTGCTGCTGCGCCATCCCGAGCTGTCCGACGACGAGTTGGCGGCGACGGCGCGTTCGGTGGTCGGTTCGCTGGCGACCGTCACCATGTCGGGGCCGGGGACCGTCGAACTCCAGCCATGCGGCATCACCAAGGCGACGGGGCTCGCGCTGGCCGCGGACCACCTCGGCCTGGGTCCGGAGCGGACGATCGCCTTCGGTGACATGCCGAACGACATCCCGATGTTCGACTGGGCCGCGCACGGCGTCGCGATGGCCAACGCGCACCCCGAACTCAAGGCGGTGGCCGACGAGATCACCCTGTCGAACGAGGACGACGGCATCGCCGTCGTCCTCGAAAGACTGCTCAGGGAAGGGGCCGCGGCCTGAGAAGGCCCAGGAGCGCGCCCCTGGGCGAGCCCCCGGCGGCTGCTAGTACGCGCCCCAGACGTTGTCGATCGAACCGTAGCGCTTCGCCGCGTAGTTGCAGGCGGCGGTGATGTTCGCGACCGGGTCGTACGGGTCGTAGGAGGTGCCCGGCACGTGGTACGCCATGAAGGTCGGGTCGATCACCTGGAGCAGACCCTTGGACGGGGTGCCGGCGGCGGCGTTGGAGTCCCAGTTGTTGATCGCGTACTGGTTGCCGGAGGACTCCCGGATGATGTTGCGGTAGATGCCGTTGTAGCTGCCGGGGATCCCGTGGTCGGCCATGACCTGCAGGGACGCGCGGATCCAGCCGTCGAGGTTGTTGGCGTACCCCAGCGAGGCGGCGGTGGTGGCGGTCGGGGTGGCCGCGGAGGCGGCGTTGGCGCCGAGCAGCGGGAGCGCCAGTACGGCGGCTCCGGTGCCGAGGACGGCGAGCTTGCGGGCGATACGGCGGGGGCGGCGCTGAGCGGCAGCGGGCATGGCGAAGTTCCTCTCCGGCGCCTGCGAGGTGAGCTGTCGGGTTCGGGCGGGAGCTGCCCGGCCGCACGCCCCTGAAGGCGCGCGACTTCACCCCGAGCCGTTCCGGCACGTCCGCAGACGCCCGGCCCGGCGACTTACCTGGGTCCCCCGCTCCTGCCGTACGAAGTTCTCTCGGGTGAAGCCGGGCGGCGGCAGGATTCGGCGTCCGCCCGACAGGCCGGGAACGTATGCGAGAGCACATGTCCGAAACAAGTACCGGATTCACATATTCACGGATTTGATCTTCGCCCGGAGGGTTTGGGGCGAGCTGTGATTTGCGTATGCCAAGGATCAACTCGCCGACAGGGGAAGGGATTCGGCCCACTGCGGGGCGCCGCCCGCGAGCACGCCCGGGTGAGTCACGTCACCCCGGATCGCAAGAGTGGGCAAAACGGGCAATAGGGCTGATGAATCCCAATAAGGCTTTATCGGCGGGGTGTTAGCGGAACGCGCTTTGTGGAACCCGCTGCGCGGAACCTCTGGAGTGGTGCGCGTCGTTGTCAGGGTGATCGTCCGCGGGGCGGGGTCGTGTCGACCTCGGTTCGAGGTGTGCTCCACTACTGCCGAGTAAATCGATTTCCACCTAAATCGATGAATATCCGTCCCTATCAGGTGATCAAAAACATAACCGGCGTGATCCCATACCGCCCGTCGTGGACGGGCGGGCGGCATCGGTGATCGAAACCTGACCGGATACGCTGACTTGAGTGAAGGCAGCGACCTATCGACAAACCGCGTAATCACCGGTAGACACCAGCAGACAGGAGACCCCTCGTGACCGTCGTCGGGCCGTTCGGGCTGAGCGTGCGGGACCAGGCTCTGGAAGCCGATGTCCAGGCCGGATTGGCGGCTGTCGAGGAGGGCCTTCTCGAAGCCACCAAGAGCGAGGTCCCCTTCATCACGGAGGCCGCCCAGCACCTCGTGCGCGCGGGCGGGAAGCGGTTCCGGCCGCTGCTCGTGATGCTCGCGGCGCAGTTCGGGGACCAGTACGCGCCGGGGATCGTGCCGTCGGCCGTGGTGGTGGAGCTCACCCACCTGGCGACGCTGTACCACGACGACGTGATGGACGAGGCCGAGGTCAGGCGCGGGGTGGACAGTGCCAACACCCGCTGGGGCAACTCCGTCGCCGTCCTCACGGGTGACTTCCTCTTCGCCCGCGCCTCCCACATCCTCGCCGACCTCGGTCCGGAGGCGGTCCGGGTGCAGGCCGAGGCGTTCGAGCGGCTGGTCACCGGGCAGATCCTGGAGACGGCGGGCCCGCAGGACGGGCGCGACCCGGTCGAGCACTACCTCGACGTGCTGGCCGGCAAGACGGGCTCCCTGGTCGCCGTGTCCTGCCGCTTCGGCGCGATGATGTCCGGCGCCGACGAGACCGTGGTGGACGTGCTCACGCAGTACGGCGAGCGGCTCGGGGTCGCCTTCCAGCTCGCGGACGACGTGCTGGACATCGCCTCCGACTCGCACGAGTCAGGCAAGACCCCGGGCACCGACCTGCGCGAGGGCATCCCCACGCTGCCGGTGCTGCGGCTGCGCGAGCGGGCCGAGCGGCTCGGCCTCGCGGAGGACATCGCCCTGTGCGAGCTGCTCGACTCCGACCTGACCGACGACGCGCGGCACGCGGAGGCGCTGGCCGCGCTGCGCGCCCACCCGGCCCTGGAGCAGGCCCGGCGCGACACCGTGCGCTACGCGCAGGACGCCCGTGCCTCGCTCGCCCCGCTGCCCGAGTGCGACGCGAAGGCCGCGCTGATGGAGCTGTGCGACGCGGTGGTACACCGGGCGGGCTGACGCGGTGCCACAGGAACTGGACGTACAGACGGACTGACGTGGTGCACCGGCCGGGCTGACGCGGCGCCACAGATACTGAACTCACAGACCGACTGACGTGGTGCACCGGCCCGGCTGACGCCCGTCCCGCAGGACCGATGAGGGCGGTGTCTCCGCCGCGACCCCTACGGGTCGGGGGAGACGCCGCCCTCTCGTGTCATACCGCAGGTGTACACGGAGTTGAGCCCGCGGTCTGACGATTCACGGCTGCCGATTTGGTCAGATGGTGACAACGGAAAACACCACTCCTCACCGATTCGGGTGAGAATGGCGGCTACGGGCTGGACGCACGGGAGTTGGCAGGCCGCCGCCGACGACGGAGGTAAGGCACACATGGCACCGTACGGATCCGACGACACCACCACCGCGGACGAGAACGACGACCTGCGCTCCGGACGGCGCAAGGCCGCGCGGTACGTCGTGCCGGTCGCGGTGGTGGGAGTGGCGGCGGCGACCATCGGTCTCGTCCCCGCCCTCGCCAGCTCCGGTGACCCCGACCTGCCGGAGATCAGCGCAGAACAGCTCATCGAGAAGATCGCCGAGTCCGACGTGGAGCAGCTCTCCGGGACCGTGAAGATCAGCACCGACCTGGGGCTGCCGGACCTCGGCGGGCTGGAGAGCGCGCTGACGTCCGGGGCGCTGGGATCCGGGGAGGGCGGTTCGTCCGCCGACCCGTCCACGAAGCTCACCGAGCTGGTCAGCGGCTCGCACACCCTCAGGGTCGCCGCCGACGGCCCCGACCGGCAGAAGATCTCGCTGCTGGGCAAGGCCAGCGAGTACAGCCTCATCCACAACGGCAAGGACGTCTGGGGCTACGACAGCGAGACCAACGAGGTCTTCCACGGCACCGCCGAGGAGAGCGGCAAGCACGAGGAAGAGGTCCCGGCCACGCCCAAGGACTTCGCCGAGGAGGCCCTGAAGGCGGTCGACGACACCACGTCCGTCACCGTCGACGGCACCGCCCATGTCGCGGGCCGGGACGCCTACCGCCTGCTGATCAAGCCCAAGCAGTCCGGTACCACGGTCGGCGCGATCACCGTGGCCGTGGACGCCAGGACCGGTATGCCGCTGAAGTTCACGCTCACCCCGTCCAGCGGCGGCGCCGCGGTGATCGACGCCGGCTTCACCCAGGTCAGCTTCGCCAAGCCGGACGCCTCGACCTTCGACTTCACCCCGCCCAAGGGCGCGAAGATCACAGAGGAGGACGAGGCGGTGGAGGAGGGGCGCGCCGGGAGGGCCCCCGGGAAGACGCCCGGGCACGACACCCCCGAGGGCGACCTCCCCGAGGGCGAGCCGCGGGTGATCGGCGAGGGCTGGAACGCCGTCGCCGTCCTGGAGACCGGCGGCGAGGGCATCCCGTCCGGCGACGAGCTCGAAGGTGACCTCGGCCCGTTCGGCGACTTCATCGACTCCTTCGGCGACAAGGCCAAGGGCAAGTTCGGCGAGGGCCGGATCTTCACGACCCGCCTGGTCAACGCCCTGGTCACCGACGACGGCAAGGTCTACGTCGGCGCCGTCACCAAGGACGCGCTGGTGAAGGCCGCCAACGCCGGGTAATAAGGCACGCATGACCGACACGTCCGCCGCGGAGCGGGAACCCGGGCCGGGTGACGGCGCGATCGTCACCCGTGGGCTCACCAAGCGCTACCGCGGCGGACAACTCGCCGTGGACGGACTCGATCTGACCGTCCCGGCGGGCAGCGTCTTCGGCTTCCTCGGGCCCAACGGCTCCGGCAAGACCACCACCATCCGCATGCTGATGGGCCTGATCGAACCCACCTCCGGAACCGCCCGGGTACTCGGCCGCCCCATGCCGCGCGCCACCCTCGCCGTCCTCCCGCAGGTCGGCGCCCTGATCGAGGGCCCCGCGCTCTACGGCTTCCTCTCCGGCCGCGACAACCTCCTGCGCTACGACGCCGCCGACCCGATCGCCGACCCGCGCACCCGGCGCGCCCGCGTCGCCGCCGCACTGGACCGGGTGGGCCTGACGGCCGCCGCGGGCAAGAAGGCCAAGGCCTACTCGCTCGGCATGAAACAGCGGCTCGGCCTCGCGGCGGCGCTGCTCCAGCCGCGCCGGCTGCTGGTGCTGGACGAGCCGACCAACGGCCTCGACCCGCAGGGGATGCGCGAGATCCGGTCCCTGATACGGGAGCTGGCCTCCGACGGCACGACCGTCTTCCTCTCCTCCCACCTCCTCGACGAGATCGAGCAGGTGTGCACCCACGCGGCCGTGATGGCGCAGGGCAGGCTCGTCACCCAGGGCGCGGTGGCCGACCTCGCGGCCGGAACCCGGGGGCGCCTCGTGGTGACGACCCCGGACCCGGCGGACGCCGCACGGGTCCTGAAGGAACAGGGCGCGGCGGACGTCGTCGTCACCGAGGACCGGGTGACCGCCGAACCTCCGGAGCGCGACCTCGCCGAGGTGAACGCCGCCCTGGTGACCGCGGGCGTCCGCGTCCGGGGCTTCGGCGTGGAACGGGCCTCGCTGGAGGAGGCGTTCGTGGCGCTGACGGGGGAGGGCTTCGATGTCGCGGGCTGACCTGGACCCCGCCCAGGAGGGCACGGGGGGCACGGCCCAGGAGAGCGCCGGGCGCACCGCGCGCACCACTCAAGAGAGCACCGAGCAGAGGATCCCCCTGGCCCGCCGCGGCTCCCTCCTGCTCAACGAACTCCGCACCACTCTCCGCCGCTGGCGCACCCTGGCGCTCCTCGGCGTCCTGGCGGCGGTCCCCGTCCTCGTCGGCATCGCCGTGCGGATCGAGACCGGCGACGGCGGCTCGGCGGGCGGCGGTACGGGCGAAGGACCCGCGTTCATCTCGCAGATCACCAACAACGGCCTGTTCCTGGTGTTCACCGCCCTCGCCGCGACCCTGCCGTTCTTCCTGCCGATGGCCGTGGGGGTCATCGCGGGCGACGCCATCGCCGGCGAGGCGGGCGCGGGCACCCTGCGCTACCTTCTGGTCGCCCCCGCGGGCCGCACCCGGCTGCTGCTCACCAAGTACGCGACCACCATGGCCTTCTGTCTGCTGGCCACGCTGGTGGTCGCGGTCTCGGCGCTCACGGTCGGCGCGCTGCTGTTCCCGCTGGGCGAGCTGACGACGATCTCCGGCACCCGGATCAGCTTCACCGAGGGCCTGGGCCGCGCGCTGCTGATCGCCCTGGTCGTCGCCGCGTCCCTGACCGGGGTGGCGGCACTGGGCCTGTTCGTCTCCACCCTCACCAACAGCGGCATCGCGGCGATGGCGACGACCGTGGGCCTGCTGATCACGGTCCAGATCCTCGACCAGATCCCCCAGCTCGACGCCATCCACCCGTATCTGTTCTCGCACCACTGGCTGTCCTTCGCCGACCTGATGCGCGAGCCGGTGTACTGGGACGACCTGGTGAAGAACCTCGGCCTGCAGGCCCTCTACGCGGCCGTGTTCGGCTCGGCGGCCTGGGCCCGCTTCACGACGAAGGACATCACCACCTGAGCCCCGCAGCCCCGGTCAACCCTCGAACGGGAACCGTGCGAGCGGCGCCTCCCCCTGGAAGAAGGTCTTCGCCCGGGTCAGCGCCCCGGTGTCGTTCAGTACGTCGCCGGGCTTGCTGCCGTTGCCGAGCAGCACCCCGCCGAAGCGCATCCCCATGTACGCGGCGGAGTTGTTCAGCGCCCCGATCAGCGGGTCGGCGACCGACGGCTCGTGGTCGGAGAGCGCGGTGACGCCCCACAGGGTGCGCCCGGCCATCGTCTTCTTGAAGTCGACGCCGGGGGTGCGCAGCCAGCCGGACCAGTAGTCGAGGTAGCGCTTGGCGGGCGCGGAGAGCGTGTACCAGTACAGCGGGGAGGCGATCACGATGTCGGTCGCCGCGACGGTGGCGTCGAACAGCAGCCCGACATTGCCCTCGGTGGGCCGGACGTGGTCGCTGTCGTGGCGCAGGTCCTCGAAGTCCGGCAGCGGCTGCTCGGACAGATCGATCCACTGCTGCTCGACATCCTCCGGGAGCTGCTCGGCGGCGCGGCGGGCGAGCAGCTCGGTGTTGCCGTCGGAGCGGCTGCTGCCCAGGACGAACAGGAAGCGGCGGGTCATGGGTCCCCCAGGGGCGCGGACGGTCGCAGGCCCACGATTGCAGGCGTGCGCGAACAAACTGCACATGCATTATATGCGTACGCAATAAATTGTCGAGCGCATGTATCGGGGTCGGTATCCGGACCGCAGGCTGGAACGAGCCTGTGACGTCGCGGTGACGTGTGCACGGGGGGCCTGCGGAGAGACTCGTCGTAGGTGGTGTTGCCAGCCAGTGAGGAAGCGATGTCTCGACTCAGCCGCGCGCAGAATCCGGTACAGCAGGCTGGGCCGTCGGCGGCCCCGATCCAGGTCCATGTCCCCGCCACCGGCCACGGCGGCGCCTCGGTCGGCGGTGTCACGGTCACGGCGGCCCCGGGCCAGGAGATCCAGCAGGCCGTCCTCAACCACCTTCATCGGCTCGCCCTCGCCGAGGGCCACCCCGTCCGGGCCACGATCCTGGACGGCCGGATCGGTTACGCCGTACCGCTGCAGATCAACCTGGACGGGTCCAGCGCGCTGACGGGACAGCCGTGGGAGGTGCCCGCCGAGCCCCCGACGCCCGCCTGCGTCATCGACGCCCACCCGATCCCCCTCGGCACCGTCTCTCCGCCCACCGGCGTCTTCGGCCCCCCGCCCGTAATGGACCCGCCCGCCACGGCCGAGCCCGGCACCCCTCTGACGCCCTCGCCCGCCCCCTGCACCCCCCAGCCGAAGCCGAAGCCGCACCCCCTCCTCCAGGCCACCGACCTGCCCCCGGAGCCGGCCCCGGCCCCCAAGAACTCGACCCGAGTCCGCGGCTTCGACGCCGTCGCGGAAGCCGTACTGGGAGACGAGCCGTCCCCCGCGGGGCCCCTGGCCGAACCCGTCGCCGCGATCAACGAGGCCGTACGGGAGGGCCGTACCGAGGACGCCGCGCGGCTCGCCGAGCGCACCGTCGCCGAGGCGTCCCGGACCCTCGGCCCGGAGCACCCGGAGGTGCTGCGGCTGCGCGAACTGGCCGCCTACATCGCCTACCTGGCAGGAGAACCGGACAGGGCGTTCGCGCTCGCCCTGGAGGTGGCCGGCATCCACCACCGCGCCCACGACCGCGAGGCCGCCTACGGCAACGTCCTGAGCGCGGCCACGGCCTGGCGGGCCGTACGCGACCCGGAGCTGGGCCTGCGCCTGGGCGACGAACTGATCGCCCTGTGGTCGGCCCTCGCCGAGGACGGCGGCCCGGCGGCGGAGGAACCCGGGCGCCTGGAGTCGGCCCGCACCCGGATGACCCGCCTCACCGAACGCGCCGCCCGCCTCTGACCGTCCTTTCGGCTCCGGTCCCTACTGGACGCAGAACTCGTTCCCCTCCGGGTCCTCCATGACCGTCCACTGCCCGGAGGGCTCCTTCACCTCCCGCTGCACCCGTGCCCCGAGCGCCCGCAGCCGCTCCACCTCGGCCTCCCGCCGCCCCTCGGGGGCGTGCAGATCGAGGTGGAGCCGGTTCTTCACGGTCTTCTCCTCAGGCACCCGCTGGAACAGCAGCCGCCGCCCGAGCCCGGTCCCGCTGTCGGGGTCGTAGGGGTCCGCGGGATGCCGTACGGCGACCAGGTCACGGAAGGCGAGGCGGGCGTGGAACTCGACGACCGCCTCGCGCGGCACCGCCCCGAGTTCCAGCAGCCGTTCGATGAGCGCGTTGTTGTCCTCGACCTCGTAGTGCAGGGCGGCGGCCCAGAAGTCGGCCTGCGCCTGCGGGTTCGCGCAGTCGACGACGAGCTTCCAGTGCAGCGGGACGGGAGCCGACGGGGATTCCGGAATCTGGGTCATGGGGTCACTTATAGCCCGCGAGTAGGACAGATTCTGTCCTGTACGCGCCCAGCGGTGTCAGGGACCCTGTCCAGGACCCGCCATCCCTGGCAGGCTCGTAAGTATCCCGTTGGAGGGAGGTCGGCCCGATCGCGTGACCACCCCTCTGTCCCTGGAGTGTGCTCATGGGCACCCGCGCCTGGGCGCTGTTGCTGGTCCTCTGCGGAACGATCTTCCTTGAGGGCATCGACGTCGCGATGATGGCCGTCGCGATCCCGTCGATCAGGGCCGATCTGGGGCTCGCCACCGGAACCGCGGCCTGGGTCATGAGCGGGTACGTGCTCGGGTACGCCGGATTCACCCTGCTCGGCGGACGGTCGGCCGATCTGCTCGGCCGGCGCCGGATGCTCCTGCTCTGGCTCACTGTCTTCCTGGGCTTCTCCGGGCTCGGCGGACTGGCCACCGAGGGCTGGATGCTGGTCCTCGCCCGATTCGTCACCGGCGTCGCCGCAGCCTTCATGACCCCGGCCGCGATGTCGCTGATCACCACGTCCTACGAGGAGGGCCCGCGGCGCAACAAGGCCCTGCTGGTCTTCGCCGGCACGGGCGCGGGCGGCTTCTCCTTCGGCCTGGTGGCCGGCGGACTGCTCACCGAGCTGCACTGGCGGTGGGTGTTCTTCGCGCCCGTGCTGCTGACCGCGCTCCTGCTGTTCGCGGCGGTGCGACTGGTGCCCCGGCAGGACGGGCCGCGTGAGCGCGGGCGCGGGTTCGACCTGCCCGGCGCGTTTCTCGCCGCGAGCGCCATGCTGCTGGCCGCCTACGCCGTCGTACGCCTGGAGCACGGTCTGGACGGCTGGCCGCTCACCTCGGCGGCGGCGGTCGCGGCGGCGCTGCTCGGCACCGGGTTCGTGCTCGTCGAACGGCGGACCGCCGATCCGCTGGTCCGGCTGGGCATCCTGCGCGTGGGACCGGTCGTGCGGGCCGACCTCGGCGCGCTGCTCTTCCTCGGCGCCTTCTTCGGCTTCCAGTTCGTGGTGACGCTGTACTTGCAGGAACTGCGCGGCTGGTCCTCGTTCCAGACCGCGCTCGCCCTGATCGTCATGGGCTGCGACGCCGTCCTGGCGCCGACCCTCACCCCGCGGCTGGTCGCCAAGTGGGGCAACGCCCGGGTGATCGTCGGCGGCTTCGCGCTCGCCGTGGTCGCCTACGCCCTGTTCCTGCCGGTCGGCATGGACTGGCCGTATCTCGTCATGCTGCCGACGCTGTTCGTCTCGGGCGCCGCGTTCGCGCTGGCCTACGGGCCGCTGACGATCGCGGCGACCGATGGTGTCGCCGGGGAGGAGCAGGGGCTGGCGAGCGGGCTGCTGACCACCTCGACCCAGTTCGGCGCGGCGATCGGGATATCCGCGGTGACCGCTGTCTACGGCCTGGCGTCCACCGGGTCGGGCCCCGAGGCCACACTGTCGGCGTTCCGTACGGCGCTGGTGGTGCCGGTGGTGATGGTGACGCTCGGCCTGCTGGTCTCGGCCCGCAGCGCGAGGGCGGAGCGGCGCGCGGCACGCCAGGCGTCGGCGGTCAGCAGCGTCAGCGCCAGCCAGACCAGCGCGAAGCCGGCCCAGCGCTCGGGCGGCATCGCCTCGCGGAAGTAGAGGACACCGAGCAGGAACTGGAAGACCGGCGCCAGGTATTGCAGCAGGCCCAGGGTGGACAGCGGCACGCGGATGGCGGCCGCGCCGAAGCAGACCAGGGGCAGCGCTGTGACGATGCCGGTGGCCGCGAGGAGCGCGGCGTGTCCCGGGCCCTCGGTGGTGAAGGTGGAGTCGCCCCGCGCGGTCAGCCACAGCAGATAGCCGAGCGCGGGCAGGAACTGGATGGCGGTCTCGGCGGCCAGCGACTCGACGCCGCCGAGGTTGACCTTCTTCTTCACCAGACCGTAGGTGGCGAAGGAGAAGGCGAGCACCAGGGAGATCCACGGCGGGCGGCCGTAGCCGATGGTCAGCACCACGACGGCGGCGCAGGCCACGCCCACCGCCACCCACTGCACGGGCCGCAGCCGCTCCTTGAGGATCAGCACGCCCATGGCGATGGTGACCAACGGGTTGATGAAGTACCCGAGCGAGGCCTCGACCACGTGGCCGGAGTTCACGGACCAGATGTAGACGCCCCAGTTGACGGTGATGACGCCCGCGGCGACGGCGACCAGGCCCAGCCTGCGCGGCTGGCGCAGCAGTTCACCGGCCCACGCCCAGCGGCGTACGACCAGCAGGGCCACGGCGACGAAGACCAGCGACCAGGCCATCCGGTGGGCCAGGATCTCCACCGCTCCGGCGGGCTCCAGCAGCGGCCAGAACAGCGGAACGAGGCCCCACATGCCGTAAGCCGCGAAGCCGTTCAGCAGTCCTATGTGCCGCTCACCCCTCGGCTTGCCGCTCACGGGCCCTCCTTCTGGTCGTACTCGCCTGGAAGAAGGTAGCGCCGAAGACCCCCGGCTGTCATGCCCGTATCGCCATACGGTCATGACAGCCGGGAAGGCCCAGGTCAGCCCTTGAGCGCGACCGCGACGGCCTCCGCGAGCGGCGTGGTCGGACGGCCCGTGAGGCGGGACAAGTCGCCGGAGGAGATCACCAGCTCGCCCTTGGCTATGGAGGCGTCGACGCCGACCAGGAGCTCGGCGAGCGGCTCGGGCAGCCCGGAGCCGGTGAGGATGCCCTTCATGACCTCGCCGGTCACGGCGTTGTAGGCGATCTCCCGGCCGGTCTGCCGGCTCAGCTCGGCCGCGTACTCGGCCATGCTCCAGGCCTCGTCGCCGCCCAGCTCGTACGTCTTGTTCTCGTGCCCCTCGCCGGTCAGGACCGCGACCGCGGCGGCGGCGTAGTCGGCGCGCGAGGCGGAGGAGATACGGCCCTCGCCGACCGCGGCCACCACGGCGTTGTGCTCCAGCACGGGAGCGAGGTTCTCGGTGTAGTTCTCGTGGTACCAGGCGTTGCGCAGCAGCACGTACGGCACTCCGGAGCCGGTAAGCACCTCCTCGGTGCCGCGGTGGTCGTCGGCGAGCGCGGCGGTGAGGCTGCCCGGGGCGCTGGTGTAGGCGAGCAGGGCGACTCCGGCGGCCTTCGCGGCCTCGATCACCACCGTGTGCTGGGCGACCCGGCCCTTGTCGAACTCGTTGCCGGAGATCAGCAGCACCTTGTCGCCGGCCGTGAACAGGCCGTCGAAGGTCTCGGGCGCGTTGTAGTCGGCGACCGCGATCCGTACGCCGCGTTCGGCGAGGCCGGCGGCCTTCTCGGGGGTGCGCACGACGGCGGTGACCTGGTCGGCCGGGACCTTCTCCAGCAGCTGCTCCACGACGTGGCGGCCGAGGTGTCCGGTGGCTCCGGTGACGACGATGCTCATAAAAGGCTCCTTGTGGGGTGGTCTGCGATCGACCCTAGAAGGAGCGCTAACTATTGGAAAGTACCCACTTTGAAGTAAGGTACCGGCATGATGGGAAGCGCGACCGGGCCGGAAGCCGAGACGATGTGCCCGTACCGGCTGGTACTGGAGCACGTCACCAGCCGCTGGGGCGTGCTCGTCCTGATCAAACTCCTGGACCGGCCCCACCGCTTCAGTGAGCTGCGCCGCGCCATCGGCGAGATCCGCCCGGTCAGCGAGAAGATGCTGACCCAGACCCTCCAGACCCTGGAACGCGACGGCATGGTCCACCGCGAGGCCCAGCCGGTCATCCCGCCCCGTGTCGACTACTCCCTGACCGACCTCGGCCGCGAGGCGGCGGAACAGGTACGCGGACTGGCGGAGTGGACAAGTAGGCGAATGGGGGCGGTACGGGAGGCTCGGGCGGCGTACGACGCGCGGAGGGGTGCCTCTCAACTGGGCTGACGCTCCGGTTCGAACACCGTCCGGTGAATGTCGACGGCGCCTGCGGGGCACATACGAGGCAGGACGACGGCCGACGAACCGGGCACGTCCCCCCATGCGCCCCCTCTCCGCCTCCCATACCGATTTGCCGAGCAGGGCAGTCTGAGGGGCGGGGAGGTTTCGCCCACTGTGTGTCGGCCGACTCCTGCGCCAAGTGCTGCGCACGGCCACCGGAATCTGGGGGTAACTTTGACATGGCCACACTGACCCCGGCCGCCAGGCGGATCGGTTCTGCACTGGCGGTGGGGCTTGGTTGGATGCGGACTCCTTTTGCTCCTGGTGGTCGTCACCGCCGTCAGGAGCAGCTTCTTGTGGAATGCAGCCGCCAACTCTCCGCCGTGGCTGAGGAACTTCGCCGGGCGAATCTGATTCAGCACCACCGTTTGCTCGTGGAGCAGCTGGACCGGGCGATCGACGACCCCACCCTGGCGGCTGCCATGAGCACCCTGCGCGGGCTCACGGAAGTGAAGCGCCGTCAGATGCTGTTCGCCAACCGGGAGTACGGTGTCCTGCTGCTGACCTATCGCGTCGACGGGTGCACCTGGGACGAACTCCTGAGCCGACTGCGCATCATGTGCCACAACGACCTGTTCGCGGAGTACTGGTCGGCGACCCTGGAACACCGCAAAACCCTGCCCGAGGAGTCCCTGGAGGCGAAGGTGGGCCAAGCGGTCGACGCGATCCTGGAAGACCTCCGCGACGACCGGGACGAGTGGTGGGTCGTGGGCCTGGAGTCCCCACCGCCACCGCCGCAGCCCTAGACCAGCGGGTATGTGAAAGGCGTCACAATCGCGTGTAAGATCCGGGGCACTGTGAACCCAAGGGGGCACCGTCCGCGGACGGTGCCCCCTTGAGATGCGGGGCGCGCGGCCCCGAGAGGGGACCGCTGAGGTGCGTCGCGAAATCCTGCCGATTCGGATCACTCGTCGGCTCGGCGACCCGCCTCGCCTGCGCGGCTGCGGTACGGGGGAGACCTGCCCGGATGTCTTCGAGCTGAGCAACGGCGACTTTGCCGTCATCGGCACGGAGGCCACCGAGGAACTGGACGGCCTGCTTCCGGCGGACGCCGCACGCGCCGACTACGAGCGCATCGTGATCATCAGCCGGGAGACCCTGATCCGGGCCAAGAAGGACATCCCCGACGCGTAAGACAGAGGGGCCCGGGTGCTTGCCGCACCCGGGCCCTCGTTCTGTCCGCCGCGGTTCAGCCGACCACGGTCCAGGTGTCGCCCCCGGCCAGCAGCGCGGCGAGGTCGCCCTTGCCGTACTGCTCGACCGCCGTTTCCAGCTGGTCGCTCATCTGGGTGTCGTAGACGGGCCGTTCGACGCTGCGGAAGACGCCGATCGGCGTGTGGTGCAGGGTGTCGGGGTCGGCCAGCCGGGACAGCGCGAACGCCGTGGTGGGGGAGTCCGCGTGCGCGTCGTGCACGAGGATGTCGGCCTCGTTCTCCGGCGTCACCTCGACCACCTTCAGATCACCGGTCGCCCGGTCCCGTACGACGCCCCGCCCGCCGTCGGTGCCGAAGCGGATCGGCTCGCCGTGCTGCAGGCGGATGACCGCCTCCTCGGCCTGCTGCTTGTCCTTGAGGACCTCGAAGGCACCGTCGTTGAAGATGTTGCAGTTCTGGTAGATCTCCACCAGCGCGGTGCCGGGGTGGGCGGCCGCCTGACGCAGCACCTCCGTGAGGTGCTTGCGGTCGGAGTCCACGGTCCGCGCCACGAAGGACGCCTCCGCGCCGATCGCCAGCGACACCGGGTTGAAGGGCGCGTCCAGCGAGCCCATCGGCGTCGACTTGGTGATCTTGCCCAGCTCGGAGGTCGGGCTGTACTGGCCCTTCGTCAGACCGTAGATCCGGTTGTTGAACAGCAGGATCTTCAGGTTCACGTTCCGACGCAGGGCGTGGATGAGGTGGTTGCCGCCGATGGACAGCGCGTCGCCGTCACCGGTCACCACCCACACCGACAGATCCCGGCGCGAGGTCGCCAGCCCCGTCGCGATGGCGGGGGCGCGCCCGTGGATGGAGTGCATGCCGTACGTGTTCATGTAGTACGGGAAGCGCGAGGAGCAGCCGATGCCCGAGACGAAGACGATGTTCTCGCGTGCCAGGCCGAGTTCGGGCATGAAGCCCTGCACGGCGGCGAGGATCGCGTAGTCACCGCAGCCGGGGCACCAGCGCACTTCCTGATCGGACTTGAAGTCCTTCATGGACTGCCTGGCCTCGGCCTTGGGGACGAGCGAGAGCGCCTCGATCGTGCCCGTGCCTTCCCTGGACGTCTCAGCCATCGATGGCCTCCTTCAGAGCCGTTGCGAGCTGTTCGGCCTTGAACGGCATTCCGTTGACCTGGTTGTACGAGTGGGCGTCCACCAGGTACTTCGCCCGGATGAGCGTGGCGAGCTGCCCGAGGTTCATCTCGGGGACCACGACCCGGTCGTAGCGCTTGAGTACCTCGCCGAGGTTCTTCGGGAACGGGTTGAGATGACGCAGGTGCGCCTGCGCGATCGGCCTGCCCGCGTTGCGCAGCCGGCGCACGGCCGCGGTGATCGGGCCGTAGGTCGAGCCCCAGCCCAGCACCAGCGTGCTCGCACCGTGCGGGTCGTCGACCTCCACGTCCGGCACGTCGATGCCGTCGATCTTCGCCTGCCGGGTCCGCACCATGAAGTCGTGGTTGGCCGGGTCGTAGGAGATGTTGCCCGTGCCGTCCTGCTTCTCGATGCCGCCGATGCGGTGTTCGAGCCCCGGCGTGCCCGGGATCGCCCACGGCCGGGCCAGCGTCAGCGGATCCCGCTTGTACGGCCAGAAGACCTCGGTGCCGTCCTCCGTCGTATGGTTCGGGCCCTGCGCGAACTGCACCCGCAGATCCGGGAGTTCGTCCAGCTCCGGAATCCGCCACGGCTCCGAGCCGTTGGCCAGGTAGCCGTCGGAGAGCAGGAACACCGGCGTGCGGTACGTCAGCGCGATCCGCGCGGCTTCGAGGGCCGCGTCGAAGCAGTCGGCCGGGGTGCACGGGGCGACGATCGGCACCGGCGCCTCGCCGTTGCGGCCGTACATCGCCTGGAGCAGGTCCGCCTGCTCCGTCTTGGTCGGCAGACCGGTCGACGGGCCGCCGCGCTGGATGTCCACCACCAGCAGCGGCAGCTCCAGCGACACCGCCAGGCCGATCGTCTCGCTCTTCAGCGCCACGCCGGGCCCGGACGTCGTCGTCACCGCCAGCGAACCGCCGAACGCCGCCCCCAGCGCCGCCCCGATCCCGGCGATCTCGTCCTCCGCCTGGAAGGTCCGCACACCGAAGTTCTTGTGCTTCGACAGCTCGTGCAGGATGTCGGAGGCCGGGGTGATCGGGTACGAGCCCAGGAAGAGGGGCAGGTCCGCCTGCCGGGACGCCGCGACCAGCCCGTAGGACAGGGCGAGGTTGCCGGAGATGTTGCGGTAGGTGCCGACGGGGAAGGCCTTCGCCGCCGGGGCCACCTCGTAGGAAACCGCGAAGTCCTCCGTCGTCTCACCGAAGTTCCAGCCCGCGCGGAACGCCGCGATGTTCGCCGCCGCGATCTCGGGCTTCTTGGCGAACTTCGACTTCAGGAACTTCTCGGTACCCTCGGTGGGCCGGTGGTACATCCACGACAGCAGGCCCAGCGCGAACATGTTCTTGCTGCGCTCGGCCTCCTTGCGGGAGAGGTCGAACTCCTTGAGCGCCTCCACCGTCAGCGTGGTCAGCGGCACCGGATGCAGGTGGTAGCCGTCCAGCGAGCCGTCCTCCAGTGGCGAGGACTCGTAGCCCACCTTCTGCATGGCCCGGCGTGTGAACTCGTCCGTGTTGACGATGATCTCCGCGCCGCGCGGCAGGTCGCCCACGTTCGCCTTCAGGGCCGCCGGGTTCATCGCCACCAGCACGTTCGGCGCGTCGCCCGGCGTGAGGATGTCGTGGTCGGCGAAGTGCAGCTGGAAGGAGGAGACACCAGGCAGGGTCCCGGCGGGAGCGCGGATCTCGGCGGGGAAGTTCGGCAGCGTCGACAGGTCGTTGCCGAACGACGCCGTCTCCGAGGTGAACCGGTCACCGGTGAGCTGCATACCGTCACCGGAATCCCCCGCGAACCGGATGATCACCCGGTCCAGCCGGCGCACGCCCTTCGCCGTCGCCGGATTGCGCTGCTCTCCCACTACTGCTTCGTCGGCCTGCTCCGCTGGGCTACTGACCTGGCTGGTCACTGAACTGGACCTCCCTAGAGGCGGCTGTCGGGGAGGGGCCCTCCCACAGGCCCTCCCACAGGATCAACCCTACGTCCGCAAGGGTCGCCTTCCCCGGGCCATTCGCATGATGGACACGGTTATGAGACGGTTCGCCACCCTGACTTGTCATGATTTACACGCCCCCCGGCGCTTCTCTGCAAGACGCTCCCCACTCCCTGTGCGGTTCTCCGGCCCCGTGGAGGTCGGCCGCCTTTTGTTGACACGGTGTCAGGCCGTCAAGAGTTCAGGTAGGTCAGGACCGCCAGAACGCGACGGTGATCCCCGTCACTCTGGGACAGCCCGAGCTTGAGGAAAATGTTGCTGACGTGCTTCTCCACGGCTCCGTCGCTAACCACCAGCTGACGCGCGATGGCGGAATTGGTGCGCCCCTCCGCCATCAGCCCCAGCACCTCCCGCTCCCGCGGGGTCAGTCCCGCGAGGACGTCCTGCTTGCGGCTGCGCCCGAGCAGCTGTGCGACCACTTCGGGGTCCAGGGCCGTGCCGCCCTGGGCCACCCGCACTACCGCGTCCACGAACTCCCGGACCTCGGCCACCCGGTCCTTGAGCAGGTAACCCACCCCGCGGCTGGAACCGGCCAGAAGTTCGGTGGCGTACCTTTCCTCCACGTACTGTGACAGGACGAGCACCCCGAGTCCCGGATGTGCCTTGCGCAACTGCACGGCCGCCCGCACGCCCTCGTCCGTGTGCGTGGGCGGCATCCGTACGTCCGCGACCACGACGTCCGGCAGCGAGCCCTGCGCGTCCAGTTCCGTGATGGTCTTGATCAGTGCTTCCCCGTCGCCCACCCCGGCCACGACCTCGTGCCCGCGGTCGGTCAGCAACCGGGTCAGGCCCTCCCTGAGCAGCACTGAGTCCTCGGCGATGACCACCCGCACCCTGTCCTCCACGACTTTCGGCCCCCCGAGCCCTGTTGCGTCCGGCCGGATGTCGCCCGACCTCGTTCCACGGCCTCAGTATTCCGCGATATGCCGGATCGCGGCGGGCCTGTGGATAACCTGCCGCGCGCTCCCGCGAGCAGGGTCGGGATTTGGACACGAGGGGTCGGACTTCGGATACGGGCCCGCCCCCGGTGCGGGGGACACCGGAGGCGGACGCGGAGGCGGACGCGAACGGGATCAGGAGCGCCGCGGTGTCACACCGTGCGCCAGGGCAGCTCCGCGGTGATCCGGGTCGGGCCGCCGACGGGGGAGTCCACCACCAGGATCCCGTCGACCGCGTCGAGCCGTTCGGTGAGCCCGGCCAGACCCGAGCCCGCGGTGGTGTCGGCGCCGCCGACGCCGTTGTCGACGACCTGGAGCATCAGCCGGTTCTCCACCCGCCACACGTCCACGGCCGCCCAGGTGGCCCGAGAGTGCTTGCTGATGTTCTGCAGCAGCTCGGAGACGGTGAAGTAGGCGATCCCCTCGATCGCCGGCACCGGCCGCTCGTCCAGGTCGACCTGCACCTCCACCGGGACCGTGCAGCGGGAGGCGACCGAGGAGAGCGCGGCGTCCAGGCCGCGGTCGGTCAGCACCGCGGGATGGATCCCGCGGGCCAGGTCCCGCAGCTCCTGAAGGGCGATCTTCACCTCGCCGTGGGCCTCGTCCACCATCCGGGCCGCGGCCTGCGGGTCCTCCGCGAGCTTCTCCTTCGCCAGGCCCAGATCCATCGCCAGCGCCACCAGGCGGGCCTGCGCGCCGTCGTGCAGGTCGCGCTCGATGCGCCGCAGATCGGCCGCCGCCGTGTCGACCACGACCCCGCGGTCCGACTCCAGTTCCACCACCCGCGTCGCCAGCCGCGACGGACCCAGCAGCCCGTGCACCAGCAGCCGGTCGACCGTCGTCAGCGCCCGCACGATCCACGGCGTGGCCAGCGTGAAGAGCAGCCCCACCAGCGCCGTCACCGTGATCTCGAACGCGTTGTCGAGGTAGACGCTGTGTGTCTCGTCGCCGTAGAGCTGCATGCCGTCCTGTCCGCCGTACAGCGGGAACAGCCAGAACCACAGCGGGTACGTCAGCAGGCCCCAGCCGATCGACCAGAAGGTCACCGCGACGGTGAAGGAGAACGTCGCCCACGGCAGGTGCAGCACCGAGTACAGCAGGGCGCGCCAGGAGGCGCCGCTCTTGAGGACCGCGCCCATCCAGGCCAGGAAGCCCTGCTTGCGGATGCGCAGCGGCTCGGGGTCGGCGACCTCCAGGTCCAGCAGCCCACGCGCGCGTGCCCGCTCCAGTGCCCCGAAACCGCGGCAGCCGGCCAGGCCCGCCGCCATGACCGGGATGCCGAGGAAGGTCACCAGCAGACCGGCGCCCAGGGAGACCATGGTGACCGAGTAGGTGAAGAGCACGATGCTGATCGGCAGGCCGATCAGAACGTAGATCAGCTCCCGCCAGTGCCGCGCCTCGAAAGGCGCCCGCAGTCCGGCGGGCAGCCGGTGCCTCTCGGGGACATCGAGTCCGTAACCCTGCCCGTACTCCATGGCCATCGGCGTCGTCCGTTTCTCTTCCGTGCGTCCGGGGTGTGCGTACTTGTGCGCGTACCTGTGCGCGTACCTGCGTGGTACCTGAGTGCGTACCTCCACCCTCCTGCGCCGCAGGTCCGCGGACCATGGAGGCCATCGGCGTCTTCAAAGGGGGGTTTTCCCTACCCCCCGGCTCCCGTCCGGCCCCCGCCGCGGGCCTACCCCCGCTCCGGAACCCGGTCCCGCCAGGGCAACTCGGCCGTGACCGTGGTCGGCCCGCCCTCCGGGGAGTCGATGACGAACAGCCCGTCCACCGCGCCCAGCCGCTCGGCGAGCCCCTGCATCCCCGTACCGCCGTCCAGCCGGGCCCCGCCGCGGCCGTCGTCCCACACCTGGAGCAGCAGCCGGTCGTTCGCCCGCCACACGTCCACCGACGCCGAGCGGGCCATGCTGTGCTTGCTGACGTTCTGCAGCAACTCGGAGACCGTGAAGTAGGCGATGCCCTCGATCGCCGCGGCCGGCCGCTCGTCCAGGTCCACGGTCACCTTCACCGGGACCGTGCAGCGGGAGGCGACCGAGGAGAGCGCGGCGTCCAGGCCGCGGTCGGTCAGCACCGCCGGGTGGATGCCGCGCGCCAGGTCCCGCAGCTCCTGGAGGGCCAGCTTCACCTCGCCGTGCGCCTCCTCGACCATCGCCGCCGCGTACTCGGGGTCCTCCAGCAGCTTCTCCTTGGCCAGACCGAGCCCCATCGCCAGATTGACCAGCCGGGCCTGCGCGCCGTCGTGCAGATCCCGCTCGATGCGCCGCAGATCGGCCGCCGCCGTGTCGACCACGACCCCGCGGTCGGACTCCAGTTCGGCGATCCGGCGCTCCAGGTCGTCCGACGGCGACAGCAGGCCCCGCACCATCGCCCGGTCCAGGTTCGCCATGCCCCGCGCGAGGAACGGCAGCACCGGCCACAGCACGAACAGCGAGGCCAGCGTCACGGTGAAGGTGAGGATGCCCCAGGGCAGCCGGATGAACTCGTACAGCACCGTCCGCCAGCCCACCGGGTCCTTCAGCAGCAGCCACAACTGTGGGAAGAAGCCGTTCCGGCTGCCCCGCAGCCTGAGCGGGCTCGGCTCGTCCACCCGCACCCCGAGCAGCCGCCGGGCCCGCCTGCGCTCCAGCTTGCCGAGCTGCCGCGCGCCCATCAGCCCGAGCGCCAGCAGCGGGAAGCCGACCACCGTCACCGTCAACCCCGCGCCGACCGACAGCAGGGTCACGACATAGGTGAAGCCGAACAGCGACACCGGGAGATTCAGCAGGAGGTGCAGGATCTCCTTCCAGGTGTGCCGGTCGTAGGCGAAACGGGCCGGCGGCAGCGGCTCCTCCTCGTCGTAGGGGGCGGCTCCGGCGGCTCTCGTGGCGCGGTGGGAAGACGGCTGGCGTTCGGTCATATGGGCTAGCGTGCCGGTCGAGCGGCGCTCGCGCCATGAGGCGGACCGCCCAGCTCCCCTGGGGAAAACCCCACTGCCGCACACGAAGCTGTGACGGGCTGCTTACGCTCGCTTTAACAGGGCCTAGACTCCCGTGCGTACTAGATCGTCGAACGGCTGTGTTCACTGAGGTCAGGGAGCGAGGGACGGACGTGCCGGAAACGACCGTCGTCGTCGCGGCGGACAAGGGTGTCGTCGTCTCGGCGGAGTACTTCCAGTCCTACTCGGTCGTCGGACTGCTCGCCGTGGTCGGCGTGCTGTTCGTCGCGGTCGCCTTCGGGGCCGGTCGCCTGCTGCGGCCCGTGGTCCCGACGCCCGAGAAACTGCTGACGTACGAGTGCGGAGTCGACCCCGTCGGCGAGGGCTGGGCGCACACCCAGGTCCGTTATTACGTCTACGCCTTCCTGTACGTCATCTTCGCGGTCGACTCGATCTTCCTGTTCCCCTGGGCGACGGTCTTCGCCGCGCCCGGCTACGGGGCCACCACCCTCGTCGAGATGTTCATCTTCCTCGGCTTCCTTGCCGTCGGTCTGCTGTACGCATACAAGAAGGGCGTCCTGGCATGGACGTGACCCCCGCCTCGTCCGAGCCGGTGCCGCTGCCGGAGCCCAAGCGGCTCGGCGCGCTCGCCCGCCTGGCACCCGAGCCGATGAAAGTGGTCCTCAACTGGGGCCGCCGCTACTCGCTCTGGGTCTTCAACTTCGGCCTCGCCTGCTGCGCGATCGAGTTCATCGCGGCGTCCATGGCCCGCCACGACTTCATCCGCCTCGGCGTGATCCCCTTCGCGCCCGGCCCGCGCCAGGCCGACCTGATGGTCGTCTCCGGCACGGTCACCGACAAGATGGCGCCCGCGGTCAAGCGGCTGTACGAGCAGATGCCCGAGCCGAAGTACGTCATCTCCTTTGGCGCGTGCAGCAACTGCGGCGGCCCGTACTGGGACTCGTACTCGGTCACCAAGGGCGTCGACCAGATCATCCCGGTGGACGTGTACGTCCCCGGCTGCCCGCCCCGCCCCGAGGCGCTGCTCCAGGGCATCCTGAAGCTCCAGGAGAAGATCGCCCGGGAGTCGCTGGGGGAGCGGTACGGGACGGCGCGGCCCTCGGCGGCGGCGCTGCAGAGCGGGCTGGTCGCGGCCCCGGTTCCGACCGAGGGGGACGAGCGATGAGCGCTGTCGGCTGGCTGCCCGCCCCCGTGGAGGAACTCTTCGGTACGGAGGCCACGGCCGAGGAGTCCTACGAGGTCCTGACCGTCGACGTACCGCCGACGAGCTGGACCTCCGCCCTCCGTACCGCCCGTGACGAGCTGGGCTGCACCTTCTTCGACTGGCTGAGCGCGGTCGACGAACCCGGCACGGGGTTCCGGGTCGCCGCCCACGTCGCCGCCCTGTCTCCCGTACGCCGTCTGCTGCTGCGCACGACGGTCCCGCACGAGTCGGCGGTCCTTCCGTCCGCGGTCACCGTGTACGCGGGCGCGGCCTGGCACGAACGCGAGACCCACGAGATGTTCGGCGTCACCTTCGAGGGCCACCCGGGGCTGGACCACCTCCTCCTCCCCGAGACCTTCGAGGGCCACCCCCTGCGCAAGGACTTCGTCCTCGCCGCCCGCGTCGCCAAGGCCTGGCCCGGCGCCAAGGAACCCGGCGAGTCCGACCACGGCGGCCCCAAGCGCCGCCAGATGCTCCCGCCCGGCGTACCCGACCCGAACGAGTGGGGTCCCCTGAAGGGCCAGCTCCCGGCCGCCCCGGCCCGCCCGGCCCGCCGAGCCGCGGCAGGCGCGGCAGGCGCGGCGGCGGGGGAGCGCCCGGTACGGCGCGCCCGGTCCGTCTCGGAGGGCTCGGCAAGCCAGCAGGCGGCAACCGCGACGCCGCGACGGGCCCGCAGCGCGGGTGAGGGTTCGGCTTCCCAACGGACCGAGCCGCCGGCGGCGGAGGGCACGACGGCGGAGGGCACAGCGGCGCCTACCCCGCGCCGTGCCCGTAGCGCGACCGAGGGTTCGGCCTCCCAGCGCACCCAGCCCCCGGCAGCCGGGGACACGTCGACCCCGACCCCGCGCCGCGCCCGTAGCGCGACCGAGGGTTCGGCCTCCCAGCGCACCCAGCCCCCGACGGCCGAGGGCACGTCGACCCCCACCCCGCCCAGGACCGCGCGCAGCGCGGACGCCCCCTGGCACCACGCCCGCCCGGCCTTCGACGAGGGCGAAACGGCGCCGAAGGACGCGCCGGCTCCGGCGAGCGACGCGCCTACGGGGGCCGCGCCCGCACCTGAGGGAGAGGCGGCGCCGCAGGCCAAGCCGACCTCGGCGAGTGACGCGTCCGCGGAGACTGCTTCCACGCCCGAGGCGGAAACGGCACCGAAGGACGCGCCGAGCCCGGCCGACGACGGGTCCGCGAAGACCGAGCCCGCGAAGACCGAGCCCGCACCGGAGGCTGACGCGGGGCCGCAGGCCAAGCAGGCCCCGGCGGGCGAGGCGGCTCCGAAGGACACGCCGGCTCCGGCGGACGACCAGGCCTCGGCGGACGACCAGGCCTCGGCGGACGACCAGCCGTCGCCGGACGACCAGCCCCCGGCCGACGACGGACCCGCGAAAACCGAGCCCGCCCCGGAAGCTGACCCGGAGCCGCAGGCCAAGCCCGCCCCCGCCGAAGAAGCCCCCGCCCCGGCCCAGCAGCCCGCCCCCGAAGACCCGGACACCCCCGCAGGAGGCCCGCAGTGAACGACGCGCTCGACGTCACCCTGCGACTCCTCGTCGTCTTCGTCGTCTTCCTGACCTTCCCCCTGCTCATCGGCCAGACCGAGCACAAGGTGATGGCGCACATGCAGGGCCGCCTCGGCCCCATGTACGCGGGCGGCTTCCACGGCTGGGCCCAGCTCGTCGCCGACGGTGTGAAGTTCGCGCAGAAGGAGGACGTGGTTCCGGCCGGCGCGGACCGCCGTATCTTCCAGCTCGCCCCCGCCGTGGCGCTGCTGCCGTACCTCCTCGTGCTGCTCGCCATCCCGATCGGCCCCGAGGAGGGCGCCGTCGGCGAGGTCATCGACGCGGGCGTCTTCTTCGTACTGGCCGTCATGGGCGTCGGCGTCCTCGGCGCGCTGATGGCCGGGTGGGCCTCCGCCAACAAGTTCTCCCTCCTCGGCGGCCTGCGCACCGCCGCCCAGCTCCTCGCCTACGAACTCCCGATGCTGCTGGCCGCCGCCTCCGTGGCGATGGCGGCGGGCACGGTCTCGCTGCCCGGCATCCTCAACGCCTTCGAGTGGTGGTGGCTGCCCTGGCAGATCGTCGGCGCGATCGTCTTCTTCGTGGCCGGCCTCGCCGAACTCCAGCGCCCGCCCTTCGACATGCCGGTCGCCGACTCGGAGATCATCTTCGGCGCGTACACCGAGTACACGGGCCTGCGCTTCGCCCTGTTCCTGCTCGCCGAGTACGCCGGAATCGTCGTCCTGTGCGGTCTGACCACCGTCCTCTTCCTCGGCGGCTGGCACGGCCCCTGGGGCGCCGACGGCCTCGGCTGGGTGTGGACGCTGCTGAAGACGGCCGTCCTCGCCTTCATCGTGATCTGGCTCCGTGTCACCTACCCCCGGCTGCGCGAGGACCAGCTCCAGAAGCTCTCCTGGACCCTCCTCGTGCCCCTCGCCCTCGCCCAGATCGCCCTCACCGGCATCGTCAAGGTGGTGATCGAGTAACCATGGCCCCCATCCCCGGCAGCGGCCTCGCCAAGGGCCTGGCCGTCACCCTCCGCACCATGACGCGCAAGTCGGTCACCAAGCAGTACCCCGACACCCAGCCCGACCTCCCGCCCCGCACCCGCGGTGTGATCGGCCTGTTCGAGGAGAACTGCACGGTCTGCATGCTGTGCGCCCGGGAGTGCCCCGACTGGTGCATCTACATCGACTCCCACAAGGAGACGATCCCGGCGGCGACCCCCGGCGGACGCGAGCGCAGCCGCAACGTGCTCGACCGCTTCGCCATCGACTTCTCCCTGTGCATGTACTGCGGTATCTGCATCGAGGTCTGTCCTTTCGACGCCCTGTTCTGGTCCCCGGAGTTCGAGTACGCCGAGACCGACATCCGCGACCTCACCCACGAGCGCGACAAGCTCCGCGAGTGGATGTGGACCGTGCCCGCGCCGCCCGCCCTGGACCCCGCCGCCGAGGAGCCCAAGGAGATCGCCGCGGCCCGCAAGACGGCGGAGAAGCTCGCCGCCGCCCAGGCCGAAGCCAAGGAGGGAGAGGAGTGACCCTCGCCGCCCTTGCCGCAGACACCCACGGCTTCCTCTCCCCGACCGGCGTCGAGATCGCCTTCCTCCTCGTCGGCCTGGTCACCCTCGGCGCGGCCCTGATCACCGTCACCACCCGGCAGCTCGTCCACGCCGCCCTGTGGCTGGTGGTCGCCCTCGGCGGCCTCGCCGTCGAGTACCTCCTGCTCACCGCCGAGTTCATTGCCTGGGTGCAGGTCCTCATCTACGTCGGTTCCGTCGTCGTCCTCCTGCTGTTCGGTCTGATGCTCACCCGCGCCCCCATCGGCCGCTCCCCGGACGCCGACTCCGGCAACCGCTGGGTCGCCCTTGGCGTGGCCGTCGTCGCCGCCGCTGCCCTGGTCTGGGTCGTCGTCGACGCCTTCCGCACCACCTGGATCGACCTCGACGGCGCCCCGTCCGGCTCCACCGACGTCACCGGCCAGGCCCTCTTCCAGAACTGGGTCCTCCCCTTCGAGGCCCTCTCCGTCCTCCTCCTCGCCGCCCTGGTCGGCGCGATCGTCCTGTCCCGCAAGGCGAAGGCCGACGCCGCGCCCGCGACCGGCGGCCCCGCCGACCGTGGCCCGGGAGCCGCCGGTGCCGACAAGGAAGGCGCCCGCTGATGCACCTCGCCTACCCCGCCGTGCTCTCCGCCCTCCTGTTCTGCACGGGCCTGTACGGCGTCCTCGCCCGCCGCAACGCGATCCTGGTCCTGATGTCGGTCGAGCTGATGCTCAACG